>NZ_JAATTV010000005.1 GCF_013414195.1 Psychrobacter sp. BI730
ATTTGTTTCAACAAGTTAACTGGGTTATTAATGTGTAATTACACACTAGCTACTTCCAGCTCGTCTTGATGAGGTGCGTATTATAGACGGTTTAAATTTTGTGTCAACCCGTTTTATTAATGTTTTTAATCTTATTTTAGTAGATGAATAAATCTGTATTTTTTTTCAATGGGTTATGAACTTAGGGTTCTTTATCTTCTTAAGTACTAGTGTGCAATACGACTTAATTTAACAATTTTTAGTAAAGGTAAGATTATTTGTTCCTTATAACTGGACTTATCCATCCTGTCATTCTTGAGTATCTTCCTTAAACAAATTATCTATTATATTTTTGAATGTTGATATTCATATGATTAGCACTATATAGGAGCTAAGTCATTTAGGGTTATATGATGCTTTCAATATATTGTCCTATATAGTGTAGTATTTGATACTACCTTTGTCATAAGATGTGGCTCTTATATTAGTCGTCGCGCAATCCCTTGATATCTAGTGTTGAGAGACGGTTTTTGCTATAATAGGTATTTTGCTGCATTACTTATATATTTTGGCTGTTATGTTACTTCTATAGCGAAATGCGTTTTGCTGCAATGCTATTGATTAACTGGCTTTAAGCCTTGCATCAGCTCTAGCATATATAGTCATAATAAGTCTTTAGGTAATGCGTCCCTTTCACAACATATCACGATGATTAGATATAATTGATGTGGTCTCACGGTTATATGATTGATGGTTGCAATCATCACTGCCAACGGACCCAATAATAGGCGAATAGATTATGGTAGCGATTACTTTACCCGATGGTAGTGTAAAAGACTTTGAAGGTCATACAACAGTCATGGAAGTGGCGCAAAGTATTGGGACAGGACTCGCTAAAGCGACGGTTGCTGGACGTGTAAATGGTCATCTCGTAGACGCTCATGATCCTATCGTCGCTGATGCCAACGTTGAAATCGTAACGCCAAAAGACGACGACGGTGTCGATATTATCCGTCACTCATGCGCTCATCTATTAGGTCACGCTGTTAAGCAGCTATATCCTGATGTGAAAATGGTCATTGGTCCTGTCATTGATGATGGTTTTTATTACGATATCTTTAGTGAAACACCATTTACGCCTGAGCATATGGAAGCGATTGAAAAACGCATGATGGAGCTGATCAAGCAAGATTATGACGTTATCAAAAAAATGACGCCACGTGCCGAAGCGATTGAGATATTTGAATCACGTAACGAAGACTATAAGCTAAAGCTTATCAATGATATGCCAGGTGAAGAAGCCTTTGGCTTGTATCATCATCAAGAATACGTCGATATGTGCCGTGGCCCGCATGTGCCAAACACGCGCTTTTTGAAAGTATTTAAACTGACCAAAATGTCAGGTGCTTATTGGCGCGGCGATGCGAAAAATGAGCAGTTACAACGTATCTATGGTACTGCGTGGGCTGATAAGAAACAGCTAAAAGCTTATATCCAGCGTATTGAAGAAGCAGAAAAACGTGACCATCGTAAAATCGGTAAAGCGCTGAACCTATTTCATATGCAAGAGCAAGCGCCAGGTATGGTGTTCTGGCATGCTAATGGTTGGACGATTTATCAAGTACTTGAGCAATATATGCGCAAAGTACAATACGATAACGGCTACGAAGAGATTAAGACACCTCAAATCGTTGATCGCAGCTTGTGGGAGCGTTCAGGACATTGGGGCAACTATGCAACCAATATGTTCACGACTTCTAGCGAAAACCGTGATTATGCAGTAAAACCGATGAACTGCCCTTGTCATGTGCAAGTGTTTAATCAAGGTTTAAAGTCTTATCGTGACTTACCACTGCGTATGGCTGAATTTGGTTCTTGTCATCGTAATGAGCCATCAGGTTCATTGCATGGTTTGATGCGTGTACGTGGTTTTACTCAAGATGATGCCCATATCTTCTGTACGCAGGCACAGATTCAACAAGAAGTTGCTGATTTTATTAAGCTAACGCTTGCTGTCTATGAAGATTTTGGCTTTGATAACATTATCATGAAGCTCTCTACCCGCCCTGAAAAACGTGTTGGTAGTGATGATTCTTGGGACTTTGCAGAAAAAGCGCTAGCAGATGCGCTTGACAGCTCAGGGCTAGACTGGGATTACTTACCTGGCGAAGGTGCATTCTATGGTCCAAAGATTGAGTTTAGTCTAAAGGATTCTTTAGGACGTATTTGGCAGTGCGGTACTATTCAGGTTGATCCAAATATGCCTGAGCGTCTCGATGCTGAGTTCGTCAATGAGCAAAACGATCGTGAAGTACCTATTATGTTGCACCGTGCAATCTTAGGTTCGTTCGAGCGTTTCATCGGTATTTTGATCGAAAACTATGCTGGTTGGATGCCAGTATGGCTAGCACCGCAGCAAGTTGTGGTCATGAATATCACCGATAAGCAAGCTGATGCATGTGAAAACGTGGTTAGCGAGCTCAAAAATGCAGGTTTGCGCGCTATTAGCGACTTGCGTAACGAAAAGATTGGATTTAAGATACGAGAGAAAACATTAGAACGTATTCCCTATATGCTAGTATTAGGGGATAAAGAAGTCGAATCGGGCAGTGTTAACGTCCGAACTCGTGAAGGTGAGAACCTTGGCGTGATGAGTGTTTCTGAATTTATTACATTAGTACAGACCGCTGTCAGTAAAAAAGGCCGACAGACCCCAAAAACAGATGAGGAGTAATACCTATTAAACAGTCCAACCGTTTGAACATCAACGAAGATATCAATGTCAAAGAAGTCCGTCTCGTTAAAGAAGATGGCGAGCAAATGGGTGTGGTTGATATCGCAACCGCGATGAAAGCGGCACGTGATGAAAATCTAGATTTGGTTGAATTAGTTCCTGAAGCTAAGCCGCCAGTATGTAAGATCATGGATTATAAGCATTTCCTCTATGATCAAAAGCAAAAGGCTAAAGAAGCTAAGAAAAACCAAAAGCAGACTCAGCTTAAAGAGATGAAGCTACGTCCTAGTACCGAAGAGGCCGATTATCAGGTTAAACTGAGAAAAATCGTGAGCTTCTTGGAAGATCAAGACAAAGTTAAAATTAGCATCCGTTTCCGCGGACGTGAAATGGCGCACCAAGATATTGGTCGCAAACAACTTGATCGTATCATTGAAGATACTGCTGATATCTCAAACGTCGAACAGTACCCTAAGATGGAAGGTCGTCAGATGGGTATGCTGCTTGGACCCACTAAGAAAAAGTAATCTGTTTATTGGATTGCTTTGAGTGGTGGCTGTTAGTCTATATAGCTATTTATAAATCTAACCATCAATATGCTGCGGGATATTGATGGTTTTTTATTATTTGGACTCAAAAACGGCTGTAATGAACATAGCTATACTGAACATAATAGCCTAGCATCATTGACTGACGCTATTTTACAAAACCTACCTTCTCAACTTTCTGATTACACGGTAATCTAAAGGTCTAGTTATATTTACTAGTTAGTATTTAGCAGTAACTAATGATCATTTGATAAAAATTAGTACGAGCTAAAAACATTTTATAAATGTATAAAAGCTAAGTGTATAAATAAAAACAATGTATATCACGACTGTCAGAGTCGTTGAAAAAAACACTTCCCTTCTCCGATATCAGAGGATATTTCATGCAAGAATTGACGCCACCAGAAAACGCTACAACGCCCAGTATCTCTCTAACAGCACCTGAACCTGTCAAAGAAATACAGAAAAGTGAAGCAGATCAGATGGTCAAATTGGATGAAAGCCAAATTCCTGAGCTCGATGCCAAGGTTGATGCTTTTGTTGATCATGTGCTTACCAACTCTGTGCATAGCGATGAGTTTCGACAAAATGTGCAGTCTATTCATAATCTAGGTACCAAAGAGATTCGTGAATCTGCGCAAGTATCTAATCGAATGTTAGATTTGCCTGCAAAAAGTCTTAATGACAGTTTATTCGACAACTCTCCTATCGCCAAATCATTGACGGAACTACGCGGGATTGTCGAAGACTTAGATCCGAGCAAAAAAGAGCTGACCAGCTCACGCAAGTTGTTCGGTCTCATTCCGTTCGGTAATAAAGTACAAGATTATTTCCGTCAATATGAGTCAGCGCAGTCGCATATCAATGCAGTGGTGACCAGCCTCTATAATGGTAAGGATGAGCTGCTCAAAGACAATGCGATGATCGAGCAAGAAAAAGTCAATATGTGGGAGCTGATGCAGTCTATTCGCCAGTATGTCTATGTTGGCAAAAAGATTGATGAGCAGCTTGAGCATAAGGTCTATGCCATAGAAGCAACAGATCCAGAAAAAGCGCGCATCATTAAAGAAGAGATGTTGTTTTATGTCCGTCAAAAAAATACTGACTTTTTAACTCAGTTAGCAGTGAATGTACAAGGCTATTTAGCGCTTGATACCATTCGCCGTAATAACTTAGAGCTGATCAAAGGTGTCGATCGCGCAACCACGACCACGGTGTCTGCATTACGCACGGCTGTTGTTGTTGCCCAAGCAATGACCAATCAAAAATTGGTATTGGATCAAATCACTGCATTGAACAAAACCACCAGTAGTTTGATTGAATCAACTTCAGCGATGCTCAAACGTCAGTCAGGTGAAATCCATGAGCAGGCGACCAGCAGTAGTATTGAGCTTGATAAACTGCAAAATGCCTTCAATAATGTCTATGACACTATGGATATGATTAGCAATTACAAAATTGAAGCGCTAGAGAATATGAAGCAAACGGTCAATACACTGACCACTGAAGTAGATAAAGCACAAAAATACTTGGATAAATCAAATCAGACTACGGTGTTAGAAGTCTCAAAAGAGTTAGATAGTAAAAAAATCACTAACCAATCAAGCAATGTCAATATTGATATTTGATTTATCCCTATAGCGGTCGCCAGAAAACTGACCGCTTCCTGCTACCGAATACACATAAGACAATTGACGCAAGATATTGCAACGTCGTTCGTGTTAAGATAGCCACTATTAATAATTTTAAAAATAGATACGGTAATTTATGAGTTGGAATGATCCAAACGCCTCAAGTGAGGCAAAAAAATATGACAACCCGATTCCTAGTCGTGAGCTGATACTCAGCACGATTAATGAGCATGGGGAAGTCACGCATCAACAGTTGGCAAAAGCCTTTAACATTGATGATCCTGATCAGTTTGATGCTTTGGGCAATCGCCTAAAAGCAATGGCGCGTGACGGCCAAGTGAATCGTGATGGTCGTCCTTATCGCTATCGCACGGTGACTAAGCAAGATATCGTCTCAGGTACAGTGTCTGCACATCCAAAAGGTTTTGGTTTTGTAGTGCTAAGTGACATGCCAGATTTGTTTTTGCATGAAAAACAAATGCGCTGGGTATTCAATGGCGATACAGTAGCAGCCGTCGGCACTTCGACAGACAATCGTGGACGTACCGAAGGGCGCATCGTTGATGTTGTCGAACGTCGCCAAAACAACTTTATCGGTACACTTGCTCGTGATGAAGACGGCTATTGTGTTGAGCTTGGTAGCCCGAACAATCATCAACCGATTACGGTTACTGATGACAATGTTCAGGCGCTAAATATCAAACAAGGCGCTCCTGTTAAAGTCGATATCATTGACTGGCCAAACCAGCATGAATTTGCCACTGGTAAAATCACTGAAGTGCTGTCTGACGATAATGATCGTGAATTGATTATTGAGACTACCCTGCTCAACTATGATATTCCATCAGATTTTAGCGAAGCTGCGCTTAAACAAGCTGATGACTATCAGGAGCCAACCGAAAAAGACATAAAAGGCCGCACAGACATACGTCATCTACCGCTTGTCACTATCGATGGCGAAGATGCTCGTGACTTTGATGATGCTGTATTTGCTGAAAAGCGTTCTGGTGGTAACTACCGTGTCGTGGTTGCGATTGCGGACGTCAGCTATTATGTGACACCGAATTCACCACTTGACCAAGATGCTTATGAGCGTGGTACTTCGGTATACTTCCCGCATCGCGTGATTCCAATGTTGCCTGAAGTGTTATCTAACGGTCTATGTTCATTGAACCCTAATCTAGATCGCTTATGTATGGTTGCTGATATCAAGATATCGCGCGCTGGTAAAGTGACTGGATATGAGTTTTATCCGTCAGTGATGCACTCACAAGCACGTCTAACTTATAATCAAGTAAATGATTATCTTGTGAACCCGAATGATAAGAGATTACCTAAATCACTAACAGGTAATAAAGACGTTAAAAAGTCTGTTGATACCTTACATCAATTGTATGAGCTACTGCTTAAAAAGCGTGAAGAACGTCATGCAATGGAATTTGAAACGGTTGAAACGTATATCAAGTTCAATGAGAAAGGCGGAATCGAAGCGATTTTACCACGTACTCGTGGCGACTCTCAGAAGCTAATCGAAGAGTGTATGCTCCTTGCCAATACTTGTGCTGCAAACTTCGCGCTTAAGCATGAGTTACCAGTTTTGTATCGTAACCATGATAAGCCTGATAATGAGAAGTCGATGCGTATTCATGAATATGCAAAAAACTTTGGCTTACCATTCCCAGAAGAAAATCCAACGCAAGCGGATTATCAGCGCATTATCGAAGCGACTAAAGATAGACCAGATGCCATCAGTATTCATAGCATGCTGCTGCGTTCAATGATGCAAGCAAACTATGCACCTGACAATATTGGTCACTTTGGCTTAGCATATGACGAATATAGCCACTTTACCTCGCCAATTCGCCGTTATCCAGATTTGATGCTGCATCGCGCGATTAAAGCGAAAGTCACTAATAGCCCACAGCCTGTTATGGACTTTTCTCTTGAAGGTGCTGGTACACAAACATCAGATACAGAACGCCGTGCAGAAAAAGCATCACGTTATGTAGAGTCTTGGCTCAAGTGTCATTATATGACCGATCATGTCGGTGAAGAGTTCGAAGGCGTTGTGACTACGGTTACTAGCTTTGGTCTATTCGTCACATTGACTGACTTATATATCGATGGTTTGGTTCATATTTCAAACGTTGGCGATGACTTCTTCGTCTACGATGAACAGCAACAGCAGCTTATCGGTAAAGATAAAGGCACGCTATTTGGACTGGGCGATTCAGTTAAAGTGAAGGTTGCGGGTGTCAACATGGACCTGCTACAGATTGATTTTGATTTGAAGGCTAAATTGCAATCTAGTGCAATGAACCAAAGTAAAAAAGGTCAATCGAAGAAAGAGCAGCCTAAGAAAGCCCCAGCGAAAAGAAGCAGCAACCGCAGAGGCGCTGCCAAAAAAAGCTAAGCTTAGACTGATACTTAAATACTGATGTTGTAATACAATAAAAAAGGCTAACGCGATCGTTAGCCTTTTTTATGCTGTGTACTTTTGAGTTATAGATGATATAGCTATTTATTGTGCCTATTGCGCATCGTCCAATTGGTCTACACGGTCTTGCTCTGCTTGCTGCGCTTGGTCAATTTTACTGGTCGCACTATCTACGATAGCTTTCGGCTGTTGACTAAGTGGCTGGCTAGTAATATCTGCATCAGAGGTAGCTACTGTAGAATCAGGCTGTTCAGCCGCTACACTACTGGTTGCAATCTCTCTATTTTGTTCGCGACTATTACCATTGATAATGTTAAAGCCAAGCAATGCCACAATACCAATTACTGCAAAGATAATAACGTGTTTCATTTCCATAAAAAGCCCCGTATTTGAATAACCATCAAATATAGATTCTGTTGCACTTTTTATGCCTAAATCTTATTTAACGTCTAGTACCTATTCTTGCGGGCTATTATTATTCAATAAATCCGTCTCATCTGAGCTTTGAGCAATCTCTTGCTCTACCTTTTCCATCAGCTTATCGTCAGGACGGGCGTCGAGAACCTCATTAGCACTGCGACCTTGCAAAATGGTTTTGGCTCGAGCCTTGGCTTGTTGTTTATCTTGGTCATCCGTATGACTCTCAATGACCTGATTTGTTTCAGCAGGTTTAGGAGTCGACGGCGTAATCGTTATATCAGATTGAATATTATTAGCATTGCTGACACTGCTTTGCATGTGCTCAAAGGCTTTTTCTAACTTATTGTTGAAGCGCAGACGATAGATAGGCTCAGGTAAGCTAAAGCCTTTATCTTCTAGTGCATGCTTGGTCTCACGAATGGCGATACTGCGTGCTTTGGCAAAGTCAGTCTCTGATTGGTCTACCCAAACCTGAAATTCCAAAACAATATTAGAATCACCCACATTGGTAATGACCGCAATCGCCTTTGGTTCATTCAACACAAACGCTAGTGTATGTATCGCATCCAATCCGACTTTGATTGCTGCTAATGGATCGTCATTGGCATCAACGCCTAATTCAAAAGTAAATCGGCGCTCAGGATTTTTGGTGTAATTTAGAATGGTACCTTTAAAGACTTCAGCATTAGGAATACGTAACTGATTACCATCTAATGTCATCAGTATCGTCGCGCGCGAGGTCAAACGAACCACGATGCCCTCTTGCCCATTAATCACGATATGGTCACGAGCACGAAAAGGTTGGCGAATGCTCAGCATTAGTGAAGCGATATAATTCTCGATAGTATCTTTGACTGCGAAACCAACCGCAATACCAATGACACCTGCACCACCAAGCAATGTGCCTAAAATAGTCTCTGCACCTATCAGACTTAGTCCTAGAATCAGACCAAAGATAATAAAAATGACTTTGACCGTTTGTGACAGCAGCTCAGCGACAAATGGATTGGGCGTAAGACGTTGCCACATTTTTTTTCGATTAGATAACCAACTGCCAAACCATGCTACCAAGGCAAATATAACGATGCCAACCAATAGTAGTGGTAGCGCCTTCACTAGATTGGTCACCTGCGCTTTTAAACCTTGATAGACCGTTGAGACATTCTCTTGAACATCTAGCGTGCGGTTAATTCTGTCTTCTACAGTGACGACATCTGTTAGTCGGTTGGTTAAGTTAATCGCTTGCTGTGCTTTTTTTTCGTTGGCTGTCTCTCCCGTTAGGGTAACGACCCCTTGGGTAACACTAACATTGACAGCTTGTAAACCTTCGATTTCAGAGAAAATACCGCTGATACGTTGACGAATGTCGTTGTCTTTTTGCGGTGTGGGTGTGGTCTCGATTTGAGCATTATTGGTGCTTTCGCCACTGATTACTGGCGGTGGAGCAGGCGTTGGCAATGAGCTAGCAGGTTCTGTGGTATCACCTGTTGATGCTTCATTTTCTGATGTGGCAGAATTATCGTTAGATACGCTTTCCTCTGTCGTCTCTACACCTTCAGTTGTCTCTATACCTAGCGCTGCTGCGATACCAGAAATTTCTTCACTGGCAGCATGCGCTGAAAACGCAAAAAGAAGGATGCTTAGTAGCAACACTATTTGACCCCACGCTTTTATAGAACTGCGTACTATCGGACGGTCAATATAAGTGGCCATAAGCATCCTTTATTTTTTACGGATTTTTCTCGCTTAGCTTGTTGCTGATAATTAGCTGTCTGATTTTAACCGACTAATTTTTGATTTATTTAGCTATCTAAGTAAAGCTGCGCTTCGCTCAAGTTCAATGTGCCTTCATAGATAGCGCGACCGGTAATGATACCTTCGATACAGTCACCGTAAAGCTTTAACAGCTCAATATCTTTCATATCAGTAACGCCGCCTGATGCAATCACAGGTAATCCGCCTTCGCGCGCCAGATTAACAGTTTGTTCAACGTTGACGCCTTGCATCATGCCATCACGGGCGATGTCAGTATAAACGATTGATGACACACCGACGTCTGCAAAGCGCTTAGCAAGCTCGGTCGCCTTGGTGTCTGTCACGTTTGCCCAGCCATGAGTGGCTACCATACCGTCTTTGGCGTCGATACCGACGATGATATGCCCTGCAAATTCGCGGCAAGCTTCCGCGACAAAATCAGGATCTTCAACGGCTTTTGTACCGATAATGATATACGTCAAACCTGCGGTAATATACTGCTCGATAGTGTTCATGTTACGTACACCGCCGCCTAGCTGAATAGGCAGGTTCGGGTAGGCTTTGGTGATATCATTGACCACTTGTCTATGTACTGGCACACCGTCAAAAGCACCATTCAAATCGACCAAATGTAAGCGACGCGCGCCTTCATCTACCCAACGCGCTGCCATGGCAACTGGGTCATCAGAGAACACCGTATCATCTTCCATACGGCCTTGTTTTAAACGTACACACTTACCATCTTTTAAATCAATAGCCGGGATAATGACAGGCACAGCACACATATAGCATTCCTTATAAAGCACAAGATTGGCAATAAATTTAGTAAATTAAAATTTTGAGAATGAAACGTTATTGAAGCATCAAATAACGAGAGAAAACGCTGCTTAAAAGTAGCATAAATTATGGACAGATCGAAAACCAAGACATCGCTAAGTTAGCAATCTGTTTGAATACAAATAAGAAAGACAGAAACTAGACAATCATAACCATAAGTTTTAGTACGTAGAATCACTACCAACAATCGTTAAATTCTATTACTGACTGGCAATTTTAGGTCAATTTAGCGTATAATCCTAGGTAAATTTTTATTTGTTTCTATGTGATAGTAACCATGTGTTACGCTTTTTGTTGAGTTGTTACAACTCACTAATACAGCATGGTGATCAGGATGGATCGAGCAATCCTTCAATACGCCAATAAAATATTGGCCAAGAAATTGCTAAAAAGGACTATCTGAAAAAATCTCAACCAATAGTCTCTAAACCATCGATTCTGCGGTATTTAACCTTAATTAGATGTCTTGCAAGCCCCTATCACTAGCTAACTATATTAAAACCGTTACGATTAAAACTATAGCAGCTTATAATAAGTGAAGTTTGCTTATCAGTTGCTTAGCTAGTTTGTCTTTTAACCAGTATATCATCTACCTTAATAGATCGTTATTTGGCCACACTCTTATTCTATCGAATACTTTTAGACGGTATTAGTGAGCGAGAGATGGTCAAACATACTGGTGTTACAAGTTTTAAATTTCAATGAAACGTGTGATAAAGCCATTTGTATTTAAACCAGTCTCTTTTAGCCATGTGCTGTAGTGATTGATTTCGATGAAACGGTTTTAGCATACACCTTGGTAGCCAGTCGCCACTTTGGTAATTCGAATAAGACATTAACGTGTTGTTAAGGAGTCTAAGGTCAGCGTTAATACTCTTACTAGTAGTTATGATCATGTATTGTCTTCACAGAGCTTTCATCCCTATTTCACTATAAAGGAAATAGACGATTGAAGGCTTTGTTGAGTGATACAAACGTTCATGCTACCGATATACCAAACAGGACGTCTGGTATCGTTTTAGACTATGGACTAAGTTTTCGCTTATGATTACCATCAAAAAAGGTTTGGATTTGCCCATCACTGGTGAACCCTCCCGCGAGATATCTGAGCACCAACCGACACATGTAGCACTTGTTGGCTATGATTATGTGGGTATGAAACCCACTATGAATGTCAAAGAAGGTGACATTGTAGCCAAAGGTCAGCCCGTTTATGAAGACAAAAAACGTGTTGGCGTGATCTACACTGCCCCTGCTGCCGGTAAGGTCGTCGCTGTTAAACGTGGCGAACGTCGAGTGTTTGAGAGTCTTGTGATTGCGGTCGACCCAAATGGTGAAGAAGTAGACTTTGAGCGCTATGACTCACAGCAGCTTGCTGACCTAGACTCTGAAGTCGTTGAAACCCAACTGATTGCCTCTGGCGAATGGACGGCGTTCCGTACGCGTCCTTATAGCCGCGCACCCGAAATCGGCGCTCGTCCACATGCCATCTTTGTCACAGCAATGGATACCAATCCACTTGCCTTTGACCCGATGCTTGTGATCAATGAGCAGCTACAAGCGTTCAATGATGGACTTGCTGTATTATCTACGCTTAGTCCAAAGACCTTTGTCTGCCATCATGGCGATACCCAACTGACGCCAGTTGCAAAAACTGCAGCGAATAACGTCACTGAGTATCATGGTTTTGCTGGTAAGCATCCAGCTGGTCTTGCTGGTACGCACATTCACTTTTTGCATCCTATTAGCCGCGGTGTGACCGTATGGACGATTGGTTATCAAGACGTGATTGCCATCGGTAAATTGTTCACGACAGGTCGTCTATATACGCGCCGCATGGTGAGCTTAGCAGGTCCTGCTGTCACTAACCCGCATTTGGTTATGACTGAACGTGGTGCTGATATTACTGCATTGACCAAAGGTAAGCTGGCTGCTGGCGAGAACCGTATCATTTCAGGTTCAGTATTGTCTGGTCGCAAAGTGTTTGAAAACATTGCCTATCTGGGTCGTTTTCACAATCAGATCAGCGTATTGACTGAAGGCCGTGAGCGTCCTGCGTTCCATTTCTTTAGCCCCGGTAAAAACCGCTTCTCAAAACTGCCTATCTATATTTCGCAGTTCTTTGGTGGCAAAAAGTACGACTTTACTACGACAAGTAACGGCTCACCACGAGCGATGGTACCAATCGGTGTCTACGAAGAAGTCATGCCACAAGATTACCTACCAACTCAGTTACTACGTGCATTGATTGTCGAAGACATCATTAGTGCCGTAGATTTGGGTGTGCTTGAACTGGACGAAGAAGATTTGGCACTATGCACCTTTGTATCTCCTGGCAAATATGAATTCGGTGATATTTTGCGTGATAACTTAACGCGCATTGAGCTGGAGGGCTAACCACGATGAAATTTTTACACAATATGTTCGATCGTATGGAGCCATCTTTCACCAAAGGCGGCAAACACGAAAAGTACTACGCTATTTTTGAGATGTTTGATACGTTCTTACGTCAACCAAGCTCAACCACTTATGCATCATCGCATGTACGTGACGGGATTGACCTAAAACGTATTATGATTACCGTATGGCTATGCACCTTCCCAGCGATGTTTTGGGGTATGTACAACATTGGTCATCAAGCACTAACCGCTATCGCTCAGCTTGGCTTGCAGCCTGAAGGCTGGCGTACTGTAATCACTAGCATGGCAGGCTATAACCCAGACAGTATCTGGGCAAGTTTCGTCTATGGTGCGATGCAGTTTTTGCCTATTTATATCGTGACGTTTGCAGTGGGTATTCTCTGTGAGATTATCTTTGCTGTCGTCCGTGGGCACGAGGTCAACGAAGGTTTCTTTGTGACTTCAGTTCTATTTGCATTATGTCTACCACCTGATATTCCTTTATGGCAAGTTGCCCTAGGTATTATCTTCGGTGTGGTTGTCGCAAAAGAAGTGTTCGGTGGTACTGGTAAAAACTTCCTGAACCCTGCCCTATCGGGTCGTGCATTCCTATACTTTGCTTATCCAGCCTATATGTCTGGTGACTCAGTATGGACGGCGGTAGATGGTTTCTCAGGTGCGACGCCTCTTGGCCTTGCAGCACTTGGTGTGGTTCCTCAGGACTTCGTCGATGTCTATGGTAATGCGATCACGTGGAGTGATGCATTCTTAGGCAACATGCAAGGCAGTATCGGTGAAGTATCGACGCTAGCCATCCTAATGGGTGCGGCAGTGTTGCTATGGACGCGTATTGCTTCTTGGCGCATTATGGCAGGTTGTGTGGTCGGTCTGATTGCGACGTCTCTTGTGTTCAACATGATTGGCTCTGAAGACAACATGATGATGAGCTTGCCGTTCTACTGGCACTTAGTTATCGGTGGCTTTGCTTTCGGTGCTGTATTTATGGCAACCGATCCAGTATCAGCTGCGCATACAAACAAAGGCCGCTGGGCTTACGGTATCTTGATTGGTTTTATGACCGTATTGATTCGCGTCATCAACCCTGCTTTCCCAGAAGGCATCATGCTGGCCATTCTATTCGCCAACTTATTTGCTCCATTGTTTGATTACTTTGTGACTCAAGCAAATATCAAACGCCAAACCGCTCGGAGGGTTCGCTATGTCCAAGCCCAAAAGTAATAACGCGAAAACCATCAGTGTGGCTTTGACGCTATGCTTGGTGTGTTCAGTGTTGGTTTCAGCAGTGGCTGTTGGTCTAAAGCCTGCGCAAGTCGAAAACGCACGTTTAGATCGTAACAAAAACATCTTAGTTGCGGCTGACATGTATGACGCTGAGTCTGATACAGCAGATGATGTCGCCGAACGTTTTAAAGACTTTGAAGTCAAAATCATTGATTTAAACGAAGGTACTTATCTCGATGACGATGCGCTAAAAACTGCTGGCATCCCTGATCGTAATGCTTATGACGCCAGTCAAGCGACAAAAAACCAAGCTCTAAGTGAAGACTTGGGTGACAACGATCCTGCTGGTATTGGTCGTAAGCCAAAATATGCCAAAGTCTATGTCAAAAATGATGACGCAGGTCAGCCAGAAACGGTTGTATTGCCAATTCAGGGCTACGGTCTATGGGGCACTATCTATGGTTTCTTAACGCTCGAAAGTGATATGAATACCATCAAAGGTATCAGTTTCTATGAGCATAAAGAAACCCCAGGTCTTGGCGCTCGTATCGAAGAGCCAGAATGGCGTGCAAAGTGGAGCGGTATCGAGTCTTATGACGAGAATGGTAACGTTGCCACTGGTGTCACCAAAGCTGGTAACCCAAAAGAGAACTGGGTTGATGGCATTAGCGGTGCAACATTGACTAGCCGCGGCGTCAGCAACATGATTCAGTTTTGGTTGGGCGAGCAAGGTTATAAGCCTTATCTAGATACGCTACGCGAAAAGAGCGGCCAAACGGTTGAAGGTGCAGACACGCAAGCAAATCAATCAAAGCCGGCAGCTCAACCTAAAACCGAATTGGCAGCCAAGCTACCAGTAGCAAACGGCAAGGAGGCATAACATGGCTGACACTAAAAGCATTTTAACCACGCCTATCTTTGATAATAACCCTATTGCCCTACAGATCCTTGGTATCTGTTCGGCATTGGCTGTCACCACCAGCATGGCTAACGCTATGGTCATGTGTGTGGCATTGACCTTGGTCACGGCATTTTCGAGCTTCTTTATCTCGATTATCCGTAAGCAGATTCCATCAAGCATTCGTATCATCGTACAGATGACGATTATTGCTTCATTGGTTATCTTGGTTGATCAGGTACTAAAAGCAGTTGCTTATGACGTCAGTAAAGGTTTGTCAGTTTTCGTCGGTTTGATCATCACGAACTGTATCGTTATGGGCCGTGCTGAAGCATTTGCTATGAGCAACCCACCAGTCCCAAGCTTTTTAGACGGTATTGGTAACGGTCTTGGTTACTCAGCAGTATTACTATTCGTTGCAACTATCCGTGAGCTATTGGGTGCTGGTACTTGGTTCGGTATTACGATTCTACAGCCAGTCACTGATGGCGGTTGGTACATACCAAACGGTCTATTACTGTTACCACCATCAGCGTTCTTTATCATTGGTTTGTTCATCGCTGTTGTCCGTATCTGGAAACCAGAACAAGTTGAAGAAGCTGAGTTTGTAATGAAGCCGCAGTCTAAAGGCATGGCACATGGAGGCGGTCACTAATGGGACATTATGTTAGTTTATTTATAACCTCAGTCTTTATTGAGAACATGGCGCTTGCCTACTTCTTAGGTATGTGTACTTTTTTGGCCGTATCCAAAAAAGTCTCTACAGCGATTGGTCTAGGTGTTGCGGTTGTTGTCGTGATGGCAATTACCGTTCCACTAAACAATTTACTATTCCAGTTCATCCTAAAAGATGGTGCGCTGGCATGGGCAGGGTTCCCTGATATCGACTTGAGCTTCTTAGGATTGCTAAGTTATATCGGTTTGATTGCAGCCACCGTACAGATCCTAGAGATGTTCTTGGACAAGTTTGTACCGAGTCTATATAACGCGCTTGGGGTGTTCTTACCACTAATCACCGTAAACTGTGCCATCTTGGGTGGTGTACTATTTATGGTTGAGCGTGACTATAACTTTGGTGAATCTGTTGTCTATGGTGTGGGTGCAGGCTTCGGTTGGGCACTTGCTATTACAGCATTGGCGGGTATCCGTGAAAAGCTCAAATACTCAGATATTCCAGCACCGCTGCGTGGTCTTGGTATTACTTTTATCACGGTTGGTCTTATGTCGCTCGGCTTTATGTCGTTCGGTGGTATGTCCATCTAAACCGCTAAGCTCAAAGCTTTCATTAGCTATTTGACTTATTTAATTCATTTATTCGGTAGAGGTTTGGGTACAGCATAGATTATGCCCCCACACCCCTACCCCATAGATTAAGGATACCTACCATGGATTACGCTACGGCGATTGGTGGCGTTGCTATGTTTACCTTGATCATCATGGGCCTCGTCGCTATTATTTTGGCGGCACGCTCAAGACTGGTCAGTTCAGGCGATGTCACTATCCATATTAATGATAATCCCGATAATGATGTGGTGACACCAGCTGGCGGCAAACTACTACAAACGCTAGCGGGCGAAGGTATATTTTTATCTTCAGCTTGTGGTGGTGGTGGTACTTGTGCGCAGTGTCGTTGCCGCGTTATTGAAGGTGGTGGTTCTATTTTGCCCACCGAAGAAGGCTATTTTACTCAAGGTGAAATCCGCAATCACATGCGCTTAGCTTGTCAGGTAGCTGTTAAGCAAGACATGAAAATTGAGATTGATCCTGAGTTCTTTGACGTACAGAAATGGGAATGTGAAGTTATCTCTAACGATAACGTTGCCACTTTCATTAAAGAGCTTGTTCTAAAAATTCCAGAAGGCGAAGAAGTAAACTTCCGCGCTGGTGGTTATGTACAGTTGGAAGCGCCACCGCATGAAGTACACTACAAAGACTTTGTGGTTGATGAAGAATATAGAGAAGACTGGGAAAAATTCGGCATTTTCAACTATGTCTCAAAAGTTGATGAGCCTGTTATCCGTGCTTACTCAATGGCTAACTACCCTGAAGAGAAAGGCCTCATCAAATTTAACATCCGTATCGCCAGTCCACCGCCACGTGGTCCTGACGGTATCCCACCAGGCAAAATGTCTTCATGGGTATTTAGCTTAGTACCTGGTGACAAAGTGACAGTTTCAGGTCCTTATGGTGAGTTCTTTGCCAAGAAGACCGAAGCTGAAATGATCTTTGTCGGTGGTGGTGCTGGTATGGCCCCAATGCGCTCACATATCTTTGATCAGCTCAAACGCCTGAACACTGATCGTAAGATTAGCTTCTGGTATGGTGCTCGTTCTATTCGTGAGATGTTCTACGTTGAAGACTATGATCAGCTAGAAGAAGAGTTCGATAACTTTGAGTGGCATGTTGCACTGTCTGACCCATTACCAGAAGATAACTGGGAAGGTCCAACAGGCTTTATCCATAACGTATTGCTCGAAAACTATCTGAAAGATCATCCAAACCCAGAAGACTGTGAATACTACATGTGTGGGCCACCGATGATGAACGCTGCCGTAATCGACATGCTACACAGCATGGGCGTGGAAGACGAAAACATCATGCTTGATGATTTCGGTGGTTAAGTTAGATAATTAATCTAGCAAAGTAAGGTTTAAGAATATAAAAAAGAGTCTCAATTGAGGCTCTTTTTTTGTGCGATTTTTACACATAGTAGTGCCTTTGCAGACTACAAATCTAGCTAGTAGAGTCGCTTTATTATCCTATATTATGGACTATCTAAACTTTGAGAAAGGACTCTTATGAAAACGAAATACAAAGATTTGACCATTTGGATTACCGGTGCTTCTAGCGGTATTGGAGAAGCCCTTGCCATAGCCTTTGCCAAAAAAGGTGCTCGGATTATTTTAAGTGGACGCGATCAGGACAGATTAGACACAGTCAAACAACGCTGCAAGCGTGCTAACAAGCATATAGTTATTCCTTTTGATATCAGTGATGCCAACCAAGCCAAAGAAGCTTATGCTACTGCTAAAGCTCAGGCGGGGAAAATCGACTGGCTGATTAATAACGCTGGTATCAGTCAGCGTTCACTCATCATGGACACGGCTGAAGAAGTTGAACGCCAAATCATGGAAATAGATTACTTTGCTCAGACGCGTCTTACCAGACTTGCGTTGCCTGACATGATTGCACAAGGCGGCGGCAAAGTAGTTATGATATCTAGTGTGGCAGGTTTATTGGGTACGCAATATCGCGGTGCTTATGGGGCAGCCAAGGCGGCACTGCATATGTGGGCAAACAGCTTGCGCGCTGAGCTACATGACCAAGGTATCGAAGTAGCCACGATATTCCCCGGGTTTATTCAGACCAACATCTCTATCAATGCATTGACTGGCGATGGTAGCGCACAAGGTACGATGGATGAGGCAACCAATAATGGTCTAACTGCGACTGAGTTTGCTAAACAAGTTGTGAAGGCGCTCGCCAAGGAAGAAGAATATATTATCGTCGCTGGTCGCAAAGAAAAACTGGCCACACGAGTCAACCGCGTCTCTCCGCCAAAACTCTATAAGCTCATACGTGAGTCACAAGTGAAATAAGCTACTTAACCGAACGAATTGTCACCGAATAATGCCTTCGTTGGTATTTTTGGGTTCAAGGGGTGTAAAATAGGCAGTGCTTGTTTTACACCCTACTCATTTCTACGCCATACCGAAAATATTATGAAAAACACTATATCCAGCTTATCTTCCAAAAAACCTATACACCTTACCTTAGTAGGCGTCATCAGCCTTGCTAGTACTTTAGGTCTTAGCGCTTGCCAGCAAACCCCAGACTATAACTATCTGATCGGTGAGACGATGGGAACGAGCTACCATATTAGCTATCAGTTGCCTGATGATGCGGACGAAGCTGCCATACAAGCTGCGGTAGACGAGCGCCTAAAACAAATTAACGATAGCATGTCTACTTATCAAAACGACTCAACAATATCTACATTCAATCGTTTGGGCAAAGACAAACCTATCACTATCGATGCTGATTTTAGTCGTGTGCTAGATGTCTCGCAAATTGTCTATCAGCAGTCTGGCGGTGCTTTTGACCCTACCGTTATGCCACTCGTAAACACCTGGGGCTTTGGGAGCACCATGACGGTCGAGCGCCTACAAAGTCCACCGACCGCCGTTGAAATTGCGCAGGCCAAAGCATTGGTCGATTTTGAGAGCATCATAAAGAAAGACGACACCATCTATAAAACCAAAGATGGCGTTGGTTTAGATTTTTCTGCTGTTGCCAAAGGTTATGGCGTCGATGTCATCGCTGATGTGCTGAGAGAGGATTACCAAATTCGTAACTATATGGTTGAGATCGGTGGTGAAATAGCCACCTCTGGTGTCAATAACCAACAGCAGCCATGGCAAATTGCGATTGACGCTCCTATTGAAGGCAGTACGGTCAGCGAACGTCAAACCATATCTGCTATTCGTCAACCAAAGAATACGGCTAGCCAAATGCATCTAGCGACCTCTGGTAACTATCGCAACTCTGTCATATTCGATGGCAAACGCTATAGCCATACTATCGATCCGACAACGGGTAACCCTATTGCAGACGGCGCACCTTCAATTACTGTCGCAGCTGATTCGGTTGCATTGGCGGATGCGTGGGCAACTGCCCTTACCGCGATGCCTTATCACAAAGCACTAGACCTCGCTAAAACGCAAAATCTAGCAGCCATGTTTGTGGTACTAGCTGACGATGTAAAGGCAAAAGGTTCTGATGATATCTCTAACGAAGCTGCTGACGATAACATTGACGATTGGCAGGTGGTACAGACACCAGCGATGAAAGCGTTACGTGCTGATAAAAAGCTCTAAACATACTTCAAACTCTAGATGGCACATTCTAAAAGCTACTAGTAAGTGATAGATGTGAAACAAGAGAATACGTTAACGCACAACGAGCCGCACTAAAATTTGCTATACTATTATACAGTTGTTATTAACGGTGCTTAGCTGCCATAAACTTAGGTAACACCACTAATAACTGCCCTATTTTTTAAAATGAGGTTTCCTCTATGCTTAGCCAACTGCTTCTTATGCTTGCCATTACTTTCACCGTATTTGTCCTATTCTTCATTTTTATGGGCGTCGGTTATATGGTCAAAAAAAAGCCGCTTAGAGGATCTTGTGGCGGTGTTGCCAAATTGATGGGTGATGAAAATTGCTCGTTTTGTGGTAATGATCCCAATAAGTGCGATTCACTAATCGCTGAACAGCAAGAGAATGCATTGAGAGCTGCTCAATTGGGTAAATCGGTTTAATAGCCTATTGGTTACCATACGCTGGTAGCATTTACCTGACATATGTTCTTATAATAGCGTCAAGTCATTCAAAAGTGACTTGGCGCTATTTTTATTGTGCGATAAGACTGCTTATTTAAGATTTATTATTATCGCCATCTCTTATTATCACTGTTCTATAGCCGTAACTCGAAGTAACCACACATACATTTTGACTAAGCTGCCTGCCAATTTAGCAAAGTCAGTTAAGAAAATTGTATGTCTTACGCGCTACATATATTTTTCGGTCTGATTTACGATATCTCTTACCGTCTAGGTACGTGTCTGGGTAAATGCTCTCTGGTGTTATTTTATAAGCGGCAATTTCTTGGCGCTGTTTAATAACGTGTTCTTTTTCGCTGTCATCGTTGTGCTGCTATGTCTACCTCGTCCAATCTATCTGCTTCATCTAGCCTGCCATCCTCGCGCTTTACCTTTTGGTTGGTTCTGTGTGCCATGGTTCTGCTAGCCACCAATATGCGTGCGCCTATCGTCGCACTAGGTTCTATCGCCCCAGTGGTAAAAGACGCGCTTGATATCTCTGAGTTTCAGATAGGCTGGCTAGGGGCAGTACCTATGCTGAGCTTTGCCGTTGGTGCGCTGATTTCCCCAACCATTGGCAAGCGATTCGGACTAGAAAACACACTGATTGCTATGATTGGGCTATTGACGGTAGGAATGGTTATCCGTACTGCTATCCCGACGTGGAGTGGGTTTTTAATTGGTACTTTACTACTTACCCTCGCCATCGGCTTCGCTAATACTTTGGCAGCACCTGTCATTAAGCAGCGTACCCCGCAACATATTCCGCTAATTACTGGTCTGTTTAGTCTAACGATGACCACAGCAGCAGGTATCGTCGCAGGCGTCGTACTACCGTTATCGGAGCAAGTTGGTTGGCAGTGGGCATTAGGTGGTTGGACGATACTGGGCGTATTTGCCTTTGTCATTTGGCTGTTCTTACGTGTGCGTTTGGGTTCATCTAACCATCAAGCGGTTATCCCTGCGGCCTTAGGTTCTTCTGAGATCTCTATGTGGCGAACCACCTTTGCGTGGCAGATTGCTATTTTTATGGGATTACAGTCATTATTGTTTTATACCGTCGCCAGTTTTTTACCATCGATTTGGGTTAGTAAGGGACTATCTGCCGTCAGTGCTGGACAGATGGGTTCTGTATTCCAGTTTATGGCACCAGTTTCTATATTAAGTTTAACTTGGCTAGTCAATCGCGGCCGCCCTATTCAAGCGCTAGCAGTGTTCGCCGCTGTGCTAAATGTCGTTGGTATATTGGGCATAAGTTACCTATCGACTGACTTGGCATGGCTATGGTCAGGCATGATGGGCATGGGCTGTTCAGCAATTTTTACCTTGAGCATGATGCTGTTCTCTATGCGTACTTATACGACCAATCAGGCAAGTGAGCTGTCTGGTATGGCTCAAGCAGTGGGTTATGTGATTGCGTTTTTTGGCCCATTGGGCACAGGCTGGCTCCATGAAACAACGGGCAGTTGGAGTGTGCCACTTTTTATTATGCTGATACTGATGATTGTCAACGTCGTGATTGCTTGGCTTGTTAGTCGTCCAGTGATGGTCGATGGCAAATATATTTGATTGCTATAAGCCTTTGTTATTCATAAGGCCATAATTGCTAACGCGCAATAAAGCGGCTTTAAATTAACCTTAGGGCAATATAGGTCACTGTCTTATTTTGCTATAGTCAGTTCAATATAACTTAGATACTTAATATAAGCTGGATACTCAATATAATCTGGATAAAAGGAAGGTGAGTGACAGTACTACCAATAGTAGACTGAGCGAGCCTGACGATTCATCCGACTGATACCGTATCTGATTTAGATAGGATTTGACTATACCTTGGTTTGATTGCATATAGGACATAACACCCATGATGAATTTCCCTTCTCGTTTTGCTCAGCCCTTGCCTGCTATCGCCATGCTCGCAGCTGTAATGGCTATCAGTGGCTGTCAGAAAGATGCTGAAACCACATCTGCTACTGATACGCAGAGTACCAGTACTGAAGCGACTAACAGTCAAGCCAGCACTGCTCCAGTAGCAGCTGAAACCGCAGCAACAACTGATCAACAGGTCAAATCCTCATCACTTACTATTTTAGCGCTTGGTGACTCTCTGACAGAAGGTCTGGGAGTGGACAAAGACGACAACTATCCTGCTCAGTTAGAAGATCGTCTACAAGAGATGGGCTACGCTAATGCCAAGGTTATCAACTCAGGTCTAAGCGGTGAAACCAGTACGGGATTGGTCAATCGATTGGACTGGGTGTCGCAAACCAAACCCGACATCACCATATTGACTATTGGTGCTAACGATGCGATACGCGGTATCGATGTAGCGACCATTGAAGCCAATATTCGTACTGCGGTTAAGCACCTGCAAGACAATGGTAGTGTCGTCATCTTAGGCGGTATGTCGATCTATGACAATCTAGGCAGTGAATACGTCGCGGCATTCTCAGACATTTATCCACGTGTTGCCAAGGATATGAATCTAACGCTTATTCCGTTCTTCTTAGAGGGCGTCGGCGGTGACCGAGAGCTTAACCAAGCAGATGCGATTCATCCAACCAAAGAAGGCTATGAGATTATCGTTAATAACAATATCCTGCCCATTCTAGAACCGAAGCTAGAAGAACTACAAGAGTTAAAAACAGCCGATACCGATAACACAGCTACTACTGCTCAAGACAATACGACAAAAAATAAGACAAATGAGACTACTTAACGAGACCATGTAATGACATTATCATCTTCGACTGCCACAGCAACGCCACAAGCAGACGCTAAGACACAAGCACTACTGACCGCCTCACAGTTAAATAAAACCGTACAAGTCGGTGAGCAAAAGCTGTCCATCATCAAAGACGTGGATATCTATGTTAATGCTGGCGAGTTTGTGGTCATTATGGGCAAATCAGGCTCGGGTAAATCTACTCTGTTAGGGTTACTCGCAGCATTAGACTATCCCGATAACGGTACGGTATCGCTGGCAGGTCAAATGCTTAGCAGTCTTGACGAAGATGCGCTAGCCGTTATTCGTCAACAGGATATGGGCTTTGTCTTTCAGTCGTTTCATTTATTGCCCACACTGACCGTCGCTGAAAATATCGCCTTTCCACTTGATATTGCCAGACGTCCAAACCCAGCACGCGTAGACGAGCTGATAGATGCGGTCGACTTAGGTCATAGACGTAACAGCTTACCTAATCAGTTGTCAGGTGGTGAGCAGCAGCGTACAGCGGTGGCACGAGCACTGGTATCGCACCCAAAGATTGTGTTTGCGGATGAGCCAACGGGTAACTTAGACGAGCAAAATGCTGATCAAGTCATGCAGCTATTGTTAGACCTACGTCAACAGGTTGGCTCGGCACTGGTGGTCGTGACTCATGACCCTGCACTTGCCGAGATGGCAGATCGCGTCATCACTATGCATGACGGCCGCATTGTACCTACATGAATAACTGGATTGTATCTTAATGAATAGTAAGCCCACAGACAACAAATCGCCTGATACAAAAAAGACTGCTACCAGTATGCATCAAGAGTCCAGTTATCCTAGCGGCATTCTTAGTCAACTATTTACCCGTACCCTAGGTTTTCAAACACTAGGCTCGCAAGCACTCAGCCGTAGCTGGTGGCAGCGCTGGGTGTATCCCGTGTTGTTTCTACTCACATTGACCTTGTCTCTTGCAACCTACCTGACCCTCGACTCTGTACAGCAGTCTGTCGATAGCTATATCAATGACAATCAGCGCGCGCTCGTTGGTGGGGATCTAATCCTAAACAGTAAACAAGACTGGCCAAGCGAAGTATTGTCACAGGTAGAAACTATCCCTAATACACAGACCGTGTATGACTATCAGTTTAGCGCCATGCTGGTCAATGATGAGCAAACCTTGCTTGCCAGCGTCAAAGCCGTCTCGCCGTCGTATCCCTTATACGGCACAGCGGAGCTTGCCTCGGGGCAGCCGCTGTGGGATCAGCTAACATCTGACAGTGTGATCGTCGCACCAGAAGTGCTCAGTAGTCTACAGGCCGATATCGGCGACCGTATCACCATTGGCGATGCGCAGTTTACGATCAGTGATGTACTGACCAAAGAGCCTGACCGTCCGCTGACTACCTTTGGTTTTGGTGGGCGTGTGTTGATGAAACAAGATGCACTCCCGTCAACCAACCTATTGGGGCAACGCAGCCGCATAAACTATCGTATTGAGATGGCAGGCGATCCAGAGCTGATAACCACGCAGCGTGAACAGCTTACAGATATCCTGACCAATTATCCTGATATCGAGCTCTCTGATGCAGAGTCCGCAGATACTTCTGTCTCGCGTATATCTGATAATGTGCTGATGTTTTTAAAATTGCTAGTCATTGCGGTGTTGCTACTATCTGCGGTTGCTATGTATGGCGTCATTAGTGCATTTGTCAGTAAGCAGCAGTCCAATAACGCGATTCGCTTGGCGTTAGGCGAGCCGCTGGGCTCACTCAAACGTAGCTACTATCAATTGCTTATCGTCACGACCGTCATTGCTTGTGTCGCAGCGGTTGCCCTTAGTTTGGGCTTGCTTAAAATCGGTCAGCCGTATCTGGTGGCTATCTTGCCTGCCGATGTGGGTCTCGCTATTAACCCAATCAGTGCTATTAAAACCATTGTGATTGCTTTAGCCCTGACGTTACTGATTGCGCAGCGTGGTTTGAGCGCGCTTAGCACAACCAAACCCGCTACCCTACTCAATCAAGGGGCGAGTACGCAAACACAAAACTTGCCTTGGTATCGACGCGTACCGTTACTATGGTATGGCTTGGTGCTGGCAGGGCTGTATGCTTTCTTTGCTTATGAAGTGGGTTCGCTGTCATTAGGCGCACAGTTATTGGGCGGCTTGATTGGCTTTGTGGCGATATTTTGGCTATTGGCACGTGGGTGGCTCTGGCTGCTCAACAAGTTGGCAAGTAATACCAAGGTCAGTTGGATGCAGCGTATCTCCATTCATAATCTGGCGCGTAAAGGCAACCAATCAGCGTTATTCTTTGTCACCTTATCACTATCGGTGGCGGTGCTGACGCTTATCACCACACTCAATCACAGTATCAATGCGCAGTTTATCAATGCTTATCCTGAAGACGCGCCCAATCTGTTTTTGCTCGATGTGCAGAGCGATCAGCATGATGATATTGATGCGATCATTGAGGCGCCCGTCACTTATTACCCCGTAATTCGTGCCCGTGTGGAGACAGCAAATGATGTGGCGGCAAAAGATATCGAGCCTGCTGATGGGTTTGATGATCCCACGCGTGTCTTTAACTTGAGCTATGCAGATACGGTCATGGATACCGAATACATCGTTGACTCACTCACGGACGATGCACTGTATACGTCTATCGATGCGACAAATGAACAAATCAAGCCTTTGTCTATCTTGGACACTGCCGCAGGTATGCTCAATGTCGGTATGGGCGATCAGGTGCGTTTTAACATTCAAGGTATCGAAATCATCGGGCAAATTACCAGTATTCGCACGCGCTATGAGCGTGGCCCAAGCCCGTATTTCTACTTCTTGTTTGAGCCGTCCGTGCTGTCTGCTGCCCCGCAGATTCAGTTTGCTACTGCACATGTATCAGAAGATGCTATTCCAGAGCTGCAAGGCAAACTGGTACGCGAGTTCCCTGCTGTCACCACAATCGATGGCACTGCTATTGCTAAGCAAATCCAAGAGCTGGTGGTACAAATGAGCCGCTTGGTCTATGTGTTCACCTTGCTTGCCCTACTCACTGGGGTCATGGTGCTAATTAGCTCGCTACTATCTACCTCGCAAGACCGTATGAAAGACAGCGCGTCATTTAGACTGCTCGGTATGCAAAAGCGCGACCTGTATATGCTAAATATCCTAGAGTTAGGCGTGCTTGGTATTAGCGCGGCGACCTTTGCCGTTGTCATTGCCAACGTTGGTGCATGGGCTGCCATCACACAATGGTTTAATCTACAGTTTAGTGTGCCGTGGACAAGCTTGGCCATTGGCGGTGCGGCATTAATCGTATTGCTGTTTGCCATTGCTATTATTTATGTGAGATTGGTGATTGGACGTGGGATTATGGCAAGGGTCAGGGCGATGATTTAAGCGTATTCGATTTTGGCTTTATACGAAAAAACCCCTTAATTGGGGTTTTTTGGTCTGCTACTTTAGACTAAACGGTGGCTATAAGGGCTATAAAATTTCTCTAATCAGTATTGAATATAGAAAAATCGATTTAAATGTTTATTTCTTTCGAATTAAAATATGGTCTATTCCTAGTTATTAATGATTACTTAAAGCAGTCATCAAACTCTCTAAGCAACTCAAACGTATTTATATAATCTACACCTAGTTCATGACAAATATTGGGTATAAGTATTTTCTCCCCTTGTAACTTATATCTCTCTTCAGTAACAACCGTTGAACCATCTGTCATGGCTCTAGCAATTAGCCAAGGATCTGCTGAACCTAAAAAATTTATATTTTTCTTATGGCCTAAATTATATTTTCTTTGGCATAGATTCGCGATGATTTTGAAGTTCTCTTGACACGCATTATCACTTTCAGAATGGAAGTAATAGCTATACTGTTTAACCCAATCTGCTAATTCATCTCCAAAATCTTTAAGTTCATCGTAAACTGATCGAATACTATATAAATTTCCTTTATTCTCATGGTCACGTAACCACTCCCAAAAAACGGGACAAAAATCTAAACCATAATATCGTTTGTTCGCTTCAAGAAATACATTAGTATCCAAAACGTATCTCATAGTTTTATACCTACATTCTGAGCAAACTTTTCAATATTACTAGGCTTAATTCCTAACATGTATCCAGCATCTCTATAAAGCATCCTTCCAGATAAAGTCTGTGAGATAACCGCTTGTGATAACTGTGAACTAAGTTTAGAGTTTTTGACTACATAATAGCTAGGCCCGCTATCGCTCTTCTTCTTACTAGCTAAGAATTCTTCGCGGATTTTGTAGATATAATTTTCATAATGCTGTTTATCAATATAATTTAAGGTTAGTGATCGTCTAGCAATAACATGACGGCTTACGTGGAAAGTTTTTGCTAGACTAGCAAAAGCCATATCAAGGCTGGTTTCATCAAGATTGTTCCACTGTTTCACAAACTCGTTCTTAGGAACTAAGAACTCTCCAGCCACTGCATTACAAAATTGCTCAGTAGGGTCTACTGATGAGAAGCTGTTGTCAGAAACGCCTGACTCTCCCTTCAGAATATGAGCTAGCTCATGAATCAAAGTAAATAGTTGAGCATTCAAACTATCCGCAGTATTTATAAATATTAGTGGAGCAATCTCATCAGCTATAGCAAACCCACGAAACTCTTCAATATCCAACGGTTTAGTATGATGGCCTAAGTTACTATCCTGTATTACCATTACTCGCAATTCTTCAACAGCTTTGACCAATTGTCGATAGTAGTCCCTAGCATCCTTAACTTTACAAACTTTTAATTTCTTAGTTAAAAAAGTAACCATTTCCTTGATGTCTGCTTTAGATAAAGAACCTACATAAGAGTTTTCTTCAACACCTAGTTCGCTTAAATAAGCTCGATACCATTCTACTCTTTCCTGATTCAAACGAATTATCTCTTTTAAGGCTTGGCTAGGCTCTCTTAGGTCCTTACTGTCTATAGTACGCAAGTCTGGTAGTGCGAGGTTATCTTCCTCTGGAACTTCATTCAAAAATAAGAAACCGAAAGGAATATTAGTAATGTTAGCAAACTGCTTAGCTTTACCAAAAGCTATATTAGTCTTTCCTTGTTCAATTTCAGTCAGCTTTTCTTCTTTTATAGAAAGCTTCTTAGATATATCAGACATACCTAAACCTGAGCGTTTAATAGCCCAGCTGATAATGTTAGGATTTATGAGAGCATATGCCATGATAAACTCAATACGACTTAGAATAGTTTAGTATGATTATATTCTAGCACTTTTTCTGTTACCATCATTTTAAAAATGTACCTAACAGGTATTATTGATTTATCTCAGTATCAAATAGACGTTAACTCACCTTCCTAATAATAGTCGCCTTGAGACGTGGTTTAGCCTCGACAGTAGCGGGTATACTTATGTGACCACTTGCTTGCGGGGACTTGGCTGAAAGGGTTATCGAAACAACAGGAACACTATCAGCCTTTAGTCACCGCGCCAGTGGGCATATAAGATATTAGCGGATGGCGAGATTAGCTACCAAACCCTTAGCTTTAAAACCTCAAACCAAAACGCCTTCTATCCATACAGAGGGCATTTTTGATGCGCTCAACGTATAAGCATATAAACCAATATCAGCCATTCACTTTGCTTATTTATTGGGGCGATTACCTAGCCCTCATTTGCTATACTAGCCCAACTTTATCGGTTAAATACCCACTTATAACACCCTCCCAAACAGCATGGTAGCCTTATGAAATTCTCAAAGTTCGGTCAAAAATTTACCCAACCCACTGGCATCTCACAATTGATGGATGATCTGGGCGATGCGCTAAAAAGCGATCAACCTGTCAACATGTTGGGCGGTGGTAACCCTGCCAAAATTGATGCCGTTAATGAGTTGTTCTTGGAGACCTATAAGGCGCTGGGTGTTGATAATGATGCAGGCGTGCCCAATAGTAGCGCGATTATCAGCATGGCGAACTACTCTAATCCGCAAGGTGATGCCGCTTTTATCGACGCCTTAGTTGGCTTCTTTAACCGTCATTACGATTGGAACCTCACTTCAGAAAACATCGCCTTGACCAATGGCTCACAGAATGCGTTTTTCTATCTGTTTAATCTGTTTGGCGGTGCTTTCGTTGATGAAAACAGTCAAGATGAAAAGAACGAATCTATCGACAAGTCCATTCTACTGCCATTGACCCCTGAGTATATCGGCTATAGCGATGTGCATGTGGAAGGTCAGCATTTCACCGCGGTATTACCGCATATTGATGAAGTGACGCATGATGGTGAGGAAGGCTTCTTTAAATATCGTGTGGATTTTGACGCGTTAGAGAACTTGCCAGCGCTAAAGGAAGGGCGTATCGGCGCGATTTGCTGCTCACGCCCGACCAACCCGACTGGCAACGTGCTAACCGATGACGAAATGGCGCATTTGGCCGAGATTGCCAAACGCTATGACATACCGCTGATTATCGATAATGCCTACGGTATGCCCTTCCCCAATATCATCTACTCTGACGCGCATCTGAATTGGGATAATAATACGATTCTGTGCTTTAGCCTATCCAAAATAGGTTTGCCCGGTATGCGTACCGGTATCATCGTGGCCGACGCCAAAGTAATCGAAGCGGTTAGCGCGATGAATGCGGTGGTCAATCTAGCACCGACACGCTTTGGTGCAGCGATTGCCACGCCATTGGTAGAAAACGATCGTATAAAGCAATTATCTGATAACGACATCAAGCCGTTTTATCAAAAGCAGGCCACCCTTGCTGTGAAGCTATTAAAAGAAGCCTTGGGCGATTATCCTTTGGTCATTCATAAGCCTGAAGGCGCGATATTTTTATGGTTATGGTTTAAAGACTTGCCGATTAGCACGCTGGATCTATACGAGCGCCTAAAAGAAAAAGGCACGCTTATTGTACCAAGCGAGTACTTCTTCCCCGGTGTCGATGTCAGCGATTATCAGCATGCGCACGAGTGTATTCGTATGAGTATCGCCGCGGATGAGCAGACACTGACTGATGGTATCAAAGCCATTGGTGAAGTCGTACGTGAGCTGTATGATGAAGCCAAAAAATAAGATGAGCTGCTAGAATTATAAATTTAAATAGCAAAACGAAAAAACGGACTAATTAATAGTCCGTTTTTTTATGGCGCTTGGTCAATGAAGTCGATTTATTGGTTGGTCGAAATATAGTCGTCCACTTATTCAGCGCAAAAAGCACGTACGGCAGCATACAAGTATTAATCAAATCACGGATACTTGCGAGTATCTGATCACGGCTCAAGCCAGTTAAGCCAAGCGATTCAATTGTATCTCGATTGTCCAGATACTCACCCAACAGCGCAATGCAAGTTACGACGATCAGAGCGATAAATGATCGAATACCTTGGCTTTTGATAATAGGTCGCAGCGCAACCAGACACAGCAGATAAACACCGACACCGACATAGATATGTAAGGCATCTTTGGCAAGGCCAGTTGTTTCCACAACATTCATTTTAAAGGCAGTAAAATCCACTGAGATATTCCAAATATAAGCGAGTAGAAAATAACTGAGCGTATCACTAAACCATAATGGCTAAACTATAATAGCTAAAGAATAGCAGCTACAAAGTGATCACTGAGCATAAAAAAGGCAGATTATACAATTGATAATCTACCTTCTACTAAATTAAATATTCACTTCACGTTTATCAACTACTTACACATTCCACTCTACAAAGTTCTTGAGCAGTTGCAAGCCAGCAGTATGGCTCTTTTCTGGATGGAACTGGGTGGCAAATAGATTGTCTTGGATAACACTGGCGCAGAACGGTTGACCATAGTCACATACCGCCGCCACTTGTGAGCTATCAGCAGGTTCACAGTAGTAACTATGCACAAAGTAAAAGTGCGCATTGTCTTCGATACCGTGCCAAAGCGGATGATCAAAATCCATACCGCTAATGGTATTCCAACCCATATGCGGTACTTTTATCGTTGCGCCCTGCTTGTCTTTCCACGTATGGTCAAACGCTTCTACAGTGCCGTTTAAGATGCCCAAACAGTCCGTGCCACCATTTTCAGCTGACTGCTCAAACAATGCCTGCATGCCCACACAGATGGCCATAACGGGCTTGTTAAATACTGCATGCCGTATCACTTCATCAATGCCTGCCTCGTGCATACCAGCGATACAATCACGCATCGCACCCACACCAGGGAAGACAATCTTATCAGCCGCCGCCACGACTTTTGGATCATTGGTGATAGAGACTTCTGCCCCAACTACTGATAAGGCTTTGCTAGCAGAATGCAGGTTGCCCATACCATAATCTAATAGTGCTACTTTAGTCATCGATTGGTTCTCATTTTTAAATATTTTGACTACTGTACTATTTATATTATTGACCATTTATATTGTTGGCTATTACTAAGGTGTAGATAAGGTTTTGCTACAAGGAAGTCAAGCGCAGGCTGTACAACTAGTATGCTACGCTTGACTGGCCCTTTTGAGTAATCTTGTAGAAGAGCCTTAAATGCGCCTTAGAAAGCTTCTTTGGTCGATGGCAAGGTGTTTAGCGCACGCTCATCATACTCACAGGCCATACGTAACGCACGAGCAAAGGCTTTAAAGGTTGATTCGATCTGATGATGACTGTTTTTGCCTTTTAGGTTGTCCAAGTGCACCGTCATCCATGAGTGATTGACGAACCCGTAAAAGAACTCACTGAACAAATCCACATCGAAACGGCCGACGTGCGAACGTGTAAAAGGAATGTCCATATGCAAACCAGGACGCCCTGACAGATCGACGACAGCACGGGTCAATGACTCATCTAGCGGCGCATAGAAATGCCCATAACGACGAATGCCTTTCTTGTCACTCAATGCTTTATTGAACGCTTGGCCAAGGGTAATACCAGTGTCTTCAACGCTATGATGGTCATCAATAAACGTATCACCGGTACATTTGATATCTAAGTCAAACAAACCGTGACGCTTAATTTGATCAATCATATGATCCAAAAATGGCACACCAGTGTCTACTGTGCCTTTACCTGTACCATCTAAATTAACGGTACAGGTGATTTGCGTTTCGGCAGTGATACGCTCAACGGTCGCGATACGTTCAGGGCGACCATATAGATTTACGTTTTTTGACTCAGTTTGCTCAGGTGTGGCAGCAGTCGTCGTTGCATTGGCTGTCATGGCTACTCTCTATCAGTTTTTTATCAGTGAAAAGCGGTCAATAAATAAGGCAAAAACCTGCCCAAAATATTTTACTAGTGTCTGGGTCAGACCTTAGCAGAAAATGTATTAGAAAATGATATATACAAAAGATATCAACATATTAGGGTTTATACATACTAAATATTATATAGCCTCATCATAGCAAACCCTAACATTTACTGCCACGACCAAGCGGTAAACCACGCACAAAATCACGTCATTCTGCTAAAATAGTGTGTTCAGTATTATCAATCATGACTCGCGCTGACTTTGCAGACCCTTACTTACGGCACTACACGCTATGACATCGTGCTGTCTCATATTGCTAATTTATACTATAGAAACCCTCTATTTATAGGAACTGCTATGCCTTTAGAAGCGATCGCCATTAATAGTTTGGATGCGCCACTTATCAAAAAACCTGCTCGCGACAATGAGCTAGCAGAGCGCTTGCAAGCGTTGTACGATAGTGATGATGCACAGCCTGATGGTCTCGAGGTATTAAATATCGTTGAGCAAGGGTTTAAACGTGGACAGTATCTCTATGTCGGGATGTTCAATGATAAGCCTATCGCTGCGGTCGCCTGCTTTGATGACGGGCAGACCAATGCCAAGCGCCTGCAATATCTCACCGTGCATCCAGAGAACCGTAAACGTGCTATCGATGCCAAGTTTATTAAATTGGTCTATGATTGCGAAGTTAGAAAAGGCGTACGTGAATTTGTCCCTGCTGACGCTGATATTCACCGCATCATGAGCGAGTACGAACTATTACGTGTAAAAGACTAAATTGAGCACTAAAATGGTTAATTTTGCCAATATCTAATTATTTATCGTCTTTTATCAGATATAATGCAAAAACAGCTTGACAGAAGCGCGTATATTTAGTTTAATAGCGACCTCAACGAAGACGGCTCGATAGCTCAGTAGGTAGAGCAACGGATTGAAAATCCGTGTGTCGGCAGTTCGATCCTGCCTCGAGCCACCATTCGTTAATAGAATTCTAAAAAGCCCTGAACAGCGATGTTCGGGGCTTTTTTTATGTTTGAATTTTACCGTATTCTTTAGCGTTTATTCTATTCATGCATTGTTCTTATTCGTAGAGCCGACCACTATTCGTACAACCGACCACGTAAGAGTAAATTACAGCGCTCACGCGAATCCAAGTCGTATATAGTTGCGCGGTAATCAATACCGTGACGCCCTTCAAAAAATATCACTCGATCACCCACTGCCAAAAAACAAGACGTGCGTGCATCATAGATAAAGCCATCTATCACAAATGCCAAATCGCGATCTATCTCGCGTACCGTATAAGTCTCCCCTTGCGGAATCAAACGTTCAAACCACGCGCTATGGGCAGTCGTATTGGCTAGTATGCTTGTCGTTAGCAATAGCCATGCCACCAGTATATTTTTGGGTAATCGCAAACGGCTGAGCTCATTTACACTTATCTTATTTCTCAACATAACATCTCTCGTGGCATTGTATTTATCATACTCATAGTCTTCATACCTCTCACAGCTAACCTTACCATAACCATTTTCGCTCATCGCTTCTGATGCTAAATACCTACTGTCACGGTTGCATAACATTTTTGTGCTTTTTTCTAAACAGCTTGGCTAAGTATACTCAATAACCATCTACGCTAGATAAAAATAATAGGTCATACATATGAGAGAGTTTGATTACGACTTGGATTATAAGAGTTTGGATTTGCGCGCTCAGCCTGAGTTGTACCGTGTCGGTCGCGGTGAGCAAGGCGTATTACTGGTAGAGCCTTATAAGTCTGAGATTTTACCTCATTGGCGCTTTGCGACTCCCGATATCGCCCGCGAGAGTAGTGAGGCTATCTATCAGATGTTTTTAGATTACTTGGCTGACGATGACTTCGTCGGCGCAGATATGGCGCGCAAGTTTATTCAAATGGGCTATACCCGCGCTCGTCGCTTTGCCAATCATAAAGGTGGCAAAAAATATAAAGGCGCGGTACCCGATGATAAAAAAGGTCAAAGCGGCGCTCATGGTCGCGAAGAGTTGCCACGACAAGAGGAAGACCCAGTTAAAGCAGAATCCGCACGAATCTTTAAAGTTAAATGGGATGAATGCCGTGAGAACAAAGATTACTTAAGAATGAAAAAAGAGCATCGTGAACGCTATAAAGATGTCGAATAGATGCTAATGCTCAAGACATTTGCTCAAGACATTAAGCACAACAGGTAACTAAATTGACTGGTCTCAGAACGCTACTGTGCTAAGGTATGGCCAATATAATAAATATAACGATTTTCAATAGTGAGGAACAATGAACAAGCAGCTTTTAATTTTTGATTTTGATGGAACGCTCATTGATAGCGTACCTGATTTGGCCGACGCCACCAACACCATGCTAACCACATTAGGCAAAGACACCTACCCTATCGAGACGATACGTAACTGGATAGGAAATGGCTCACGCCTGCTCGTAGAGCGCGCGTTGGTTGGTAAAGTGGAAGTAGCAGAAGGTGAGCTAACGGTTGAGGAAGCCGATCATGCAGAGCAAATATTTTTTGAGGCTTATAAAAACCTCAGTGGTAGCAAAACCGTTGCCTATCCAGATGTCGATGACGGACTCAAAAAACTGCACGCAGCTGGCTATACGCTTGCTTTAGTCACCAATAAGCCCATTCGATTTGTACCGAAGATATTGCACTCATTTGGCTGGCAAGATTTGTTTAGTGAAGTGATTGGCGGCGACAGTTTATCTGTCAAAAAACCAGATCCAGCGCCCCTACTGCATGTCTGTGAGACTCTCAATGTCAGTGTTGATCAGGCAGTGATGATTGGCGACTCTAGGAACGATATGTTGGCTGGACAGAACGCCAATATGGACACGCTCGGTTTGTCTTATGGTTATAACTACGGCCAAGATATTCGCGAATTAAATCCGACCGAAGCATTTGACCATTTCGCGGACTTGGTTGCTTGGGTTATGAAAGATAGAGTTTAGTCTATAAAAAACCTATCAAATCATCATGATGTAACTTGCTCAAACATAGATTACGCTTTGCTGCGATAGCTCAGCGCCTCAGATACGTGGGCGCTGTTGATATCCGTACTATTAGCCAAATCCGCGATTGTACGCGCAACCCGTAATACTCGGTGGTAGCCACGCGCGGATAAATTCAAACGCTGCTGAGCAAGTTGCAATAACTGCTTTTCATTGTCGCCTAGCTGGATATATTCATCGATTTCGCTAGGGCTAAGCTCATTATTGACTTTTTGTTGTCGTTTTAATTGATGCTGATGCGCGGCTGCTACTCGCTCGCGTACTTGTTTGGATGTTTCCCCTGCCTGCGCGCTTTGCAAATCAGCAATCGGCAATGCTGGTACGGTAATATGCAAATCAATACGATCTAATAGTGGCCCTGAGAGTTTGTCTTGATAGCGTTTGATTTGCTCAGGTCGACAGCGGCAGCGACCTGAAGTATCACCATCATAACCACACGGGCACGGATTCATAGCAGCGACTAATTGAAAGTTGGCTGGAAAGGTCATTTGAGAGTTAGCACGGCTAATAGTAATTTGTTTGGCTTCTAACGGCTGGCGTAATACTTCAAGCACGCTCCGATCAAATTCTGGTAACTCATCAAGGAACAATACCCCTTTATTAGCAAGCGTAATCTCGCCTGGTTTTGGCCGTGAACCACCACCGACTAATGCCACAGCTGATATCGTATGATGCACTTGTCTGAACGGCCGCGTCCCATAGTCATAATCGCTGTCCGCCACCGAATAGGTACTGGCAACCTCTAGCGCATCCTCATCACTCAAATCTGGCAATATCGTTGGCAATCGTGATGCCATAAGCGTCTTGCCAGAACCTGGGGGCCCTGTAAATAACAATGAATGGCCACCAGCGGCGGCAATCTCTAACGCGCGCCGAGCATGATGCTGTCCTTTGACATCAGCTAAATCCACTTGATAGCCAACATGCTGCTGTGTGGGACTAGGCTGTACTACTGCTAAACTCTCATAGCTTGCACTTGGGTCAACGAGCGACTGCAGATGGTCGCAAACTGCTTTTAGACTCTGAGCAGCTAGTATCGTTACGCCATCAACGCGGCTGGCCTCACGACCATTATCAATCGGTACGATCAGTTGCGGAGTTGTCTGTGGCGAGTTATTTGAGTTATTTGAATTATTTTGCTCTTGGTCACTCGCTGCTACCTGAGACAACGCTACTGCCAATTTCTCAGCTTTGATTGCTCGTGCGACTGCCAAACTACCAGTTACTTGTCGCAATTGACCATTGAGCGCTAATTCGCCGATAAATTCAAATCCTGATAGCACCTCTGGCTCAAGCTGTCCGCTTGCTGCCAGTATACCAATAGCAATTGGTAAGTCTAAACGCGCGCCATCTTTAGGTAGATCAGCAGGGGCTAAATTGATCGTGAGACGGCGGTTAGGAAACTGGAAACCTGAATTGAGAATGGCGGAGCGTACCCTGTCTTTACTCTCACGCACGGCGGCTTCAGGCAGCCCAACGATGGTCAATGCAGGTAATCCTTGCGATAGATGCACCTCAATGATGACCTTTGGAGCATGCAGACCAACCACCGAACGGGTATAGACTTGGGCAAACGACATCAGCATCTTCCTAATACAGAGTATTATTGATAATAAAGTATTATTTATCAACGCGCAAATGTCGTGTTTTATTGCTGGTGTGGAGAGAATCACCACAACCTCAGCGTCGTTCTGAGGTTTTTTATGTGTAAATGATAGCTCTATTTTAATATTTAAGAATACTCACCGACCACCCCACTGCTAACAAGGATTTGCTATACTAACTACTATACATTTAGCGATACATACTGCTGCCGATGATATATTCAAGCCGTGTTATCAATCAATCTTAAAAGCAAAAAATAAACGCCAAATCCGAAATCATTGATAATATAAAAACCAGCAGTATCTAGAGTAAAAACGAGGAATATCGCATGACAGACTATTCAGAACAGAACACTCAGCAGCCCTACAACCGTGCGGACGAGCCGCCCACGACTGTGCGCCCTGTTATGCAGACTGACAACCCTTATGCTAGTACACGTGGCAGTATTACTAGCAAGCAGCTACCAGCATTTGATGAGGCAATCATCAATAAGTACAATCGCTCAGGGCCACGTTATACCTCTTATCCGACTGCTTTAGAATTTACTCCAATACCGGATAGCTTTGAGGCTATCGGTCTTGAGACAAAAATCCTGCAGAATCGTGAAGGGCGCGCTCCTTTATCGCTATATTTTCATATTCCGTTCTGTCGCCACCTTTGCTACTACTGCGCTTGTAATAAGATTATTACCAAAAAAAATAGCGACTCTGGCGATTACTTGCAGTATTTAATCGCTGAAATTACGCATAAGCGCCGCCTGTTATCTACGCCAGAAGGCAGCGACAAACCATTGGTCAAACAGCTACATTTAGGCGGTGGTACACCAACGTTTTTACGTGACGAAGAGATGGTGCAATTATGGGAGTTTTTACAGACTCAGTTTGAGTTTTTGCCAGAAGACGAAGGTGACTACTCTATCGAAATTGATCCTCGTGAGCTGAGTGAAAACACTCTGAAAATATTGCGTAATCTCGGTTTCAACCGTATCAGCTTAGGTGTGCAAGATTTAGATGAAACGGTGCAAATTGCCGTTAATCGTGTGCATTCCGCAGAGCTTATTGAAAGCGTGCTAACAGAAGCACGTGAGCTTGGTTTTCGCTCTATCAATATTGATTTGATTTATGGTTTACCGCATCAAACGCCTGATACTTTGGACAAAACCGTAAATCGTATCATCGAGATGTCGCCAGATCGCCTGTCGGTCTTTAACTATGCGCATTTGCCTGAGCGATTTAAAGCTCAGCGTCAGATAAAAGATGAAGACTTGCCAAGCCCAGCTACCAAACTGACGATGCTCGGCAGTACTGTCAATACATTGACCGAAGCCGGCTATCAATATATCGGTATCGATCATTTTGCCAAACCTGATGACGAGTTGGCTATCGCCCAGCGCGAAGGTAAATTACATCGTAACTTTCAGGGTTACACCATCATGGGTGATTGTGACTTATTAGGCTTTGGTGTCTCATCAATCAGTCAGGTTTCTAATGCCAATACGCGCTATATTTTGCAGAACGATACTGATCTACAGAACTATCAAGCCAAGATTGATATGACGAAAATCAATCCGACTGTCATGCCTGCGGTCAAGTATATAAAAACCTCTATCAAAGACCGCTTGCGTGAATATGTCATCATGAACTTACTATGTCATGACTATCTCGATTTTAAAGATGTGAATCAAAAATTTGGTATCGATGCCATCACCTATTTTATTAATGAGATTCAGCAGTTGGGCGCTATGCAAGACGATAGACTGATTGATATGGATGCAGCAGGTATCCGCGTCTTACCTAGAGGTCGCTTGCTTGGCCGTAACGTCGCCATGGTATTTGATGAATATTTAGAAAAGAAACATCAAAACCGCTTTTCGAAAGTTATCTAAGTTAGCGAGTCATTCCTCAATTATTAAACATAAAAAAGACCTCAAGCGAGGTCTTTTTTTATTATTGCTGTGGCTTTTTACACTTTTAATTTATCACCGACCATACCTTTTACAGTGCTTAAGATATCTGCTGGTAATACCACCATTTTGGAGTTATCAGATTCCGCCAACTCTCGTATCGCTTTAATATACTGCTCACCAAGCAAGTATACAATCGGCATCTCTTCCTCACCCATCGCACTAGTAATCAAACGAATCGATTCTTCAGAACCTCTGGCTAGTACCACCTGCGCTTCAGCATCACGGCGTGACGCTTCCAAGCGACCATCCGCTTCTAAGATAGCAGCTTGCTTTTGACCATCAGCACGGGTCACGGTTGCACGGCGTAAACGCTCTGCCGCTGCTTGCTCTTCCATGGATGCTTGCATGGTCTGCGAAGGATTAATATCTTGAATCTCTACTGTCTTAAGGGTAATACCCCAATCTGCGATATCTTCTGAAATCGCATGTTTTAGCTTGGTTTTGATCTCGTCGCGACTAGACAATGCGCTATCAAGATCCATCTCACCAATGATCGAACGTAGCGATGTTTGCACCAGATTACGGATACCGTATTCATAATCTTCAATACCATAGACCGCTTTATCAGGACGCACGATATTAATATAAGCGACAGCGTTTGCAATGATAACGACGTTGTCACGAGTAATGACTTCTTGTGACGGAATATCAAGTACGATGTCCTTGGTCGTTACTTTATAAGCCACATCATCTACATAAGGGATGATGAGGTTGAGTCCAGGCTCTAGCGTTTGGCTATACTTACCCAGTCTCTGCACTACCCATTTATAACCTTGCGGTACAATACGTACGCCTTTAAACACGGTGAATACCACCAGTGCAATCAATACCACCATGACAATACTAAAGCTTTCCATAACTCATCCCTTATTATTATACCTGCATACTTTTATGCATCGCTGCCTGCGCTTTTGTACTGCTCACAATCAGCTCGTTACCCACGATATCCGTCACTACCACTCTATCGCCGATTGCCACCTGCTCCCCTCTCGTACGGCACATCCATTCAGCCGCACCAACGATAGGAACACTAAATCTAACTGTGCCAGCTTTATCTAGCTGCGGTGACACGATAATCATCCCGACTTCACCGACTATGACACTGCCGCCCAGTCCAGCTTTGGTACGATCTACTGACAACGGTTTGATAAACTTGAACCAAGCCAGTAAGAACACAGCAGAGAGCACTAACCAGACGATAATCTGAACAGAGACAGAAATAGGTAGCAGCCATGATAGAGCTGCAACGATGATGGCAGCGGCACCAAACCACAGACTGGCAAACGTCGGTACAAACATCTCGACTATTAGTAATAAGAAGCCCAATACTAACCAATGCCAAGGTTCAATCATCCAAAGTATCTCCATCCTTGCCACCATTCCTATCTTTATCATTCCAGTTTTTAATGTAGCACATTTTTAAGGATAACAACGCTTTAACGATAATGATATATTATCGGTGAGCTACTTATAAATTATTACCCTAAAAGCCTCATCATAAATTTTAAGCAAAAAAAACGACCACTTAAAGTGATCGTTCTATTGACTAACTCTAACTCTATACTAGAATTTGAAATGTGCGCCTAATGTAAAGCCATTTACATCTACATCATCGCCATCAGCGTCAATAGTAGGGTAAACGTTGTACATAACCTCCATAGTTGCCATAGGGGTAATGTTATATCCGAGTCCTAAACCACCAGATATACCTGTATCAGAATAGCTAAAACTTTCATCTTCTTCATCAATATTAAAATCATCTATATCAATTTTATTTTTAGCAACGCCTAGACGACCCTTAGCATATAAAGCGGTATTAGGAAACATATAGTCATAAGTAGCGTATAAACCGTAAACATCAGCACTATATTCTGAAGTTCCAAACTCGTCTTTAAAGGCATCAGCATCACCAGTAGCTAAATATTCAGCTTCAACACCAAACTCTGGAGTAAACTTATAGCCACCATAAATACCATATGACACTGCATCATCATCTACATCGTCTGGACCATATTGACCAACTTTAACACCAGCATACGGTTGGCCTGTGTAATTCATTGCTGCCTGTGCGCTCATTGTCATTACTGAGCCAGCGATTACTGCGATTAAAGCTTTTTGTAGATTTTTCATATACTTTTCTCAACTTTGGATTCAATAAACAAATAGTTTGTTTAATATCAAATGATACTCAACTATTTTCTACTTGTTATTAGGGCGTGTCTTCAATTCATCTTACAATGAACGATAGTACACGCCAGATAAAGCATTGACTTAAAATTACGCGCTAACTTCTCATAGCGAGTGGCGATACTACGAAAGTGTTTAAGCCTTGCAAACATATTTTCAACAAGATGACGCAGCTTGTACAAATAGCTATCAAACTCTGGATTAGGCTGTTTGGCATTTTTCCTTTTAGGAACGACAGGTATCATATTATGGCTTCGAGCTTTGTCTCTGATAGACTCTGAGTCATAGCCTTTATCAGCGATAAAGTAATCAGCTTGCCCAATCATTTCAATCAATTCACCTGCAACTTGACTGTCGTGGACTTCACCCCCAGTGATTTTAAAATTGAGCGGATATCCATCGGCATCACAGGATAGGTGTATCTTTGTAGTTGCTCCGCCACGGCTTTGTCCAATTGCTCGTTCTTCACCAAGCCGAGCTCCACTTGCATGCTGATGACAGCGAACATAGCTTCCGTCTGTGAATACCCATTCCGTATCAACTTCTGCTCAAAAGCCAAAAAAAAATCCGCCCATAAGCCAGTTTTCGACCAGCGGTTGAAACGACTATAGGCTGTTTTCCACGAACATAATTCTTCAGGTATGTCACGCCAAGGCGCCCCTGTGCGTAGTTTCCACAGTATGGCTTCCATGATCTCTCGGCTGTTTTGAGTTTGATAGCAGCCGTACTTTATCATCGTCGATTGCAATTGATCCCAAAGCGTATCTGTTAATGCTTTTCTTGCCATAACTTGTATTTCTAGCATCGACTCAATAGATGCGGTATTGTAACTATTATTTAGGGCTTATCCAATTGAAGACACGCCCTAGTAGTGGAGGTATCATACCAAATTACTTAAGAAAGTAAACATATGTTTCATAGAAATTTTAAGCAAAAAAAACGACCATGTGAAATGGTCGTTTATTCGTTTTTGACTATAGGTACGAGTACACTATATTATCTTAGAACTTTAAGTTAGCACCAACAGTAAGCAGCTTAGTATCTGCATCACTATCCATCATGGCATACTCTGTTTCAATATTGAAGTTAGGATTCACCGCATAGCCAAGACCGATGCCACCAGCAATACCAGTATCACTCACTGAATCACTGCTACCGTCGTTAAAATCAGCTTCTAGCTCTGTTTTAGCGATACCAAGCTTACCTTTGGCATACAGTGCAGTATTTGGGAACGTGTAACGATAAGTACCGTACGCACCATAAGTTTTCGTATCATAATCGCCAGCATTATTGTCTAGATCAGCATCATCTGAACCAACATATTCAACTTCCATACCAAAATTAGGATCGAAGTTATAACCAGCATACACACCATACGCAGTTGGATCGTCGCCGCTTACATCATTATCGAACTGACCAATCTTAGCACCAACATACGGTTGACCTGTATAGCCGTTACCATAATTAACGGCAGCTTGTGCACCTACAGTAAGTAAAGAACCAGTTGCTAGTGCAAGTATAGTTTTTTGTAGAGTTTTCATTATTAGCTCCTTCAAGTAAATTTGGACAAACAAGTTATTTAGTTGTATTGACCATTTGGCCGTATCGCCTTGTTTGCTAACGATGGGTACATAGTAACAAACTATTTCAGACACTCTGTCAGTGTTTAATGGTATGAGAGTTAAGATTTGAAAGCATTTGTCAGTGCTCGGGTTACAAAGGCCTAGATATGAAACCTTTTGTTACATCCACCCAGTTTATGCAATAATCCGTACTCATTTCACAGTTTTCTTGCTAGATAAATCGGCTAAATATGGCTGATATAACAATAATTAGAGAGAAAAAATGCAAAATTCTATCACTGAGCGCTTACAAACTGCACTTGCAGACTTAAAAGCAAAGCAGCAGTACCGCCAATTTCCAAACCTGCAGCACGATGGGCGATACGTCGTTAGTGCAGGTAAGGCTTTACTTAATATTGCGAGTAATGATTATCTTGGCTTAAGCGGCGATACCGAGATGCAAGCTGAGTTTCTAGCTCAAGTGGGACAGCTATCTACTATGCACACTCCTAAAATGAGTGCCACTTCCTCACGCCTACTGACAGGCAATGATATACAGTTAGAAGCTCTAGAAGAGGAACTGCAAAACTGGTATCAAAGCGCCATAGAGAAACAGAGTTCAACCAACTCCAAGTCGGTGCTGGTGTTGAACAGTGGCTATCATGCCAATCTAGGTATCTTGCCAGCATTAACAACTTTGCCAGTCAAGACACTTATTTTGGCTGATAAACTAGTACATGCCAGCATTATCGATGGTATGCGCTTAAGCCAAAGTAAATTTGTCACTTATCGTCGTTACCGTCACAACGATTACGAGCATTTGGCCAAGTTTATTGAACAAGCAGACGAGACGGTTGAACGCATCATTATTGTCACCGAGAGTATATTTAGTATGGATGGTGACCGTGCTGACTTGGCTCAACTAGTTCAATTCAAATCCAAAGATACTCGTATTGAGCTGTATGTCGATGAAGCACATGCTGTTGGAGTGCTTGGCGATACAGGTCTAGGATTGGCGGAAGAAACGCATACCTTGGCTGATATTGACTATTTGGTAGGTACCTTTGGTAAAGCATTTGCTTCAATGGGTGCTTATATAATGTGTGATGAAGTCATCAAACAATGGCTGATCAATGCCATGCGTCCACTGATTTTTAGTACCGCACTCCCTCCTATCAATCACGCATGGACACGATTTATCTTAGCAAAAATGCCGACCTTAACTGACCAACGTGCGCATCTAGCCCAGCTATCTACTACGCTTAGTCAAGCCATTGACCCACGGCACCGTGTATCGCCAACTTTGCAAGAGATATATTACCAATCCCCTATCGTTCCTTATATATTAGGCGATAATGCAAGTACCCTTGCCAAAGCACAACAGTTACAAGCCGCTGGATTTTACGCGCTGCCTATCAGGCCTCCTACTGTGCCTACAAATACTGCTCGCATTCGCTTAGTTATGAATGCCAAACTAACTAACGAAGACTGCGAGCGATTGATACAGCAATTGTAATTTTATCGTTTAACACAAACTTTATTTCTACTATCGATAGATAACTGGCGCACTTGGACATAATGAAGCCTATGACAACACTCGACACAGCTGATGACCTCAGTGTTAGAAAACGAACCATCGCTCGCCACTTTGCCAATGCAAGCGACTATGACCAGCATGCCAGTATCCAGCAGACCGTTTGTCAGTATTTATTAGGCAGTATTGCTCATACCAAGCAAAGTAGCGTGCTAGAAGTGGGTGCAGGCACAGGTCAAATGACGCGCCTACTCGCTGCTCATATTCAAAGCCAGTATTGGCTTATTAATGAGTTATGTAATGAGCAGACGGCTACATTGCAATCAATACTGCCAACTGCTGACGTAATGATTGGCGATGCTGAAACCATAGATTTAGCAGAAAATAATAGCTTGATAGTTAGTGCCAATGCCGTGCAATGGTTTGATAATCCGTTGAGTTTCGTCACGCAATCCGCGCAGCGTCTACAACCTGGAGGACAACTGGTCTTTAGTACTTTTACGCCAAATAACTTTTTGCAAATTAAAACTCTTACTGGCCAAGGACTTCACTACCCAGATATTAATGAATGGCAATTGGCATTAGATAGTGCAAGCTTTGAGAATATCAAACTCTCAACTCAGCGCTTTGATTTACCATTTCCAACCCCCTACGCTATCCTAAAGCATATGAAACTCACTGGCGTATCGACCAATCAAACGCAAGCTAAATCAGAAGATACTCAAACCTTTATATGGACAAAATCCCGTCTACAGCAATTTGAGTCAGACTATTGGCAGCAATTCTCAAAAAAGAATGACATAGGACAGCTCGTGGTTAATTTAACCTATGAAGTGCTCATAGTGAGCGCGTTTAAACTATAAGAACACGTCTCATCAATAAAAACAATAGCTAGCAGAAATAGTAACTGATAAGAAAAATAGCCATAAAAAAACGCACCCCGAAGGATGCGTTTTTTTAATTTAACTAGTTATCGATTCGTATCGACTATACCATTTTCAAAAACTTGAGTAGCAAGGAAAACAAGCGTAAGTACTACATCAAGTAGACTAAGCGAGTTTGACGTAGCTAATCGCGTTTTTGGATTTGGTATTATTTTTTGTCTTCGTCTACTTCAGTGAACTCAGCATCAACGACGTCGTCATCAGCTTTGTTGCTACCAGCATCGTCAGCACCTTGTTGGAACTGGCTTGGATCCATACCTTCTGCGCCAGCGCCGCTATCAGCGTAGATTTTTTGGCTGATTGGCAAGAATGCATTGTCTAATGCTTCAAGCTTAGCTTTGATTTCGTCATGATCGTCTTCTTTCGCCGCCGCTTCAAGCTCAGTGATGGCAGATTCTACTGTTGATTTTTCTTCATCAGTGACTTTGTCTTCTGCTTCTTTTAGCGCTTTTTGTACGGCATGAATACGACCATCTGCTTCGTTACGAACTTGCGCTAGGTTAGCGAACTTCTCATCTTCAGCAGCATTGGCTTCTGCATCGCGAACCATTTGTTCGACTTCTTCGTCCGACAAACCAGAATCCGCTTTGATTTGGATACTTTGTGCTTTACCAGTACCTTTATCGGTTGCAGAGATGTTCATGATACCATCAGCATTGATGTCAAAAGACACTTCGATTTGCGGTAGGCCACGTGGTGCTGGTGGAATATCCGTCAAGTCAAAACGACCAAGCATTTTGTTTTGGTTAGCGATTTTACGCTCACCTTGATATACCTGAATCGTTACAGCTGGCTGGTTGTCTTCAGCAGTTGAGAATACCTGTGATTTCTTAGTAGGAATCATGGTGTTTTTCTCGATAACTGGCGTCATGACACCGCCCATCGTTTCGATACCTAGAGTCAATGGCGTTACATCAAGTAGCAATACGTCAGTTTTGTCACCAGACAATACGGCACCTTGAATCGCTGCACCAGCTGCAACTGCTTCATCAGGGTTCACGTCTTTACGTGGCTCTTGACCGAAGAAGTCTTGTACTTTTTGCTGTACTAGTGGCATACGAGTCTGACCACCGACCAAGATTACATCGTTGATGTCGCCAATTTTTAGGCCAGCATCTTCAAGTGCAGTCTTACAAGGACCCATTGTACGTTGTACCAATTCTTCAGTTAGGCTCTCTAGTTTCGAGCGACTGATAGTAACGACTAAATGCTTAGGACCACTGCTATCAGCAGTGATGTATGGCAAGTTTACTTCAGTGCTTTGTGCACTTGATAGCTCAATCTTCGCTTTTTCAGCCGCTTCTTTTAGACGCTGCATCGCAAGAGAGTCACCTTTTAGGTTCACGTCTTGCTCTTTTTTGAATTCAGCAACTAAGAAGTCAATCAATGCTGAGTCAAAGTCTTCACCACCTAGGAAAGTATCACCGTTGGTCGCTAGTACTTCGAACTGTTGTTCGCCGTCTACGTCTGCGATTTCGATGATTGAGATATCGAAAGTACCACCACCTAAGTCATATACAGCAACAGTGCCATCGCCTTGCTTCTTGTCCATACCATAAGCAAGTGCAGCAGCAGTTGGCTCATTGATGATACGTTTTACATCAAGACCAGCGATTTTACCCGCATCTTTAGTTGCTTGACGCTGTGAGTCATTGAAGTAAGCAGGTACAGTTACAACTGCTTCAGTCACGCTCTCACCAAGATAATCTTCTGCTGTTTTTTTCATTTTTTTCAAGATTTCAGCAGAAACCTGTGGTGGCGCAAGCTTTTTACCGTTGATTTCTACCCACGCATCGCCGTTATCTGCTTTAGCGATTTTGTAAGGAACCATGCCGATATCTTTTTGCACGACTTTGTCATCAAAACGACGACCGATCAAACGCTTGATCGCAAACAAAGTGTTACTTGGATTAGTTACTGCTTGACGCTTGGCTGACTGACCAACAAGCGTTTCGTCATCTTTATAAGCGACGATTGATGGTGTTGTACGAGTACCTTCAGCATTTTCGATGACTTTAACTTTGTCACCTTCCATTACTGCTACACACGAGTTAGTAGTACCTAAATCAATACCAATTACTTTACCCATAATCAATTGCTCCTAATTTGTTTTTAACTATAAATACTTATTTATCCAGACCGTAGTCGGTCACTTGTTGCTATATATCGGTTTACCCGTCGTATTTTTCAAGGTGATAATCACGCAAAAACTGTGTTTCATGTCATTTTTTGTGAAAAACCTTCATATTAGTAGGGTTTAGCCCTAAAAATATTACTGACCAACACGAACCATGGCCGGACGTAATAGACGACCGTTTAGGCTATAGCCTTTTTGTAAGACCGTACCCACTGTATCTGCCGCTGCTTCTGGGTCAATACCCACTGCTTCATGGAAGTCCGCGTTGAACTTTTCGCCTTGTGGATCGACCACTTCTACGCCGTTTTTGGTCAATACTGCAACCAATGCTTTGTGCGTTAATTGCACACCCTCAGCGACTGGATCATTGGCATCGGCATTTTCGATAGCACGCTCTAAGTTGTCAACGATGTCTAACAATTCTTTAGCAAATTTCTGTAGTGCAAACTTTTTGCTCTTATCCGCTTCTTGCTCCATGCGTTTTTGCGCATTATAAGCTTCAGCATTAGCGCGTGCAGTACCTTCTTTGGCTTGTTTTACTTCGCCTTCTAGCTCAGCAATACGCGCTTTAAAAGTATCAAGGTTGATTTCGTTTTCGATAGTCGTTTCTTCACCTGAATTATTCTGTGGATCAAACTCTTTCATGGTTTCTTCTAAGATACTGTCATTGTGATCAATATTCTCATGTGCCACATTTTGGTCAAGATTTTCGTGGTTCGGGTTTTGCTCGCTCATGATAGCTCCTTGGAATTTCAATAATGAAGATTAAGAGACGGCACAGTAGACCAAATCATTACTGGTCCTACTATGCCATTATTAAATGCTCGATGTTTCTAACTCATTGTTTTTTTAATACGCTTCAATAGCTGCTTGATAAAGGTGATGAGGACAAATTTCAAGCCTAGAGCAAAGGAATTTTTACCATTTATGACAAATATTCAAGAAGTCTGATTAAAGATATGCGTCAAACGTTTTTGTTCCATGTCAATAAATCTCAATATTTACTCACAAAAAGAACAAAAAACCGCTATTTATTCCAATTGCTTTACGCTTATTAATCAAGCTATTACCAAACGATACGCTATTATTCTGCTAGCTATTTTATCATTGCTATAAATATTATCGCCCACACTCAAATGCACGCTAAAAATCATTTATGAGAGCTGTTATGTCTAATTCAAAAAATTTATCTATCAATACTTTGCTTAATAAAGCATTGATGACATTGCACTTAGCGTCAAAAGAAAATCCAGCGTCAAGAGAGTCATCGAACCAAGATGCACAAACGTATGACTCATTAGAAAAACGTCTGAGCGTTAAAGAAAAAATACTCGCTTATAACCCTGTAGCAAACTACCAGCCGCATACATTGCACTATGCAATGAAAAGTCTCGGTTACTTACCAGACCCTATTTTAGAAGGGGTGATTGGTTACCTAAAAGGTCCTAATTCAAAACAATATTTGCATGCAAACGCTCATATGCGTCTCATCCTTGCAGTGAATAGCTACCTAAAAACACCGTTAGAACTAACTCCAATGCCGGAATTGCGTGAGAGGTTTACTACTGATGCGGTAGCCATGCAATCACCTAGAGTATGGCAGCAAGCCAATACGACTATGCTAAGTAACATAAAGCCCTTCACTAAAAAAAATGATTCACCTGTTAGTTGGAAAGATGAAACGATTGCCAATGCGGATAATGGCGACATGACTGTCCGTTGTTATAAAGCAGGCGGCAAAAAATCTGGTTTTAGAAGAAAACGTGTCCATAATCCTGATGAAACAGTCATGCTGTTTTTTCATGGTGGCGGGTTCTGCATTGGTGATGTCGATACACATCATGAGTTCTGTCATGCGGTCTGTGAGCAGACTGGCTGGTCTGTGGTTAGTGTCGATTATCGCTTAGCCCCTGAATGTCCCGCTCCAGCAGCATTAAAAGACTGTATCACTGCATATGCTTGGTTGGTTGAAAACTCTGACAAATTAGGTGCATTACCCTCTCGTATCGTATTAGCTGGTGATAGCGCAGGTGGTGGTCTATCAACTTTAATTGCGCAGCAGCTGACAGCACCGAGCAAAAGCGCATGGGCAGACCTAGGGATAGAAGGTCAGAAAATGTTTAATCTATTAGAAAAACTACCCGAACCTCTAGCGCAAATGCCCTTGTATCCAGTCACTGATATTGAGACAGATTATCCTAGTTGGGAGCTATATGGTGAGGGTCTACTATTAGATCATGCTGATGTAGCAGTATTTGATGCTGCTTGTTTGGAAAATAGTCCGCTGCCTCGTCTACATATACTGAACTCACCTATGCTGGGTGATAATAGTAAAGTTTGCCCAACTTACATTGTAGCTTCTGAGCTCGATGTATTACGTGACGAGGCATTTGCTTATGCAAAGCAGCTGAGAGGTTATGGCGTTGCTGTAGAGACCTATACTGTGCTTGGTGCACCGCATGGCTTTATTCACTTTATGAGTGTCCATCAAGGTCTTGGACAAGAGACAAACAATATCATTCTTGGGTTTAGCAGCTTTGTACGTGAGATCATCAGTACACAATCGCGGTTAGCTGCATAGACCGCTTGCTAGCTAATTATCGGTTTGTATATTCAATTTGTATTGCCAGATAGTGTAATTAACCAAATCTCTGAGCGCGATCCCAATCGAAAGGGAATGCCCCAAAAACCATAACCAGAGGACACGACGAAGTGCCCTTTACCAATCTGCTCATAGCCATAGCCTAATCTATTAATAGCATTGACGATGAAATTAGCGGGGAATACTTGACCGTTGTGGGTATGTCCCGAGACTTGTAAATCTATAGGTAATTGACTGTGATTATCTATATCACTCGGTCTATGGTCTAACAATATCACTGGCTGCGACGTATCTACTTGCGTCAGCAGATCGGTAGTTGCTACACGTTGACGTTTATGATTATCAAAACGTCCAACTAACCATACTGGTTGACCCTCGTGCTCGATATAGAGCACCTCATCGTTCAACAATTGTATACCTGCATTTTGCAGCGCTTCGCTAATGGGTCGCTCATGACCATACAAATCATGATTACCCAATGTCGCATAGACACCGCGTGGCAGAATGCTGCACAATTCTGCTAAGTTTTGCTCCATATGATATTCATTAAAGGCCTCTGTATTATCATCCATAATATCCCCTGGCATTAGTAGCATATCTGCACCAGAGCGAATCATAAGTTGTTGCAATCTATCTATGGCTTTTACACCAAATAATCGTCCTATATGCAAGTCACTAGCGACTGCAATGCGTAATGGCTTGGTTAAAGGTTTATCTATATTAATAGAAAGCTTGCGTATAACAGGGGTATAGGCACTATATAACGAATAAATAAATAGTCCTAAAAATAGGAATAGCGCTAGTACTCTTAGCCCTATAGCCATTTCATTCGATTGGTGTAACGTACTACCTGATAAAGCAACTACTAGCAGATACCCTCCGTAGAATAGACTCACTGCCAACGCCGTCAGTATCATAAAATGCATGATTAGCATCCATCCACTAATCCAGCGATAACTGTTAGCAAATGCTCTTTTTACGCTCAATATTAATAGACCATTAGTAATAATAAATACACTAACCCATATCGTTGTCTGTAATGTTGGCGTCATCCAAGGCTGGAGCCACCACTGTATACTTAATACTGTACCCAGACTGAACAGCTGTAATAGCAAAAAGATAGTGAAGAAAAATGCGTAACGCATGGACTGCCCTTAGACATAAATACTGTTTGATAAGTGATTATCAGAAAATAAACTCTAATGTTTCACATGAAACAACTGCTATATAACTATTTCTGATTTCCTAATGCTTGCTGGAGTGTCGAGTGTTTGAACGAATAACCTGCATCCAATAGTGCTTGTGGCAGCACCTTTTGACCATCGATAAGTAATGTCGACATTTCGCCAAACATCAGCTTGAGTAAAAACTCTGGTAAAGTAAAAAAGGTTGGACGATGTAGCCACGAGCCAAGCGCTTTGGTAAAAGTATGATTGTTCACAGGATTTGGAGCAGTAAGGTTATATACGACTGTATGCGTATCATTTGCGGTACCGCTTGCAGTCTTGATAGTGCTGTTACTAATAGGTGCATTATCTTGGGCTAAGCTTTCGATGTGATTAACGTCTGATTCTTTAGTAAGTTTAAGCTGCTGCTCGATAATAAAGATGACCGCACTAACCCAATCTTCACGGCTGATCCAGCTCATGATTTGTTGTCCATCACCCAACTGTCCACCGACACCAAATTTAAATGGTAGCAACAATTTAGCCACCATACCGCCTTCAGGATGGATGACTACACCTGTTCTGACGATAGCTACAGGAACATCATGATCGGTCGCTTTAAGTGCTAATTGCTCCCATTCATCACATAGTGTATGAGCAAAGTCTGTCTCATAATCGCTGTTTTCAGTCAGTGGCTTATCGCCTTGTGTACCATACCAGCCGATTGCTGATCCGCTCACCAGTAACTTGGGTTTTGTGCTAGCACGTGCGATAAAATCCAGTATCGATTGAGTAGGTTTGATACGGCTCGCCATCAACTCTCTTTTGCGCTCATCGCTCCAACGAGAGTCAGCAATCCCAGCACCTGCTAAATTTAGTATGACATCAAAGCTCATATCAGACATCGCAAGCTCGTCATAAGTCATCATATTGATATCATCGGGATGTGGTTGACCGCTATTACGAGTTAGCCAAGTAATCGTCACGTCTTTATTCTGCGCGCGATACCGTGCCATTAGCTCTCGACTAAAAGCACTTCCCAAAAACCCTGAACCACCACTGATCAAAACATCCATACCTTACACTCCCTATATGCCTCAAATATCGCCATTATGACTTATCGCTGAGTTGCTTATTGTTGAAGTACTTATCGTTCAATAAAAACCAGACCGTTATAACCATCGTCTGATTTTTTGTGGTTTTTATCAAAACGACTTTTACATGCTTTTGGTAAAGGAAAGTGAGCAAATAGGAAAGCTAGCAGATGGTTAATTTATAAACGCTCACGTAAATAAGGAGTAGCGACAATCATCACTTTGCATTGCAAGCAATCGCTTATGAGAAATTTAAGAGTTCGTATAGAGAACGCTATCGAACGACGAAACCTGTCGTTGCATCACGAATTTGGCTAGGCAAGGTATAACCTAAAGTATCGCCCTGCAAATAACCAATTTGCTCTTCGAAATAAGCATAGGCGGCCTCAAAAGTGCTAGCAGGTATTTGACCTGACGGGTTGCAGCTTGTAGAAACCAATAGACCAAATGGGTTCTGCTCACTGACCATCTGCTGGCAAAGCTGACGAACTGTAAGATGCGAGATAACTCGAACAGCAATAGTCTGATGCTGACCGGTAATCCAAGTGGGCACAGTGTTCGCAAGCGGCTGAGGAATCGGTAATAACCAAGTATGTGCTTGGCGATTGTGCTGTTCATCTCTACTATCGTCTGTCTGCCAGCTATCAATAACCTGCTGGCGCTGAACATCATCTAAAGAGGCTAGTAAGGGGGCTAAGCGAGACACACTATCAGTAACGACTATCATGCCTTTGGCTTGTGGACGTTGTTTGATATCCAAGATACGCTGAACAGCTGCTTGGTCATAAGGGTCGCAACCAATACCCCAAACGCTTTCTGTAGGATACGCGAGCAGTTGCCCTTCTTTTAGCCACTTAGCAGCTTGGATAGCAGAATTAGTAATAAGAGGTGTAGGTTGGCTCATGACTTAAATGGTTCGTAGAAGTAAATTCTAATAATACCACAAGAGGGATATTGTCTAGGAGAGACTATAACTAAGGGCTATCTATGCCAGCGTCTAATAAGGAATATTTGCAATATTTTAAACGCGTAAATATCGTCCACCTTGTTCGCTGATAAGACCCATTAACTCAAGCTCCATTAGCTGACCAATCAACTGCGGCGGTGCAAGCTTGGTTGCACTAATAAGCGCATCTAAATCCTGCCCATGCCAGTCAAGCTGCTCATAGATTGCAGCTAAATGCTCAGGCACAACGACTGTGCTGCGCGCAGGCTTTATCTCAGAGGATGGTTGCTGGCTAGTAGATTTGATTGAGTTTTTCTCTATCTCAAATGCATCTGAAGTCTGAATAACATTATAGTGATTGCTATTAGAGTGATTACTATTGAAAGTAGTAACGTTTGCTGTTCTATAAGCGCCTTTATCGTAATCAAGCTGACCATTGACGTCTTCTAGTACTTGCTGAGGATGATAAACCAAAGTCGCGCCTTCACGTATTAAATGATGGCAACCCTCTGCATTGCTATTGTCAATATGACTGGGAATAGCAAAGACCTGTTTACCTTGCTCAGACGTGAGACGTGCTGTGATAAGCGAGCCGCTTTTGATTGTCGCTTCCGTTACGATGGTCGCGAGACTCAGTCCAGCTACCAAACGATTGCGACGCGGAAAAGTATGTTTATGCGGCTGAGTGTGTGGTAATAGCTCACTAATAATGCAGCCACCTTGCTCAACAATTTGAGTAAATAACTGATCTCGATGATTGGGATAGTTCACATCGATCCCTGTACCCATGACACCAACCGTCCGTCCCTGATAGTCAGGGTCTGCTTGTGCTAGCGCGCCTAAATGTGCGCGTTTATCTACACCCATAGCCAGACCGCTAGTAACAATATAACCTGCTTGCGCTAAGTACTGCGCCATATCAAACGTGATTTTTTGCGCATGCGCGGTAGGTTTTCGGCTACCTACTATAGCGATTTGTGCTTGATGCAGGCGCGCGCTATTCCCACGATAAAACAATAATGGCGGCGGGTCGTAGATTTGTGAGAGTTGGGCAGGATAATCGGCGTCATCAGCGAATAGCAAACCATAACGCCCATCTATCAATGCTTGCTGAATCTTATCGATATTGGCGAGTGTTTGCTCTGGCTGCTCATGACGTTTTAGATGGGTATGATGAATACCTAGCTGCTTCCATGCCTCTACTTTGGCTTGCCAAGCAAGCTGCGGATAACCGAAAGAAGTGATTAGTGTGTGATAAGCAGATAACGACGCATTCACCTCGTACCACAGCGCTAGGATAGCGCGCTGATCGTCGGATAAAGAAGAGGTGACTGCCGTCATTGTGATCTGTCTCGTATAGGCAAGCTTAGATTAGTATTTAGTTTAATATATTGCTTAATAAAACCTTATAGCTATTTATAAATAAGGGGGTGGTAATAACTGATCGCCAATATTAAGTGGCAGCTCAGAGTCAAGTACGTAAGCATAGCTGATGTGGTCAAAGGTATTGAAAACCATCACCATACCACTTGGCTCGTTTGGTAGACGTACAGGCGTGTCGTTGTCTTTAGTATCACGTACCAAAGGTCCTTTTTGATAAACCGTCAGCACATCACCTGGTTTAGCACCTTGTAAGCTACCCAGATTGATGGCAACCACACTACCCTTCGCAGCCGAGCTGATAGAGTCCATCACACGTACGATCATACCACCGCGACTGACACTTGCAGGCGTTGGATAAAAGACAGGAGGGATAGCGTTATCTAACTCTACGAATACGCGATCCCCTTCACGCACTTCTTTGCCATAGCTATCGATAAGCTGCAAGCTAGTCACACCATTGCTTTCTGTAGAAGTTGCTAGTCCTGTCGCTACCTGCGTAACTTCTAAGCCGATCACTTCTTGCGTTTTGGGGTCTACATATAGCTCACCCTCACGGTAAACGCCGTAACGCTGGCCTACGATAAGCGGTACGCCTTTAGCATAGACTTTATCACCACGCGCCGTGATTAAGTTACCTTTTTTAGAGGCCAATATATAAGGAGTGGTGTTGAAGTCTTGAGGATTAACAATGAGTGTTTTATCAAGCCAATGCTGAATAGCCGACCACGGAATAGGAGGAATACTATTGGCCGTCGAGGTAATCGCGACCGTACTCGTACTTACATTTCCAGTAAGCTGCTTTTCAACGCCAGCACAGCCTTCACCAGTATCAACGCCAATCAGTGTTTTTCCTTGAATCACACAAAGGATAAGAACGTCATTAGGGTAAATAAGGTTTGGATTTTTGATTTGCTTATTGGTTGCCCAAATTTCTTTCCAGCGCCATGGGCTGTCTAGGTAGCGACCTGAGATATCCCATAAGGTATCGCCTTTTTTAACGATATAACGATTGGGCGCATCAGCTTTGATAGTTGGCGGCGGATTGTTAGCTTGAGCCGTGCTCATCAACATGGCACTACTAAACGTCGTAACTAATAATCCTTTTGCCAGTGCTTTTGCTGTCTTTTTTAAGCTCATCTTCATCGTTATATCCACAATATGTACCACTGTGTTCGACGCAAAGAACTGTACTAAATTTATTACTGTAAAAATTTCTTAAATTAATAAAAAATCAATAATATCAGCAATTTACAAGTAAAATTCTCATGGCGATTATAGGGTAACTGTTCAGTGTAATTGGCTAGAATAATTCCTAAAAAAGCGCCTAGCACGATGATGACTTGCTGACGCTGTTTCTAATATTACAATTATATCTACCATAACACAATCATAAACACTTTATTACAATGGTGTAACTTTTACGCGGATACTTTTCCTTGTTGATGATAAGCATAAAGACCGTAATTACTTAAGCAGGATTCGGCGTAACATGTTGGCGGATTTGTTCAGCAACCAGTTCAGCCTTGTTTTCCAGTACCACTACATGCTGTGGCAAATCTTCTAGACCTTTGGTATGTGCTGGACGAGCAATGTCTATCTGACCAATGGCCTCAACGATAGTATCTGCAAACTTAACAGGTAGTGCCGTCTCTGCACAAACAATGATTTCGCCATCCAGTTGTAGCTCTTTAGCGACCTTGATACCGTCTGCGGTGTGTGGATCAACCAGTTCGCCATACTGCTCGTACAGTGCTTTAATGGTTTGCAAACGGTCGCTGTGGGTAGATTTACCAGCAGCAAAACCATAACGGGTATTGACCGCTTCCATCAACTCAGATAGATCAAAACCTTGACCAGATTTCACCCCTTCAAATAACTCATGGACACGGGCGCTATCTTTCTCTAGTAGCAGATAAACAAAACGCTCAAAGTTAGATGCTTTCGAAATATCCATCGATGGACTAGAGGTAACATAAGTTTTTTCGGTCGGACGTGGCTGATAAGCGCCTTGATTGAAGAAGTCATTCAATACGTCGTTTTCATTGGTTGCGACAATCAGACGGTCAATTGGCAGTCCCATTTCACGAGCGATATGACCGGCACAGATATTACCAAAGTTACCAGATGGTACGCTAAAGCTGATTTTTTCATCGTTGCTGGTAGTAATGGCAAAATAGGCTTTAAAGTAATAAACGATTTGCGCAAGGATACGACCCCAGTTGATAGAGTTAACGGTACCGAGGTTATAAGCCGCTTTAAATTCGGCATCTTGCTGCAATGCCTTGACGATATCTTGGCAATCATCAAACATGCCATCGATGGCAATATTATGGATGTTATCATCGGTCAAACTATACATTTGTGCACGCTGAAATTCGCTCATTTTACCGTGCGGTGACAGCATAAAGACTTCGATATTTTCTTTGCCGCGCAATGCATACTCTGCTGCGCTGCCCGTGTCACCACTGGTCGCACCAATAATAGTAATGCGAGCGTCCTTTCTTTTGAGCACGTATTCGAAGGCATTGCCCAAGAACTGCATCGCCACATCTTTAAATGCCAATGTCGGACCGTTCGATAATCCTAAAATATATAAGTTATCCTCAAGCTTACGGACAGGGACAATCTCATCAGAACCAAATATCTCAGCAGTATAAGTACGCTCGATGATATCTTGCAAATCAGCCACAGGAATATCAGTGGCAAAGCGCTGCATAATCGCCATGGCAAGCTGTGGATAGCTGAGCGTACGCCATTCATCAAGGGTCGTGCTATCAATATTTGGATAGTGCTCAGGCAGCATCAAACCGCCATCTGGCGCAAGCCCCATCAATAGTACATCACTAAAATCCATCGGCGCTGTCTGACCACGGGTACTGATATATTTCATGGTTTTTCCTATATATAGTTTGAATTACTCATCTGTATTTGAAAAAATAATTTTCTAATCATTAAAAATAAATATAGGCTTAAAATTATTATCAATTTTTTCGCATATTGTAACTTGGTAATCATCTGTTAATTGGTCTGCCAACCACTTTAAGTGGCTTGGTTTAGTCTCATAGGTGATAAGACTTAAGACCTCTTTTCCTACTTTTGTAACCTTATAGCATAAAAGTTTAACATTCTCATTCAAGCTTTTGCTTGAAATCATAAGAGCCTTTTCACTGACTAAGATAAATGAAAGAAAACCTGCCTCATCAACTTTTCTTATATTAAGAAGCTCTTGAACTACTCCTAAAGTTGAAACACCAGAGATTATGCCAATTTCTTCCAAAAGATTTAATTCACCTCTCGTCATTTTTGATGCTTCAAGGAAGTTATCATTTGATGCTACAAAACTTCCTTCTGTGACACGTCCATATATAATTCCCAGCTCTGAATAATAAGGTGCAAGCTTCTCTACAAGTAAAGCGTCTGATTTAGACATAGTCTTTAGAAACTCTAATAACCTTAAGGAATAACGTCCTGGTTCTAGAAATTCTTGAGCTAATATGTTACCCCATAGTGACTGAACTTCTTCATCAGTGACTTTACTAGCATTATCGCGCCATGTATTTAGCCAATCCTGACTTACTTCTTCCTTAGGTAAATCTGAAACATCTTCTATCAGGCGTCCGTTAGCATGATTAATTGCTTTTACTACATTTATTTCTGCACGGATTAATCTTTTGATATCATGACTAAGAACTGTATCCCTTACTGATGTTCCTGACTCGTTTTCTACTGAAGCTGTCGATTCATAGCCAATTAGATTGATTTCATTATTATTAAGTTCAGCTATCTCTTTTTCACCTTCAGAGATAGCAATCCTGCTAATTTTATCCAACTCTATTGCGCCAAGAGTAAGCTTTTTATTTTTCCAAACTGTATAGTAAGGATAGATTAATCCACCAATACCCTTCTCTATTAAAGTCTCCCACATTTTAAGTAGCAACACTTCACCAGGCATTTGCATTCTTAATTCCTTGAAATACAGTTAGTCAGCTATTTATTCAGCAGTTTTGTGCAACAGCGCATAATAAAAACCATCGCCACTCGCGCTATCAATCGGTAAGCACTGACGACCGATCGCTTGTTCGATGCCCCAGTTGCAATCGTCGGTAAACTCAATCACTACCGCATCATTATGATGAGTGATAAAGTCCTGCATTTGCTCAACGTTTTCTTGCTTTAAGATAGAACATGTCACATACAACAGATAACCACCAACCTTGAGTTGTGGCCATAGATTATGCAAGATGTCTGCTTGTAGCAGCGCCGTTTGCTCGATGTCTTCTTCAGTACGCAAGATGCTGATATCTGGATGACGGCGAATCACGCCAGTCGCAGTACAAGGAGAATCTAATAATATCGCATCAAATACCGGCTCATTTGTCGCCGCCTTTTTATTCTTGCCATGCTGCCATCTAGTCGCATCCGCACAGACAATATTCAATGCGATGCTGTTATTTGCTTGCTGCAAATCATGCTGACTTAGATTTAAACGCTGTAAATTCTCGCGAATACGCTCGATACGCGGTGCTTCATTATCAATAGCTGTTACCTTGATATCAGTAATCGCAGGTGACGTTTCAGATGATATCTCATTATTGTCTTGTTTCACGTGAAACAACGATGATTCGTCGTTAGCGCTTATGAGCTCTAACCAATGAGCAAGCTTGCCACCAGGTGCCGCACAAGCATCTAGAATATGTAGCTCATTATTATTACTTTCATCACTGTCGCTGTCAGTGTTCGCACTTTCAGCGCTAAGCTTAGCCATTAATGCTTGATTAATAATCGGTGCAGCGAGCTGAGCATGCATATCTTGAACGCTAGCCGTTCCTAAAGTGAAATCAGGCAAAGCGTTAACGGCAGTACTTTGATGTAGTCTAAGACCTTTGGTTGATAGCGTGGTAGAAATAGCAGACCCTGATGAGTTTGCTACCTTAAAACCAGTCGTTAGCTCAACGATATCTGCATCAATTTCTGCGCCATCCAATGCATGCTGATAATCTTCTACCGAAGTAACCGCAGAGTTCACTCGTAAAAACATCGGTGCTGGCTGACGCAAACCTTGTGTCAGCTCATCATACTGTTCGCTCCAATCTTGTTTAAGCTGATAAGCGAGCCAATTCGGTAGACTATGCTTTTTATCGCATTTCTTACGGAATTTGCTTGGATTCTTGGCGACTTTACGCAAAATAGCATTCACCAAACCAGTCGAATGAGCAAACTCAATTTCTTTGGCTGCTTCAACGGTTTCATGAATTGCAGCATGGTCAGCCACTTCTAAATATAGCAACTGTACTAAGCCGACTTGAATGGTGGTACGCACTTCAACTTCGTCGATAGGGTTGTCTGCTAAGCTATCGAGCAAACGTGCCAGCGCATGCCATTGACGCAATGTCGTGAGCAGTAATGCATGAGCAAAGCCTTTATCGCCATCGTGCAGACTATTCAGTAACGGGTCAAGGACGCTTGAGAGCGACTGACCATTTTGAATAGCCAGTAAGGTACGAATCACACGCACGCGTACGCTGCCATTCATAATAAGATTGCTTGATGGTTTGAGCTTATTGTTTCTAGGCGCAGTACTGTTTTGTCTCATTAAATTTCATTTCCTTGACGTATGATCGATAGCGTCTTGTGCAAGTAGGTTAAATATAAGTAACGTTATTTTGTTTCTGACGTAAATTGATCGCCGTCATTTAATTGGTTGCCATGGCAAACTTGTTCAGCAGTCATCGGCTTACCACCCGCAAACTGCAAGTGAGTAATGGCTAAAGTAGTGGCCGACGACTCGGTATCATTATCCTTACCACAAGCGACTAAGATCGCTTTTCGTCCGACACTGATAACCGTTCCAGCAGGTTTATTCGTTTGCTGCGATGTATTTACAGGTAAGCTAGCCAACACTTTGACGCGCTGCCCTGCTAGGAAAGTATAAGCACCCGGCCATGGTGTCAGCCCACGAATTTGGCGTTCAATAGCGGCAGCAGGCTGCGACCAATCAACTTCGCCTTCGGTTTTGACCAGCTTTTCAGCGTAGTTGGCTTGACTATCATTTTGAGCAATAGCTTGAGCTTGATAAGCAGCTAAATCTTTTAACACCGTACTAATGGCTGTCGCACCAAGTGCAGCCATCTTATCATGTAGGCTAGCAGCGGTATCATCAGAGGCAATACTTTCGCTAACTTTATAAAGCATGTCACCTGTATCAAGACCTTTGTCCATCTGCATAATGGTAATTCCTGTCTCATCGTCTCCGGCCAAGAGTGCACGATGGATAGGTGCAGCACCGCGCCAGCGTGGCAACAGTGAAGCGTGAATATTCAAGCAACCATGAGTAGGCGTCTCTAATACACCGATAGGTAGGATCAACCCGTAAGCGGCGACAATCATCACATCTGGTTGATAGGTGCGCAGAGTTTGCCTAGCAGCTAGCCCTTCTGCACTAGACTTTTTAAAAGTGACTGGCTGCTCTACAGCGATATCATGTGTCAATGCAACTTCTTTTACCGCAGAGGCTGACAGCTTTTGACCACGACCTGCTTTACGATCAGGCTGGGTGTAAACAGCAACTATCTCTATATTCAGCGCTTCTTGCTGCTTAATTAACGACTCAAGGCTGATAGCAGCAAATTCAGGTGTACCCGCAAATACTACCCTTAATCGGTTAATAGTTGGGTTATCATGGTCAGTAAGCGAGTTAGATGTATCAAAGGTAGGAGCAGTTGTAGTCATAATCATGCATTATATAAGGTTTATTTGTTCATTATAGGTGAGTTTACGGCGCAGTGCCATGATTGTAATGACCTCACTTCATGATAACCAATGACATTATTTGCCTTTATAATATCAAGGACATCGAACGTTCTATTTATATCTTTTACAAAACAATTTGGTGTTAATAACCACTCTCTGTAAACAGTAAGCCGTTATTCTGCTATAAATAGAAGGTAACACTAAAAATTTTAGACAATTCAACTGTCGTATAATTCACCTACAATATGTAGAAACCTAATTTTAATTTCACTATATTCTTTCGTGTCGAGATAGGGCCACGCTTTCATGCAACAGTTTCAGTCCTTACAGCGCTTATTGATTTTTTATGCCTTGTCTCTCACGGTTATGTTACTGCTGTACTATGTCACACTGTTTGATGGGATGAAAAAACATAGTGAGCAACATAGCATAGATACTTTTTATGCCCTACAGCACAGTATTATTGAGCATGCAGCGCCTGTAGATAGTGAAATAAAAAGAATCTTAGAGCAACCTACTTTTGATCACCTTAGTTATCAGCTGATTTTGATGATGCCTTCTGGGCAGACCTATATTCATCATAATACTCGTCCTAATGAATCTGCTTTTTCTACCGTTGCTTTCCCTACCATCGGTACATCAGCTTCTAGCAGCAGCGACCATAGCTCTTATACCATCAATAGCAATGACCTAACAGGAATCATTAATCTAAAAAGCGGACATCAGATTTATATCGTATTACGCCACGAACCTTTTGTTGTTGACTGGATATCTTACCGTTATTGGCTCCCTTTGATGGTCGCCATCGTACTATTTTTCATGGCATTGCTCTATATGCTCAATCGTCGAACCAACTGGGAGCAATTACTGGTTTATACCGATAATTTGAGTAGCCGCGCAAAAGAATCTTATACGCCGCCGCCGTTTCTACAAAAGAAATCTACTACCGAGTTCATGCTGTTAGGTCATGCGTTAAGTCGCGTCAGCTACCAACTACATAATGACTATCGGCGTATAAAAACATTGACTCATCGGTTAGAACGTCTGGTCGATCAGGCACCTTTACCGATGTTGATGAGTATACGACATGGTCAAATTAGTTTCTATAATCAACGCTTTGAACAGGTATTTGCACCTTCTGTACATAAAGAAATTAGTTATAGACTTACTGACTTTATTCAAGGTAAAGATGAAGCGACACAAGTCCTACTACAAAATATGTCCAGCTTACGCATTACCCGCACACTCATCGTTTATGGCTTAGAAAACCAGCAAGCCTATCAACTTCACGTAACACCATGGTTTGGTGAACATGGCCAAGTTCATGGCTTTACTGTGATTTTTAATAACGTCGACGATATTCTCCAAAAATCTGAGCAATTACAGCTGCACAACCAACAACTGCAATTACAAATTGATGAATCAAACGAAGCCCAGGCATTTATAGGTCGTAAGTTAAGGTTACCACTAGAGAAGATAATTGATTCGTTGGAACCCATCGACCCTTCAACATTGACAGCTCAAGGCAAAAAAACTCTAAATACATTGATTACAACCAGTCAAAGCATGTTGACTGTGCTCAATGAGACGCTAGCAACAGAGGAAGTTGAAGTCAGAAAAACACGTCTAAGTATAGAAACGGTTGATATTTATAAGGTAAGCAAAGAGGTTAGCAATTTAGTCACAAAAGAAATAAGACAACAAGGGTTAGAATTGATCTATTTCTTTGCGCCAGACTGTCCTCGTTACATCGAAACTGATTACATTCGACTGCACCATATCCTATTAAACATGTTGAAAAACGCTATTAGCTTTACAACATCAGGCTATGTCGCGCTCACTGTTGATCGTGTGCCTGAAGATAAAGTAACGCGAATAAGTAATCAGCATTTAACTCCTAACAATGACACGACAATGCCTACGCAGACATCTTATTGGATTCGCTTTAGCGTAAAAGACACTGGAGCAACTATTACTCCTGAGAGAAAAAATCAATTAGTCAATATCTTGAATCAAAGCAATCATAACTTAGTTGAAGACAGTAATATTGGCTTGAGTGATGCCAATAGCTTTGCTCAGTTACTCGGCGGTTTTATCGAACTCAGTAATACGGTAGATAAAGAGACGGTATTTAGCCTCTACCTTCCTTATCCTCATACCACTTATCAATCGGTATATCATCGTTGTTCGCAGCTGCCCCATATTCACCTTATCGCTATCATCAATCAGCCTCTAGTTGCTAAACATTTACAACGTTTGTGCGAGTACTTAACGATATCCGTGACTATCTACAGCACTTTAGATAGAGCCACTGTACAGCAGCTAAAAAATAAATTAAAACAAGATGAGCAAACCATCATTCCTGTCTTGTTATTAGATTATGAGTATAGCCAATCCATCACCTTACCAGTTCATGCGAGCAACAAGTATAACGAACAACAAGAAGCGTTAAACGACCTAGTCGCTACGCCTTCACTACCGAAGATATTGCTTAGCATGAAACTTGAAAGGCATATCCCTTCTACTTTACTAGGCCAATATGATGGATTTTTGACCAAACCCTTGGACGCAAGTTTACTAATTTCTGAACTGCTACGTTTAACCTTGTTTGCAAGGAAAACGCTAAACATACTGGTCAAACATCAATATGACAGCAGTCTATCTTTTGTAGAAGATATACCTAAGAAAGAAATCTTATCTCCACTGATTTTGGTCGTAGAAGACAGCCCTACTAACCAAAAGATAGCCTGTAAAATGTTAAGTAAACTTGGTTATCGTAGCATCGTCGCAGAAGATGGACAGCAAGCACTTGAGAAACTCAAAAGCCAACGTGAAGAGATTTCTCTGATTTTGATGGACTGCCGAATGCCCGTTATGGATGGCTTACAAGCCACACAAGTGATTCGCTCGCAAGGTGATAAAATACCGATTGTGGCGCTAACTGCAAATAATACAGAAGAAGATCGCGAGGCCTGTATGCAAGTTGGTATGGACGAGTTTTTATCCAAACCCATTAGTAAGAAAGACTTAGAATCCGTTTTGCAGAGTTTTATACAATAAATCTCTAGTGCAAATAAAAAACACCCTATCAATATCACTTAATCAAAGTAATATCGATAGGGTCGAAAACTTGGTGCGAGGATGATATTTCGGTAAGCTTAATTGTTATTTCATAAATCCATTATCGGCTAAAAATGCTTCTGTGATTTGGTTTTGCGGGTTTGACGCATTCATACCGTCAGATTGAGATTTATTTAATAGACGCTCTAGATAACGGGCAACGATATCTACTTCAATATTTACTTTGTTGCCTACTAACCAATGCTTAGCGATATTTGTCACTTGAGCAGTATGCGGAATGATATTTAGAGAAACAATATTGTCACGCACTAAATTGGTCGTCAGACTAATACCATCTACTGTGATAGAGCCTTTGGTCGCTGTATAGTGCGCCAGCTCTTGCGGTATCTCAATCTCTATATAAATAGAACGAGCATCTTGTTGTAATTTACTAACGACCCCTACTCCATCTACATGACCAGCGACGATATGACCACCAAAACGTGTCGTTGGTAGCATGGCTTTTTCTAGATTGACCGTATGTCCTGCTTTTAACCCTTCTAATGCTGTTCTAGCAATCGTTTCACGTGAGACATCAACAGAGTAGTAGTTGCTTCCGAACTCCACCACGGTTAAACAAATACCATTTGATGCAATAGAATCGCCTAGCTTCACATCACTGAAATCTAAGTCATCAGACTCTACTGTCAAACGTATGTCACCGCCTGTAGCTTGCATAGATTTAACTTTTCCAACGCTTTCTATAATTCCAGTAAACATATTACCCTCATCTCATTACTGTATTGCCTTCATAGGCGAATATTTTAGTTTATTAAATCATCTATCAATTCTTTATCACAACTTGTTCAAATAACTGACAGTGCAACATCGTTAGACTTGACCTTTAATAGGATAGATTGTGGATAAGTAGAGATAAATCAATATAGACATAGTTAGAAGCCGCTATAAATATATAGTTATCCACAACAAATGTAAATTTCTCATGGTACGTACTTATCTAGAGAATAAAATATAAGTTATTGATTTAAAATAATATTTTTAAATTCGTTTGAGAAATATACATCTTTCTTGTTTCATGTGAAACAAAGTTATACACAGTTCCATGTGAAACACGTAAATCAATGATTAATTTATCCACATCTTGAGCTTATTCTTATGATTTGTGGACAACCTACTTATACGAAGAATATTTATAAAGGTAATAAGGTTAATTTGAGATCTGGACCAAGCTGCTGATAATCTTCTATATCAAACCGTAACTGCTGAGCAAGGGACATAGGATTGAAATCAACCATGGGACGTGCTTGCGCACCAAGTAAACAAGGTGCTTGATACACGATTAACTCATCTACCAACTGTTGACTCAAAAAGCTACCTGCAACGCTAGCACCTGCTTCTACCAACACGTCATAGCATTGATGCTCATTAACCAGTTTCGCCAACAACGCCGGCAAATCGTCTTCATGCCAATAGATAGTATCTGGATGCCGGCACAGCTGATAATCAGACTGCAGGCTGTGCTTTAAACGCTGACGCCTATCAAGTATGACTATTTTAGGATTAGGTATTTTCTCAGGTGGCACGTCCAATTGTTCTGAGCGCACATTGAGTTGTGGGTTATCAGTTATTACAGTTTCACTACCGGTGATAATCGCGCCACTTTGTGCTCGTAGTTTTTGTACGTCTTCACGAGCAGCTGTCGAGGTAATCCACTTTGATTCACCAGATGCCATCGCTGTACGGCCGTCTAAACTGGTCGCTATTTTCAATCGTACATAGGGCATCTGAGTGCGCATAGCTTTTAGAAACCCACGGTTTAGTGCCTCTGCCTGCTCTGTCAGGACACCGACCGTTACCTCAATACCAGCTTGTTCTAATAGTTTCACACCGCGACCTGCGACCTGCGGATTTGGATCTAGACCTGCAATCACAACGCGTTTCACATTCGCGGCAACCAGCGCCAACGCACATGGCGGTGTACGTCCCGTATGACTACATGGCTCTAATGTAACGTAAGCAGTTGCCCCTGCTGCCTGTGTACCAGCATCTTTCAGCGCAAACACTTCTGCATGTGGCTCACCAGCTTTAGGGTGAAACCCTTGACCAACAATCTGCTCTGCCTGAACAATAACGCAGCCTACTGCAGGATTGGGTCGAGTAGTATATAAACCGCGCTTCGCTTGTTCGATAGCGAGCATCATAAAGTAGCGGTCTTGTGCATCTTGAGCATGGCTTTGAATAGACATAAGGCTAGGCTTAATAAATGATTGATAGTTCTATATAAGAAAGTAAGGTTTGAAAGCTGATTGATAACTAGGATTGACTTATCAACTAGGATTGACTTATCAACTAGGATTGACTTATCAACTAGGATTGACTTATCAACTAGGACTTATTTAAAAGCTTACTTCACTTACTTTTCGTTTGGACGAATATTGGCAATCTCTTGATGAAATGCATCGATATCTTGAAAGTCGCGATACACACTAGCAAAGCGTACATAGGCGACATCATCCAAAGTTTTGAGCTCACTCATGATGATTTCACCCAAGACTTTACTACTGATTTCTCGCTCACCCATCTGCCTAACACGCTTTTCAATACGACTAATCATCGCCTCTTGTTCATCGATAGTAATAGGACGCTTTTGTAAAGGTAGTAAAATAGAACGGCGCAGCTTTTCATTATCATAAGGTTCAATCTTGTTGCTCGATTTGATAATCCTTGGCATGACAACTTCTACCATCTCAAAAGTCGTAAAACGTTCTTGGCAGCTGTTACACGAACGGCGTCGACGCACTTGTGCCCCTTCCGCAGCAAGACGTGAGTCAATAACCTTGGTCTCTGACGCATTACAGTACGGACAGTGCATAGCATTTCCTTATTTTACAATTGAGAATAAAAGCAGTATTTCTAAGATAGCTAATTTATTAAATAATAAAGAACACCGTGTTTCAGTTATTTACCAATACAAAAGCTACCAAATATTTTACCTAATAAGTCATCGGCGCTGAACTCACCTGTAATCTCACCCAAACTCTGCTGTGCTTGACGTAAGCTATCAGCAACCAACTCACCCGCTTCGAATACCGTTAATTGCTCATGGGCTTCTGCTAAGAAATTAGCAGTTCGTCTAAGTGCATCGAGATGTCTGGTACGAGCGATTAAGCTATTCTCTGGTGGATGAAAGCCTACTTTCTCACATAATGCTTCAACCAAGTTATCGATACCAATGCCTGTTTCACATGAAACATTAACCTGCTGATAACCTCTGTTCTTGATTTCAGCTTGGGTCATAGCAGCACTTTTTTCTCTGTTATTATCGCTCAATAAGTCGCTCTTATTAGCAATAATTAGTAAGCGTTTAGCTTCTGGCAATTCACCAAATAACTGTTCAGCAAGCTGTAACGGTGTGCTCTCTTCTTCAACATCGCGAGTCACATCATAGACCATTAGTAGCATATCAGCCTGCGTGATAGCAGTACGGGCACGCTCAATTCCGATACGTTCCACAGTATCTTCTGTCTCGCGTAGGCCTGCTGTGTCGGTCAGATGTAGCGTCAAACCATTGAGTACAACGGTCTCTTGCAGCGTATCACGTGTAGTACCAGCGACATCAGTCACGATAGCACGCTCTTGCCCTGCAAGGCGGTTAAGTAAGCTAGATTTACCTGCGTTTGGCCTACCTGCTAGCACGACATGGATACCGTCGCGCAAAAGCTGACCTTGCTTTGCCGTTGCTAAAACTTGCTGTATCTTATCTTGCGTCTGCTCAAGCTTACTTTGTATGACGCCATCAGACAAAAAATCAACGTCTTCTTCGTCGGGGAAATCAATCGCTGCTTCAACATGTAAACGAAGATGAATCAATTGTTCTAGTAGCTGGTTAATTTTTTGTGAAAACTCACCGCTTAGAGAACGAATCGCACTACTGGCCGCGGCAGCACTAGTCGCATCAATCGCATCAGCGATCGCTTCGGCCTGTACCAAGTCCAATTTATCGTTATCAAAGGCACGGTAAGAGAACTCTCCTGCACTCGCTTGCTTGGCACCTAGCTCAAAAACTCGTGCAAGCAACTGGTTTTGCAAAATAACACCACCATGCCCTTGTAGCTCAATAACGTCCTCACCTGTGAATGAATGCGGACCTTTGAAAAACAAGACCAATCCCTCATCGATGACAGTGCCATCAGCTTGATAAAAACGACAAAAGCTGGCCATCCGCGGCGTAAAAGCAGACTTACCTGTTAAAGCACATGCCATATCGTAAGCACGGCTGCCTGATAGACGTATGACACCCACACCCCCTCGCCCGAGCGGCGTTGCAATCGCAGCAATTGTAGCCAATCCAGATGTATTAGACTTTTCAGAAGAATTAGGTACGGCTAATGCTGTCTCTAAGGAATCCACAATTACTCTCAATGTTTAAAAGCTCCATTATAGACGTCTGGACTCATACTGACAAAGCAAACTTTGAAAGGTAGCCGCATCAGACATATTTTCGTTTTAATATTTATAAACTATGGATAATGTTGATAAGCTGTGGATAACATTTACCACTTATACACCACCTATAAAAAAACCACCGCTTGCGCGATGGTTTTTTGTATTTCTAAAAAAGAACTAATTAATCGACTACTTTTACCGTACGACGCTTCTGCTCTTCATCGACTTTCTTATTAACGATATATTGCTGAGTCATACTAAACAAGTTGTTGACTGTCCAATATAAAACCAAACCTGCTGGGAAGAACAACATGAACGCAGTAAAGATAATCGGCAAGAACTTCATGACTTTTGCTTGCATCGGATCTGCTGGCTGCGGGTTCAACTGCTGCTGTACAAACATCGACGCACCCATTAGCAATGGTAAGATAAACCATGGGTCCATCGCTGATAGATCTTGAATCCACAAAATCCATGGTGCATGACGCAGCTCAACACTCTCTACCAACACCCAATATAAAGCTAAGAAAATAGGCATCTGCATCAAGATTGGTAGACAACCTGCCATCGGATTGACTTTTTCTTCTTTGTATATCGCCATCATTTCTTGCGACATTTTCATCCGATCATCGCCATGCTCTTCTTTAAGCACTTTAAGTCTTGGTGCAATGGCACGCATTTTAGCCATCGAGTAGTAGCTCTTATTAGAGAACCACATCAAGGCAATTTTTACTAAGATAGTCAGTAAAATAATTGACCACCCCCAGTTACCAACAACCTTATGCACACCTTCCAAGATAGCAAATAAGACCTTTGATATTGGCCACAGCAGACCATAATCAACTGTTTTGTTAAGGCCTACCGCAACGTCTTTTAGCTCAGACTGAACTTTTGGACCTGCATACAGTGTTGCATTTAAAGTAACTTGTTTGTTTGGTGCTACGTTCACTGGTTGACTATTGAAGCCAATAAAGTAATCACTACCTGTTTCACGTGTAAAGAATTTGCCAGTGAAATTTTCAGGTGTCCAAGCAGATACAAAGTAATGCTGTACGATACCAACCCAGCCTTTATCGCTAGTCGTCGTCAACTCACCATCACTAAAGTCGCCAAATTTCAGCTTATTATAAGGATCATCTGGTGTACCCCAAGCGCCGCCTAGATAAGTCGCCATGCTCAGCGCGCCTTTATCAGACATACCAGGATCTTTACTATCATCACGCTTTAATTGCGCAAACATCTGACCTTGCCAAGCATTGGTAGACGCGTTTTGGATCTGATAGCTAATATCGATTGGATATTTATTTTCAGTGAATGTGAACGTTTTGGTAATCGTCACACCGTCTTTTTTGTAAGTAAGCGGCACTGACAACGTTTGCTGTCCATCTTCCATCACATAATTGTTATCAGTATGGTTATAAGTCGCTCTACCTTCTGCTGTATCAATACCGTTCTGACCAATAAGTCCAGATTGAGCCACATACACACGGTTACTGTTGTTTTCTAACAATACGAAAGGCTTATCGCTATCGAGCGTTGCGTCATACTGCTTGAGCGCAGCATAAACAATATCACCACCTTCTGGATTGATTTTTATATCATAGCGATCAGTTGTTACCGTGATTAGACCAGCGTTTTTCGCAGGAGTCGCTGTCACAGCACTATTATCCACAGGTAATGTCTGTACCGGGATATCACCTGCTGCACCAGTAGTAGAAGGAATGTCAGCACCTACCGAACTCGTAGTTTCTGGCACCGCATCTACAGCTGGAGCATCGGCATAATCATCTCGCCATGCCAAAATCAGCAGATAAGCGGTAATTAGCATCGCAATGATGATCATCACCCGAAATATCTTTTGCATAAACCTTTCCTAGATTAAAAAATTAGGGAATGAAAAATTAGGGCATGTGTCATGACTGTCCTACACAGCTGTCCTGTCACATTGCAACTGCATCAGTAGTCATTTACATAAAATGTGCATCATTTTACTAAAAATCTGTCTTAAATGATACCAAGAGTGTGGATAACTTGTGGGTAACTTAACAGAGTATCGATCTGAGACTAAAGAGGGGGACTTCATGTTGATTTCATCAAATAATTAAGCTGTGAAACATAGCTAGTATAGTCTCGATAGACACCCAAACTCTGGAGGTTATTATTTGATACATCAGTAAAAGATATGTATTGATAGCTATAGCAAGCTAAGGGTAAGGGTACAAAGTCTATACCGTCCCCACCTAAAGGGTGACACCTGCTAAGACGTTTTAACAACAACCAACCACCCTTACGGGTGCCATGCCATGTTAAAGCTTGTTTGCCATAATTTGAGCATGTTGGATAATAGCGACAACGAGCAGGTATTATAGGACTAACTATTTTTTGATAAAAAACAATCAAATTAAAAAATACTTTATAGAAAATTTTATTTATATTTTTTATTTTTAATAAAATATTCATTTTATTTTTTTTCTATTTTCTTAAATATATTAATTATTTGATTTTTTATTTCTTTATTATCTATATCTTTAATAGATTTTTTGACAATAAAAACAATATCTTTATTTTCCATTTTAAAAGCTTTCGTACGGAACTCTTCACGCACATATCTTTTGATCAGATTACGAGCGACAGCAGTAGGTACTTTACGCTTAGTAACAGCCATACCGACTCGCGGCTGTGCATGCTCGTTAGCACGTACAAAAGCCATTAAATGACTCTGATGAATCTTGCGCTCAGGTGCGTCAAATACCTCACGAAAGGCTGCAGGAGTAAGCAGGCGTTGCTGTTTAGTGAAACTAGCTGCAGGTGTATCTGATAGAGTATTGGACATAGTACAACCTAGTAGAATAACGATAGGAGAAATAATAACAAATTATAGAGACAAAAAAAGCGCCGATGTAGGCGCTTTTAATATATGGCTAAGTGTCAGTTGTGATGATTGACTATCGCAATCTATAAACAATAAGAACACAACAAGCACTATTAGCCATGCTTATCGCAATCTACTGATTATACAGTAAGGCGATGACGTCCTTTAGCGCGGCGACGAGCTAAGACCTGACGGCCTTTTTTAGTTGCCATACGAGCACGGAAACCGTGAGTACGTTTACGCTTGATCACGCTTGGTTGGAATGTACGTTTCATAACTCACCTATCAAAATAATGGACTAAATTCGTAATAACGGAGGATTATACCATTCAGTATAGTTTTGGTCAATAAACTAATTTGCTTTGTCCCTAAATAGGAAATACCTCATACGAACTTAGTAGAGATATTTCCTTAAAAACTTATTTCTAGTAATCAAATTTTATAGTTATATATTCTATGATTTACAAGGTTATCCACAGCTAGACTGAAATACTATAATAATAATTAATTAATATAAATATAGTATTGTTATTATTGGGACCATGATTATCTGTGGTTAAGTCCATTTTCCTTTTTATTATCAAATTACTAGACTATGGGTAAGCCTGTGGATAAACTGTGGGTTAAATATGGATAACTAGTTTATAAAAGTTATACACAAAATTATCCACAGGCTTATCCACAAAAAACGAGGTTTTATCCACAGGGTATCTGTGTTAAATTAGGCGCTACTTGATATACACCTTCGTATAGGGTGCTAGTACGAACTCTTTGGTTAGTTGTTACGTGTAATATCGAGGCTTAGGTAGCAAGTTATATTGCTAAAAAATAACTATTATTTCAGATCACAAGGTCAGTACTTTTCATGATAGACACAGCAAATATTTGGGATAAATGTCTAAACGATTTGCGTTACAACGTCAAAGACAACGTGTTTACTATGTGGCTGAGACCTCTGTCAGCTCATCAAGAAGCGCAAACTTTGATTATTCTTGCTCCCAATGATTATTTTGTGACGTATATCAAGAAGAATCATCTTCAAGATATTCAGCAGTTGGTGACCAAACACAGTCAAGGTAGTATTGAAGAGGTCGTCGTACGTGTTGATAATGCTGGCCGCAATGCAGAAGATAATAGTCAATCAGGTTCTTTGTTTATAGAAGACGAGGTCTCCCCTACCCCATTCGAACATAAATTTGAATCTATTCATCATAACAACGCAAAAGCAGATATCGACGCGAACATGCGTCATAATGAGCCAGTTGAGTCTGCTGATACAAAATCATTAAGCTACCTGAACCCCGAATTTACTTTTGAAACCTTTGTTACAGGTAAGTCCAATAACTTGGCTTACAAGGCTTGTTATGAACTTGGTAAGCGCCAATCGAAAAATCGTCATAATCCTTTATTTATATACGGCCCTTCTGGATTGGGAAAAACGCATTTAATGCATTCTGTAGCTCATCGCTATTTAAAAAATAATCAAAGTTTTTATTATTTCACTTCTGAAAAATTTATAAATCAATTAGTTTATTCCTTAAGAAATAATAAAATAGAAGATTTTAAAAAGAAAATAAAAAAAGTAGATTTGTTAATTGTAGATGATATTCATGTATTGGCAGGAAAGACTAAAAGTAGTAATGAGTTTCTAACATTATTTGCAGATTTTACTAGTGGTGATAAACAACTTATTTTAGCCTCTGATCGACATCCCTCCCAAATGACAGAATTTGATGAACGATTTAGATCACGGTTTTCTTGGGGGTTAACAGTCGCTGTTGATCCTCCTGAGATTGATACTCGAGTACAAATTCTGCAGAAAAAAGCAGCCTCCTACGGTATGGTATTACCAAAGGAATGTGCGCTATTCATTGCGCAAAATGTGGTGTCTAATGTCAGACGTTTAGAAGGTGCCCTAAATCAGGTGTTTGCCAATGCTAACTTAACAGGGGCACAGATTACCCTTGAGATGGTGCAATACGCACTAAAAGACATCGTTGCGATGCGTGTGCAGGCAGTGAATATGGATAACATCCGTAAGGTAGTGGCTGAGTACTATGATGTCACGGTCAAAGATATTATGGGGCGCAAACGTACGCGTAGTATTGCAAGACCACGTCAAATAGCGATGGCTTTGTCGCGTGAATTAACAGGCGATAGCTTCCCTGAAATTGGTCAGTCGTTCGGTGGACGCGACCATACGACGGTGATGCATGCTTGTGATAAAGTAAATGAGTTGAGAGCAGCAGATCCTGCATTTGATAAGGATTATAAAACCCTAGCTCTGATGTTACAGGCAGGATAAAAGCGCTAGATATCGTTGTATTCTAGTAGATACAGATGGTTTATAATATCGAAAATATAAGTCCACAGATGCTTTGTAGATTATCGTCAGCAGACAAGGTATTATTAAGTCATTACGATAAATATTTATAAAAAAATCATTCAAATAAGAGTAATTAAGCATGCAATTATCGATCAATCGAGAATCGTTACTAAAAGCTATCAACTTGATCGCCAAAGCCGCTGATAAACGCCACAATATGGTTATATTGGGTAATATCAAGCTACAGTTATCAGACTCTGAGCTTATCTTAACAGCGTCAGATTTAGAGGTAGAGCTGACATCGACATTGAAATTGCCTGCTGGTGCTTGTGTAGAAGCAGGTACAACGACACTTCCTGCAACCAAGCTAAAAGATATTTGTAAATCGCTACCTGCACAGGCTCAAGTTAATCTAGCAACTCAAGCAAATGAGCGTTGCTTATTAACTAGTGGTAAGAGTCGTTTTACATTAGGAACATTGCCAAGCGAAGACTATCCGAGCTTGGGTAACCCTGAGAATATCACCCCTCTGACTATCAGCCGTAATCGTCTGACAGATTTGATTCACAAAACGCAGTTTGCGATGGCGATTCAAGATGTACGCTATTACTTAACAGGTATGCTCTTTGACGTTTCACAGCAGCAACTGACAACGGTAGCAACAGATGGCCATAGATTGGCATTAGCCCGTAGTGTTATCAATGTAAGCGCAGATCTCAATATGCAAGCTATCTTGCCACGTAAGGCAGTGATCGAACTTGAGCGTCTAGCTTCTGAGCTTGGTAAAATGTTGGGTGATCAGGACAACGCAGTTACCCTAAGTTTTGGCCGAGAGTTTTTACAAGTAAGTTTGCCGTTTGGTGATGTAGATAGTGCAGGGCAAGTTAGCCAAGATCTAATGGTGACGTTTACCGCACGTTTAATTGATGGTAAGTTCCCTGATTATCGCCGTGTGATGCCGAGCAATACTGATAAATTGGCTTTATTCAGTCAAGAAAAAATGACAGACGTACTACGTCGTGTTGCCATCTTGAGTAATGAAAAATCTCGTGGTGTGGTCTTTAATTTTGCTAGCGATGGTATGGTCGAAGTACGTGCTAATAATGCTGAGCAAGATGAAGCAGTTGAAATGATACAAGCTAAGTATCAAGGCGAGCCGATGGAGCTGTCGTTTAACGCTGCGTATCTGCAAGATGTATTGGGCGTTATCCAAGGCGATTTACAGATGCATATGAGCCAATCGAATGCCTCTGTATTGGTCAATCAACTAAATGATGAGTTCCATCAGTATGTCATTATGCCAATGCGTATATAGTGTGTTTTTCTTTGGCAATAAACAAAACTGAATAGAAATAGTACGTTTCAAAGAGCTTTGTTTTCAGTACTAAATATTGATTTTTAATGAACTTTTGCCCGCTAAGCTAGCAGGCTTTAATGGGCGGCTATCGATACTATGATTGAACGTCTACAAATATCCCACCTTAGAAACCTTACTCAAATTAGTTTAGAGCCTACTGCTTGCAACATCATTATCGGTGCAAATGGCAGTGGTAAAACCTCGTTGCTTGAAGCTATATTCTTGTTATCAAGAGGTAAGAGCTTTCGTCATCACCAGCCTAAACGTTATATCCAACATCATCAAAATAACACGACTGTTCATGCTAAGCTCAATGATAGTCGTACTTTAGCTATTCAAAAGCAAGCAGATGCTACGACCATCTTACGCCTCAATCAAACCACTGTTTATAACCAAAGTATCTTGACAGAGCAGCTACCTACATTGCTGATAGATCCATCGACGATGGATATGTTGGAGCAGGGAAGTGCGAGCCGTCGACAGCTGCTAGATTGGTTAGTGTTTCACATGAAACAAGGGTTTCATCCACAATGGATGGCTTATCAACGTCTCCTAAAACAGCGCAATAGTTTGCTAAAGAGGACTCGTCATTTAACCCAAGTACAGCTTTCTGAGCTGAAATCATGGGATAAAGGGTTGAGTAACCATGCTGCTTTGATTCATCATTATCGCGAGCAAGTATTTACTGAATGGCAGCCTTATTTTGCCAAGAGTATTTTACAGCTATTGCCTTCTTATGCTGAGCAACTGAGCCTAAGCTATAACGCTGGGTATGACACCAGTTTTGCGCTAGATGTGCAACTTAATGAGCGGTTAGAGCAGGATTTGCAACTGGGATATACCCGTATAGGCAATCATCGTGCTGATATCCATGTGCATTGGCGTTCTGATGAGTCTGTAAACGATCAAACGACAGATGCCAGAACAGCAGCTTCAGCAAATAGTATTCAAACCAAATTACCGACTTTAAAAGAGCAGGCAGCAAATGTATTGTCTCGCGGTGAAAAAAAGCTACTTATTACTGCATTACGCCTATCGCAGCTACCACTGTTGCTAAACGATGAAGAGCACAGTAACTCACTCAATGATGATTTATCATCGAAAGCAACACCTGTCGTGCTCCTAGATGATATCACTGCAGAATTGGATGATAGAGCTATAGAAATACTGCTATCGACCCTAGCTAAACTCCCTTGCCAAGTATTTATGACCAGTCTGACAGACGATATTTTACCTTTAGTTAATGAACTTTGGTTACAACTAAATGTGTTTCACGTGAAACAAGGTGAGATTCTGTTTACTAACTAATATTTCATTCTTCTGCTTATACTTTTTATGATTATTCATCTACTTTCACCTCTCATTACTCAGTACACTAGCCACTACTATCTGTCCTGACACTTACTATGTTAAGACGACCTTTCACAGACCGTAAAACTCTCAGTAAACAGTGACTTAGAAGCAAAAAAATGTTAAAATAACCCTTTATTTTTGTCCTGTGCTCAGCAATTTATTTGATAGCATCATAGAAAAGATTTCTATTTTTCAATTGTCTATAAGTATTTGATAGTTATGTATTTTATTTATTTCAATAGTTTTAACAACGGCTAGAAAAACAAAGACTATTACTAATAAGTAATTTACTGATTTTATCTCTGTGCGGCCTTTTTTGAGGCTAACGGTGGTTAGTGGTTTAGCTGCTCATATGCACTCTAGATTATGAATAATAGACGTTAATTTTAAGATGCCATTATGTAGCAGACTTTTTATAAGTGCGCTAATCGTAAATGGCTGATTATGGCTAGATTAAGGAATGTACATGAGTGATTCATTACCTATTGACCACGAGCAATTGATAGACGACAGTGCTACTGAAGCCGCCGTGCCTAATGTAGTTTCAGAAGTATTGCCTTCTGATTATAGTTCTAAAGATATTCGCGTATTGCGTGGGTTAGAGGCCGTACGTGTACGTCCTGGTATGTATATCGGTGATACCGATGATGGCACAGGCTTGCATCATATGGTCTTTGAGGTAGTGGATAACTCTATCGATGAAGCACTTGCCGGTCACTGTGATCAGATTGATATTGTCATCCACGAAGACGAGTCTGTCAGTGTGATGGATAATGGTCGCGGTGTACCAGTCGATATCCATCCAGAAGAAGGTGTATCAGCGGCACAGGTTATTATGACCGTATTGCATGCAGGCGGTAAGTTCGATGACAATAGCTATAAAGTGTCAGGTGGCTTGCACGGTGTGGGTGTATCAGTAGTTAACGCTCTGTCTCAAAAGCTTGAAATGAATATCTGGCGTGAAGGCTATCATTATCATCAGACTTATACTGATGGCGTACCTGATAGCGATATCCAACAGATGGAAGCCACCGATCAGACAGGTACCCAAATTCGTTTTTATCCTAGCAGTGATGTGTTTACTGGTACGATCTTTGAGTACGATATCTTGGCAAAACGCTTACGTGAGCTGTCATTTTTGAACTCTGGTGTGCGTATTGTTTTGACTGATGAGCGTATTGATAAGCGTCACGAGTTTGAGCATAAAGGTGGCTTGCTAGAGTTTGTTAGCTATATCAATGCTGGTAAAGACGGTATCAATGAAGTATTCCATTTTACCAGTCAGCAAGATGATGGTATCAGCGTAGAAGTCGCGCTACAGTGGACAGATACGTATAACGAAAAAGTGCTATGTTTTACCAACAATATCCCGCAAAAAGATGGTGGTACTCACTTATCTGGTTTCCGTTCAGCATTGACGCGTTGCCTAAACAGTTATATGGATCGCGAAAACTTATTTAAAAAAGAGAAAGTAGCCGCAACGGGTGATGACGCTCGCGAAGGGTTAACTGCAATTGTCTCTGTAAAAGTACCAGATCCAAAATTCTCAAGTCAGACCAAAGATAAGCTAGTATCAAGCGAAGTGAAATCTGCTGTTGAATCAGCGATGCATGATAAGTTCAATGACTATCTGTTAGAGAATCCAAGTGCTGGTAAAGCCATTGCCAATAAGATTATCGATGCAGCGCGTGCACGTGATGCGGCTCGTAAAGCACGTGAAATGACACGTCGCAAGACCACTTTGGATATTGCAGGTCTGCCTGGTAAGTTAGCCGATTGCCAAGAAAAAGATCCAGTATTATCTGAACTATACATTGTGGAGGGTGACTCTGCAGGTGGCTCAGCTAAACAAGGTCGTAGTCGTAAAACACAAGCAATCTTGCCACTAAAAGGTAAGATTCTGAACGTCGAGCGTGCTCGTTTTGATAAGATGCTATCATCTGCTGAAGTGGGTAACCTGATTACTGCATTAGGTTGTGGTATTGGTCCTGATGAGTATAATCCTGACAAAGTACGCTACCACAAAATCATCATCATGACCGATGCCGACGTTGATGGATCGCATATTCGTACGTTGCTATTGACGTTCTTCTTCCGTCAAACACCTGAGTTGATCGAGCGTGGTTATGTATATATTGCTCAGCCACCGCTATACAAAGTGAAAAAAGGTCGTCAAGAGTTGTACCTAAAAGATGACGAAGCGCTTAAAGCATATCTATTGTCTTCAACAATTGACAATACCAAGCTGCATATCAGTGCCGATGCGCCTGCGATTACGGGTCAAGCGCTTGAGACACTGCTTAACGACTACAACCAAACGCAGTTGATCAAAGCACGTCTGCAGATTCGCTTCCCAGCGGTGATTTTAGACGCATTGACACATACGCCAAAACTTAGCACTGACATGACTTATGATGAGTCTGCCATGCAGGATTGGAAAGCAGCGATGCAGACTAAGCTTGATCACTTCGGTAGCGATCTAAGCCCTGAAATTGAATTAGTTAATATCCATGCGCCGCAGCCAAAAAATATGGATGCAGCCGCAGCAGATCTATTGGGTATGACGCCAGTAGTAGGTACTGAAGAAGGCGAAGCGTCAGATAGTGAGGCTTTATCTACCAAGGCTCAGTGGCTGCCACGCGTCACGGTATACGTGCATCAACTGGCACACCATTATTTGTTAGATGCTAGCTTTATCAACTCGGGTGAGTATGGCAAGTTGCTGCGTTTATCAAGTGAATGGAATACATTGCTTGAGAGCGACGCCTTTATCCGCCGTGAAGCAAGTGCAGGAACAACGAAAGATATCCCAGTGCGTGACTTCGATTACCTATGGCAACAAATGATGCTGGATGCGCGTCGTGGTCTAGCTATCCAACGTTACAAAGGGCTAGGTGAGATGAACGCCGACCAGCTATGGGATACAACGATGGATCCTGAAAACCGTCGTATGCTACGCGTTACTATCGAAGATGCTATCGCCGCTGACCATATGTTTACCTGTTTAATGGGTGATCACGTTGAACCGCGTCGTATCTTCATTGAAGAGAATGCATTAACAGTATCGAACTTAGATATTTAAATTTGAAACTGGTTACTGACAATTTATAAAAATACCGCTTTGATATTCAAGGCGGTATTTTTGTTTCACGTGAAACTCATTTGTTAGCGTTGCTATTACCTAATAATTATAATCTATGGAAATCAAATGGTTGAAGTAATTTTACTCGCTATTGCTTTAGCAATGGATGCGTTTGCAGTGTCAATAGGGTTGGGTGCTAAGGCTCAAAAATATAGTCATCAATATGTACTGCGCTTGGCTATCTATGCTGCGCTTTACTTTGGTATCGCTCAGGGGATAATGCCTCTTATTGGATACTTATTAGGTGCGGCAATGTTGGGTTGGTTGGCCGCTGCTGCACCTTGGATTGGCGGTACTATATTGATTGCTCTAGGTGGCAAAATGCTTTATGAAGTGTTTACTGCTGATGAGTCAGATGATGACAGTGATGATCTAGACGTCAATGATGATATTAACACTGATAGTGATACAGTAACAGCCACGAGTAAGCATGGACATATCAATCATCGCACTATGTTTACGTTAGCAGTTGCAACCAGTATTGATGCAATGGCAGCAGGGTTTACGCTGAATTTATTGGCACTGAACGCGTGGTTAGCTTGCCTTATTATCGCTGTAGTAACCGCTATATTTGGCTGGCTCGGGGTTTATTTGGGACGTCGCTCAGGTACATGGCTAGAGGATAAGGCTGAAGCATTGGGCGGTATCGTGCTTATTGCAATTGGTCTAAAAGTGATGTTTTTTAGCTAATTTATTTAGATTCTTACTGAGTATTTATACAAAAGTACCACTTTGAATATCAAAGTGGTGCTTTTTTGTTTCACGTGAAACTCGAGTTAGTAATTTTGCTTGATGATTACTCTTCGTCAGTGTCAAAGCGCCAAGCTAGTACGCGAGTGCTTTTCTGACCTTGGCTCATCTCGATGATACGCATTTGAGCGACGTTTAGCTGCTTTAATAACAATTGCAATGGCTTAACGTTTTCAGATTTTGATACTAAGGTTGTGAACCAACCAACGTGTTCTGCAAAGCTCTGGCTTTCTTTTGCCATTTTGGTCAAGAACGCAATTTCGCCACCTTCACTCCATAGCTCTTTGTGCTGACCGCCAAAGTTCAGGTTTTGCGCAGCGTTGCCTGATTTGGTTGAACTGCGGCTGATTTGCTCGCTTTCATTCTTACCACGATGGCGCTGCAAGTTATGTTGCTTTCGGCTATTGGCTTCCATCGCTTCTTCTAATGAAGCATGAAACGGAGGGTTACAAACCACGACATCAAAATAGTCTTGACGACCAATGATGTTTTTAAAGATAAATTTAGGCTCAGGCTGTAGCTTTACTTTAACAGCACTCTTTAGCTTTGGATTGGCTTCACAAATTAGCGCTGCGGTATTGACCGAGATAGGGTCAATGTCACTTGCTGTAAAGCGCCAGCCATAGCTTTGACTACCAACGATAGGGTAGATAGCACTGGCACCAGTACCGATATCAAGGGCGTGAATTTCTTTACCCGTTGGCGGTGTGTTATCGGCGTTTACGTGAGTGGTTTGCGCCAGTAAATCCGCGATATAGTGAATATAATCGGCACGTCCAGGAATAGGCGGACATAGATAACCTTCAGGAATGTCCCAAAATTTAACCCCGTAATAGTTCGCCAACAGTGCTTTATTTAGCACGCGAACAGCCTGATGATCCGAGAAGTTAATCGTCGACTCACCTTTAGGGTTGGTAATGGTGTGGTCAGCAAGCTCTGGTAAGGCGCGAGTCAGTACTGCAAAGTCATAACGACCTTGGTGCGGGTTGCGTGGGTGCAGCTGACCGAGTTTTTTCGCGGTCGCAGGAGATCTATTTCTGTGTTTACTATTTGCAGGGTTACGGGTCATGGGCTTACTTGTCATAATGTCAGGCTACGATATATGGATATAAGTAACCAGTGTAGCAGATTTCGCAGGTTGCTAATTGTTTATCCGCGCTTTATCGGTCGCTTATCGGTGACGTAATATCAAGTTAAGCCCTAATACGATCATCGCAGTACCCAATACACGGTCGATCCAATGCTCAAATCTTTGGAAGCGTCGATGTACTGCAGGGATAGAGAGTAGCATGACGACCGTACTAAACCATGCCATCTGCAACACCATCATCCATACGCCATAGATAGCCAATTGCCAAAGCGGTATGTCAGGCGACAATACAAGAGTAAAGATAGCTACAAAATAGACAGGCGCTTTTGGATTAAAGACATTACAAAGGAATCCGCGACGCAACGTAGCAAAGGTAGATTCGCTATTGCTAGATGATTTTTCGATAGTGGTTTCTTTGGTTGTAGGTGGGGTCTGGCTAGTAAGCGCATCTTGCGAAGTGTGAGTGCTTGAACCTACTTGTGAATCTGCTTTTTCTAAAGCATGTGTTTTTTCTAAAAGGTGAGCTGTGTCTAAATCTGCTGGTTTTTCAGGCTTAGCTTGGATACCTTGCCAACCTAAGTAAATCAGATAGCCACCACCCAACCATTTAATAGTAGTCAATAATGGCTGCGAATGAGCAATGACAGTCGCCAGTCCTAATACAGAATAAATTATATGGACGGCAAGACCCAAGGTAATACCGAGACTACAAGTCAAACCTGTGCGTCGACCTTTTGCTAATGTCTGCTGCGAGACTAAGACAAAATCAGGGCCAGGTGAGGCCGCGGCTAATAGGTGTACGCTAGTGATGAGTAAAAAACCGTGCCAAAATTCCATAAAATACTCTGAACCATATTTAGACCTGCAACATAGTTGCACTTATCGTAAATGAGGTCAACTTTTATCGATTTTTGCACTATGCGAGTCATCTCTATGGCTTGTGTTATAGAACGAGGGTGTCTATATTAAAGGTGACTTATCGCTCAATCTCTACACATAAATTATTGAGATTCGACTATATAACCACTCATTATATGCCAATGATTACTTTAACAAGGATGGAACCATGACTACGGATAGTAACTCCACAGAGAACCGCATCACTTATAACACACAAGGCCATGTTTGCCTTGTCGGGCTAAACCGTGCCAACAAACGCAACGCCTTTGACAGTCATATGATTGCCCAACTGTCTGACGCCATGACTCGCTACGAGCAAGACGACAACTTACGCTGTGCATTAATATTTGCCCATGGAGATCACTTCACTGCTGGGCTAGATTTGGTAGAGCTACAAGACAAGCTAAACGATGGCGTGTTTGAGTTTAATGACGAACAAATCGACCCATGGGGTATCAGTGGAAAACTGCGTACCAAACCAGTGGTCGTCGCGGTAAAAGGTACTTGCTTCACTGTGGCTATCGAGCTGATGCTAAATAGTGATGTGGTCATCGCTAGTGATAACTGCAACTTTGCTCAAATGGAAGTCCAGCGCGGTATCATGCCATTTGGCGGGGCAACGGTACGCTTTGTCGCAGCGGCAGGCTGGCAAAAAGCCATGCCATATCTGCTTACTGGTAAAGCATTCGATGCGCAAACGGCAGATAGACTGAATTTGGTCAGTGAAGTGGTGGCAAATGGGACTGAGTATGAGCGTGCATTAACGCTTGCCCAAGAGATCTGTAAAGCTGCACCTTTAGGTGTCAGAGGCGTATTGTCGTCAGCGCAAGATGCTAGCCGTAATGGCGCAGCGACTGCATTGGCTAATATCCATAGCTATCTACCACCGCTGTTTCATTCAGAAGATGCGAAAGAGGGTGTAATGGCGATGGTTGAGAGACGTGAGGCCGAGTTTAAGGGGCGTTAATACTAATATGGTTTAAGAGTTATTTCTCATAAGCAAAAGATAAAAGTTCGATATGTGTGATTATCTTTTAAACTTCCGTAAAAGTCCTGTTTAGTCGAACATACCAGCCAAAAAAACCTCGCAATTGCGAGGTTTTTGTTTTATCTAGTATGACTGACTACAACAGCGTCAGTGTTGACCATTCAACTATAATTATTTAGCTTTCTGGTAGTAATCAACCATCATCGTACCTAAGGTGCCATTGTCATCGATTGTGACGATTCTGACCGTACCTGATTGTGCTGCGGTACTCGACTGAACTTGTCCAGCGTTACCTAACACGACTTGGTTATCTTTAGACGCTTTTGCCTCGTTACCGATAGCGATACTGTTCATGCCGCCTGCCATAGATTTATTACCGACCGCCACCGAAGTTGCGCCTTGTGCCATAGCCGCTTCACCAATAGCGGTAGAGCGCATACCGCTTGCATTGGCTAGATGACCAAACGCTTGTGCGCGTTCAGCGGTAGCTTTTGACTGCCAACCGATAGAGGTTGAGCCTAGACCAGCGGCATTAGCTTCACCGCCTACGGCTGTTGCTGAATTTAGACCTGCATTGGCTTTATTCCCGACAGCAACTGTATCATTATTGCCACCCGCCATAGCTGCCTCACCGACAGCGGTAGAGCGTACACCACTTGCATTGGCTAGATGACCAAAAGCTTGTGCACGTTCGGCAGTGGCTTTTGATTGCCAACCAATAGAGGTTGAGCCTAGACCAGCAGCGTTAGCTTGACCGCCAACGGCAGTAGCTGAGTTTAATCCTGCATTGGCCTGACTACCAATGGCAACGGTATCATTGGTGCCGCTAGTCGTGGCAGTATTGCCGAGAGTGATGGCGGTGCTGCTAGCTGCGTTTGCAGTCTGATGGTCAGTTCCTGTTGCCATAGCAGTGCAAGAAGCAGTTGCGGCAATGGCAAAGGGCACTAATCTTTAGTACTGATTTCGGTAACAAGTCCATTTTCATTCTTTATTCCTTTTTGTTAGCCTTGATGGCTTATTAGATAGTTTGGGTAGATGTTGATAGATTATAATCATGGCAACATCAGCGCATTCTGGCACAAATAACTTTATGATAGATAGAGTCCGAAACCTTAATGTAGCATTATTTTTTAATCATTATTCAAATAATGTTTACTTTATATCTTTGAAGGTTATTTAAGCCGATAAATGGATAATTAAGGTCTAAAAACACTTTAATTTTTTGTGTAAAATTGAATGCGCCTTAATCTACTAGAGCGGATAGCGTAGCGTATATTGATAATACAATGCATATATTGCGCTGTATTTTTGACGTTCCAAACCATTATTATTCCAAATAAGAAGAGTACCAATGCAATATAACTTTGATGAAATAATCGACAGACGTGATACCGGCTCACTCAAGTGGCACTATAGCGATGACACAATTGCGCTATGGGTGGCGGACATGGATTTTAAGGCTGCCGCACCGATATTAAGCGCGGTTGAGCAAGTCGTGCAGCATAGCATCTTGGGTTATACCAAGCCTACTGATGCCTTATACAACTCGATTATTAACTGGCATGGCAGTCGTTATGACTTGCAGTTAGAGAAGCAAAATATCTTGTTTTCCCCTGGTGTCGTGCCAAGCCTAGCGCTGATGATGAATGTCTTTACCAAGGTAGGCGAGGCGGTAATGGTCAACGATCCTATCTACACGCCTTTTATGACTAAGGTTGAGCAAAATGATCGCAAGCTTGTACTCTCTGCATTAAAGGAAGTCGAAGGTAAGTATCGTTTAGACTTGGCTGATATCGAAGCCAAGATAATCGAGCATGAGGTTAAGCTTTATCTACTGTGCAATCCGCACAATCCTGGCGGGCGTGTATGGACGAAGAACGAGCTGGAAGCGCTACTGGCCATTTGCAAAAAGCACAACGTGGCGATTGTTAGTGACGAGATTCATCAAGATTTGACCTTGACTGGTCATACGTTTACGCCATTTCTGACGCTAGCAAAAGGCTATGAGCACAATGTAGTCAGCCTGACTTCGATGACCAAAACCTTTAACATAGCTGGTATCAAAGGCTCTATGATATTTGCAACAGATGAGGCATTGGTCAAAAAAATCAGCCAGCAGCAGCAGTTAAATGATGAGTATGAGCTGAATCTATTTGCGTATACAGCCATGCGTAGTGCTTATGAGCATGGCGGTGAGTGGCTAGAGCAGGCGCTTAGTTATATCGAAGCCAATATTGAATTGACCGTGCAGTTTTTAAATGAGCATTTGCCTGATATTAAAATCATGCGCCCAGAAGCATCGTACTTAATGTGGCTAGATTGCTCAGCATATAGCCAAGACGATCAAGCATTATATGATGCGCTTAGAGCTGCCAAAGTTGAGCTAAACGCTGGCATTAAATATGGTGAGGAAGGATATTTAAAAATGCGTTTAAATGTGGCCTGTCCTAAAGAGACATTGATAGAAGGGTTGAATCGCATTCATGCAGCGTTGGGTGATATTACGTAGTAAACCTAGTAAATGGCTGATGAATAGAGAAGAAGATAGTTTGCTCGTAATTGGGTTTGCTATCTACTCTTTGCTTATTTTTATCCTTACTTAGGGAGTAATTATTCAAATTGAGGGTATGCGCGAATAATAATCGTGAATAATTAACCATCTAATAGCCAATAGAGGGCGTAAACTTGTTAAAATAGGGCACCAATTTATCTATTGATGGATATCGATTTATGACCACTGCTGCTGCCACTCCTGCAATCAAAGAAGATCGCATCTTAATCCTCGATTTTGGCTCGCAATATAGCCAGCTGATCGCCCGCCGTGTGCGCGATTCTGGGGTGTTTTGTGAGATGTTCCCTTATGACATCGACGCTCAGCGCATCATCGATTTTGGCGCAAAAGGTGTCATCCTATCGGGCGGCCCTGAGAGCGTCCATGCTGAAAACAGCCCACGTATCAACGACGCTGTATTCGATTTGGGCGTACCAGTATTGGGTATTTGCTACGGTATGCAAGCGATGGCAGATCGTTTCGGCGGGCAGGTTCATGCCAGTGATATCCATGAGTTTGGCGCAGCGACGATCAACATCAATGGCACGTCTACCTTGATCGATGGTATCGAAGACGCAGCTGGCACGCTCAATGTCTGGATGAGTCATGGCGATAAAGTGATTGAAGCACCTAAAGGCTTCGATATCGTGGCTAGTACGCCAAGTTGCCCGATTGCGATTATGGCCAATGATGACAAGCAATATTACGGTCTACAGTTCCATCCAGAAGTGACGCATACCTTACAAGGTCAGGCGTTGCTAGGTCGTTTCGTTCATGAAATATGTGAGTGTGCAGGCAACTGGACACCAGACAACATCGCTGAGATGCGTATCGCACAGTTAAAAGAGCAAATCGGTGACAAGCAAGTATTGCTAGGTCTATCGGGCGGTGTTGATAGTTCAGTCGTTGCCGCGTTATTGCACAAAGCAATTGGCGATCAGCTGACTTGTGTGTTCGTTGATAACGGTCTATTGCGTTTGCATGAAGGCGACCAAGTGATGCAAATCTTTGCAGAAAACATGGGCGTAAAAGTCATCCGTGTTGATGCAGAAGACTTGTTCTTAAACGCATTGGCTGGCGAGTCTGATCCAGAGAAAAAACGTAAAATCATCGGTAAGACGTTCATTGACGTATTCGCTGATAGCTCGCGCCAAGTGAGTGAGCAGAGCGATGGAAAAGTCGTTGAGTTCTTAGCACAGGGTACGATTTACCCAGACGTTATCGAATCTGCCAAGTCGCATCAAGGCAAAGCACACGTGATTAAGAGTCACCATAACGTAGGCGGTTTGCCAGATGATTTGGCATTTAAACTGATTGAGCCGTTACGTGATTTGTTCAAAGACGAAGTACGCAAGCTTGGTATTACCTTAGGTCTACCAGCCAAAATGATCTATCGTCATCCGTTCCCAGGTCCAGGTTTGGGCGTGCGTATCCTTGGTGAAGTCAAAAAAGAATATGCGGATATCCTACGTTTGGCGGATGCGATCTTTATGCAAGAGCTTGAGCGCTCAGGCTGGTATGACAAGACGGCACAAGCATTTGCGGTATTCCAACCAATCAAATCTGTCGGCGTGGTCGGCGATGGCCGCCGCTATGCGTGGGTAATCGCGCTACGTGCCGTTGAAACTGTTGACTTTATGACGGCTCGCTTTGCGCATCTGCCATATGATTTGATCGAAACGGTATCGAACCGCATCATGAATGAAATCGCTGAAGTATCTCGCGTGACTTATGATGTTTCGAGCAAGCCGCCTGCAACGATTGAGTGGGAATAACACTTAGTAAAATCAAACTAAAAATCTGATTAGCGTCGTCAAACTCGTTCAGCCTACTTGATGTAGTGCTATCACTCGTTTTTCTCGCTATTCAAATTTTTCGAACTGATGAACAGCTTGTCATAAATAAAAAAGCACTCAACTTGGTTGGGTGCTTTTTTATTGACGTCTAAATAATCTAGAAACTACTATTAAAGTGAAATCTGTTATGATTTTATTGGATAGACATATAAGGATGTTAGAATGCAAAAATTACTATTAAATATTTTAGAAAACTATAAACTTGCCAAGTTAAATGATCTTACAGATCATGAGCTTGCAATATATGTGAGGAAAAAATCTGTAGATATTTTAGCGCATGCTATATCTGTAGATATTGAAAGATACAAATTAAAAGGATCAGTAGGACAAGGACAGTGGGCAGATGTGCCATGGATTGCAGTTTTTGATAAGTCAATTACTCAGTCGGCTACAGAAGGTTATTATATAGTTTATTTATTTCGTGCAGATATGAGCGGAGTCTATTTGTCCCTAAATCAGGGTTGGACTTATTTCAAAGATAAGTATAAAACTAAGTTGGGAAGAGAAAAGATAACCCAAGTATCAAATGCATGGAAAGATGAACTGTCATCAGCTTTAAATGATTTCTCATATGAGAAAATAGATTTAAAGAATGGAGGTAAGATAAATAGTTTTGTAGAAGGCTACGAACTTGGTCATATATGTGGGAAGTTTTATTCCGTTGAAAATATGCCAAGTAGCGAAGAATTAGGGCTGGACCTACAGAACTTAATAGGAGTTTATAGAGAAGTTAAAGGAAAGTTGAAGCAAAGTTCTGTTGAGAAAACTAATGATTATTTAATAGTAAATTCTAATATGGGTTTATTGGATGTAGAAGAAACAGAAGATGATTCATACGGAATTGAGAGTTCTATTGAGAATTACAATGAATCTAAGCTTAAGTTGAATCCAGTTCCTATATTTTTTATAGCAAAAGAACAAAAGCCAAGAAGCTTTACTCCTAAAAAAATTGATTTTATAAGCAAAGCTAAAAATCAAAAAAAACTAGGTTACGCAGGTGAATTGATTGTACTGAAATATGAAAAGGATCTCTTAGAAAAAGAAGGAAAGCCTAACTTAGCCAGAAAAATCAAACATATTTCACAGGAAGAGGGTGATGGGGCTGGATACGATATACTGTCATTTGATTTACATGGCAATGAAAAGTATATTGAAGTTAAAACAACTAGACTCAATAGTGAGACTCAATTTCATCTTACAGATAACGAGCTTGAATTTTCAAAAAAGGAAGCTAGTAACTATTATCTATACAGAGTGTATGACTTTGACATACAAGAAAATAAAGCTAAATTCTATATTCTCCACGGTGATTTAACTAATATAATAAGTCTTAAGCCACAAAACTATATAGTAGAAGGACTGTTACGTTCTAAATAATACAATTAAAAAAGAGAAAAGGCAGCACCTCAAAAGAGATGCTGCCTTTTCTTTATAACGCTAACTTTTAAAATCTAACCCTTCACATTCACCACATAACGCCCAACCACTTTGCTAGACATAAAGCGATCTAGGTATTCTGGCGTTTGCTCTAACGTGATCTCCTCGCCATAGCTCTCAAGATTAGGCAGCTTCATATCGGTTGCGACACGATTCCAAATGGCTTCTTTATCAGCCAGTGGAATATAGACCGAGTCGATACCCAATAGCGACACCGCGCGGGTGATAAAAGGTATTACCGACATCGAAAAATCAGCGCCGCTTGCTAGGCCGCAACTGGTCACCGCACCGCCAGATTTGGTTTGCTTGAGCAGGTTGGGTAAGTAGTCGCCGCCGATGGTATCAATAGCATTGGCCCATAGCTCACGGCCGACAGGTTTGTTACCGATTTCATTGATGGTATCGCGATGACGTACTTCGCTCGCGCCAAGTGCTTTTAGATGTTCGCTTTGCTCTGGCTTACCTGAGAATGCAATCACCTCATAGCCGAGCTGCTTTAGGATAGCGATGCTGATCGTACCTACGCCGCCTGTTGCGCCAGTCACAGCAACTGGGCCATCACTTGGTTTTGCGCCCATTTTTTCTAGCTTTTGGACACTTAGTGCTGCGGTTAGGCCGCCAGTACCGTAGGTCATCGCTTCTTTTAGCGTCAGCGTTTCTGGGCAAGGTAGCGCCCACTCTGCTGGTATAGAGATCATTTGACCGAGACCACCATCTGTGTCCATACCGAGATCATAGCCGAATACTAATACTTCTTGTCCTGCGCTAAACGTGCCTGATTTATCACTGACGACCACGCCAGCGGCGTCGATACCTGGAGTATGCGGATACTGTTTGGTGATTCTTTTATTACCCGTGGCTGACATCGCATCTTTAAAGTTTAACGATGAATAATGCACTTCGATGAGCAAGTCATTTTCTGGCAAGTCACTGACTTTGCGCTCTTGAATGCTCTTTTTGAATTCGCCATCGCTGGTTTCTTCGACAACTAAGGCTTTGAACGTTGTATCGTTTGACATGGTTATATCCTTATTAAGTATTATTATTTGGGTTGATAGGTAATTGCTTATGAAACTAATTACTTTGAAATCATCATGACAACAGCACGGTTAAAATAAAAAAGCCCATAGTATTATCTAACGAGTAATACAAATGGACTTTTCATATTTATGATGCCTTTAATGACAATCATTACAAGGTAAAGTATCGCTTAAGGTTTTAGGATAACTTTACCTTTTTTGCTTGATTGTACCTTTCCAGAGACGGCAGTCGTGATGTCGTCCAGACTATAAATAGCTTCGATAGGGAGTTTTAGATCGCCATTCGAAGCGCGCTCTAGTAACTCATCGATTAGACGTTGTTTGTTTTCCAGATCCATTTCTTGACTGGTTTTGCTGCCCCAAAACCCTTTTACAACGGCTTGCTTAAAGATCAAGCTGCCAGCGTCTAGTGCCATTGGCTTGCCTGACATGATACCAAATGAGACCAGCGTGCCTTTGCTGCCAAGTAATGATAGTAGCTCGTTGCTCGACTCACCACCGACTGAATCGACAGCTGCTGTGATCTTATCATCACCAATGATAGCGCGAACTTGGTCTTTCCAGTCATCGTCAGCGGTGACGACATTGTTTTTGATACTGAGCGAGGTCAGCTCTTCTATCGCATCTTTACTACGTACGAGATTGATCGTATTCACACCGCGTGCTGCTGCGAGCATCGCAAGCGTTTTACCCACTGCGCCGTTTGCCGCGTTATGAATAATCCATTGACCTTTATCTACTTCCAAAAATTCTAATAGCATTAGGGCAGATAGCGGCATAGCGATCAGCTGGGCAGCCAACTCGTCTTCGATGCTATCAGGCATGTTAAATACCATGCTGGCAGGGGCGACAAAATACTCCGCCCACGTCTCGTGCACACTGGCACAAGCCACACGTTGACCAACACTTAGATCTGTCACATCATCGCCCACGGCATCGATAATACCTAGCGCTTCACTACCACCGATGGCTGGCATCTCAGGCTTATAGCCGTATTGACCACTTACGGTTAGCAAGTCATGGTTATGAATAGGGGAGAGAATGGTTTTGATACGGACTTCGTTGGCAGCAGGCTGCTGCATGGGACTGTCGCCAACGCTCAATACGTCAGAAGGTTTGCCAAAGCTGTTATGAATAGCACTACGCATGATGATTTCCTTTGTTTATTTTTAATAATCGTATTCTAGTTATTTGATTGTCTGTCGGTGATGGACACTCGAAGAAAGCGTGTAATCAGCTAACAACAGTAGCAACTTTGATGGATTGTTATCAGTACTTTTTTGGTTAAGTAACGTTGTTGCTTACTGATGAGGACATTGCATAGTTATGGCAAATTCAAGATAACGATATTTTTAGAAGACATGATGTAGTGCATAGGAGTAATTAATAAAACTCTATTCTACTCAGTACGTGCTCTTGTATTAGATAGGCGCAGATGTACGCACTTGGCCATGCAAACATAAAGGCCAATCCCCAAGAATGCATCAATTCTGCAAAAAAGCCATCAACGTAGCCTACTTTTACCAATAATAGCGCTGACGAGATAATAAGCGACATCATCATCGCCATCAGACCTGTAAAGATAAGGCGATAGAGCTTGCGACGAATGCGTATTCTAATCGTGGGGAAGTTGGTCATAGTATTTGGTGTCCTACAGGATGATAGCAATTAATGACGCTCAGCCTATGATGCTGGCGTATGGCACAAATATAATTATGCGGTAATAAATAAGCGTAACTGACAAGATAGTTGGCTACGAGGGCACATGATACGCTTCGAAAATGAGTAGGTAAAATCGTTATTATTAATGGTAGGGTTTGCGATATGTTATTAATATGATTATTGTCTTTAAGGCAGCATTTTAAAGCTTTTTGAAGAAATTATTTCTAAAACGAATATCTCTAAAAATAGCGCGTTCTCAACAGTCGGTTTTGCTACGATAACTTACTATAACTAAGACCAAAAACAAATAGGAGTATAGTATGGCAGCTCAAGAACAACGAGGGTCTCAACAAAAAACATTAGGAATCATCGGTGGTATGAGCTGGGAGAGTACCGAGAGCTATTATCGTCTGATTAACGAAGGTGTCAAGCATCAGCTTGGTGGACTACACTCAGCAGATTTATTGATTCATAGTGTGGATTTTGCGTTGATCAATACGTTACAGGAGCAAGGCAGATGGGACGAGCTAGGTGTAATAATGGCTGACAGTGCTCAGCGTCTACAAGCAGCTGGCGTACAAGGAATCATGATTGCCTCTAACACGATGCACAAACTGGTCGATGACGTGCGCTCCGCCACAGACTTGCCATTGACTCATATCGCTGATGCGACTACTGATGCTATCAAAAAACAAAATCTTACCAAAATAGCCTTACTTGGTACTCAGTTTACGATGACTCAAGATTTTTATAAGCAGCGTCTTATTGATGCGGGTTTACAAGTATTGATACCAGAAGATGAGGCGAGAGCAGAAGTGCACCGCATTATCAAAAAAGAGCTGTGTGTCGGTGAGTTTAAAGACAGCTCACGAGCGTATTATCGTCAAGTTATTAAGGATTTGGCAGCGCAAGGGGCAGAGGGTGTGATCTTGGGCTGCACAGAGATTGGTTTACTTATCAAACAAGCCGACAGCCCCATACCTGTATTTGATACCACAGCTATTCATGCAGCTGCGGCGGTAGATTTTTTATTAGAGTAGTGCGAACTGATAAAAATATTTAAGCCTATAACGTTTTTACCAGTCGCTTAAGCAGTTCAAGCGTGCTCTCTTGTTTGACCAAAGTTATCCCTTGTCCTGCCCATAAGGATTGATGTTCTGCATCCATATTCTTAGAGGCATGAGCTCGCATAGATTTGGACATGGCATTTAATTGTGGGTAGGGCGGTAGCTCGTCAGCGCTTTCAAATTGAGAAAAATCACGTAGATAATCGTTTAATAAACCACGAGCGAGCTTACCTGAGAATAATCGAGTTAAGCGCGTTTCTGAGCTGCGTCTATTGTGACTGGCATCGAGTAAGGCATGTTTATAAGTATCATTGATACCGCATTGGTCGGTGGTCAAAAACGCCGTCCCCATTTGTGCAAGCTCAGCACCTGCCGCTTGTACTGCCTTTATATCCTGTCCCGTCATAATGCCACCTGCTGCAATCAAAGGAATATCAGTACAGGCGCGCGTTTGGGCAATCAAAGTCAATAATCCCAATGGATCGCTTTCACTTTGCGGTAACCAACCACCGCGATGTCCACCCGCTTCGACCCCTTGTACACATACCGCATCTGCGCCAATATCTGCCCATGCTATCGCTTCTAGTGGATGATTGGCAGTGCCGATGACGCGCGTGCCGAGACCTTGCAGACGCTGAACTTGCTCAGCACTGATAATGCCAAAGGTAAAACTGGCAACAGGCACAGGGTTGTCATAGAGCACTTGTAGCTGCTCTGCGAAGCTCTGCGCTGGGCGTTCAGGTAGTGTAAATTCGATATTATTGTCTTGGTAGTACTCACTCAGCCAAGTGGGGATGTCGGTATCAAAGGTCGTAGATTCTTGCTCAGACAATACCATGAGATTGATCATAAAAGGTCGGTCGGTCAGCGATTTAATAGTATCAATTTGGCTGGTCAAAACATCTGGCGCCGTCATGCCAGACCCTAATGAGCCCAGCCCACCAAAATTACTCACCCTCGCTGCCAGCTCAGGTGTGGTTGCTCCTGCCATGGGTGCTTGGACGACAGGGTAGGTTAAATTCAGAGTATCAAGTAAGCTCATGACTGGCTGCCTTTTTAGTAGGGTGTTTGCATGACTTACTTTAACAGAGCTGAGTACAGAGTATGTGAGATAGTGTTTATTTAGTTGCTGAATAGGGTAGTGGGTTTTGACTACGAAGTTGTAGTTAAGATAGTTGGCTATGGATTTGTAGCTAAGTAGGTATAGTTTATGAAAAGACTACTCTTTAGGGTTAATAGAAGGTAGTTTATTAACAGTTTTATCGAAGATACCAATTAGAGGAGCATTATCACCATGCTTTTTATCTAATGTACTTGAAGCATTCATAGCTATAGTTTCAATAGCAGCAGCTAAAAGTTTTTCTAGTAAAGGTTCTTTGTTCTCACTATCAAGCTCTTCTATCTGAAGCTTAAAACTCTGATAGGACTTAGCCAAAGCTTCCTTATGAGCATATTCTTGTTTCAGCCTCTCCGCTTCACTTCTTCTTTTAGAAGCAAATATCGCAAACCATATAACAGGTAAAACAACGGGTAGTCGTTGAAGTAAGAACACACCTATATCATTAAGAAAATTACGACTAGTAAGGTTTGTCGAAAACTCAGTAAAAAATAAACTATGTATGGTCAGAAAACCTGATATAACTAAAAGAAGAAAAATAGATATAGCAAAATATTTTGAATATTTTGCTATAGGTTCATTGAAGGAAATACTTAGATCATGGTATGCACTAGCCAATCCAGCACTTGTTGCACCAGGTATTAGACTCTCAATATTTGCTTTTATAGCTTGATACTGGTCTGTCTGAGCATTCGTCAATGAGACTAAATCATTCCTTCTCTCGTTAATTTCAAATTTGAGTCCGTTGTTTATATTGCCTTCTTCATTTGGCTCACCAAAAATTTTTCTATGAAATTCTTTTAGCTCGTCTAGTTTTTCAGATAAGTCGTCTCGAATACTTTGTGTTTCCACATTCGCTTCAATTATTAGGGCACGTGCTTCTTCAATTTTAGATTGTATTGAGCCTTCATCTACCAAAAGAGCACTATAAAAGTCTTCTATCTTAGAGTGTTGCTCGTCGATAGATTCTTCCAAGCTTTTCAGTTTTGCCTGTAGTGAAAATTCTTCGTCTGTACCTACTAAAAACTCATCATGTAACTTTGAAATACTCTGTTTGTATCCAAGCATTTCATTATTAATATCTGAAGAAATGCTTAGCTTTTCTTGTAACTCTCTAACCAAATGATCGTTTTTATTTTTATAAGTATCTAGCTGATTTGTGATGTACTTCACATAACCATTAAAAGCAGGCTTCATAGCTTTAATTTTAGCTAAAGAATCTTGAAAATAGGGAGCAAGTTTGGAAAGCAATACATCTACTGAGTTATTAGCTGTTAGGACAGTCGCTTCAGTTTTCTTGTTGATAGCTTCCTCGATACTTGCTTTGCAGCTTACACAGTGATTTTTACATTCACTCCATAAGGTTAAAGGAACAAGCTCACTATCAATACTTTTTATAGTCTCATCTATATAAGTAATAACCTTCAATAATCGGGCAAACTCTTGAGTAGGCTCATTTGATTCATTATCAGTATCTACTATAGGCACATCGCAAATTTTATTTGCTAACTCTTGCCACTCATTCAAAAAGCTTTCATATTCACTATTTCTATTAGCCATAAAATTCACGCTTATTGAAGCATATAAATGAATATGATATTAGCATACTAAAGTTCATATATTAATTTAAGTTCTTAGAGTTTTTGACGAAACAAAAAAAGAGCCAGTCCTCCAAGCCATCGAAAAGATGACTAAGAAAATTGACCCATTCTTATAATATTACTTTTTAACTTTAGCTATTAGTTCAACTGCAACGACCCTTTCGCATTCATCAGTAGCTCAACCACATCATCACCACTAATTACTTCAAAGCGCTTGTCGATATCTGACTCTTCTACACCGTTGTGTTTCATGCAAGCGCCGCAGACCAATACTTGACCACCTTTTTCGATAAAGGCTTCTAGTAACTCACCAGCTGGCTCAAACGGATCGCCGATATCTACATTGTCTAGCGCGTTTGGTTTTGCCAGATGTACGGCATCCACCATTAATATCACAGTAGCAGAATGGCCTTTTTTCAGTGCCACGCCTGCCATGGTAAACGCTAAAGTAATTTTGCTTGGGTTTGACTCGCTATTATCAAATAACGTACCGACATAATTTGTTGTATTAGCCATATTATTCTCCTTATAAGACTATATTTGTTTTGTCTGAGTATGTACTCACCACTATCCTAACATTTATTATATGTATTTATATAATGAGTTGTTATGGAATAGTAGCTATAAGGTTGCTTGCTCGTACTATCTGTTGAATAAATTAAAAGTAATAGATTTCTAGCTTATAAAGTTAAGTCAGTCAGCTGTATCGACAGGCGGCCACGGACGATCAGCATCACTTTTGATCCACTCAGCTACGTAACCCGTTGGCGGTAGATCCCAGTCAGATTGACCCAACGCAGCCAGTACTTGTGCCGTGTCGATCACTCTACCACCTTTGGTCACACCGGTACGCAGTAGTCCAGATGAGCAGGGCTGTCCTTTAACCCACATTGATTGCTCAATGTACAGCCAGCGCGCGTCGATACCGACGATTTTGGTCTTGAGCGTGACTTTTTGAAAGGCGCGAATACGCTTACGGTATTGAATAGTGCTGCCAGCGATGACCAAACCCCAGCGTTGTTTTAACAACTGCTTGCCAAGACCAGTCCGTACTGCAAAGTCCATACGACCCAAATCATATAGCGTAAATACGCGGCCGTTATTCATCTCCAAAAAATTATCTATATCGGATAAGCGGCAGCGAAACTGAATCTCACTGGTGTCCTTAAACGTCAGTGTGTCGCCCTTTTTTGCTTTTAGGGCAGCATGAGCGATGGTGTTAGCATAACGGATAAATGGGTACATAAAACACTCTCAAAAGGTTATAAACGTTGGCGTTATTATTTTGTCATTGATTACTTATTGTCAGAGATTAGATCCTGAGAAGGTTCGCTAATAGAAGCCACACCAATCCAATTAAAATAATCGCTGACAGTTTCAGGTATCCAGTTAATATCGAATTTTGAAGTCTTGGACTCTTTATCATTGGTGACAGACGATTTGCTTTTGGACTGCCCATTGTCTGAGCGATAACGCAGATAGCCAATATGTCCGCCGTGGTCAGTATCTAAGATAGTGACACTCTCAGAGACATCATTTGGCGTAGCAGTGAAGCCAATAAAAGGATCGTCTTTTGCACTGATTAATAGCAGAGGATGAGTGACGTTGCGCAAATACGGCATGGCGGATGCAGTATGGTAATAGTCGTTTTTGGAGCGATAGCCGTGACGCGGTGCAGTAAAGATATCATCGAAATCACTGATACGATTGGCAGCTTTGATAGAGTTGATTTCATCTTGCGTAAGATCGTTTGCCAATGCTTTTTTGATAATTGGGTTAAGCAGATAAGGCGTATAGATACGATGACTCAAGAAGCTATGCATAGTAATGGCAGCTGAGGACATATCGACTGGCGCGGAGATAACCACTGCACCTTTACAAAGGACTTTGTCCTCATATTCGCCCATATATTTGGCCAGTGCATTGCCACCTAATGAGACACCAACCGCATAGATATTGGCATACTGCTCACGCAAATTCTGTAGCGCATGATGCACCTCGTCAGTGTCGCCTGCATTATAAAATACTGTGCCACTAGCAGGAATACCGCCGCAACTGCGGAAATGTGCCACCACAAAATGCCAGCCTTGCGCGTGCATTTGGTACGCCAGTGCGCGCGCATAATGACTGTCACTACTACCTTCCATGCCGTGGAAGAGAACAATCAATGGGGTTTGCTCAAGCTCGCCGTTTTTTGATGCTTCTACAGGGTGCGCATCATAGAAGTCATAGGCAATATCGCTCTCATCTAACGAGTCTTTTTCGACCACACGGCGGTAGGTCGGTGCTTTTGGTGCAAAAAACTTGGGCAATATGCTTTGCAGATGTGGATTGGTCAGCCAAAATGGTGGCTTAAAGGGTGTTGGAGAAAAAGGTTTGGTTGAAGTTGGCATATATTGGTCTTATTTAATGATCGTGAAAAAACAAATAGAGTAGTGTGATAAGGGTTTTTTATCATAACGCCAGTACCTGTGAAAACCAATAATTTTCAGTGAACGCATGATTACTGAAAAGCAGTTACTGAAAAATCTAACAAATAAATATATTGAAAAGAGAACTATCTGAAACGGCCGATAAGTAGTTAGTCAGAATTTTTTAGTCTTCTGAATTGTTCAATACTCGACCATCCATCGCAAGTCGCGCTTTTAAATTTTCGACATCTGCTTTAGCGAGTGTGGCGGTTAAGGTCACTTGCTTACTATAGGCAACATCGTCGATATGACCGCCAAGGCTCTCTATCATATAGCGGCATTGCGCTTCAGTCGCAAATTCTGCCAGTATCTGAATCTGGGTCATCGGTACATAAGGGTTTAGTATCATCTCGTCGACGGCCGCTTGAGCAGAGCCCGCGTAAGCACGAGTGAGACCGCCAGCACCCAATTTGATACCACCGAAGTAACGTACTACGACGATAATCACATTGCCGATCGACTTATGCTGAAGGACATTTAATATTGGCCTGCCTGCCGTACCACTTGGCTCGCCATCATCATCAAAACCAGCACTAGTGGTATTATCTGGATCACCGATGATGTATGCCCAACAAAAATGCCGTGCATCGGCATATTGCTCGCGAAGTTGTTCCACGTGAAACATTGCTTGCTCGCGAGAGGTCACCGGATAGGCATAAGCAATAAACTCAGATTTTTTAATTTCGAGTCGCGTGGTAACGGCACGTTTTAGCGTTTGATAGCTCATATTTCATCAGGCTTAGGTTGGATATGTTAAACTGGTCTGACTTTCACTGGCTTTGTATTGGGCACAGTGTTCATTTAATTTTTCATTATAGTACCATTTCTAACCATCGAAGATAATGAGCCGCTCACGGCTGAGTGCTGGCGTCGTTAATTTCTGATTTAGGGCTGGTATAATAAAACCGATGGTAGTAAATAGTATGCGTTTAGATAAATTCATTAGTAAAGCCACCGAGCTGTCGCGTAAAGAGTCAAAAAAGATCATGCACGCCGGCGAAATCACCGTAAACGATCAAGTAGTCAAAGATCCTGGCCTACATGTCGATGTGGTCAATGATGATGTGATGTGGGCAGGCGAGCCGTTGTCGGTCGCTGCGGGTAATCGCTATATCTTATTGTATAAGCCTGAAGGCTTCGAGTGCACGCTAAAAGTTAAAGAATATCCAATCGTCACTGAACTGATTGCTGTACCAGAATTGGGCAGCTTGCGTATCGCTGGGCGTCTCGATGTCGATACCACTGGCGCATTGCTGATGAGTGATGATGGCGGCTGGCTGCACCGTGTCACTAGTCCTAAGCACGAGCATGCAAAGGTGTACGAGCTGACTTTGGCAGATGCAATGGATAGTGATGCACAAGAAAAAGCCGTTAAGAAAGTGGCTGAAGGCATCTTGCTTGAAGGGGATTACGAGCCAACCAAGCCTGCTGTTCTTGAGTTCATTGATGAAAAACATGCACGTCTGACATTAGAGCAGGGCAAATACCATCAGGTCAAACGTATGATGGGTTACTTCGGTAATCGAGTCACTGAGCTGCACCGCGCCAGTATCGGTCATATCAATCTAGAAGGCCTAGAAAAAGGCGATAGCCGTTTCTTAACGCCAGAAGAAGTTGCCAAGTTTTAAGAAATAAGCACTGAAACTATTAAGCTTTGGCATTAGTATTTGTCTTGAAATTACCGTTTTAAACCCATTAGCAGCCGCTACCCAGTGTGCTGCTTTTTGCGGTCTGCTATATTGTATTTATGTCTACTACCTACCTGTGTTGCCTATCTCTTAAAGCTAAGTAGCAGTTTTGCGATATTTGCAATTTATTGCTTTGCAAAACTATCCCATATGCTACAGTCTTTTTTATCTATATTTTTATGACAGACAACCCTTAAACCAATTCCAAGGATCTGACTAATCAGAAAATAGTTGCTACCTTTCAGTTAGTAATAGCTTTGGAATTGGTCTTAATATCGAAAATCGTCATTATTAAAAGCCAGATAGGAATCTCTCTGTGACATTACCTGTATTAAAGTCTGCTAGCCTAATCAGTGTCATACTATTAGCAACCACTGCTTGTGCTCAGCCAAGTTCAGCGGATGCCAACAGTAATAACGTAACGCAAAGCACTACAAATTCGCAAGCAACTCAGACAGTGAGTGCGACTGTCGATAAGCGCTTGCGCCAAGTACTGACCCAAGCAGGCATCAAAACACAGATTACTTCTATTGTGCCATCCAAACTGCCCAATATGTATCAAGTGAATTTGGCTGGACAACTGCCGCTGCACATCACCGAAGATGGTCGTTACGTCATACAAGGTGAGCTACAGAAAAACCCAAGCAAACGGGTAGTGACCAAAACACCAGTACGTAGCACGAGTGCGCAGGTAGGCGAACCTGTCAGTGCTTCAGTCAAGTCTGACATGCTAGCAAATATGGCTGCGCTTAAGAACATGAGCGCGAAAACACCGTTCTTTTATACCGCAGTACCGGGTGTTATCTGGGGTGCAACGCTAGAAGGGGTGCCGTTTTTACTATCAGATGATGCGCAGTATATTACCGATGGCGAAATATCAGTCATCGAAAATGGTCAATTTATCGGCCTCGATGAAAACTTTGAAAAACGCAAAAACCAGTCTGTGTTTGCGTCATTGGACAAAAGCCAACTGATTACTTATCCAGCAACCACTACTGAGAGAGCCGTTATCTATGTGGCGGATGATGTGAACTGCCCTTACTGCCGCCGCTTGCATCAGCAAGTGCCATCACTCAATGCGAAAGGTGTGACAGTCAATGTCATCGGCTATCCGATATATGAGGCGTCACCGAAGCAGATGCGTGGTATCTGGTGCCAAGCGGATGCAGACAGTCGTCGTCAGGCATTTGACAGGGCAATGCTACAGGGTGAAATGACACCTGCATCAGCAAGTTGTACAGTTGACCATGTGACACCCAATCGTGAAAAAGCAGCTGGACTTGCGGTGATGGCGACGCCTGCCATCTACCGTGAAGATGGCGTACTATATCAGGCGAGTTTTGAGAGTCCAGAATTTCTAGAATTCTTGGGCGTTGAATAATCGACTGGTATGGTTAAGTGTTTCAATAATTCAAAACTTTAAGGTATTGGACTGCTAAACAACGTAAAAAGACCGCCTTATGAATCAGTTCATAAGGCGGTTTTTATGGTTCTATTCAGACATTTTTGCATCTCAAAAGCTGTCTTAAATAATTTATGGTAAGACGATATCAACGATTTTCCAATTGATAAGTCCTTCACGCTGCATCTCGATAGTGAGAGGATAGCCTTTTACCTGACCACTGATACTAAAGCAATTGATACCGCAGTAGCTAAGCGTTGGCTTTTCGCTGTCATTGCCTTGGGCGACTTGCTGCTCAAGTTCTGCCGCTTGTTTTTTCATGACTTGCTGCATTTGACTTTTGACCACGGCATCGACATCACCGCGCTGAATGATTAAGCTCTGAATTAGGTTTTTCAAGTCAACTTGATCGCTAGCGATGGCCCATGCTGCGGCTAGCTCTTTGGTTGCTGTATTGGCTTGACCTTGGGTATTAATCACCTTTTCGATATTCTGCGGAGTGATAGCACCTTCAACTGCCTGCGCGATAAAACCATTCGCGGCTTGGGTCAACGGCTCACCGCCCAATTCAGAAATTAGTGGATACTTAGTCATTGTCGTCGCAAATTGGCTGGTTAGCTGATTTTGGACGCTTGGTCGCACTTGCTCATAATCAATAGCCGCTGCGATAGTGGCACCGTCTTTATCATCATAAGCGTTTTTGAGCTGATAAGCGCTGTAATAAGGCGAGCCTGCATACACTGCTACCGCAATGATGATTAATAGAATAACCAGCTTTTTCATAAGACTTGATACCTTGTCGCAAGCGTCATCACTATGAGTATAAATGACCGTAGATGTGGCGGTAAATATTAGCACGACTGGGCACCGCTCAGGTACGAAAAGCTTTGCAGTAACCTTAATGAATCGTTTGGCTTTTGCCGCAGCGATGCCAACTGCTAATTTCATCATTTAAGAGCTTGATAAATCAGCAGACCATCTCCATAAATAGCGCAAACTTTTTATAATTGATTTGGCTAAGCAGCCTTCACCGTATTTGTTGGTTAAGTCTAAGCATTATGGTTCTATAGCATATGATTTGTAATGTTTCATGTGAAACGTTATACATATCCGATAGCTAAGAGTCATGAATAAGATTAAGACAATTATCAACTGAGCTGATGATTTGACGAGCCGGTGTGGCTGTAAAGACGATAGGAGAGAGCATGAGTAAGCGCGATTTTTATGAAATATTAGGTGTCAGCAAGACCGCTGACAGCAAAGAAATTAAGCGAGCCTACCGTAAGCTTGCCATGAAATACCATCCAGATCGCAACTCTGATGATCCTGATTCGGAAGACAAATTCAAAGAAGCTTCAATGGCTTATGAAGTATTGAGCGACGAAGAGAAACGTTCAGCCTACGACCGTATGGGCCATGCAGCCTTTGAAAACGGCATGGGTGGCGGCGGCTTCGGCGGCGCAGGTGGCGGTAACTTTCAAGATATCTTTGGCGATATCTTTGGTAACTTCGGCGATATCTTCGGTCAGCAGCGTGGCGGCGGCGGTGGGCGTTCGCGTCGCGGCTCTGACTTGCGTTATGTGATTGAGCTGACATTAGAAGAAGCCGTACGTGGCTGCAAAAAAGAAATCAGTTTCACGGCTCCTGCGCCTTGTGATACCTGTGATGGTAAAGGGGCAAAAAATGCGTCTGATGTGGTCACCTGTCAGACTTGTCATGGTCAAGGTCAAGTACGTATGCAGCAAGGTTTCTTTGCGGTACAGCAAGCTTGTCCTCATTGCGGCGGTACTGGTAAACAGATCAAAAACCCTTGTTCGGACTGTCATGGCAACGGCGTAAAAGACAAATCACGCACCTTAGAAGTCTCTATCCCTGCAGGCGTCGATGATGGTGATCGCGTTCGTCTAGCTGGCGAAGGCGAAGCGGGCGGCGCTGGCGTACAAAATGGCGATCTATATGTCGAAGTACGCGTCAAACAGCACAATGTCTTTACCCGTCAAGGCGCTGACCTATATATGGATGTACCAGTAAGCATCACTGATGCAGCATTGGGTAAGGAAGTAGAAATCCCAACCTTAGATGGTAAAGTAAAAATCAAAGTGGCAGAAGGTACGCAAAGTGGTAAGTTACTGCGTGTACGCGGTAAAGGCGTAACGCCAGTCCGTACTACTATGAAAGGTGACTTGATTTGCCGTGTGGTTATCGAAACACCAGTGAATCTGACTCGTGAGCAAAAAGACTTGCTACGCCAATTCCAAGACACGTTGGATGATGACAGCAAGCATCAACAGTCGCCACATAAGAAGTCATTCTTCAAAAAAATCGGCGATTTGTTCGATTAAGAAATAATCTAACTAAGTAGCTAGTATTGAACTAAGCCCAAAGGTTTCACATGAAACCTTTGGGCTTTTTATTGATGGTATAAAAAGCCATTCATGTGATGATATTTGCTAAACTTACGATAAATATGGTCAAAAATAATTTCACCAAATATAAAGCATCTAAGGTAAAAATATGAGCGAACAAGCGAATAATAAATCTATCAACGTTGGGGTAATCGGTGCAGGCGGACGTATGGGTCGTATGCTTATCGAGGCTGTACAGAACAATCCACAAACTACATTAAAAGCAGCGATTGAGCGTCGAGGCTCTAGCCTAGTCGATGCTGATGCCGGCGAAGTTGCTGCTATCGGCCATTTAAATGTGCAAATCGTTGATGACTTAGCCGCTGTGATTGATGATATTGATGTACTGATTGATTTTAGCTTGCCTGACGCCACTGAAGAAAACATGCAAGTTTGTGCTGAGCATAATGTAGCTATGGTCATCGGTACCACAGGATTCAATGAACAGCAAGAACAAGTACTGGCAAAAGCAAGTGAGAAAATAACTATCGTATATGCGGGCAACTATTCGACAGGCGTTAATTTATCATTGAAGCTACTCGGTATGGCTGCCAAAGCGTTTGGTAATGATGCTGATGTAGAAATCATTGAGGCACATCATAAGCATAAAATTGATGCGCCTTCTGGTACGGCGTATATGATGGCCGAAGCCGTCGCGGAAGCGCGCGGACAGAACCTAAAAGACGTTGCTATTTATGGCCGCGAAGGACAAACTGGCGAGCGCAAATCTGGAACAATTGGTATTCATGCAGTACGTGGTGGCGAAATCGTAGGCGACCATACTGTGATGTTCATCGCAGATGGTGAAGTGGTTGAGATTACCCATCGTGCACGTGCGCGCATGACATTTGCCGCTGGTGCAGTGCGTGCCGCAACTTGGGTCGTTGAGCAGGAAGTAGGTCAGTACAACATGCAAGATGTACTTGGATTAAGTGACTAACGACTATTTATAGTTAATGGTTGATGATTGACTATAGCGTGATGACTGATGACTTAATAGCAGCAAGGGAGCAGGTATGAATAGTATCAAACGTTATGTTAGGCATAAACTGATAAATACTTTTTGTACCACCAACCTTGCAAGCCTATCAGCCTTTGCACTGAGTCTAGCGGTTCTACCAATTAGCGTACAAGCCAGTACTTCTCAAACCTATGTTATCCATACTTATGGCGGGGCTAGCCTACTACCTGCAGTAAGGCAGCAACTAAATAGTAGTTCTGACGGTGGCACAGTGACTACGTATCAAGATAAATTGGTACTGCGAACGACGGCACGCAATTATGAGGCAGTACAGCAGTTATTGTCTCAGATAGACCGTCAACCACAGGCATTGACGGTCGCCGTACGTGTTGGCAATAGTAGTAGCCTGCAAGGTAGTATTCAGCAGGGTCAGGTCATTATTACCAATCGTGGTATCCAAGGTACAGGCGTTATTAGTCAGCGTAGCAGCCAGCAGCAGAGTAGTAATCTATATCAAGTACAAACACTATCTGGCAGTGCGGCGAGTATCAGCACAGGTACGCTTTATTCGCTAACTCAAACCTATAATGCTAATAACTATTCAACTTATCATCGCTCAGCTAACGATAATTTCAAACCACAGATCGTGATTCAGCAGCAAATACTACTACCGACGACACAAGGCATTGCCGTCACACCAAGACTGCTGCCTAATGGACAGGTGGAAGTACAACTTTTACAAGTAGAAGAAAGGTTAGTGCAGCCGAATTCACCTTATAATCAAATGAGTTCTACTGACAACTCTACTGGCAGTGCTAGCAATGCTATTCGAGGTCAAAGATTGAACAGTACGATTATCGTGCCGCGTGGACAGTGGGTGACAATTGGACAGATTTCACAAAACTCAACCAATAGCACTAGTAACAGTAGCCGTAATACCAATAATAGCGTGCCTATTTCTTTAAGAGTTGAATAGTCATTAAATTGTCAAGCACAAAAAAGCGCGATACGGGTATTAACCGTGCCGCGCTTTTTTGTGGAATAGTATTAAGTACTAGTCAATATAAACCACTTCGAGCGGTGGGAAACCATTGAACTCTACCGATGAGTAAGAGTTGGTATAAGCACCAGTGGTCAGCCAGTAGATTTTATCACCAATCTCAAGCTCTTCTGGTAGCTGATAACCCGCTTCTTCATACATGATATCGGTTGAATCACAGGTTGGGCCTGCCAATACCACAGTACCCTCGCTGGTAGACGTTTCCATCTTAGGCGTATAGACAGGGTACTTGATAGCTTCGCCTAGCGTTTCGATTAAGCCTTGGAATAGACCAACGTCGGTATATACCCAACGAGTCAAATCGGTATCTGACTTACGAGAGATCAGTACCACATCACTAACCAAGACACCTGAACCACCAACGAGTGAACGGCCTGGTTCTAAAATAATCTCAGGCATCTCATCATCATTATAATCATCAGTCAAATAGCTGGTAATCTCTTCTGCATAGACCTTAATAGGATTGACTTCGCTGATGTAGTTGGTTGGGAAGCCGCCACCTAGATTGATCATTTGTAGCTTGATGCCTTCTTCGTTCTTCATCCAGTCAAACATATATTTAACTTTGGCTAATGCATCATCCCATGCAGCGACGTCTTTTTGCTGGCTACCAACGTGGAATGAGATACCATAAGGCACCAAGCCCAGCTCGCGTGCTTGAACCAGTAGGTCGATGGCCATATTAGGATGGCAACCAAACTTACGTGACAATGGCCATTCTGCTGTCTCTGAGCCTTGAACCAAGATACGCACAAATATTTTAGAACCTGGAGCATGTTTGGCAATGTTTTTTAGATCTGCTTCTGAGTCAGTCGCATATAGATCAATGCCTTTTTCAAAGGCATATTTAACATGCTCAGCTTTTTTGATGGTGTTGCCATACGAGATACGAGATGGCTCAACGCCGCAACCAAGTACACGATCAAGCTCATAAATAGAGGCACAGTCAAAGTTTGATCCAAGGTTTGCTAGTAGATCGATTACTTCCACCGCAGGGCTAGCTTTCATTGCATAATGCAGTTTTGCGTTAGGAAACAGGCTTACCATTTCGTGGTATTTGGTTTCGATACGACTAAGGTCAACTACTAAGAAAGGCGTCTCGCGGCCTTCAGCAGCCTTGGTAAATTTCTGCCAGCTGGCAGGTTCAAAATATTGGTCAATTTTGATCATTGTCATAGTAGTAAACCTTTTGTGGAAACTGTATCGGTTAGAAAAATTATCGCCAAACAGTGAATGCTAAATATTAACACCCACTGTAGACGTAACTATGTGAAGGATAAAGACGAAATAGAAAAGATAAGAATAAAGAGTAGAGCTTTAAGAATTGACGGCTTGTGTCTGTTTTTCTGCTGATTGAGCTTCTTGCTTTTCACGTATTTTGAGAACTTTGCGGACTTTATCACGAGCACGAGTCTGTTTTAGACGAGACAAGTAATCAACGAAGATTACGCCATTTAGGTGATCCATTTCATGTTGGATACAAACAGCAAGCAGTCCTTCGACTACCTCATCGATGACCTCACCGTTACCGTCTAACGCTTCGATACGGACTTTATTAGGACGTTCGACTTTGTCATAGACATCAGGTACGGATAAGCAGCCTTCTTCATACGGTTGCTTTTCTTCTACCAGTGGCGTGACTTTTGGGTTGATAAAAACTCTAGGAGAGCTTTTGTCTTCAGACAAATCCATAACGATAAGCTGAATATGATGATCCACTTGACTGGCTGCAAGCCCGATGCCTTGAGCATCATACATCGTCTCGATCATGTCTGCGATTAAGGTTTTGATTTCAGCAGTCACTTCCTTGACAGGCTTGGCGATAGTACGCAAGCGAGGATCTGGGTAACTTAAGATAGGGAGTAGTGCCATAACGCTCACCTCAATGATAGGGACAAAATAGGGTTGGTATTATAAGATAAATGGGGACAAAAGTAATGCTTATCAATACTTTCGCAGTCATATGATGCTATATGTATATAGAAAGACTAAATTTCGATTATAAATTGCATAAAAAAGCCCTGCTTAACGCAAGGCTTTGTTTATATAGTATTTTAATTAGCTAGTAATTAATTTATGACCAAGCTATGCACAGCTTATAACTAATTATGCACGGCGTTTGTTTACAATCATTTCATATAAGAACAGTAGGATAATTGCACCAATTACTGAGAATATAAGACCAGTGAAACCACCATCAGCGTTAATACCGATTAGGCCAGCTAGGAAACCACCTAGCATTGCACCAACGATACCCAATACGATAGTCATAACCCAACCCATAGGGTCATTACCTGGTTTGATAGCACGTGCTAATAAACCTGCGACTAAACCTATAATAATCATCCAAATAAAGCTCATGTTATTCTCCTAATATTATTAATATTTATAATGTGTTACAAATTTTGATAAATCTATTGTAAACACTCCTCGGACGCAAAAGTAAGCATAAAATGTTACTACTGTAGGGGCTATGTGAGGAAAAAGTCCGATTTGCTATCGAGTAAGGGCAATAAGTAAACGAAAGGTTACAAAGGTAGCAGTGGTGCTAACAACGTTTATTAACGTGGTACCTGTAGTGCTGAACTCATATAGTGAAGACATATAAATATTAGAAATGAAAAACGCAGCCATCTATTAGATGGCTGCGTTTATATGTAAGAGAATAAGAAGAGCTATTTCTTTATAAGAGCTGCTTCATTATCTTAGCTAGAAGCATTAGCCGTTATGCAATGCGGTTAATAGACGCTGATGAATCCCTTCAAAACCGCCATTTGACATGACCACAATCGCATCACCTGCTTTTGCATGACTGCTAATATGCTCAATGATATCATCAATGCTTGATAACACTTGTTGGTTGCCGATAGCGTCACTGGTTACCTTAGCTTGTTCGATGACCTCTTTTAAGCCCCATTCCAAACCAGTAGGCTCGTACCATAATGTGTAGTCAGCAAGTGCCGCTGATTGAGCCAAACTGTCTTGATGAATACCCATTTTCATGGTGTTACTACGCGGCTCAATGATAGCCCAAATGCGTCTATCAGCCAGCTTCTTTTTGGCACCATCCAATGTGGTTGTAATAGCTGTTGGATGATGGGCAAAATCATCAAAGACTAAGATGTCATTGACGTCGCCAATCAGCTCCATCCGGCGCTTAATACCAGCGAAATCTGATAAAGCAGCACAGGCAGTCTCAACACTGACGCCAACATTATAAGCAGCGGCTACAGCAACTAATGCATTGTTGACGTTATGGATACCGATCATTGACCAGTTTACGATAGCAGTTGGTTCTTCGTTAGCAGCAAAACTAACTTTGAACTTACTACCGTCTTCTTGAATCAGCTCAGCCTGCCAGTCGCTACTATCTTTTAAAGCACGCGTATTTTCACTGGTATTAGCTAAAGTAGAGTCGATGACGGCAGTACGCCAGATAGGTGTCCAAACCCCTTTTGCTAGCGTATCTTCTAGACTGATGGTCGCGGCTGGCATAATAATTTTGCCACTGCTTGGAATCATACGCACCATATGGTGGAACTGAGTTTGTATCGCGTTGAGATCTGCAAAGATGTCTGCATGATCAAACTCAAGGTTATTCAAAATAGCAGTACGCGGACGATAGTGAACGAACTTCGAACGCTTATCAAAAAACGCAGAGTCATACTCATCTGCTTCAATCACAAAGTAACCAGATTTATCATTATCGCTTTTATCAGCACTCAAATAGCTGCTGTGCGCAAACACTTGCTGTAAGTGCTCGTCAGTTGTATCAACCAATGGCACACCGCCAATCAAAAACCCTGCGTCGATACCAGCATAATGTAATATCCACGCAAGCATAGTAGTGGTTGTGGTCTTACCATGTGTCCCTGCAACGGCGATTACATGGCGTGACTGCAATACTTGCTCAGATAAAAACTGCGGACCTGAGGTATAGCGCAAGCCATTATCTAGCATATACTCAATCACATCCATGCCGCGCTTCATCGCGTTCCCAACGACGACTAAGTCTGGCGTTGGTTGCAAGTGCTCTACTAGGTAGCCCTCTTCGATAGTCACGCCAGCATTTTCGAGCTGAGTGGACATAGGAGGATAGACATTGGCATCTGAACCCGTGACCGTATGTCCAAGCGCACGTGCTAGCAATGCCAGTGAGCCCATAAAAGTACCACAAATACCAAGGATATGAATATGCATAGACGTTCCGTACGCGCTTGAATGAAAAGAATAGAAAGCGGATAAAATAAAGTATGAGGTGCCTAGCTGTCATCAGTAAAAATAAACGCTTTGATAAACAATGACCAATACATCAGCTGGGCAAACAAGCAATCATTGTAAAGTAAACCCTGTTCGATGACCAATAAAAAACGCCTAACAAGTAGGCGCTATGTAGCTAATGTAATTTGGCTGTTTTAGTATGTAGAGATACGCCAGCTAACAGTCAGCATGAGGACGCTTTTATTTTCGTGATAACGTATAGTCATCCTCTAAATTATCGTGTTCATCGATCCGTATCAAGCGGTTGTCTTGGATATGATAGGTCTCGATATTTTTTCCTTCATAGACAATGGAGATTTTATCATTGTCTTGTCGGTAGATGCCCGATTCGAGTAGGGGTGTTTTTGGTTTTTCAGGATTATGATAATAACTTGCTTTTAGTACGGAACCATCAGCGAATAGGTTCAGTGTAACGTCGATACTGTCGCAATCTATACAAGAGACCATACCGCCATAATCGCCCATCAATGTCGCTTGCAGCATACTGCTTTTTGCTTCTGATCGCTCCATAGAGCTGTCTGCATAGGTATCTTTATTTGACTGAGCAGCAGCAATTAATGATTGCCCTTCCACCATTTCGCCTGTCTCATCATCATTCGCTAGCTCAGCACTCTCAATATTGTCATCTTGCAATGATTGTGAAGCCTCCTGCGATTCAGAACCAGTCGACGCGAACGTCGATACCATGTCTTTATCGGTATTGGATGAGGCACTATCACAGCCTACGAGTAGCACACATAGTGACGCTACCAGTAACGAAGGACGCCACCGTTTTACGATAGCAAGCGTGGTAGAGCGAACGGGAGCAAAATATATCATGGTCATACCAAAAACAGTTTTTAACAAGTATTTTTCAAGCTCATCTATACTATCGACAACGTAAAGCCATTGTCAAAGATAAGGATAATAAGGCATGGGCGCGTAGTAATAATATAAATTAATAACTTGACAGCATTATCTTATATTCAAAATACAGATAGCTTATGAGTAGAAAGCGACAAATATCTAATGCTTATCCGTTTATAAGGTAAGCTGACTAAAGATATCAAAGGCTTGAAAATATCTCTGTGGGCTTTTTGTTGTTGGCCTTATATCTAAAAGGCATAAGTTGACATTAGCGATACCTGTTGGTAACGCTAATATGGGTTGTAAGGGCGGGTTAATAGTAGACAAAAAAACAGACATCGTATCGAAGATAGCAATGTCTGTTTTAAAAGCAGAACTAGGAAAGAAACCTAACGTCTTATTGAGTCATAAGATACTACTTGGAAGATTTTACGATACGCATTAATATCAAGACATGTACGATCAGCAGCACACTAAATAGAATCAACGACTGCTCAGGAATACTTAATCCCATAAGCATCCAATCAACAGAGGCGCATTCGCCAGATCCTGCAAATACTTCTTTGAATACTTGTAGGATAGGGAGGGTATCAAGCCAATAGTTCAGTCCTGGACCACAAGAAGGTACTTGGTCAGCAGGTAAATGTTGCAGCCATACATGGCGTGCTGCTACCGCAGTTGCCCAGCCGATACCTACTAGACTCCCAAGCCATAGCAATAGTCTTATCACTTTAGACTTAGGATTAAACAACGCTGATATCAGGGCAAATCCGCCCATGACGATTAGACCAACACGCTGAAAAATACAGAGTGGGCAAGGTGAAAGCCCTAGATGACGCTGTAGATAAAACAGCGCAAAACTCATGCCTATGATGGCCATTATCACCAAAAATACTTGCAGGTTACGGTAAGTGGTTAGCTGTCGCATTGTGCGGTTACTCTTATGGGTTTATCTATAATAGATATAGGGTAGCAATCAAGATTAAGCAGTCAAAATTTTACAGTCAGACCTTAGCAATCAGACCTTAGCAATCGTCAACTAGTCATCAGAATTCAGCAATCAATAACTGGCAGTTAAAAGTTAGTAATCAAAAGCTAGTAATCACGCCTTAGCGATACTGCTGTAAAAATTCCGCAAAGTCTTCTGTTTCAGATTGCTCAATCTCAGCTTGCTGCAAGATAGATTTTTCTGCCAATACCTCGTATTTAGCTTGGGTATTTGGACTAAGTGTCTGCTGTAATAAAGACTCGCGATGCTGCTGAGCCAATGTAAATCCAAGCTGCCATAAGCTGCCTAAGCGTTTGCTATCGGAATTTACTTGTGCAGAGATAGTCGACTCAGAGTGTCCTGCTTTGCCTTGCATCAATGCTACGGCCGCACGGTAATCGTTACCACCGTAGTGAGCATCAAGCAGGGCAGCAAGCGGCTGCATACGCTCTAGATGCGTTAGCATCCAGCTTTCAAGTGACTGCTCTTGACCATTATTGATAATATGCAAGTCATCACGGCGACCTTCATTGACCACCCGCTCAAGATTGATAGCGAGCGTGTCTTCTTCTTCAGGTAGCAAGTCTGGTGAGTCACTGAACAGGCAATACAGCGCCATCACTTCCAAGAAACAAGCACTAGAGAGGCGAATACCTACGTCACTATATGGGTCAAGATCGATAGCACGGAACTCGACATAGGCGATACCGCGACGCTCAAGTGCTTCGGTTGGTGTTTCACCGCTCATCGCGATTTGTTTAGGACGAATAGGGCTGTAGTACTCGTTTTCTATTTGTAAAATATGATTGTTAATTTGGATCGGGTTACCATTTTCGTCTTCTAAGCCAAGCTTAGCAAAGCTTTCGTGCGGTGTTTGGATGGCACGGCGTAGACCATCGACATACTCTGGAAGATAGTTGTAACGGATATCAAGCTGCTCTTGCACGCTATTTGTATAGCCAAGCTTACCCATACGTAGGCTAGTCGCAGCAGGTTTGTAATAGGTCGAATCATTGAGCAATTCTAAATCGTGCTCACGCCCTGCCAAGAAACAAGGACATACGCTCGGACTGGCACCTAGCAAATACAAAACAAGGCTGGTCAGACGTTTAAAGTTACGAATCAACCCTAGGTATTTTTCGTTTTTGAACTCTGTCAACGTTTGGCTTTGTGCGGTCGGCGTTTTGGCTTGCCATGTCTCAAACAACGTATCACCAAAAGATAAGTTGTAATGCAAACCAGCAATCGTCTGCATGCGGCGACCATAGCGGATACCAAGGCCACTACGATATAGGGTTTTTAGCTTACCCGTATTAGAGCTACCATAATCAGCTAGTGGGATATCTTCGTCTTTAGAAGACAACATGCAAGGCATCGATAATGGCCACATCAGCTCACCTTCAGGTATGCCCTGATAGACCAATACGTGCAATTGGCGCAGCATATTAAGGGTCTCTTTTGGTGAGGACTTTGGTTCAGTGATGAGCTCAAGCAGGCTTTCTGAGTAATCAGTAGTAATAAAAGGATGGGTAAGTTTTGATCCAAGTTTGGCTGGATGCGGGGTCTGGGCCAAGAAACCATCAGGCTTTACGCGTAGGCCCTCTTTTTCAATACCGCGGAGCATACCCGTTAAGTGTTGGCTATCAAACCAATTAGGGATTTCGAAATTAACAAAGCTACTCGCAAAATTACTCATAATAGTCATCTATTGTTATTTATTATAGTGGATCAAAACACGATAAGCGTTTGTCCATAAAATAGGTAAATGTTAGGTCAATAATTCCGTCAGTTTAGCTCAAAGCTGTCTTGAAAACCACGGACAATTACAAATACGATAAGCTTTAGGCAAAGCGATTTGTGAGGATTTTGACCCTGTTTTTAATACAAATTCATCTCGAATATAGCGTTATTCTGGCCAGATAGTTTGATAAAAAAAGCATCTACCTGAGAGATAGATGCTTTGTTCATTATGCCTACAAGCCATTTGACATAGTATTGGCACACTACCGCATTATCTTAATAACCATAGCGCGACCGCGTCTATTTGGCTTATATAGAGAATGACGAACCGCAGCCGCACGTGGTCGTGGCATTTGGATTGGTCACCACAAAACGTGCACCTTCCAGACCTTCGGTATAGTCAACGGTAGAGCCTTGCAAGTATTGATAGCTTAGCGAATCGACGACTAACGTCACATCCCCATTATCAAAATTGGCATCGTCTTCGTTTAGATCGTTGGCAAAGTTAAACCCGTAAGAGAAACCAGAACAACCGCCACCCGTCACATAGACACGTAACATAAGATCGCTATCACCTTCTTCTTCGCGTAGACGGCGTACTTTTTGCGCCGCACTATCAGTTAGGCTTAATACGGTTGGGTCTACTGATTGGCTTGAGCTTGGACTAAATTGGTTGGCTGATTCGTTCATATCTACCTCAGTTGCTAGGATCAAATGCGGTCGTCGTCCTGTTTGGGTTTGCAATAGGGTACTTGCAAATAAAGATACGCACGGCGTTTGATTTAATTGGGTGCTGTCATTATGGCAAAGCTATTGGTGCATTATAAGCTGTTTGTGCAATTTCAAAATAGTATTTGTGCCACTACAATATTTTATTGGCTCTATTGATAGTGGGCACTTATCTTTTAGCAGTATATCATAATGGGGGTGCTGATTCGTTTGTCAAGAGTGATGCAACTACTGAATTTTACTAATGAATAGCAGTGTTCCATTTTTGATATTGTGTTTTTTAAAATAACTGCGTCAAGGGGCTAAACCAATAACCAGACTAAAAAATGATAGCGTGTGACTAGGGCGTGTTGAACATTCAAATATTAGGGCTGCTGATCGCTAAAATTGCACCAAACTAGGCGCAAGCCGACGATAATGTCGAGACCTTAACTAGGCTTGTAACGACCTTTGGGGTGATTTTAGCATCAGCCTTTCAGGGCAGTACTCTTTTTTGCCAATACATGGCGAAATTGTTTAACCTAGAATGACTAGGCATCAAAAATTTCACGGCATATTGTCTAAAAAATAGTCACTGCCAGCACCACATTTGAATGTTCAACACGCCCTATATAAAACACTACTTAATAATATTAGGCAGTCTTAAAGCTTATTAGTCATATTACGGTATTTTACGGCCATAACCTTTATAATAGTAACAACCATGTATGAGCTCAAGAGTCGCTTGTACAACATAAGGTGTTTGGCGTAATAAATACTTAGTTTTGAAATAGTTATTTAATTGTTTGCCTATGTGGCAAGCGTTTGAAATAATAGCCGCCAGTTGGCATACCCTATGTGTGTTTCTTATTGCCCTATATCTATATTATTGTTGAGATGAAGAAATTATATGATCGAATTTAAAGACGTTGGTGTTCGCCGTGATGGTCGTGAATTGTTTGCAGGTGCAAGCTTTCAGCTCCATCCAGGTCACAAAGTTGGACTGACGGGCAACAACGGCACAGGCAAATCTACTTTATTTGCGCTGTTACTGACGCAGATGGGTACAGGCGATACAGAAGTCACCCTTGATAAAGGTGAAGTCAGTATTCCTGATAGCTGGCATGTGGCGCATATGGCACAGGAAGTTGGTGCTACGACGCAGTCTGCAATTGATTATGTATTGAGCGGTGATGAGCAGTGGTATGAAATTAATGCTGCGCTAAACGATTTGAGCAGTGTCAGTGATGAGCAAATTGGTGTGCTACACCAGCAGTTCGATGAAATCGACGGATATCGTACGCCGACCAAAGCGGCACAAATTATGGCAGGTCTTGGTTTTAAGACTAGCCAGCATGAGCTGCCCGTAGAAGGGTTTTCTGGTGGTTGGCGTATGCGCTTAAACCTCGCCAAAACCTTGATGAGCCGTGCTGATTTGATGTTACTCGATGAGCCAACCAACCATTTGGACTTGGACGCTATCTTGTGGCTTGAAACATGGATCAATGCCTATATGGGTTTGGTCATTGTGATTTCGCATGACCAAGCGTTTTTGGATGCGACAGTCGGTCATATCCTGCATGTCGAGCAACAAAAAATCACTCTATATACTGGTAACTATCAGCAGTTTATCCGTACCCGTCACGAACGTATGGCGCAGCAGCAGCAAGCGTTTGAAAAGCAAGAAGCGACAAAGGCTCACTTGGATGACTTTATTCGTCGTTTCCGTGCTAAAGCCAGTAAAGCCAAGCAAGCACAGAGCCGTATTAAGCAGTTAGAGCGCATGGCAGAGCTGTCACCAATGATGGCTGACAACCCGTTCTCGTTCCAGTTCTATGAGCCAGCAAACATGAGCTCACCGCTGATTGAGCTGACCAACGCAGATATTGGCTATAGCGAGACACCGCTTCTACATAATGCCAATGTACAGGTAACCCCTGATACCCGTCTCGGCTTACTGGGTATGAACGGCGCTGGTAAATCAACGCTGATTAAAGCATTAGTCGGTGAGCTTGGCGTACTAACAGGGAAATATCGTGTTTCGGATACCCTAAAGCTAGGCTATTTCAATCAGCATCAAATGGATATCCTAGATGCCAAAGCAACACCTATAGAGATGTTACGTCGCCTAGCAGGTAAAACCTCCGATGCGATGCTACGCTCGTTTTTGGGTAGCTTTGACTTCCGCGGTGAGCGTATTGACACCCCAAGCGAGCTATTCTCTGGTGGTGAGCGCGCGCGTTTGACCTTGGCGTTAATTGTTTGGCAACGTCCAAATGTCCTTGTACTCGATGAGCCAACCAACCATTTAGACTTGCAAATGCGTCAAGCGTTGACCATAGCCTTGCAAGGTTTCCAAGGCGCAGTGGTACTGGTATCGCATGATCGAGAACTAATTGCCAATGTCTGTGATGAGCTGTATCTAGTACATGATGGCATCATCGAAGAGTTCGATGGCGACATTGGTGACTATGGCAAGTGGCTAGCAGAGAAGCGCAAGCAAGAGAACGCATCAGATAAGAATACCGGTAAGAAAAAAAGTAAAAAAGAGAGTAAGAAGTTTGTTTCACGTGAAACAGACAGTAGCCAAGTAAGCAACAAAGCATCTGATAACTCATCAAATAGTAAAGCTGCGACGCCTGCACTTAGTAAAGAAGAGCAGCGTAAGCTAGCCGCTGAACAACGTAAAATGACAGCACCTATCCGCCGCGAGATAGAGCAAACAGAAAAAACACTGGCTAAGATTGATAAGCAGCTTGTAACGCTGGAAGAAAAACTGGCTGATACAGATCTGTACGAAGAGAGCCGTAAGTCTGACTTGCTTGTATTGCTCAATGAGCAAACAGCGCTACAGCAGCAACATAGTGATAATGAAGAAAAATTACTACTATCAATGACGACTTTAGAAGAGATGGAAGCTAAGTTCGCATAAAGCGTTATAGATAGTTAGTTATATAGGCAGACATGAAAAAGGGATGGCATAAGCCATCCCTTTTTTATTACATTATTCCTTACGATATTTGCCATCGCCGTACGACAGTATTTCCATCGTGGTCGTACAAAGCTGACAGTTTATTTCACCAGCAGCGGCTTTTGATAAATCAAGGATACGACCTCTAATAAAAGGTCCTCTGTCCGTGATTTTTACAACGACGCTCTGCTTTGTCTTTTGATTGGTTACTTGTACCTTCGTGCCGAACGGTAACGTGCGATGTGCAGCGGTTAAAGAGTTCATGTTGAAGATGCTGCCACTCGCTGTGCGCTTGCCATGAAACTTACTACCGTAGTAACTGGTATTGGCAGCGAAAACTGTGGTGCTAAGTAGTAGCGATAAAGTGACAACCAAAGACTTGATTAAATAAGACATTTAATACCTTTAAGCAATTAATAAAATAGACAGATGCTCTTGCCTACGTTATCTATACTCCCTATGAGTATGAATAATAGGGGATTCTACAAGAGCTAGCTTGTCATATTATTACTGCTGTGTAAAAAACTCATGAGGTCAAATAGCTGTTTTTTAAGGAAAAATAGCTATTTTTTAGCAAAAATAATGATGACGTAGATACTAAAATTAGACTTATAAAGAGTGATTCTCATAAAGAAGCCGACAAAATACTGGAAAGCTATTAATACAATATAAATAGGTAATATATAAAGACCAAATCTATCGATATAGCATAATTATCGTTATGAAAGCTCAAGTAGAAATAGATAATATAATGTAAAAAAACCTTGCTATATTCTTACTATTTTGTAGAATGGATAAGGTTAGACATTATTCTAGAGTATCTATCAAATATACTCATAATAAGTTTGATTTTTTATCAAATAATCTATTTTTTATCGTCTTTCGAGGAAGTTTTATGTTAAAGAAAATTGCGATTGCTTCAGTTGTTGCTGCTATGATTCCATTTAGCGCAGCTAATGCCGATCTTGGTTCTAGCTTTAAAACGGCAGAAACTGGTCGCACTATCGAGCAGATTTATAAGCAGTGTGGTATTGGTGGTGCTTTGTTTGGTAATTCTAGCCCTATCTTAGCTATTATCTCTAACGTGACTTGGGATTTAGGTACTACGGCTGCTACTTCTGACTCTATGTCTCCTGAAACTTGCCAAGGTGGTAACGTTAGAGCTGCGGTTTTGATTAAAGAAGCCTTCCCAAGTGTTGAAAAAGATCTAGCTTCAGGCCAAGGTGCTCATTTATCTGCTCTACAAAGTGTTGCTAACTGTGATTCAGCCGCTAGCGTACGCGCACAGTATGGTCAATATACTCAGACTTCTGCCTATCGTACTGCTACGCAAGATCAAAATGCTGAGACGCTATTTAGCATCGTTAAGCAAAGCTGTACTATCTAAATATTGAAAGTGCTAGGTATTAAGTTTTTAGTTTAATACTCAAAATTTTGATAATTTAATGATAAAAACACGTAAACCTAGTGCTTACGTGTTTTTTATTGCTCATGTATTTATGGTATCTAAATAAAATGCAAAAGATGTTTTTATGGGTGGCTTGCTTGGCTGCAACGACTATTTGCAATGCGGAAGTTGATGAAACGAATGCCTATGCTTCAGATCCAGTAACAGTAGATAAAGAAAATAAATTCTCTTCTAGTAATGCTTCGTCTATCGCAGTAGATATGACTTCAAGTGATCGCGAGAACTTGTCAGATATTGTGCAAAGCGTACAACGACTCACTGAATCGCAGATACAAGAGCAAAACCGAAACTCTCAAAAAAATACCGCTATTGATCCCATAAAACTAAAATCATTGGCTAAGCACTCCCAGTGGCAACATTTATTGTTTTATAAAAATGGCAAGGCTGAAGTCATCTCACCAGATTTTTATTTAACCAATCCCAAGCCTCGTTCGAAACGTAATTTTGACCCCTATGCAGAGCTTATAGCAACGATAGAGCAAATGAATAATGAGGGCGTAGTTTGTAAGTATCCAGCCAGATATTTATGGCTTAATCATCATTTACCAGAACTGAACGTCGATCTCAAAAACTGCTCAAAATTACCCGATGCGAATCAAGAAATAAGCCTGATCCTAGTAAGCAGCTATCTAAAAAACCCAGCTTCTTCATTTGGTCATGTACTGGTCAAAACCAACACGTCTATAGATAATATAAATAATACGAACAGTGATGTTAGAGAGCTATCTAGCGAGGACTTACTTAATAATTCATACAACTTCGGCGCTCGTATTCCAGAAAATGAGAACGGTGCAATGTACGCGCTAAAAGGACTATTTGGGTTTTATGATGCTGGGTTTTCAGAGACGGAATTTTTTAAACAAGACGCGGTATACTCCAAGAACGAGCAACGTGATATGTGGGAGTACGTGCTCAATCTAGATGCCTTTGAAACACAATTATTGAACTATCATTTATACGAAGCAAAGTCCGCTCGCTTTGACTATTACTTCATCAAACAAAATTGTGGTTATCGCTCAGGAGAGATACTTGAGCTGATAAGCGACATAAAAACGACTGAGCGAGTAGGTCCTTGGTATGCGCCAGACTATGTATTCGATCAGCTATTAGAATACGATAACGGCGCTGATTCCTTAGTGTCTTCAGTACGCTATTTGCCCTCTGAACAAACGCAACTGCGCGAGAAGTTTGTACAATTATCTAAGCCAATACAAGCCGTCATAAACTCTGTCATTCGTACAGAAAGCACTGCCCCGCTTGCTACTTTAAACGCGGACGATAAGGCAATTGCGCTTGATTTTCTGATCTTACATCGTACTTATAAAATCACGCAAGACGATACACCGAAGCAGAGAGCTCTCAAAAGCGAATTGCTCAGTCAGCGTTTTGCGCTACCAGCTAGCAATGGTTTGGCTCAGCTGCCTGTACCAAACAAACCCTCTCCAGCATTGAGTAACAAAACCACGCAGACTACAGTCGTTTTATCTGAGGAGAGGGCAGAAGTTGGTTTATCGTTATTTGTAAAAGACCCACTGAACGCTCATACAGATATTGATAAACGTTTTGAAGCCGTAAAAGCGTCACTGGGTTATAGCTTTGATATGCATCAATGGACATTGACGGATTTCGTATTTTTAGACATGCAGCAGATTGAAGATCTTAGACAACCGTTATTAGGCGAACCTAAACTGTCTTGGCAACTAAAAACAGGTGCTCGTACAGATACGTTTACTGGTAATCGACATAGCCCTTACGCACAAGTTGGCGTTGGCGCAGGCGCTAAGTTTGGTAAACATATACTTGGCTATGGTATGGTCAATGCGACGGCCCATGATCAAGATAAACACGCAGATATCGGTATTGAGCTTGGCTTACGTATGAAACGTAATAACCAAAGTGCTGAATTGTCTTACGTAACTTCAAAGCGAGAAGGGCGCGCTGCTATTGATGTTGCCAAATTAACATTACGCCAGCAGCTATCAAAGAATAACGATGCTAGGCTTATAATGACATATTCAGACACTGTGATGGCCGATAATAGCGTAGTGTTAGGTGATTCAGATAAGATAGATGCTGCAGTCGCTTGGCATCACTATTGGTAATATTTATATAACGGTGTTTGTTGTAATTATTGTTATGATGATAAGTAGGCTACAAAAATTGCTATAGCAAAATCTAGTAGCCATTTATACCGTATCGTTTGAAATTGGCAGACTGATACCACTAATATGTTTTTATTTTGGGGAAAATAACATGGCAGAGAAAAACTACTATGACATTTTAGGGGTCAAAAAAGACGCCTCAGACGCTGATATCAAAAAAAAATACCGTAAGCTCGTTCGCCAGTATCATCCCGATGTCAGTGATCATCCAGATGCTGATAATAAAATTGCAGAAATAAACAACGCTTACGAAACGATCAGAGATAAAGACAAGCGCGCCGAATATGACGCTATGCTCAATAATCCGTTCGCAGGTCAAAGTAGATCAAGTGGGTTTGGTGGCAGTGGGCAAACTGATGCGGATCAAGGTGGGTTTCGCTGGAAAGATATCAAAGATCAGTTTGGTGACGGTGAGGCCTTTGGTGATGGTGGTTTTCGCTTCGATGACATTTTTTCAGCATTTGGTCGCGGCGCACGTGGGTCAACTGGTGGACAAACGGGCAGTCGCTCTCAAAGCAGCGGATTCGATCAATTTGGTGGTGGCTTTGGGACGCAAGACAGCAAAGGTCAAGATCAGCATGCCGAGATTACCGTTGATTTGTCTTCAGTATATAGTGGCGACGACTATAGTATTAAGCTAAACGTCCCTGTTCGTCAGCCCAATGGTAATGTCGACTACGATAATAAAACCCTTAAGATAAAAATTCCTAAAGGTATCACTGATGGTAAGCAAATTCGTTTAGCAGGGCAAGGTGCTGCTGGTAGCAGTAATGGCAAAAATGGCGATTTGTTTTTGAAGGTTAAAATTCGTCATGATGCCAGTATTCGTATAGAAGGCGCAGACATTTATCAAACTGTGAATATTGCACCGTGGGAAGCGGCATTGGGTGAAAAAATCAATGTCAGTACGCCAGCGGGTACGCTTGGTGTGACCATTCCTAAGAATAGCAAGTCCGGTAGCAATTTACGTCTTAAAGGCAAAGGTATTCCTGCCAAGCAAGCAGGCGACTTGTATCTAACTCTAAATATTGTCAATCCTGATGTCAGTAACGATGCGTCGATACAGGCTTATGAGCAGCTAAAACAAGCCTTTGCTGATACCAATATTAGTCGTTAAACGAGATTATGAGCAACCATTATTTATTACTGAAGTAATAGACGAATAGCAGAGATGAACACGATACCGATGAAATAAAGAGAAAACGAGGATAATAGCTATGAACCACTCGACTGAATTTACAGACATCATCATGAGCTTAGATGAACTGGTCTCTGCCTGTGGCCAAGAGCGCCAATGGGTCATCGAATTAATCGAAGAAAATATCATTGAATATGATGTACCAGAGCATGAAAAATTTACTGGTTATCAGCTGACGACAGTGCGCCGTGCATCGCGATTGAGTCGTGATTTTGAAGCCAGCGTACCTGCCATTGGATTGATACTTGAGCTGTTAGATGAGGTTGAGCAACTGCGCCAACTTAAACGTCAAATAGAGCAGCAAACACCAGTCATCGAAGTCGATATAGACAGTCTAAAGTAACCAAAACAGTAAAATACCACATAAAAAAAGGACCCTATAAAGGCCCTTTTTTTATATCTATATAAAACACGTCAGCAAAAATTAACGCGAATAAGTAGGATCCGCTGCTGCTGTAAACAACACATCAGTTGAAGAGTTCAAGGCAGTCTCAGCTGAATCCTGAATTACACCGATGATAAAGCCAATCGCAACTACTTGCATCGCAATATCATTTGGAATACTAAATAAACTAGCAGCGAGCGGAATCAATAGCAACGAACCACCAGCAACACCAGAAGCACCGCAAGCACTAATCGTAGCAACCAGACTGAGTAGCAGCGCTGATGCAAATGTCACTTCGATACCCAACGTATGAGCAGCAGCAAGCGTTAAGACGTTAATGGTAATTGCAGCACCAGCCATATTGATCGTGGCACCTAGTGGAATGGTCACCGAATAAGTGTCTTCATGCAATCCAAGCTTACGGGCAAGGTTCATATTGACTGGAATATTGGCCGCTGAACTGCGTGTAAAGAAGGCAGTAATTCCTGATTCGCGCAGACATCTGAATACGAGCGGATAAGGGTTTTTGCCCGTTTTAATAAGGACAATAAGCGGATTGGCAACCAACGCAATGAATAACATACAGCTGATTAATACCATCAAGATACGTGCGTAGCCTGCCAAAGAAGCAAAGCCTGTCTCAGCAACCGTGCTAGCGACTAGGCCTAAGATACCAAATGGGGCTAAAGCAATAATCCATTTAACCACTTGTGAGATGGCATCAGCGAAATCACCGACAACATTACGAGCAGTATCACTGGCTTGGCGCAGTGCAAAACCGATAATAATTGCCCATGCTAAGATACCAATGTAGTTGGCTTCGGCGATTGCATTGATCGGGTTGGCGACCAAGTTCATGAGCAAGTTCGTCAAAACTTCTTTTAAGTCAGCAGGTGGTACTTGTGCGATATCGGCGTTGATCAAGACCAGCTCTGTCGGGAACAAAAAGCTGGCACCGACTGCCGTTAGTGCTGCCAAAAAAGTGCCGAACATGTACATGATGAGCACCGGCTTTACGTAGACTTCATTGCCACTGCGATGTTGACTAATGGCTGCCATAACCAGAATAAATACTAGGATGGGAGCGACTGCTTTTAGGGCACCGACAAAGAGTGTACCGAGCAACCCTATGGCGGTGCCGATACTTGGCGCTAGCCAACCAATCAATACCCCTAACACCAAACCAATAATAATAAGCGGCACCAGCCCTATACGCTGATACATCGCAATTAATGAACGCATCTGTACACCCTCAAGTCCGTTAAAAGTAAGTGAATTGTCACAACAGAAAATTTATCGAAGAATGGTAGCATTTTTTGACATATTCGCATACCGCTCATAGCAGTAGCTGTCGCATGCAAATAGAGGAATAGTAGAGTTGTACAACTAGTATAAAAAAGAATGCAGCACCTATAGGCAAGAGCTGACTACTCAAAATACTTCATTCATAAGAAAGCAGAATTAGCGATATATAGCGTAAAGAGTATGTTTTGCTGCAAAAATAGAAGAAGATACGAGGGAAAATAAACGGCAGAGCTACACCTTAAAGTGGGTCAGATCGTAACCTAATTGCTGGTAGGCTTTATATTTGTTGCGACCTTCTTGTGTACTTGTAGCATCAGGTCGGATCAGCTCAAGGATTCGGGAAGGTTTTGAATTATTAGTAGCAGCCATAAAATCGTTGACGGGACGTGTCGTTGTATTGAGCACGATACCATTAAAATCTGCTGGCATATGATTGCCTAGTAGCACAGGCGCTAATACTTCAGAAGTAGCAATGTTACTATCATCAGTACCTCTATCACTGGTACTTTTATTGTCATTATCAGAAAGACATTGATGTGGTATAAAACTCGTAGGCTCTTGAGCCCAAAGTGCCGTATCTAGATTTGCTAGTAATGTCTCATCTTCAATTAAAATCAGCAAAGACTGAGCGCTTTTGTTAAGCGCCGTCTGAGTCAGCTGACAAATAAAGCCCAAGAAATCTTGGGCCTTACTTTCACTTAATACATAAAAACTAATTTTCATAAATGGATTAAGCCATCTCTGCGCTGTTTTTTAGATATTGCATAAACAGTGGCACAGGACGTCCAGTGGCTGCTTTGTCTTTGCCTGAGTTCCATGCAGTACCAGCGATGTCTAAATGCGCCCATGCTTGACCTTCTTCAATGAAACGCGATAAGAAGCAGGCGGCAGTTACGGCACCAGCACCTTTACCACCGATGTTTTGCATATCAGCGATTGGTGAATCAATCTGAGCTTGATACTCGTCATCTAAAGGCATATGCCAGATAAGATCGCCTGATAGGTTGCTGGCATTTTCTAAATCAAACAGCACATCTTCATCATTACTAAATACGGCTGAACGCACATGGCCTAGTGCAACCACACAAGCGCCAGTCAAGGTGGCAACATCGATGATGGCTTTTGGCTGATAACGCTGCACGTAGCACAAGGTATCTGCTAGTACTAAACGACCTTCAGCATCAGTATTTAAGATTTCGACTGATTTGCCATTCATCGCTTTAACAATATCACCTGGACGCGTTGCATCGCCTGATGGCATGTTTTCAGCACAGGCTAGCGCACCAACGACGTTGATTGGTAGACGCGCTTCACATAAGGCTTTGATTGTACCAAGTACTGACGCCGAACCACCCATGTCAAACTTCATCTCATCCATCGCCGCACCTGGCTTGATTGAGATACCGCCTGAATCAAAGGTAACGCCTTTACCGACTAATACGATAGGTGCGTCGTCATTGGTCGCTTGTGCATTGTCATTACTATTTTTGCTTGCATTTTTAGCTGACTTTTTGGTTGGTAGTTTATCGGCCAATGCCTTTAGACCACTTACTTTTGCGTTGCTAGTGGTTTGCTCGGTAGTGCCTGCATCTGAACTAAATTCTGATTTACCACGGTACTCCATGAGTACCAGCTTGCCTTCTTTGGTAGAGCCTTGTGCAACGGCCAAGAAGCAATGCATACCTAGCGCTGACATCTCGTCTTCACCTAGTACCTTCACGGTTAATAGATCAGGATAAGTTTTTGCAAGCTCTTGAGCTTGTTCAGCCATGTAAGCTGGGAAGCAAATATTGCCAGGCTCATTGGCCACATCACGAGTGAGGCTCTGACCAGCAAATACTGACTGAGCAAAGGCAAGTGCAGGCTGTAGTGACTCATCAGCTAATAGATAAACATCAGTCAATACAGGACTTGCTTGCTCAGACTTATACTTGTCAAAGCGGTAGCTAGCTGCCAACAGATTAAGGGCAAATTGACCAAAGTGGTTTTCTTCTAATGCATCACCTAAGGCGACAGTGATAGAAGACACACGCTTTTGTGTGCTGCTATAGATAGTGTTGGCGATTTTTTGCAGTACGGTGTTGTTGAACTTATCAGTGTTACCTACACCGACCAATAGCAGTTGTACAGGGTTTTGCTTAGTGGTCTTTTTATCACCTGCTAATGCGTAGTCAGCAACAGTCTCACAGGTAGTGCCCTTGAAGTGAGATACTTCAATCAGCTGCTCAATACGAGTGGTATATTCGGTTAGCACAGATTCAGCCAGAATGTTTTTCTTGTCATCGACTAAAACAACCAGACAAGCATCGTCTTTACTTTTGGCTTCTTTTTTCAGGATTTTTTGCGTATGGGTCTTTGGTAAATGCTGAGATAATTTGATATTCATATAGTTATCCTTATTAGAGTTATGAAAATTGCAGGATTTAAATGACTGCTTATACCTGTCAGATTATTAAATTATTTGGTCTGTTGAGCAATCACAGTAGTGTAGCATATTGCGATAATCGTGCGCAGTTAGCAAGTCTTGGGTAATACGTTTGAATTATTATGCTGTACTAACTTACGCTATGGTTTAACGGTTACATTATCATTTTTCGATGATGACAACATACTAGTCATTGACCAATTCATCGGTTGTTACCATCGCGGCAAATCTATCTTGTAGTGCTGCCATGGCAGTATCATGCATGATTTCAGCGCTTATCGGCTTTCTTGTAGCACTCGGTAAGTCGCGAGTGGCACAGGCATCGTGACAGACAAAACTATCGAAACCTAAATCAAATGCGGCGCGGACGCTTGAGCTGACGCACATATGACTCATAAAACCCGCAAAAATAATCTGCTTCTTTTCTGCTGCTGAAATCAGTGATTGTAATTGCGTATCATAAAAGGCATTCGGATGCTTTTTGGCAATCACTGTTTCACCATCTTGCGGCTGCAACTGTTCGACTATCTCAACGTTAGCTGATAAAGGATCAAAGACATTGCCATTCTCTGCGCCGTGATGAGTAATGTGGAAGATAGGTAAACCTTGCTGACGCGCTTTATCGAGTACTAGGCGCGCATTGGCGATGGCTTTTGCCCCAGCGTCCCCTAATGGCATAGCGCCATCGACATATTCATTTTGATAGTCGATAAGAACGAGTGCGCAATTTGACCAGTCAAGCGCATCAAAAGTGCCGCCAGCGAGCTCAAGTAGGGTAGAAGGTGTAGAGGTCGTTTTATTCATTAGTATTATTCTCCGTTTGACGATATAAGTATATTTTTCTATCAGTCAGTCTAGCAATTAATAACAGAGATAAATGTTCGATGATACGAATGACAAACAAACCTTTCTAAAATAAATAAAGCAAAAACTTAACGCCATAAATACTATCAATTCGATGTAATTTGAGGTTTTATCAATTATTTATCCAATATTTGCTATATTTATCACCTACTGTCAATAATGCGTTCTCAGCAAGGTGTAGGTAATGTTTTCAAACACATTTCACAGCCATTTTTAGGCAAAACATGCTAGCATTAGCGGCTATATTTGTCGCTTGTGTTTATTGAGTATGACTAACCAGTCGCTTAGTAACGTTTACCGTTATTTGAGTATGTAAATGACCCATATCATGCTGATGATATGTCGTCGTACGACCTAAATAGTCAATAAGCTCATCATCAATTGCGCACATACCAACCGTTTAAGAGTACCCATTGTGATATTACGCCGCTACATGACACAACAAGTTGCCTCGACCACTGCCTTAGTGTTGGGGTTTTTGGTAGTGATGATGCTCGGCGGTCGTTTGATACGCTATTTTGGCATCGCTGCTGAAGGTCGTTTGGACGTCAGCCTACTGTTTACTATCATTGGGTATAACCTACCGTATTTTTTAGAGCTCATTTTACCGTTAGCATTCTTTATCGCTTTGATGCTGGTATTTGGTCGCTTGTATGTTGATCAAGAAATGGCAGTGATCAATGCTAGTGGCGTGTCTCGAGGTCGGCTTGCTCGGTTAATGACACCGTTAATATTGGCGCTGTTCGTTGGTGAAGCGGCGCTATCTGTCGTTGGCAAGCCTTGGGGTGTTCGCTCGTCTGAGGCTGTGTGGCAGCAGCAAGCATTGACCAGTGCATTTGATTTGATTCGTCCGAACGAGTTTATCAGTAGCGGTAATTACCATTTATACGTGGGTAGTCTCAGCGATGATAAGAAAAAACTGCAAGATGTGATCTTGATCCAATCTGAACCGGCGAAAAAAGGTAGTGCTGCTGAAAGTGTTAATGCTACTGCCACTGCTACTGCCACTGCTACTGATATGAATAATACGATTGACAGTGAAACAGCCGAACAGATTGGCATCTCAGATATCCCTAAAGATATTATAAATAGTGGTGCAAAGGACATTAGCAAAGACACTATCACGCTGGCTAAGCGTGCTGAGCAAGTGGATACCGGCAATAGCGGCGTGACCCAGTTAGATCTGTTTCAGGGACGTCGTTACGAAGTTGGCGCAGGCAGTCTCAAATATAATCAAGTCGCTTTTGATCGTTATCGCATTACCTTGACTGAGTCTTCACAGGAAGTGATCACCGAAGACAATATTGAAACGCAAAAGATTGGACCATTATGGCAAGCCGCTACGAGTAGCTCACCATCAGGCACGAATAGTGCAATGCGTGCTGCACAAGGTGAGCTTGGCTATCGTTTGGCGCTACCATGGCTGATGATTATCGCGCCTATGTTGGCCGTGCCACTGGCGCAAGTCCGTCCGCGTCAAGGACGTTGGCTGCGCTTGTTTCCTTCTATCTTATTATTTGTCAGCTGTGCATTAGGTATCATCTCGCTCAAAAACGCAGTGAGTAAAGATAGCATCAGCGTATGGGCATATGCATGGCTCATCTTAGGGTTTATGGCATTGGCGCTTTATATGAATTGGGGTAGCCGCGTGCAACATCGATTGCGCTTTCGCAAACAAGAAAATAGGCTAGCCGCTGCCGCAACTGGTTCAGTTAGCGACATAGACAATCAGAACAACAGCTCACAAGGAGGGCAGTTTTAATGCGCTCTTTATTTGCTAAGTCAGCCAAGTCTAATCAATTGGCTAAAAAACCTGCCAATCTAAAAGTCCTCAGTCGCTATGTCAAACTCAACGCTCTATTGGCTATTATCGCTGCCGTCATTGGTTTATGGGCCTTGCAGCTGATTTTCTCTTACTTATCAGAGCTTGACTCGTTAGATGATAATTACACCATGGGCGAGGCGCTCAAATATATCTTTTATCGCTCGCCTTACTTTTTAGAGCAATTTATCCCAACGGGTGCGCTACTGGGTGCTGTCATAGGATTGGGCTTGCTGGCTAATAAAAGCGAGCTGGTCGTCATGCGCGCGGCTGGGGTCAGTATCTATCGTATCGTCGGTTGGGTATTGCAGCCCGCTTTGATATTTGTACTATTGGCATTAGCTATCAATCAGTTCGTTCTACCGTCTTCTAATCAGTTGGCAAAACAGATTAATGATGAAGACAGCACCTCACTGGTCACATCAGTGCGCGGTTACTGGACGATACAGCCACGTTTCGAAACCGCAGAGAATGGCAGTGCCACACCTGATGGTAGCGATATTTTATATATTGATTATGCTGATGTCGCGGGTAATATTGGCGAGGTGAAACGCTGGCATCTAGATAATAATGGCAATTTACAAACTGCTGTCCATGCGGAAGGTGGAAAGTATACTGGCCGTAAACCAATTGATGTGAATAGCGAAAAGCCAAGCGAGCAGTATCGTTACGAGTGGCAATTAAACGATATGGTTAAGCTCTCTATCAATCAAGGTTTTGAGAGTAGCCAAGCCGTTTCACCATCAGATACGCTAAGCTTACCCTTTGCCCCAGAGTCTGTGTATCTGCTGACGCGTAAGGCAGAGGATTTGTCATTGACGCAGCTGTATGAGCATCGTACGTTTATGCGTCAACAGGGCAATCGCTCTTTAGATCATGAAGTCGCATTTTGGCAAAAGCTACTATCGCCATTGTCGATATTGTCGCTAGTGATTGTCGCTTGCTCGTTTGTCTTTGGTTCGCTACGGACGCACAGCTTAGGCTTACGTATCGTCGTGGCATTATTGTTTGGACTACTATTCAGCTATATTCAGGACTTAGTCGGATTTGTATCGCTGGCGACAGGTTTTTCACCGATGCTTATGGTGCTATTGCCGATTATCGGCAGCGCGCTATTAGGCGGATATTTGATAAAACGCCAGATGTAAGATGACAGTTAATCATACAAAATAAAAAGCACGCTAAATTAGATTTAGCGTGCTTTTTTATGTCAATTTCAAACTTAATTTGAATAACTGGAACTTAATCAGGCAAAGCTAAAACTAGTCTTTGGTCGCCATCGTAATCGTATAGGTTTTACCTTGCTTGATTTTGTCGCTATTACCAAATACTTCGGTAAATGAGCGCTTAACAAATTGGCGTAGGCCATTAATCGTCACCACGTAAAAACGTCCACCTTTACGCATGCGTGCATAGGCATCGAGGAAGTATAAATAATGCTGCTCTTTACCGACTTTGGCTGGCAAGTTTGACATCACAAGGCTAAAGTCTTTGTCTTTTGCCACATGATTAAAACCATTTGATAAATGCACATCGACATTGTTTAGACCATTTTTTTCACAGTTACGACGTGCATATTCTACTGCCATAAAGTCTTTATCAATCAGCGTATGCTGACCATTTGGACATTCACGTGCTGCCGTCATACCAAGTACACCATAACCACAGCCTAAATCGATCGAATCATCATCTTGCTCAAAATCCACATAATCAAGAAGCATCAAGCTACCGTCATCGAGTTTTTGCGGTGAAAAAATACCCCACGTGGTCGCAAAATCAAACGGCTTACCCAGTACTTCTTGGCGAAAATTGATATCTTCGCGCCAGTGTTCGGCGTTTTTTAACAGGTCAGAAGGTGGTCTATGGCTCATGGGATTCTCGGATAATAGATAGGTAAAAGGTAGTGCGCAGCCCAGTTAGGTAGCATGTATATCATGACGCACTTTAATAAGGGTATTGTAACGAGAAAAGGGCAGGTTTGCAGCTATCTATTTATGGAACTGCATTTTGCGATATTGCAAAACTTTTTAAGAAAAAATGTTAGAGACATTAGATAAGAGGTATCGCTTAATATAGAATCGAATTTAACCTAATAGTCGCTAAGTATTATTTATGCCAGACATTATATTCGTATCTAAAGTAGACTTCTGGCTTGCACTGTTACTTTGGGGTTTGAGCTTATTTACTGTGTCTGTTCCATTATGGCAGTGGAAGCGAGATGCTCACAAATCCCTCATACAAACTCTATTAATGACGGTTACTCTCATACCTATTGCAGCACTAATGCTCATCCCTTTTTTCAGTACTAAGTACATATTAACGAATGACCAACTACAAGTAGATAGTGGGTTCTCTGTTCAAAAAATTGAGCTTACAGATATCACCTATATTATGCCGACTCGAAGTATGAGTTCTGCGCCAGCACTATCATTGGATAGGATTAAAATAGAATATCGGAACGAAGAAGTATTGATATCACCGAAAGATAGAGCAAGCTTTTATCAAGAAATACGAGCACGTAATCCCAAAATAGTGATAGATACAGCAGGCGAATAGAATAGTATTATCGTTAGCCGCATTCAGCTATACATCGTTCCTGATATGGAATTTTTCTTGAAATTACTTCCTCAAATTCTTCTTTAATAAATGATCAAATATAAACGGCCCAAATGGCAAGAATGAGCCGAGCACACCTGCAGGTAGCGCCCACAGCGGCATTTTTATTCTGCTCGCCGTAATGACCAGCACCACGATATAAGCAACGAATAATACCCCATGCACTGGACCGACATAGCTCACCGCTTCTGGAGTATCGAACATATATTTGAGTGGCATCGCGATACCAAGTAACAATAAAAAAGAAGTGCCTTCTAAATAACCCATGATAGTGAGGTTTCTAAGTGCAGAGTTTTGACGCTTCGTTAAAGCAGACGGTTGAGCTTGCGACACGATATATTCCTTTTACAATCATCAATAATATTAGATTTCAATGCTGCCCATATGACAATATGGTAAGGCTACCCACGTGGATGATGCTCGGCATGTAATTTCTGCAATCTTGCCGTTGCAACATGAGTATAGATTTGCGTGGTGGATAAATCGCTATGTCCTAGCAATAACTGCACACTTCTTAAATCTGCACCATGATTGAGCAAATGTGTGGCAAAGGCGTGACGTAGCGTATGCGGGGATAATTCTTTATCGATACTGGCAACTTTGGCGTACTTCTTAAGTAGATACCAAAAGTTCTGCCGCGTCATATATCCACCTTGCGCCGTCAAAAATACCGCTTGGCAATTCCCCGACTTCAAATGAGCAATCAAGTCGCCACGCCCATGAGACAGATAATCTTCCAATGCATCCGCTGCATATTCGCCGAGGGGCACCAGTCGCGTTTTATTGCCTTTCCCCGTGATTTGTAGCCAGCCTGAGTTTAGATTCACTTGCTCTAATGAGAGGTTAATCAACTCACTCACCCGCAGACCGCAGGCATAAAGCACTTCTAGCATGGCTTTGTCACGCAGTCCAAGTGCCGTACTGGTATCAGGTGCGGCAAGTAGATTATCGACATCCGCCTCGGCTAAGTCTTTTGGTAACGGTCGTCCGAGCTTTGGGCTTTTGATACGTTCACAAGGATTGTCTTCACGCAGATTACTGGCAATCATCCATAGATAAAACTGGCGCAAGCTTGAGAGCATGCGTGCTTGTGTACGTGGGGTTTTGCCATCTTGAGCAAGGAGTGACAGACAGTGCAGCACATCATCAGGCTGCCAGCGTGTCAGAGCGATAGGATTGGTCAGCTCACAAGAGCGTAGGTCGCGGACGTACGCATTACGAGTACGCGTCGCTAGACCGCGTGCCAGCATGGCTTGACGAAACTCAGTCATATAAGCTGGCTCATCATCGACCGCCAATGCTTTAGGCTGTCGTTGTTGCACGGCACGATCACGGCTCATAGGATAATACTCAGGTAGGGGTTAAGTTGGCAATAACAGACAGTTATTAAAATAATGCCAAACCTATCATGCCATTTTTTTCTTAACTAGATAGCGATATAGCGTTACGCTTGCAGGCGTATCATCATCGCTATCGATGGTGATTTCATCAGGATCAGCATCTAAGCTCACATTTTCAGCCAGTGTTTCTTGACCGATTAGCTCATGACCCAAATGACGACAGAAATTCGGAATGTCGCGCGTGGTAGCCGGATCCGTCGCCAATATTTCAATCACTTCACCGCCATCTGCTTTGCGAATGACGCGGTGTAGCATCATGACCGGCTCAGGACAAATCAGCCCTTGAGTATCTAAGTGATGGTGGATAGGCGTGTCTGGTATCGAAGTGGTCATAGTCATTATCATAAAGCTAAATAAGTGGGTTGGAGGACGAGTAGGGTAAGTAGTTTGCTTAAGTGCTTATTGCGGCGTACTTTGTAGGTCGTCTACGCTTCAGTACTTTCAGCCTCTTCGTCGGCATCAGGCGTATCAGCTATTTCTAAAAAGTTAAAAAACCGCTTAAAACTTACTTTAAATAAAAATGCCACGCCCAGCCAACAAGATAGTCCTAACCATGCAGTATCGGCAAAAATTAATCCACCAACCAATATAATGGTTGATACGCCAATACTCATGGCAATCATCGACGGTTGATTTAAGCGATAACGATAAACGACCAATGCATCGTAAATAGTAATAGGTATCGTGAGGGCTACTAGGGCATATGGCAAATTATAAAATAATTGATAAAGCAACTGGTTATCATGGAAGGCTTTGATACTAGCAATCGTGCCAAAGACCACAAATGCAAAAATAGCCGCATAAATGAGATAAATCGCTATTTGGTTGGCACGCTGTGCGCCTTTAATACGGGCAATAGCAAGTGGAGCAAAACCATGCTGTGACTTATGTTGCGAAGATTGGTCTGAGACAGTGGTCATAGTAATCAGTCATTTATCCGTTGAGAAGTACGATGTATCGAAGTGACATTATAGCCGCACACGTGTCTTTTACCTATTTGGCTGCTTTATTCTGCTTTGATCGCATCGATAGCGATACTGCTATTAGGATCAGCAAAATAGGTCGACATCAGAATACAAGCGGAGATATCATCGATTGGGTCGCGTTCGTTTTTGATCCAACCATTGTCCCATGCGATTTCTCTTGCTTCGATTGAAGTCAGCCGCTCATCACACAGTGATACGATCACTGGTAGATGTTGCTCCATCACTCTATGGGCCAGACGACGAGCGAATTTGTGCGCTCGTTTTGAGAGCATAGAGCTAGTGCCATCCATATTAAGCGGTAGACCAACCACGACTTGCGCCACGCCCCAAACTTTGATGATACCAATTAGATTGTCCCAATCTGGCTGACCGTTATTCATCGCCAATATGTCAAAGGCACGCGCTGTCTGCGTAATGGTATTACCGAGCGCCATACCCATCTTTTTGACGCCGTAATCTAGCGCCAAGATAAGATGCGGCTTTACTTCTGGCTCAATAGTTTCAGCAGTGCTATTGCTATCTTTATCGAGAGTATCAATATCAATGTCATTATCTATAGCGTCTGCGCTATTGGCTGTAACAGTACTATCTACCATAGTAATGGGTGTCCTTTATGTCTTTATCTAAATTCGTACAGCGTATGAGATTACGCATGACCTATGTCACTACTAAGGTAGTCGAAATTGACTCCGATTTTGTCGGCTGCGATTTGCCAGCGTTCTTCAAACGGTGTATCAAATAATAAGTTCAGATCAGCAGGGCAGACTAACCAGTCACCATTACTCAGCTCTTGGTCTAGCTGTTTTTTGCCCCAACTGGCATGTCCGAGGCACAGCTGATAGTGACCGACGCCTTGACCTGCGGCAATACGCTTTAGGATATCTTGGCTAGTCGTGATGCAAACGTTCTCCGAAATAGCAAAAGAAGACGCCCATTCCGGCTGACCAGTATGCAGCACAAAGCCAACCTCCGGATACATAGGGCCGCCTTCTAATGCCACATCCTCCATCACCTGTGGATTGGTCACTTCGATATCTAAATCTTCTAGCAACTTACCTACGCGAGATTGCTCAAGCGGACGATTGACCATCAGACCTAGCGCACCATGCTTGTCATGACGGCAAATATATATAAGTGCCTGCTCAAACCTTGGGTCTGACAGCTCTGGTGCTGCAATCAAAAAATGATGGGTCAAATTGGTTTTAGACATAGAAACAAACGCAACCTAATAATAAGGGTGAAAGACCACTATATGGTGATAATCAACAGAAAAGCAAGATTCGCACTAATTGCTACTAACAATCATACAGACTCAGCTAACCATGCGTTTTGATGAAAACGAATGATTATTCAACGTTAGATAGGTCAGATAAGCGTTATTTAACATCGGATAATAAGCTGCGGGCATGATCACGCGTGACATCAGTGATAATAACACCACCAGACATACGCGCTAGCTCGTCTACTTGCGCACTGTTGGTCAGTATGAGTAGCTCGCTTTCGGTCTGTTCTTGATGGTGCTTTTGTACCAAGATATGTTGATGCGCTTGCGCCGCGACTTGTGCTTGGTGTGTAATAGCCAGTAATTGCTGTGTTTGCCCAAGCGAGCGTAGCAGTTCGCCAACCACTTGCGCAGTACCGCCACTGATACCGACATCAACCTCATCAAATACCAACATAGGCTTGGCGGCATTGTTATCAGCATTGGTCGCTTGTAGTACTTGCATCACGAGTGCCATACGTGACAGTTCACCACCTGAAGCAATTTTATGTAGGGGCTGCATTGGCATACCGACATTGGCGCTGAATAATAAATCAATATCGTAGCAACCTTGTGCATTGTAATGACTAGGTTCGGCTTTCTTAGTAAAAACAAATTCACAGCGAGCATTGGGTAGCGCAAGCGGTTGTAGTTGTTTGATGAGTTGCTTACTAATTACCGGGGCAGCTTTTGTGCGCTCTTTATTTAACTGTGTGGCCAGAGCGAGATAGTCTTGCCAAGCCTGATCAATTTGCGCTGCCATTGCATCACTACTTGGCTCGTTCTCTAGCTGCTCTAATTGCGCCTCCCAGCCTTTTGCTTCATCAATTAAATCACTGGCGGGCAAGCTATGCTTACGTGACAAACGATGTCCTAAGCTGATTAGGTTGTCTAATGTTTGCAAGCGTTCAGGATCAGGGAGCTGCTGTTCGGCATAATCTGATAGCAGGGCAGTTACCTCAGTGATTTGCTGCTGTGCTAGATGCAGCTGCTCAGAGGCTTGTTCAAACGTTTGACTGACGCTTACTTGATTGTCACAGAGTTTGATCGCTTGCCCAAGCAAGGTCATGACGTCTGGCTCATCAGTATCATTGTCGAGCAAATGCAGACCATGACTAGCCTCTTGCATTAAGGCTTCAATGTTGGAGAGCTCTTCGTGTTCAGATTCAACTTCGGCGTAGTCCACAGCCAATAATGGCGCAATATCTGCTAATTGGCTCTGCAACAACTGAATACGATCTTGACGCTGGGCTTCGCGGCTCGCGATGTCATCTGCGCGACGTTTTAGCTGCTGATAGGCTTGATAGCTACTGGCAGTTTGGATGGCTAGCGGTGTTATCTGGGCCATCTCATCAAGCCATTGCACCACAAATTGCGGCTTGAGCAATGCTTGCTGAGCATGTTGGCTATGTATATTGACCAATAAAGTGCCTAAACTCTTTAGCTCCGCTAAGCTAACCGGTGAACCATTTAGCCATGCTTTTGAGCGGCCAGTATTGCTTAATTGTCGACGAATAAGTACTTCAGGCTCTTCTAGCGGTCGCTCATTTTTGGTAAACCACTCAGCGACGATACTGTTATTTTCTACATCGAATTGAGCGTAGATATCCGCATGCGCAGCGCCATGCCTGACCATCGCACTGTCTGCTCGCTCACCGACACATAGTGATAGTGCATCTAGCAATAACGACTTGCCAGCACCTGTTTCACCAGTGATGACATTAAAACCTTCAGCCACGCTCAGCTCATGCTGAGCAATCAACGCAAACTGATGTAAAGTTAACGATACTAGCATCAACGCCTCTCAGGACAGACAATGGACATCATATAAATCTTAGGAAGCCATCTATAAATAGGGTAAATAAGGAAGTGAAAATATCTATTTAAACTTGCTAATTAGATAAATATTGTAGGCAAATAGTATGGTGTTAAATGTGCGTAAATACAAACTTTAAGACGAGGTATAACAGAATTTATTATTGGGAGATTACCATAAAACTATTAAAAACTGACAATAAATCATCGACATAATACCTATGATATTAATCATTAGGGTCATTGGATATCCAAAGATAAGCATAGTATGAGAAGAAGTATTTTGACTGATAATGATAAAAAGATACCTAAAATGATGGTCTAGCATCCGCCTAGAAAAATACCAAATGAATATTAAACGAACGGGTAGATACTTGTCATCGAATAGAATTTTCCTCGTCGCTTTAACAAACTTTATAGATATAATGTGGTAGCATAATCTCACATAATGATAAACTCTTCTTATGAGTTTGATGCGCTATGCAACCTAATAACGAGTCATAATTTTGTAAAATTGTAGGCGTATAGTGGTGAAAAATATGCCACTCGATCATTATTCAAAAGCGTTTTCATAGAACCTGTGGCTACCTTTAGCGCGCAGATATCTATTATAGAGGGATAAAGTATTTAAAGCAGGCATGTTTGCTTACTGGTCGCGTATTTGAAGCCCAGTGCAACTCTGTCAGTACTTTAACCCGTTACTTATTTTTTAGTTTTGCCATAATTATTTGATAAGGAAGCCACTATGACAGCGGCGCAATTTACTAACGTAACAGTTAATGCCCAAGCGACAGTATCTTATGATGGTCGCTGCTCAAGCCATACCATTATGTTTGAGGATGGTCGTCATAAAACGCTAGGCGTTATCTTACCTTGTGACAACTTGGTTGAGCATTATCATTTTAGCACCAACACTTCTGAGCGTATCGAAATCACCAGTGGTGAGTGTGAAGTGAAGATCAATGGTGACGATGAATTCAGCTACTACCGTGCAGGTCAATCATTTGTCGTTGAAGGCAATAGCGGTTTTAACCTACGTACTGAAGAGATTGTTCAATATGTCTGTCATCTAGAAGGCTGATATTATTAATAGGGCGCTTGAGCTTTATTATTCTAGCGCCTGTTCTATCACACATTAGTATTTCGAGAAAATAAACAATATCGGATTGGTATTGTTTATTTCTTTTTTGACGTTTGGTTTACTGTTCTCTCATCATCAATGGGTCATGACACGTAAAATCTACGTTATCTTCTTTTATCCCGTCGCCTAGTGCGATATCCACTTTATATTTAGTAGGCCTATTATGGCAAAACCCATTTATTTTTACGGCATTCATGCCATTGATGCGTTACTTGAACATCGTCCTCTTGATGGTCTTAGTTTGTTTGTGCAGCAAGGGCGTGAGAGTGACAGTCATGTACAAGCTATCATGGCCGAAGCGGAAGCAAACGGTATTAGTATTCAACCGACCCAAAAAGACAAGCTAACGCAGTTGTGTGGTAGTCCGCAGCATCAAGGCGTGGTACTCAATGCTCGTCCGTTAGGTTTTGCTGATGAAGGTTTGCTTGATACTATTATTGGCCGTGAACAGTGCCTATTATTGGTACTGGATCAAATTACTGATGCACATAACTTTGGCGCTTGCCTACGTACCGCAGTGGCTATGGGTGTAGATGCAGTGGTTTGTCCAAAACACCATGCAGCGAGCTTAACGCCAACAGTTGCTAAAGTATCAGTTGGCGCAGCAGAGATGATGCCGATCGTCAGCGTTACGAACTTAGCACGCACGTTGTCGCAAATCAAAAATGCAGGCGTTTTCGTATTTGGTACGGCACTTAGTGAAGAGGCTAAGCCAATACATGCCGCTGACCTAACTGGCAAGACCGCTATTATTATGGGTTCAGAAGGAGAGGGTATGCGTCGCCTGACAATGGAAAGCTGTGATGAGTTAGTTTATATTCCAATGTCAGGAAACGAGCATGGTAATCTACAGAGCCTAAACGTGAGTGTTGCTACTGGCATGGCATTGTACGAGGTTAATCGCCAGCGAACTTTAGCTGCTGGGCAAGCGTAAGATACTCTTGGTGCAAGGGTTCTAACTGTAGATATAGAGAGGCAAGGTCGCTCTCATTGAGTATGACATTGTCTGCATGACGATTACGCTCTTCACGGCTCAGCTGATTGGTCATAATGGCCTTAATTTTTTGTATGCTTTGATCATCACGCTGACTGGCACGTGCAAGCTGCGTGTCTTCGGTCGCATCCATGACTAAAATACGTTGACATAAATTGGCCAGTCCTGCCTCTGCCGCCTCTATAAGTAGAGGCGCAGACAAGATTATATACGGTGAAGTACTAGCATCTAGCTGTGCTTTTGCTGTCTCACGTATTGCTGGATGAGTGATAGCCTCAAGCTCAATCAGCGCTTCAGGATTTGCGAATACGTGTGTACGTACAGCAGCCCTATCCATAACACCATCATCCGTCAGTATCCAATCACCAAATTTTTTCTGGATTTTCTGCAGAGTGGCGCTACCTTTAGCGACAGTCTCATGGGCGATTACGTCTGCATCAATAATATTGATGCCTTGCTCAGCAAACCAAGCACTAGCGGCAGATTTACCGCTACCGATACCACCCGTCAAACCAACTACGAGCTTCTTGCTTTTTGTTTGCATGGTTTGTGGCTGGTGTGAATAAGAGTGCGATGTATTTTTTGACATAATAATGGCTTATCTGAAAGATAGAACAATGAATGCAGCTATAAACTCACAATTGGCCTTTTAAGGCTTCGTTCATGAGTCACTGCCGAAAATTTACGACAATAATCTAGTGTATGTTATCAATTCTTAGACATACATACCGAGATACCAACTGACGATATTTGAGCCGTATAATAAGGCAACAATACCTGCAATAGCAATGTAAGGCCCGAAAGCAAAAGGACGGCTTTCACCTTGTTTTTTCATCAAGATCAGCCCAACGATAGAGCCAAGTAAAGACGATAGTAGGATGATTAAGGGTAACATCATAGGTCCGAGCCAAGCACCTAATACTGCTAGTAGTTTAAAATCCCCTTGACCCATTCCATGTTTCTTAGTGATTAAATAGAATACCTTGACTACTATCCATAGCGATAAAAACCCAAGTAGTAATCCCCATATTGATTGTGTTGGTGAGACGAACCAGCTTTGTGAATTCACCGCTAATCCTAAGCCTGCCAAAGGAAAGGTTAGACGATCAGGTAGTAGCTGTGTGTCAAAGTCGATACCTGTTAGAGCAACCAGTGTCCATACTAAAACCAATGCGGACAAACCTGTAGCATTTACCCCAAACTTATATATTACTAATACGGATAAGAGGGCAGTTACTAGCTCAACGAGAGGATAACGTAGACCGATAGCGGCTTTGCAATTTGAACAGCGTCCGCGTAGTAATAGCCAACTTACTAAAGGAATATTTTCATACCACTTAATTTTATGGGCGCAATGAGGGCAGCGTGAAGCTGGACGACTTAAAGTAATCAATTGGTCAGTAGCTACCATATTTGCTATGGGTAGCGTATGCTCGCGTGGCATATCTGCCTGTTCAGACATAAACTGGCTACACTCTTGTCTCCAACCATACACCATCATCAGCGGTATGCGATGAATCACAACATTTAAAAAACTGCCAACGCAAAGACCTAATAGACCAAATACGAATAAAGCTAGGGTACTGTTCTCTTGTAGTAACTGTATAAATTGCATCAAATAATTATCCTACTACTGAGCCCATCTGGAAGATTGGTAAGTACATTGCGATGACTAGACCACCAACTAATACACCTAATACTGCCATAATTAACGGTTCCATTAAGCTCGTCAAACCATCAACCGCATTATCAACTTCGTTTTCGTAGTAGACAGCAACTTTATCTAGCATTTCTTCTAAACTACCAGACTCTTCGCCAATACCAACCATTTGAATGACTAAACTGGGAAACAAGTTGGTCGAGCGTATAGAGAACTGTAATTGCTGACCAGTGGATACGTCATTTTTGATTTGCTGAGTAGCATTGTAAAAGACGACGTTGTTGGTCGCACCAGCAGTAGAGTCTAAGGCATCGATAAGCGGCACACCAGCGGCAAAAGTTGTAGATAGTGTACGAGAAAAGCGTGCAATAATCGCTTGATAGGCGATATTGCCAAATATCGGAGCTTTTAAGACAGCACGGTCTAAAAAGTCACGAAATTTCTTAGATCTTTTTTTAGCTTCTGAAAAGCCGATGATTGTACCGCCGATAGCAATGATAAGGATAAACCACCATGCCTGCATCCATTCGGACATGCCAACAACCATTTGCGTAAACGCTGGTAGCTCTGCGCCAAATGATTCAAATAGATCAGAGAATACTGGTACTACTTTTATCAATAGAATCATAGTAACAATGATAGCAACTACGATAACAGCAATAGGATACTTCATCGCCTTTTTGATTTTTGCTTTGAGAAGCTCGCTTTTTTCTTTGTAAGTAGCGACTCGTTCAAGCATCGTCTCAAGTGCACCTGATTGTTCGCCTGATTCAACAAGTGAGCAGAATAAATCATCAAAGTAACGAGGATGTTTGCGCAATGCAGAAGCAAAAGTACCACCTGCTTCAATATCTGCTTTGATTTGCAATACTAAGTCTTTCATACTCGGATTATCGAGGGAGTCGGCGACAATTTCAAAAGACTGAGTTAACGGTACACCTGCTTTCATCATTGTTGCCAACTGCCGAGCAAAAATAGCAATATCAATGGCTTTAATGGCTTTTTTGAAAGTATAAAGTGGCTTTGGTTTTTTCTTAATCCCTTTAACCGTGATACCTTGTTTACGTAGGGTTGCTTTCGCTAGCTCTAAGTTGCGACTGGTGGTTTCGCCCTTAACTTTCTGCCCGCGTCGGTTCACACCGTCGTAAACGAAATCTAATAACATATCGGTCTTAGCTTTTGCCATAGTACTACCCTCAAAATGGTCCAATATATATTGTAAATTTACAATAGAATACCAGACTTAGGATACCAGTCAGGCATACTTTATTTTAGCGTAAAAAACCAGTGGCTATCTGTTTTATTTTTAAAGATATACGATAAGGAACGTTGCTAGTTTATCACTCTTATAATAACTAAAAGTCAATATGCTAAGACATAAATTACGTGTTCTATGATTTTACTTATTATTCAGAAGTCACCCGCATCATTTCCTGAATACTTGTGACACCTTGCAACACTTTTAAAATCCCAGAACGTCGCAAGTCGCGGAAACCATTTTTGATGGCAGCGTCTTTAATATCTATTGCGTTACCATCTTCCATGATAATGCGTGAAATATCAGGGCTGACTTTCATCACCTCATAGATACCTACACGGCCTTTATAACCTTCACGGCATTCATTACAGCCGACTGGTTCATAAATGACATTATCAGTGTTATCTAAATCAGTATCGGTAAAACCAATCTCTAACAAGCTTTGACGCGGGATGTTAATAGGTTTTTTGCAGTTCTTGCAGAGACGTCGTGCCAAACGTTGAGCAATGACTAGGTTAACCGACGTGGCAATATTAAAGGAGGCGACGCCCATATTGCGTAGGCGCGTTAATGTTTCAGGTGCCGAGTTAGTATGCAAAGTAGAAAGAACCATATGTCCAGTCTGTGCTGCCTTAATAGCAATCTCAGCAGTTTCAAGGTCACGAATCTCACCGACCATGACAATATCAGGGTCTTGACGTAAAAAAGACTTAAGCGCATTGGCAAACGTGAGACCAACTTTGGCGTTAACATTGACCTGGTTAATTCCTTCAAGGTTAATTTCGACTGGATCTTCAGCCGTTGAGATATTGGTTGCGCCAGTATTTAAGATATTGATACCAGTATAAAGTGATACGGTCTTACCAGAACCAGTAGGACCAGTGATAAGCAACATGCCCTGCGGTTTGTGTAATGCCTCTAGAAACATTTCCTGCTGATCTGGTTCATAGCCCAATGCATCAATACCTAACATGGCTGATGATGGATCAAGGATACGCAAAACAAGCTTTTCACCGAATAACGTCGGTAATGAGTTTACCCGGAAATCAATGGCTTTATTCTTAGAAATTTTTAGTTTAATACGCCCATCTTGCGGTACCCGACGTTCTGAAATATCCATCTGAGACATGACTTTGAGACGTGCTGCAATTTTATTCGCAAGTTGAACCGGTGGGCTGGCCATTTTTTGCATGACGCCATCGACACGAAATCGTACTCTGAAAGACTTTTCGTATGGCTCGAAATGTAAATCAGAAGCACCCATACGGATAGCATCGACTAGCATTTTATTGACGAATTTTACGACAGGTGCTTCATCAACGCCGTCGTTCAGCTTAGTTTCGTCATTCTCTTTATCTTCGTCACCGTCTTCAAAGCCAACATTTAAATCACTATCAGAGAAGCTATCAAAGCTCTGCATCGTATCTGCGTATGCACTTTCGATACGCTTTTTAAGCTTATTTTCTTCGACAACAATGGTTTCTATCGACAGTCGAGAGTTAAAAGCAATCGCATCAATGGCGTCAACGCGTGTGGGATCACTCAGTGCGACAAACAGGCGTTGTCCTCGTTTAAAGAGTGGTAATGCATTAAACTTGCGAACGATTTTTTCATCAACCAAGTCTTTTGGAATAACATCAATGTTTAATGCATCAAGATCAAATAGAGGGTCACCGAAAGCTTGGGATAGCATTTGGGCAAGTAGATAAGCATCGGCTAGTTTATTGTCTACTAGATAGGGTACCAGTCCTATTTGCTGCTGTTGCGACTCAATCTGTGCCGTCTTCATGTTCGCTTCACTAACGACACCGTCGCTAATCAGCTGCTGCGCTAGACCGCCGTACTTACTGGTTGCGATAGACATTCTAACCTCTCCTTTGATACAAAATATTCTGTAGACTTGCTTGGTATTGCACGCTATATACTTGTTGTTGCTAGTTGATAACTCGCTATAACTGTCTTGCTTTGTTTATCTTATCTATCTGTATATCTATATATAGAACCAGCAACAATATTTGATTTTATAAACTCTGTAGTATAGAACTTTACTTTAGTTTGAAAAAATTATATATACCATTAGACGACTAGCTCGTAAAAATAACGGTCTATTGATGTATTGTCTGTAGATAAATTTGCAGAAGTGATTATGCTCATGGTGGCACGCTACTATAGCACTTACGAATTATTTGTTATACTGACGCGCATATTAGCCGAATTGGCATGAATACATGAGACAAGGTAAATAAGTATGCAAGCTTGGGTAATTGGCAATTGGAAACAGAATCCTGCGACTAACAGTGCTGTCAATGCACTATTGGACGACTTATTGACTAAAGTTAATACTGAAGAACAAGCCAACTCACAGGCGTCAAAAAATCGCTGTAAATTGATGGTAGCGCCAAGTTGTGTGCATTTAAGTACAGTGAGTACGCGTCTAGCAGATAGCTCAATACTCTGTGCAGCACAGGACGTTAGTACTTATAGTGCAAGTACAGGAGCCTATACGGGTGACTGCTCAGCCCAACAGGTAGCAGATGCAGGTGCTACTTGGACGCTACTTGGCCACTCTGAGCGTCGCCAATATCACAAAGAATCTCATGATTGCCTGATAAGCAAATTGTCTCATGCGTTTTCTCAGAACTTAGGCGTGGTGTTTTGTATCGGTGAAACGCAAGAGCAGTATGACAATGGTCAAACACTCGACGTTATCAATGAGCAACTCTCGGTGATTAAAGACTTGCTGACTCAGCAGCCAGAGTTAGCATCATCGTTATCTGAAAAGCTGCTCGTCGCTTACGAACCTGTGTGGGCGATTGGTACAGGTAAAGTGCCTACTGTGGCAGAAGTGAGTAAGACTCATCAGTATATCAAGCAAACGGTTGCAAGCTTTGCTGATATAACAAATACGATTACCGTGCTGTATGGCGGTAGTGTTAATGCTGATAATGCCAATAGCTTTGCTTCTGACGCTATGATTGATGGCGCGTTGGTAGGCGGTGCTTCATTAAAAGCAGAAAGCTTCCTAGCGATCGCCGACGCCTTTAACCAAGCCAATGCTTAAATGAATAAATAACGCTCAGATATCAAGATCATAGCTTATAGAGAGTATGGTTTTATCGGTTGGTAAAAGTAGGTTTAACACTGCCCTTGCAATCGTGTACAATGCGCCTTATTTATATAGTCGATTTGGCATTTGATCATGCCGATTGTCATTCTATTAACCTTACGTTTTATTTTCCGTTATCAGTCGTCATTACGCGGCAAAAGAGGCCACCATGTTTACGTTTATATTAGCCCTGCATATTATTGTGGCCATTGCCATGATCGGCTTGATTCTGATACAGCATGGTAAAGGGGCAGACGCTGGAGCTTCTTTTGGTGCCGGTTCATCAGGTACCGTGTTTGGCGCAGCAGGAACTGCTAACTTCTTGACGCGTGCCACGGCAGTACTAACGGTCATATTTTTTATTACGAGTATGACGCTTGCTGTTCATGCGCGTAAGCAAGCAGAAGATCAGTTTCGTCTAGATGCGCCAGTTTCAGCACCGCAAACGCCGCGTCCATTGACTCAAAATCCTGAGTAAGCCTCTTTTAAGTAGGCAGCGCTTGCTATTTTGGTAGGTTAGATTTACAATGCTTTCCTGTTTTCGCAACTCCTGTTCTATAGATGCCTACCTTAAGTATTATTGATTATAGACTGGATGATAGAAGCAGAGCAGTACAATGCGATTGTGGTGGAATGGTAGACACGCCATCTTGAGGGGGTGGTGGCGAAAGCTGTGGGGGTTCAAGTCCCCCCAATCGCACCAAGTTTTACAGACGCAGCATAGCGTCAGGTTGGATTTTTAGCAGATAATACTTAATTTATAATTAATTTAAAAAAAGTATTGACACTTCTACGAAACCTCCCTATAATATGCGTTCTAGATTGATGCGGGGTGGAGCAGTCTGGTAGCTCGTCGGGCTCATAACCCGAAGGTCGTTGGTTCAAATCCAGCCCCCGCTACCACTTTTTATACTGATGTTTTGTACACTAAATTTGTCAGTACCGATTAGCCCACCATTATGTTTGTGGGTTTTTTTGTATCTGAAGGTCAGTGTTATCGCGGTATCTATCCTACTTATGCTAAGCTCTAAGTCTATAGAGTACGATATTACTCGTCACTGGTCATCATCGGCCGCTACCGGCACGATGCTTCTTAAGCAACACTATCTTTTATTCCTCATACTTTTATCGATAGTAGTGCTTTATAAATAATAAAAGCATTGTTTGGCCGAGCTTGATGTTTTTTACGCTCGTCCCTATATAAATGCACAATATGTATCATATATTTGTGATTTAAAATTATATACTGACCGTGATTCTGATCATTATAAGATTACTATATACAGATAAGAGTCAATCCTTAATACGGTTTACTAAGTACGATAGATAAGTGAATAGGAAAATACAAAGAGATTATGAAGCTTTCGACTAAAGTTGCAGAACTGACTAATATTATTGCCCCTGCCGTGGCCGCTTGTGATGTGTCACTATGGGGTATCGAGTTTGCGCCACAAGGTCGTCGCTCTTTACTACGTATCTATATTGAGGCATTGCCAGAAGAGCAAGCCCAAGATAAACAAGTAACGATTGAAGACTGCGCGGCAGTAAATCACCAAGTAAGCGGTATCTTAGAAGTTCATGATCCTATCGCTGGTGAATACATCTTAGAAGTATCTTCACCTGGTTTTGATCGTGCGTTTTTCTCAGATGAGCAAATGCATGCGTATGTTGGTCAAACTGTGAGCTTGCGTCTGATTCAGGCTATCGGTACAGGCGATCAAAAGCGCCGTAAAGCCACAGGTACTTTAGATAGCATCGATGAAAACTCTTTAAAACTGACGTCAAGTGATGGCGAGCAGTTTGAGATTGCACTAAGTAATATTGATAAAGCCAATTTGATTTATGAAGATGCCTAGATTTTACTAGGGTAACTGTTTATAAATAGACAGTTTTATCTTCCAATAGCTTATGTGGCTTATAGCAACTATATAATAGCAGCACCCAAATTATAAAATTTAAGTCAATTAAAAAATGATAGGACAGGTATAGCATGAGTCGTGAAATCTTAACGGTAGTAGAAACTGTCAGTAATGAAAAGGGCTTAAATCCTGAAGATATCTTTGAAGCAATTGAAGACGCTTTGGTGGTATCGACTAAGAAAAAAGTATATACCGAGCAGCCAGAAGTGGCTGTACGGGTAGCGATCGACCGTGCAACTGGCGATTACGATACTTATCGTTACTGGACAGTGGTTGCAGATGAAGACCATGAAATGCCAGCTTGTCAGCTTGCTATCACCGATCTTGATCAGGAAGAATGGTCAATTGGTGATATTAAAGAAGAGCAAATTGAATCAATCGAATTTGGTCGTATTGCTGCTACTCAAGCCAAACAAGTCATCATCCAAAAGATTCGTGAAGCTGAGCGTGCATTAGTTGCAGATGCTTTCGAGCCACGTGTTGGTGAGATGATGTATGGCGAAGTCAAAAAACAGACTCGTGATGGCTATATCATCGATTTGGGTGACAATGCTGAAGGTTATTTGTCACGTGATCAAATGTTGCCACGTGAACAACTCCGTGCAAAGTCGCGTATCAACGCTATCTTGTACCATGTGAACCGTGAAAACCGCGGTGCACAGTTATTGTTATCTCGCACACATCCTGAAATGCTATCAGCATTGATGCAAAAAGAAGTGCCTGAGATTGCAGAACAAATTATCGAAATTCGTAATGTCGCTCGTCTACCAGGTACTCGTGCTAAAATAGCCGTGAAGACTAACGATCATCGTATCGATCCAGTTGGTGCCTGTATCGGTATGCGTGGTACACGTATCCAAGCAGTACAGCAAGAGTTAGACGGTGAGCGTATTGATGTGGTGGTATGGTCAGATGATCCTGCCCAGTTTATCATCAGCTCTCTAGAGCCTGCTGATGTAAGCAGTATCATTTTAGATGAAGATACGCAAACAGCAGATATTATCTTTAGCACCAATGATCAATTGGCACGTGCTATTGGCTCACAAGGTCAAAACGTACGTCTAGCGTCTGAGTTAACGGGCTATAAGCTTAATATGATGCTCGAAGAAGAGTATCAGCAACGTCAACAAAACGAATCAAAAGCGTTTATTGAATTATTCTATGAGCGCCTAGAAGTAGATAAAGATTTAGCACAGGCATTGGTTGATATTGGTTTTACCAGTATCGAAGAAGTGGCCTATGTACCAGTTGAGACTTTCTATGATATCGAAGGTCTAGACGATGAAGCGATTGATATGATTCAAGAGCGTGCTAAAGAAGTTGTCATCGCTGATGAACTGGTCAAACAACAGAACATGAAAGAGCCAAGTCAAGAGCTTCAAGAGCTTGAAGGTATGACAGTCAGTTGGGCTTATAAAATGGCGCAAAAAGACATCATTACTGTTGATGACTTGGCAGAACAAGCCGTCTTCGATCTAGAAGATATCGAAGGATTAGACTCTGAAACTGCAGGAAAACTCATCATGAAAGCTCGGGAATCTTGGTTCGATGAATAAGCGGTAACTGCATATCGCTGTCTTTTGGTGATATGCTATTGAGAATAAAGCGCTGATATCTATTTATAAGTATCAGCCTTAACCCAATCATTTGTAGCCAACAACTGAATTGAACATATAGCAAATAATAGACAGTAGGTGATAATAAATGGCAGATAAGACCGTCAAAGAACTGGCAGAAATGGTAGGCAAAACTACAGATGCTGTAAAGCAGCAACTAGTAGATGCTGGCCTGCCTGCTCGCGCAGAGGATGACCTAGTCACCGAGCTTGAGCAAGAAAAGCTGGTGACGTATTTAAAGCAAAGTCATGGTCAACAAGAAAAGCGTCGTATTAGTCTTAAATCTAAGACGACCAGTACTGCACGTGTGACCGGCTCTTCTGGTAAATCTAAGAGCGTCAACGTAGAAGTGCGTAAAAAGAAAGTATTCGAAAAGCCTGATCCAGAAAAGATGGCTGAAGAGCTAGCCGCTCGTGAGCAGGCTCTAATTGAGTCTCAAGAACGTGCAGCAAAAGAAGCCGAAGAACGCGCCGCTACTAAGAAAAAAGCGGAAGAGCGTCAAGCAGCAACGCTAGCAGCAATGCGTGCAAGCTTAGGATCTAGCAAAAAATCAGACGATAAGAATGATGATATTTCTACATCAGTTGTCGTCAAAAAAGGTGGCAAAGCGACTGCTGAAGTTAAGCCTAAAGAGCAGCCGAAAAAGAAAGTTGCTGCAACCAAGCCTAAAATTGAAACCGCTGCTGAACGTAAAGCTCGCGAGACTCGTGAAAAAGAAGAAGCGCGTCTGCGTGAAATCGAATTAGAAACCCGCCGTACACAAGCTGAAGAAGCGCAAAAGCGTACACTTGAGCAAATGCGCAAAATGGCTGGTAAATATACGGATCGTGAGCCTGTTACTGAAGTACGTAAAGATGAGCCATTGGCTGAAGGTTTGGTCGGTGATGCACTAGAAGAGTCTTTCGAAAAAGAGCGTCGCGAAATCAAACGTGGTTCGAACAGTACTGGTACTCGTGGTCGTCGTCGTAAGAACCAAGATGAGCGCGAAATCAAAAACCGCAAAAACGGTTTGCGTTCAACTCAGGCATCACAGCATAAGTTTGAAAAACCTGTTGAAAAAATTGTCTATGATGTCGAGATTAGTGAGCAAATTTCAGTTGCCGATCTTGCACAGCGTATGGCGGTTAAAGCTCGCGAAGTAACCAAATTACTTATGAAAATGGGTGAAATGGCTCGTGAGTCAGATACGATTGATCAAGCAACCGCAAGCTTGCTTGTTGAAGAAATGGGCCACAACCCAGTACCAGTTAGTGATACTAAAGTCGAAGATGACTTACAGTACGCAGTTGATGAACGTAGTAGTAATATCCAGACTCGTCCACCAGTAGTGACTATTATGGGTCACGTCGATCATGGTAAGACCTCACTACTAGATAAAATTCGTGAAACGAAAGTTGCGAATGGTGAAGCGGGCGGCATTACACAGCATATCGGTGCTTACCATGTAAAAACTGATCGCGGTGTTATTACTTTCCTTGATACTCCAGGTCACGCAGCGTTTAGCGCAATGCGTTCACGTGGTGCTCAAGCGACTGATATCGTTGTATTGGTTGTTGCAGCTGACGATGGCATGATGCCACAAACAGCAGAAGCCATTGATCATGCACGTGCAGCTGGTACGCCAATCATTGTTGCTATCAACAAAATGGATAAGCCGGGCGCTGATCCTGACCGTGTTCTTAATGAATTAACGACGAAAGAAGTTGTTTCAGAAGAATGGGGCGGCGATACACCAATGGCTCGTATCTCAGCCAAAACAGGCGAAGGTATTGAAGACCTACTAGAATTCATTAGCTTGCAAGCTGAGCTAATGGAACTAGAAGCGCCATTAGACGGTGCTGCTCAGGGTGTGGTTATTGAATCAAGACTTGAAAAAGGTCGTGGTCCTGTCGTTAGTGTCCTAGTGAAAAAAGGGACATTGAAACAAGGTGACTTGGTTCTAGCTGGTGAGCATTATGGTAAAGTTCGTGCATTGACCGATGAGCATGGCCAACGTATTAAATCAGCTGGTCCTTCTATTCCTGTAGAGATTTTAGGTCTGCCTGAGACACCTGCTGCTGGTAGCGAGTTCCTAGTTGTAACGGATGAGAAAAAAGCTCGTGAAGTTGCGGACTTTAGAACCAACCGTGAGCGTGAGCGTCAACTTGAGCGTCAAAATGCGATGCGTTTAGAAAGCATGTTTGATCAAATGGGCCAAGGCGATGTGTCATTCTTGAATATCGTACTGAAAACAGACGTACGTGGTTCACTTGAAGCACTACTAGCTGCCCTAAATGAATTGTCTACTGATGAAGTAAAAGTCAGAGTGATCAGTTCAGGCGTTGGTCCTATCTCTGAGTCTGACGTAACCCTTGCAGAATCGAGTGAAGCAGTACTGTTAGGTTTCAACGTTCGTGCAGATGCGACCGCACGTCGCAAAGCAGACACTGCCAATATGGATATTCGATACTATAGCGTAATCTATGGTTTGATCGATGATGTGAAATCAGCAATGAGCGGTATGCTTGCTCCTGAACATCGCGAGAAAATCCTTGGTGTTGCAGACGTTCGTGAAGTATTCCGTTCTAGTAAGTTCGGTGCTGCTGCTGGTTGTATGGTGGTCGAAGGTACAATCTATCGCAACAAACCTATCCGCGTATTGCGTGATGACCAAGTTATCTTTACTGGTCAATTGCAATCATTGCGTCGTTACAAAGAAGACGTCAATGAGGTACGTACTGGTATGGAATGTGGTTTGGCCGTTCGTGGCTATGATGTTGAAGCTGGCGATAAGATCGAAGTCTTTGAAATCCAAGAGTTCGCACGTACTATCTAAAGCTGTTGTTCGATAGCAGAGTATGTCTTAATGCAATATGCGTAACCCGCTGAGCTGTTTAGATACTTTGCTAGTATTCAGCCGTACTTAGGCCTAACAGGTACATCCTGCTAGGCCTTTTTTAGCACATATCAGTGCAACACCTATTAGTCAGCAGACTTATACAGTAATAAAATAAGCCCATTAAAGTAAGGTAATAACATGAACCAACGTTTACAAAGATTGTCGGATCAGATTCAGCGTGAGCTTGCTGTTCTTATTCGCGATGAAGTCAATGACCCTCGTCTAACAGGCTTTGTCACGATCTCTAGCGTCAAAGTTAGCCCAGATTTAGGTTATGCGGACGTCTATGTCACTATCATGGAGCCTGAGCTCAATGATGCTATGAACAAGACCAACCATGAAGAAAGCATCAAAGTACTGAATAAAGCGGCAGGATTTTTGCGTACAGAATTAAGCCATAGCTTAAAGACACGTACTACGCCGCGCCTACGTTTTCATTATGATGAAGTAACGGCTCGTGGTAACTACATGATGGACTTAATTAGTAAAGCCGTGACTAAAACCGAGCAAAACGAGAATGACGAGTAAATTATTATTATGTCTATAGCGTCTAAGCAAGTTGATAAACAAGCCAATATGACGCCTGAAAAAGTAAAAGTTTCAGGTGTCATATTGGTGGATAAACCCAAAGGTATGACCTCGCAGCAAGTCGTGTCAAAAGTGAAGTATTTATTTAAATCACCGATACACGATAGTAAAAAAGCAGGGCATACAGGAACGCTTGATCCGATGGCAACTGGCCTGCTGCCTATTTGTTTGGGTGAAGCCACCAAGTTTAGCCATTATCAACTGGATGCTGATAAATCTTATCAAGCGACTATCTTGCTAGGTAGCCAAACCGATACTGGTGATGCTGATGGCCAAATTGTAACGCATGCTTCTATCCCAGTATTCGACGAAGCGTCATTGGCGACTATTGCCCAGCAGTTTTTGGGTGCTCAGCAGCAGATACCACCAATGTATTCAGCGCTAAAAAAAGATGGCAAAAAACTGTATGAATATGCTCGCGCGGGTATTGAGGTTGATAGACCGCCTAGAGATATCACGATTAAAGCAATCAATTTACAGATGATAGATGATACCCAGATTAATCTCACGGTTACTTGTACTAAAGGTACTTACGTACGTGTATTAGCGGAAGATATTGCAAAGCAGCTAGGTACGCTAGGACATTTGACGGCATTGCGCCGTACACAGGTAGGTAACTTCAGCATTGATGATGCTATCGCTTTATCATCGTTAGAAGAGCATGGTTTAGAGGAGCGTCAGTCTTGGCTATTGCCTATCGATGCTTGTATTGATATCGATGCTGAACTGATGCTAACAGAGGAGCAATGCGCCCGCGTATATATGGGACAGCGCTTAAACGTATTTGATGAGCTAACAGGTAAGCTCAAAGATTATGTTACTAATATGGTTTCTAACCAGCCGTCTAATGATAGCTCTGTCGGTATCGATGATGACGCTAGTATCAATGGTAAAGCTGATACTGATCTTGATGTGCCTCAGCTCCTAGAGCACGAAATACCTGTTGATATACGTCTACTCAATGAGCAGGGAGAGTTTCTTGGTTTGGGGTCTGTAAGCTTAAACGGACGTCTACAACCTAAGAAATTGATTCAGCGCTAATAGTAACGTTTTCATCAATGTTACTTAAATAGAGAAACTACCACCTAACATTGGCCTGATTTACTAATAGTTTACACTAATCACATACCGTCACATTTTATTGCAGGTTTCGCCTATGGCGAAACCTGTTTTTTTTGTACTCTAGATTCATCAGATAGGGAATGCTGAGCTAAAAAATAAAATGGATAAATATTATAAAAATAAAAAATTGCTATAAAGCAAATAATTAAAATAATAGCCAATTAAAAGTAACCAATCAAAAGAAAAGAGTAATGCAGAAAGGACGCATTTGGATAAAAATAAAATAGTTCAAAGGAGAATGTACTGCCAAACAATAATAAAACTAACTTATAAAAATATACTGGCTCACAAAAACTAATAGATAAGAAGAAGGAAAGTTATGAAAACGATCGCTTTTTTACTACATAACCACTTTGAACAAGCAGAGTATGAAGACGTCAATAATCAGCTAAAAGACAAAGGCTATAAAACACTTCTCATAACAACAAATGATAAAAAAGAAGTGCAAGCCATGCAGCAAGACGTAGATAAGAGTGATACTTTTACTGCTGATATCTTTGTAGAAGATGCTAACGTTTCTGACTATGATGCATTGGTGTTACCAGGTGGTACTGTCAACGCTGATACTATTCGTGGTAATGAAAAGGCTCATCAAATTATCAACGCTATTAATGAGGCAGGAAAGCCATTAGCTGTTATTTGTCATGCTCCTTGGGCTCTCATCAATACAGGTATTGCTAAAGGCAAAACACTCACCGCTTATCCTACTTTGCAATTAGATCTAGAAAATGCTGGAGCAAACTACGTAGATAAGACAGTTCAGGTAGATGGTAATCTTATTACTTCGCGTAACCCAGATGATATACCCAATTTTGTTGATGCCATAGATAAAGCATTATCTTAGAACTTTGGCTTCTAACTAAAAAAATTTAATTAAGTACTACTAAATCTTAACTCTGTACAATTAATATTTATAACCATAACTAAGGAAGATACTATGTCAAATTCTAATCCAAATGACACTAAGCTTGAGCAACAACGTTCTGATTCAGCAGAAGCAGCACTTAAAGGTCAAACTGAAGACAATCATAATGAAAATAGTGAAGCAGCGGCAGAACGTATCGCAGCTAACTTAGAAAACGCGAAAGAAGACAAGTAAGTTTTTAATATGCCGCCTGTAATAGGGTGGCATTAATACGTTTATAGTTTGCACGTCTTATGATCGATGAGTGCAACGACAGTTAGTCCACAAAATAATAATTCAGGAGCTAGTATGAGTAATTCATCGAACAAGATGGACGAGCAGGAAAAAGAGATTGAAAAGCTTGCAGAAGAAATCAACCCAAGTGAGCATACTGCCCCAGACAGCTTAGCGGAAGTAACTACTGCCGCGCCTCTTGAAGATGATGGACTAGGCGGCAATGCGAAAGAAGCTGATGTTAATAAATAGACTACTTAGGTAGGATGTTAATAGCTAGTTATCTATAGGATACTAGATACTAGAAATTAAATGTTGCTTTACAAGTATTATGAAAAACTGCTGCTAGTTCAGCAGTTTTTTGTTATAATTACCCCCACATTTAAATTAGGTTTTGAATGAGGTACTGTAGTTAGCCCATTACTTTGATTGAGTAGTGCTATAGCTAAATGCAATGTACGATTCAAAACATACTAAATGGTTGTTAACTGAGCTTGTCGTACACTAGGTCAACTCTAGTAATGCAGGGTTGTCCTGAATGGCGTACAGGTTATTTTATTTATTATTCTATTGCTTTAATACTGACTCAAATTGCAGCCTGTATTTAAAGTTTTTAGCATTGCCGGAGATATTTATGCTAACTAATACCGATCGTGAACAAATCATCGCTCAATACCAACGTGGCGAAAATGACACTGGTTCCCCAGAAGTTCAAGTAGCTTTGTTGAGTGCTCGTATCAATGATTTGCAGAACCACTTTAAAGCACACAAAGCTGACCATCATAGCCGTCGCGGTCTTATCCGTATGGTTAACACGCGTCGTAAACTGCTTGATTACTTAAAAGGTAAAGACCTTGGTCGTTACACTACTCTAATCAGCCAGTTAGGTCTACGTCGTTAATCTAACGACAATAGTACGAGTGGATGCTGAATTTTTTGCTAAATCGCTTGGAAATTGTTTGTTGTTATCGATAAAATAGATTTTTCTAAAAACGGTGTGGAATAGTTTCACGCCGTTTTTTTATGCTTATTCGTTTTAGATACCGTGCTCAAATAGTAAGAGCTGTAACTCCTTTTATGGAATAGCTAAGAGGAATATTGGTATAAACTGTACTAGCCAAGCCCCAAATACGGTATTTTCTGACGATAATTGCGCTACTGTGCAATTAATTGGTCAATGGCTATAAATCACTGTAAAATAATGCCTTGTGAGTTTGATAGCGCATCTGCTACAGATATGGCGATTATTAATAAGATATTCATTATTTGGCTTGGTTAATCAGCGCAGATAGCTGATATTTGAAAGTTCAGAAAATAGCCTGTAGGATTTTTAGCATCGAAGTCTTTTGACTTAATGTCTTTTTGATAGTATTTATAGTAAAGCCAAAATTGCACGACCGAATATACATAATAGTACGATGTCTAACTCAGACAAATATATGAGATAACCAAGTAACGTTATTGGCATTGGTTGCGATGATTTCTAATAGAAAGCATGTCAACTGATAGCCATATACACAGAATTTTAATGACAGATATCAGCTTTTTTGACGCTGATATCAGTTTTGTCAGTCAACATTAGGAAGATTATATGACAATGTTCAACACCATTAAGCGTGAATTTCAGTATGGCAACCAGCAGGTTGTTATCGAGACAGGCCGTATTGCCCGTCAAGCGAACTCTATTTTAGTACACATGGGCGGCGTAACAGTATTAGTTGCAGCAGTCGTGAAATCAGAAGCTAAAGAAGGTCAAAACTTCTTTCCGCTAACGGTTAATTATCAAGAAAAAATGTATGCAGCAGGTAAAATTCCAGGTGCTTACGGCAAACGTGAAGGCCGTGCGAGCGAATTTGAAACGTTGACTTCACGCTTGATTGACCGTCCGATTCGTCCGCTATTCCCAGAAGGCTACGTAAACGAAATCCAAATCACCGCAACAGTTGTATCATCAGATAAAACTCAGTCTGCAGATATCGCTGCACTAATCGGTGCCTCAGCAGCATTGGCTATCTCTGATGCGCCATTTAATGGTCCTGTTGCTGCCGCTCGTGTTGGTTTCATTAACGGCGAATACGTTCTAAACCCAACATCTGAGCAGCTTGAAACCAGTGATCTAGACTTGGTTGTGGCTGGTACTAAGTCTGCGGTATTGATGGTTGAGTCTGAAGCGGCAGAGCTGTCAGAAGACCAGATGTTAGGTGCAGTATTGTACGGCCATCAGCAACAACAAATCGTTATTGATAACATTGCTTCAATGGCTGAAGAAATCGGTACTGCTAAGCAGCAATACTCTGCTCCTGAGCGTGACCAAGCCCTTACCAGCAGCATGAAAGAGCAGTTCGGCGAGCAAGTTGCTGACGCTTATACCATTACTGATAAGCAAGCACGTTACACGAAGCTTGATGAAATTAAGCAGTCAATTATTGATGCACTTGCTGGTGATGCTGAGTCAGAAACTTATGCTGATACCGTATCTGAGCTTAAAGAAATCTATAACGACCTTAAATATCGTACTGTTCGTGACAACATCTTGTCAGGTAAGCCGCGTATCGATGGTCGTGACCCTGAGACAGTTCGTGCGCTTGACGTACAAGTTGGTGTATTGCCATATACGCATGGTTCAGCATTGTTCACACGTGGTGAGACGCAGGCATTGGTTACTACCACACTTGGTAACAGCCGTGACGTCAACATGATTGACTCACTAGGTGGCACGATTCGTGACCATTTCATGCTGCATTATAACTTCCCACATTTCTCAGTTGGTGAAACGGGCCGTGAAGGTATTCCAAAACGTCGTGAAATCGGTCATGGTCGTCTAGCACGCCGCGGTGTACAAGCGATGTTGCCAGATAGTGAGCGTTTCCCGTATGTGATTCGTGTGGTATCAGAAATCACTGAATCTAACGGTTCATCTTCTATGGCTTCTGTTTGTGGTGCAAGTCTGGCATTGATGGACGCAGGCGTACCATTAAAAGCACCAGTGGCTGGTATCGCGATGGGTTTGGTTAAAGAAGGCGATCGTTTTGCTGTATTGTCAGACATCTTGGGTGATGAAGATCATCTAGGTGATATGGACTTTAAAGTGGCCGGTTCTAAAAATGGTATCACTGCACTTCAGATGGATATCAAAATCGAAGGTATTACCCCTGACATCATGGAGCAAGCGCTTAAACAAGCCCATGCAGGTCGTATCCATATCCTAGAAGCAATGAACCAAGTATTGCCTGAGAGCCGTACTGAAATCAATGCTCATGCACCAAACTACGCGGTTATCGAAATCAACCCAGACAAGATTCGTGACGTTATCGGTAAAGGCGGCGCAACTATCCGTCAGCTAACGGAAGAAACTGGCGCGGTTATCGATATCGATGATGCTGGTACTATCCGTATCTTTGGTGAAAACAAAGCAGCGACCAAGGCAGCTATCGGTAAAATCGAAGCACTCACTGCTGAGGTTGAAGTTGGTAAAACTTATGAAGGTACCGTTGCTCGTATCGTCGACTTCGGTGCATTTGTAAATGTCTTGCCAAACACGGATGGCCTAGTACACATTTCACAAATCGCAGAAGAGCGCGTAGAGAATGTATCAGACTATCTAAAAGAAGGTCAGGTCGTTAAAGTACTCGTACAAGACGTTGATAACCGTGGTCGTATCAAACTGACTATGAAAGGTGTTGAGCAGAACTAATACTCAATATCTGATGTGGTTTAAGTAATAAAAAACCGCCTTGAGATGCTCAGTAAGAGTATTCAAGGCGGTTTTTTTATGTGTCCAAAAAGATGATGACTGGCTAGCTAGAAGGCCATTTATAACTCAATGCTTTTAGGCAGGTGTATATCGATACGAAGTTTTGGTAGGTCTTGTAAGTACTCAGTTAGTAATGGCAAAGTATCAGCATGCCAGTCTAAGGGCAGGGTATCTGCTGTATTACTTTCATTGAATACGATATCACTTAGTTTGCCAGAGATAAGTGGCCGCGCAAGCAATGCAACTCTGCGTATGCCTTGGTAACGTATAAGCGGGATCATTTGCTGTTGCAAATCAGTCAAAGCAGCAGTCAGCCAACGTGTGCGCGCTGGATGATAAGGATGGTTTGATATCACAAGGTTGGCAATATAGTTTGGCTGGTTACCGTTACTACTGATACCAAGTCCGACCTGCTCACGTGTACGCTTATTAATTAAGCAGCTACCAACATTCAGACTACCATCGCGGCACGCACGATGATAGCGACTATGATTATCAGGAAATAGAGTTTTCGCTCGTGTAAGTACAGGATCTAAAACGACACCAGCATTGTTAACAGGTAAAACAAGCAACTGTGCACTACTATTTAGAATAGAGGCATGTGTGAATTGCAAAATCGCCATCGTAAGCCTCTCTATAACCAAATTAAGTATACGGTTATTGAACCGTCGCTTTATTAGAGTCGTTTGCTTCTAACTGAGCAATTTGTTGTTCGAGTAGCGCAATTTGTTCGGCCTTCATATCAGTCAATTGCTTATTCATAGCCACTTGTTCAGCGGCTAACTTTTCTTGTTCGGCCAGTCTCTGACGTTCATCCTCTAAACGATCAATCTCTTCTTTAGCCAAGCTATCATTTTCTGGTAGAGGCGCATCTAATATAGCAGTAGGATTTGGTATCGCCGTACTGTCATTATTTGCTTCTTCAGAGTGTTTGTCAGTGAGTACACCATCGTCAATCACAGAGTCATCTGCTACTTCCGAAGTGCTGTCTGTGACTAATTCTGTCTGCGTTTGCTCAGTTGCTAGTGCTGAAGTAGCGTTATCTATAGGGAGTGTGGACTGAGTGCCAGACCTTTCTACGATAAGGTAGACAATGACGATAAGTAGCAATACTGAGATAAGTATTGCAAAAATTTTCTGACGTGATGTAGTCTGTTTTTTCTTAGAAGTGTGGGTTGATGAAGGCCGGATGTTGTCTGGTTTCATATTGTGATCGATTCAAGTCAAGAATATAAGTAGCCATACTATAGCAAACTCAAAATAAAAAGCCTATCTATTGATAGATAGGCTTAATAGTCCATTAAATAATAAAGTATTTAATCTGTTTTTAAGTATGAAAACTAAATCGCTAAGGCTTAAATTTTACAGTGCCGCTAGTGCCAGTTGCCATCGCATCACGTGCCATCTGATCTTCTAAATGGTTCTTTGCACTAATGGCATCAGGGTCGGGGCGGTGCTCTGTGTGTCCACACTGAGTACATTCAATATACTCATCTGGGGCAGGGGTGACGATATTGACTTGCACCACAGCGTCCATCTCCTGACATTTCGGACAACGTACCCCTGCTAAAAATCGGCGCTTAGGGCTAGATGATTGATAACGCATTTAAATGACCTCACGAGTCGTTTGAGTATTTGCGGCATCAATATTTTTAACATCAGTGAAACCATTATGGCGTAGCAAGGCATCGATACTGGCGCTACGACCGCGGAAGTTTTCAAAGTTGGTCTTGGCCGGGAAACTGCCGCCAACAGATAAGATAGATTCACGGAACGCTTTGCCTGTCGCTGGGTTGAAAATACCGTCTTCTTCAAACTTGCTAAACGCATCAGCTGATAGCAGTTCCGCCCATTTATATGAGTAATAACCTGCAGCATAACCACCCGCGAAGATATGACTAAAACCATTAGCAAAGCGGTTATAGTCAGGTGTTTGCATAACGGAGATATCATTACGGACAGTATTGAGCGTCTCTAAAATGCCATCGTAATTAAGCGCTGGCGTATGAGCGTGAATGAGCAAGTCAAATAGAGCAAACTCTATCTGACGCAGCGTTTGCATGCCACTTTGGAAATTTTTGACTGCTAGTAGTGCATCGAGCTTGTTTTTAGGTAATGGCTCACCAGTCTCAACGTGGCTGCTGATAAGGGCGATACCTTCAGCGTCCCAAGCCCAGTTTTCCATAAACTGACTAGGAAGTTCGACTGCATCCCACTCGACGCCATTGACACCAGCGACATCGCCCACCGTCACTTGGGTTAATAAATGATGTAAGCCATGACCAAACTCGTGGAATAAGGTTAATACTTCATCATGAGTCAATAAACTAGGTTTGCTATCAAGTGCTGGCGTGAAATTTCCAACCATAAAGCAAACGGGCAGCTGCTGATGGTTCAGTTCTTCGTAACTATAGCGAGATTGGAAACCACTCATCCATGCACCGCCACGCTTACCGCTACGTGCAAATAAGTCAAAGTAGAAGCCACCGAGCAAGCGATCATCAGCATCGAATAATTGATAAAAGCTTACATCGTCATGCCAGCGAGAGACTGAGTCACCTTCTGTCTCTTTATAGCTTTGCTCTTGTACTTTTATACCGTATAGACGCTCAACGATAGTGAACAAGCCATTAATCACTTTGGGTAATGGGAAATATGGACGAATTTCCTCCTGGGATAAGCTGAACTCACTTTGTTTTACCTTTTCAGCGATATAGGCGCTATCCCATGGTTGCAACTCGTCAATGCCATAATCGCTTGCGTATTTCTGTAGCTGTGCCAAATCTGCTTTGGCAGCAGGGTTTGCTTGCGTTGCTAAGTCACGTAAGAATGTTTCAACTTCTAAGACACTGTCTGCCATCTTGGTCGATAGCGATACTTCGGCATAATTTGCAAAACCAAGTAGCTTAGCTTTTTGTTCACGTAATGAGAGGATTTGACTCATATTGTCAGCGTTATTTAATGAGTTGCCTTTTGCATTGGTATGCGTATCAAACTCAGAAGCACGCGTAACATAAGCACGATACAGCGTCTCACGTAGGCTACGATCGTCCGCATGAGTCATAATCGCTAGATATACAGGGATATTTAAACTGGCCACATAATAAGGAGTAGGAAGTGCATCTACATCGTCTTGGTTAAGAGCACCGCTAGCAAGCTCACGTGCTTTGTATTGCTCGCCTGCATCTGCCAATAGTGCCAAGCCACTCTCTGTTAACCCCTTTAACTGAGAGTCTTCTAAAGGCAGGGCAAATGCTTGCGTCGCATCCAAGATATTGTCCGAAAAGGTTGCAGACAGGGTCGATAACTCGCTTTGGATAGCGGCAAACTTTTCTTGCTCAGCTTGAGGTAACGCAACGCCTGATAACTCAAAACTACGTAATGCCAGTTCGATTGCACGTGCACGAGCAGGCTCTAACGTAGCAAAGAAATCTGTGTCATTGACGATAGTTTGATAGCGATTAAACAAAGGCTGATGCTGTCCAACTCGCGTACCGTAAGCAGATAGCTTTGGTAGCAGCTCATGATGAACATGACGAATCTCATCGTTGCTCATCACGCTATTGAGATGCGACAAAATACCCCAGCTACGATCTAATGCCAGATTAATATGGTCAAAACTCATCACATCTGCCAAAGCTTGTTCAGCGCTTATTTTTTCAGCACTGTCGCTTTCTATCACGGTTAAGGTATCTAAAAAAGCATTGGCAGCATCAATAGCGTCAATCACTTGGCTCTGTAATGTATGTGGCGCAGTGTCGGCAAAATCGACAAGGCGTAAATCTAAAGGAGAAGGTGTCATATAGGTATCCGATATCAATGAATTATTATTAATCAAAATGAGAAAAGTCTGGCTACTATTGAAATATACAGTGTGTTCTTATTTTATATATAGATTATATAAAAGATGGGTTCGTTTGGTAAAAATACAACCTAAGCACTTTTATACGATTCAACTAATTAGGACAGTGCTAGCAATCTGAAAGTAGATGTCGAGATTCTGGTATTTAGATTCAACTTCTCAAGATAATTATCTGAATATGTAGCTATGTTCGTTAAGGCAGTTCTTTAACAATATAGAGTGCTCTACTTACAAAGCGCTATCATTTGCTTGCAAATTAACCCTACAGGGAGTGGGGTATAGCTGTTAGCATCAAGATAATGGAATTTAAATATTATGCATCGATAAGATGTAAGAAAAACACGGATAGAAATTTCTACACTCATAAAAATATATGAGTGAAGAGATATATAAATTTAAAAATGAATGATAATAAAACAAGGAGCAATATATGAAAGCGACTCTTAAAAGTTTACGTGAAACTAAAGCTAACCCTGCAGTAAGTATCTTTGTTAAAACGCATCGTGAACATCCAGCTAGTGAGCAAGATCCTATCGCTCTAAAAAATCAATTGAAAGTTGCCGAAGATCGTTTGACGAAAGAGTACGATAAACGCACAGCGACTACCATTCTAGATAATATTCAAAATAAAATAAATGAGCTCAATCACAATTATAACCTCGATACGTTGGCTATATTTGCTAGTACAGATGATGTGCAAGTCATCCGTATGCCAATTGATACGACAGAGCGCGTTGTGATTTCAGATAGATTTGCTACGCGTGACTTGGTCCGTGATATGGCAAGTGCGGTTCATTATTATACGGTGGTCTTAACCCGTGACAATGCGCGTTTGATTGAAGCCTCTAATGACCGCGTCGTGAGAGAGTTCGATAAAGATGACGATGCACAAAACAACATGGAGAACATTCAGTTCCCTGTCGAAAACAACGGACTATACACAACAGGCGACGGTGGCTCAGATCGTTCATCAAACAACGAAAGCAGTCACTTAAAAGAATTCTTTAACCAAGTCGATAAAAGCGTCCAAGAGTTATGGGGCGAGCATAAAATGCCTCTTGTGATAGTTGGTGATGCAAAAAATATTGGCTACTACAAAGAAGTCTGTGATCGTCCAGATAATATCATTGCTACAGTATCGAATGCGACTAATTTAGAAGATAGTAGCGCTCAGCATATCGTAGATAGTGTGCAAGAAGCCGTAGAAGAGTATCGTACCTCACTGCACAAAGCTGCGTTGGGTGAAATAGATAAAGCTCGCGGTGCGAATATGTTGCAGACTGATTTACAGGAGGTATATCGCAGTGCCTTCCAAGGGGCTGGCGAGACACTTTATGTACGCCGTGGTTATATACAGTCCGCTAAGATTGACGAAAAAGCACAAACGTTAAGCCCTGCAAATGATGCGACTACGGAAGGCATCACAGATGATGCAATTGGTGAAATCATCGAACACGTCATCCACAATGGCGGCAAAGCTGTATTTATGCCACAAGATATCATGGGTGAAGATCAACCAATAGCGCTAGTAACTCGCTACTAATCTGACGATGACACCTATACGCGATGTTCATTTATGAATCAGCCATTTATGAATTAGCCATTGATAATACATAGGTGTAATATGAGAGCATTGGTTCAATACGAGCCAATGCTCTTTTTATGTCTGTCATTACCATCACTATGGGTGCTATCGTAGCTGAGCTATTGATCTTTACTCCATAAATAATGAGCGTACAACTAACCAAACTATGACTACCACCTCTTTTGTTTTAACCAGCTACAACATCCATAAAGGCATGTCACCGCTGAATCGCCAAGTGAAGATGCAAGGTATTGCTCAGGCGCTAGAATCTGTGGGTTCAGACGTACTGTGCCTACAAGAAGTGCAAGGCCAAAACCTTAAACGCAATATGCAATACAACGAGTACCCAGATCAATCGCAGCATGAATGGTTCGGCGAATTTTTAGATTTGCAAAACAGTTACGGTAAAAACTCAGAGTACGAAAACGGCCATCACGGCAATGCAGTATTGAGCCGCTTTCCGCTAGACCCCAAACACAATGTAAATATTACGGTCAACAAGCTTGAGCAGCGCGGTGTCTTGCACTGTGAGGTACAGCCTATCGGTTGGGAGATGCCAGTTGTCGTATTGTGTGCACATTTAAATTTATTTGAGCGTGATCGTATCAAGCAGTATCAAGCGATTAGTGACTATGTTCGAAATGAGATTGCGCCAAATCAACCGCTCATCTTGGCAGGCGATTTTAATGATTGGAAAAAGATGTCTTGTGACAAACTGGCATCAGATCTCGGTATGATAGAAGCGTTCAAACATTGTCATGGCAAGCTGTTGCCAACCTTTCCCGCAAAACTGCCAGTACTCAGCTTAGATCGTATCTATGTGCGCAATTTGCTTGTGAAGGATGCTTGGGTACATACTGGAAAGCCTTGGTCATCGCTATCGGATCACCTGCCTATCAGTGCAGAGCTGATGCTACCCTAATACCTAACTATAATAATTCGTCTAAATGTATTATATTGGCAATCTATCAATATATGAACAATTGTCTTTATTGATCATATTATTGATTAACCATGTTCTCGATTGAAAGTGCTATTAACAGTACAACGTTTCAATAAAATGAATAACAAGTACAGCCTGATAAACAAAATATAAGGATATTCTACGATGGCAACAGCGTCTACTACTGATAACAATCAACAAGCTAACCATAACATACCTAAGACTCAGCACGCCGTACTCATACGCGAGTTCGGTGAGCCTGAAGTAATGAAATACTAAGATGGTGCTGATGTTCCTGAGCCACAGGATGACCAAGTACTAGTAAAAATTGCCTATGCCGGAATTAACCCTGTCGATTATAAGACCCGTCAAGGTAAAGGCTGGGGTGCGGGAAACATCCGTAAAGACAAGTTTGAGAATGATCAGCCAGCTATTTTAGGGTTCGATGTAGCAGGCGAAGTAGTCAGCAGTAATAGCGATGAGTTTGCTGTGGGCGATAGAGTAGCGGCCTTGACCTTTACCGGTGGCGGCTATGCGCAATATGTGGCAGTAGATGCCAAGTTGCTTGCGAAAGTACCAGACAATGTCAGCTTAGAGCAGGCAGGTGCTTTGCCTTGTATCGGACAAACGGCGCTACAGTTTGTAGATTTTGCTGATATAAAAACAGGCGAGCATGTGGTTATTAATGCACCAGCAGGCGGTGTCGGTCATTTGTTGATCCAACTGCTTATGAATAAAGTGGCGCAAGATAACATCAAGGTGACGGTAATTTGCTCGCCAGAAAAGTACGCCAAGCTTGATGAGTTGATAGACGTATCTAAGCTGGCGGGCTGGATAGATTATACCAAAGATGAAGATTTCCCTGACCTACAAGCCGACGTGCTACTTGATTTAGTCGGCGATGAAGCAGGTGTCCGCGCGCTTAGCGTTCTCAAGACAGGTGCTCGAGTAAATGTGTTGCCAACTATCTGGGTTGATAAGCTCAAAGAAGCCGGTCAGCAAAAAGACTTAGCAGTAGCAGGCTATAAAGCGCAGCGTAGTGGTCAAGATATGGCGCGTGTTTTACAGGAAGTAGCCGATGGTAAGCTAACTTTAAAAATTCAAAAAACTTATCCACTCTCAGAAGTTGTTGCAGCGCACCATGAGCTACAAAAAGGCGATGCTTTTGGCAAGATTGTCTTAGCGGCAGCTGAGTGAATGTCAAGATTGCCCAAATATTAGGTAGTGTTTGGTAGGATTTATTAGTAAGGGGATATCTGTTGAAACCCAGTAAACTTAACTGATGACTTAACAAATCATACAAAAGTTTTATTTTGGACAACAGAACGTCCCTGTAGTCTTCGCTTATTTATCATAGGATAGAAAGCGAACGTTACTAATAAAGGAAATAATATGACTATCAACAATAAGGCTATCAATAATAAGACCAGCAATGAAAAAACAGATGACCACATTGCTTATGAAGCAAAAGTTCGTGCAGAGATAGAAGCGTGGAAAAACCCTGATAAAGGGATTTTGGATAAGACGCTCGCAGTGCTTAATACCCCTGTGGTAGCAGCCGGTGATGCGTTAATGGAAGCCCCGCAATTTGGCGATTCTCTAAAAAAAGCAACTGAAGAAACGATTACTGCTTTGAGTGATGCAGCCAATTGGACATTGGACACTCAAGACGTTATCGATAGCTATCAAGAAGAAGCAGATATTAATGACTCCTCTATCAAAACGCTTGGCGACATTAAACGTCTACCTATTGCGGTTGTAGATAAACAAGTTAAGCTTTTTAAAAGCAAATATGTAGCGCTAACCAGTGCGCAAGGGGTGACTACAGGGGTTGTAGGCTGGGCAGGTATCCCTGCTGATGTCGTTGGGCTTATTACAGCCAACCTACGTGCGATTGGAGAATATGCAACGTACTATGGCTTTGATATCAATGATAAAGGCGAGCAGCTATTTGCGATGTCTTTGTTGGCTGTAGCAACTTCTGACTCTGTTGAAGAGCGTAAAGCGGCGTTAGATGACACTCATGCGATGATTAAAGATCCAGAGACTCAGGCATTCAATCAGATTAATGAAGAAGTTATCTCTCGTGTACTGCGTCAAACAGCGACTAAAGTAGCCACTAACATCGTTAAGACAAAAGCGGCGCAAATCATTCCAGCGGTGGGTGCAGTAGTCGCAGGTGGTGTTAATGCTAGCTACACTGCCAATGTTTGTGAAGCTGCTTATCAGTGTTACCGTGAGCGTTTTTTGGAGCGTCTCGCATAAACACTTAATGGCTCGTTAAGTCAGCGATAGTATCAAGATGTAAGCATATGCCGAAACGTTAGACTGATTCGCCCAGCATCGACCGTCTTTGTCTTAGTGATCGTATGCTTCCAAAAGGTCTGTGTGTCACCGTGCATCACAACGAGCTGACCAGACTCAAGATAAAGTTCAACTTTGTCTTGAGTTTTTTTATGCTTAAAAACAAGTTTGCGTGTGGCACCGAGCGATAAGGAGGCGATGACTGGTTGATGACCGAGCTCTTTTTCGTCATCAGCGTGATAGCCCATACCATCAGCGCCAGAAGGATAGTAATTAAGCAGGCAGGTGTTGAAATTAGCAATGACACCGATTTCTACTAAAGCTTGCTCAATTTTCTGTTTCACGTGAAACACTTTATCTAACCATGGAACGGTTTGTCGCACGTGTCCCGAGTATTGATAATTGGCATTTTTGTCTCCCATCCAGACAATTTTCCTAGTAGTCATATGGGTCTTACCAAATAACGTCACGATGTCTGGTTGCCAAGGTAGCTCATTTAGTAGAGTATTATAAAGGGCAGTGGCATCGTCGATAATCACGCCTAGATCATTCACCTTACCCTCATAGGGTAGTAAGTTATCCGTGGGTGCAGGGGCAAAGAGGTCAGTCATAATTTAGTCGTTGTAAATCCTTATTTACTGCTTTGGTAGTGCTCGTTGATGATTTGAGCACATAGTTCAGGCGCTTCCATTGGTAATAGATGACCATAATCTGACAGCGAAATAAGACTGCTATCTGGGACAAACTTTTTCCATTGCTTTCGTACTCTGTCATTGATGAACAGGGTAGGTTTGCCTGTAATCAACGTGTAGGGACAGCGTAGTTTTTTGAGTGCGGCATCGATATGAGGTGCGCCAAAATAATTGGCCAGCTCTTGTTCTGGTGCAAACATAAGCGTATAGCTACCATCTGTGTTTTTGCTCAGGCTTTGTTCAGCAAATACTTGCAAATGCTCATCGCTGATACGCTTATAAGCACGCTGCGCACGTAGGCTCTCGTAATAACTATGGGTACTTGGCCAAGTAGATTGCTTGGTTAACGTGCTTTTGAAAGGCTCGCGGCTCAGTAGGATAGAGCGTGGCAAAAGGTTATATAAGGTGGCTTGGTGTTTGGTAAATGTGACAGGCTCGATCAGGTACAACTGCGAAAACAGCTCTGGACGTTTGGCAGCTGCCATCGCTGTGGCCGTCGCCCCTTGCGAGTGACCAATACCTACGACAGGCTTGTCTTGGGTCTTTTCTAAAAACTCAATCAGCATATCAGCATCTTGCTCGCGCGTGAGGCGGCGGCTTTGTGGCTTATCGTACCAATAACCACGCAGGGCGAGGGAGCAGACCTCAAAATTACTTGTCAACGCGCTTAACAATGGCGTATAGGTACCAACCGTAAAGCTGTTACCACCATAGAAGTGCGCCGGTGCGCGTGGAGTAGAGCTTGAATCTAGCGGCTGATTAAATTGGCTAAGGTCATAGTAGCGTGCCTGTTTTCCGCCAAGATTAATACGGTTTGTGAATGCTTCCATAAAATAAACACTTCCTTGTGACTTATTTTGAGTGATTTTTTCGTAGTTTGTCTTCTTATGATTGCTCTTAATGAATCTTAGTTGTCTTCACCTAAGAAGCCACCGCTTTGACGTTGCCACAGTCGAGCGTAGACACCGTTTAATGCTAACAGTTCATCATGACTACCTTGCTCAATGATACGGCCTTGATGCATAACGACCAGTCTATCCAGTGCGGCAATAGTAGACAGGCGATGGGCAATAGCAATAACAGTCTTGCCGGTCATGATATCATTTAAGCTTTCGGTAATGGCATATTCAATCTCAGAATCTAGCGCACTGGTGGCTTCATCTAAAAGTAAAATCGGCGCATTTTTTAGCATAACACGTGAGATAGCAATACGCTGACGTTGACCGCCAGATAGTTTGACTCCGCGTTCACCCACTTGGGTATCAAGTCCTGTATTGCCTTTATCATCGTACAGATCTTTGATGAAATCCCATGCCTGAGCTTGTCTGGCAGCGATCATAATCTCTTCGTCAGTAGCATCAGGACGACCATAGGCGATGTTTTCACGCACGGTACGATGTAGCAATGACGTATCTTGAGTCACCATACCAATCTGTTGGCGCAACGACTCCTGCGTAACCGCATCGATAGCCTGACCATCAATCAGGATTTTACCGCTATCCACATCAAAGAAACGCAATAGCAAATTGACCAAGGTCGATTTACCAGCACCTGAGCGCCCAACCAGACCAATCTTTTCACCCGGCTTAATATCTAAGTGGAAGTTGTCCAACAGTTTGATATATGAGTTAGGAGCGCGCTTAGCGATGCTAGTACCATCGACAGGCTCGCCAGTTTGTCCATTGTCTTCTTCGTCATTCTCATAACTGAAGTCAACATGATCGAACACGATACGCCCGTCTGTGACAGCTAGGGCTGGCGCGTCAGGTTTATCAATGATTGTCTGCGGTGCTGACAACGTACGCATACCATCTTGAACTGTACCGATACTCTCAAACAAACTGGCTGTCTGCCACATAATCCAACGCGTCAAACCATTTAGACGTAATGCCATCGCAGTCGCAGCAGCAATAGCACCAACACCAACTGCGCCTTGTTGCCACAAGTACAATCCAATACCTGCGGTACTACTGACCAAGATCACACTGATAAGATGGGTCGATACTTCTAAATAGCTGACCCAGCGCATCTGTGCATGTACTGTACCTAGAAACTGTCCCATGGCATTTTTGGCATAACCCAGCTCACGACGCGAATGGCTAAATAGCTTTACGGTCATGATATTGGCATAAGCATCAGTGATTCGTCCTGTCATCAAGGCACGGGCATCCGCTTGCACAATCGCTGTCTCCTTGAGCTTAGGGATAAAGTACCAAATGGTAATGGCAACTAAGACGAGCCAAATAATAAAAGGAATAAGTAGTAAGCTGTCTAAATTAAACAAAATCACCCCTGAGGTGATAAAGTAGACAGAGACATACATAAACATATCGGTGACGGTCATTACGGTATCGCGTACTGCTAGGGCTGTCTGCATTACCTTAGCTGAGACACGACCCGAAAACTCATCCTGATAAAACTGCATGGATTGCCCAAGCATTCGCTGATGAAACCGCCAGCGCATCTGCATAGGAAACACGCCTTGCAAGGTCTGAAAATGGATAAATGATGACAAGGCGATCCACAATGGGCTCACTATCATGACAGCGAGCATGATGAGTAGCATATCGCCTTTTTCTACCCATAGATTTTGTGGCGTATAAACGCCCAACCAATCGACGATATTACCTATCCAAGCAAACAGCATGGCCTCGTAAATACCGATACCAGCGGACAAAATCATAAAAATTAGTAGCCAGCCGCGTAAGCCATTGGTACATGCCCACAAAAACTTCAGCATACCATCTTTAGGTGATGGCAATGGCATGGGTGTGTCTGGAAAGGCGGGTAGGCGGTTTTCAAAAAAGCGAAATAAAGCATTCATAGGCAGTAATAAAACATCAATAGCAGTACGTCAAGATGAACGAGAGCACTCGTTATCTAGAATCTTTACTTTTGTGATTGGGATTAGGTGCTATTTTAGCAAAATTACTAATCATACCTGCATGCTAATTGTAATTTACTTAAGAATAGCTGTGTCTTTAGTGCCTTAGTCACAACAATAATAAATAGATTGCTGTGGAAAACATATTTTGTTACATTCCACATCCAAACTTATTCATATTTTAAATATTGCTTTTATAAGCATGATTTCATTGCGAAAATCAGCTGATTAGCAGGCATTTTATTTAATGGTTTTTATAAATGTACGAACAGTAATAACTCAACATTGAAGTTCAAAAGGTAGCAGTGAATGATGTATTTAATAATAGCGGTGCTATGTAGCGTCGCCGTCTCAGTACTTTTGAAAATATTGCGCCAGAAAAATATAGATATTCGTCAGACCATCGTGGCAGGCTATCCTGTGGCTTTTTTACTGACTTGGGTATTACTAAAACCTGATGTAAGTGCCATACATGCGCTTGATAGCGCTTGGGCAATCATCATTGCGCTTGGAGTACTATTACCTGCCGTATTTATTATTCTGGGACGGGCTATTGAAGCGGTGGGGATGGTAGCAACCGACGCGTCTCAGCGCTTATCACTCATTATTCCTATCGTAGCGGCTTTTTTGCTATTCGGTGAGGTGCTGACTGGTACACGTATACTTGGATTGGCGTTAGGATTTTTGGCATTAGGTGCGCTTGTCTATCGACCACAGCATAACGATATTACTCGGCAAGCAAAGCATACGCCACTGTGGTTATTCGGGGTATGGGCAGGCTACGGCATTATTGATATTTTGTTCAAACAAGTTGCCAAACAAGGGGCAGCTTTTCCGTTGACTCTACTGGTTAGCTTTGGCGTAGCAGGTGTATTGCTTTTAATCTATTTACTTGTCACACGGGTACGTTGGCAAAAAAAAGCTCTTACGACAGGTCTACTGCTCGGCGCATTAAACATGGGCAATATTTATGCCTATGTGCGGGCACACCAAGTGCTGCATGATTCTCCTAGTATTGTTTTCACTGGTATGAATGTCGGTGTTATTGCCGTAGCGACATTGATCGGCGTAGGTGTATTTAAAGAGCAGTTGAACCGTATTAATATAATAGGATTAGTATTGGCAGTCTGCTGTGTAGGGGTACTGTTTTTGGCGTAATGCACATTGTCTAAAAGTATTGGTTTCATGATTTTTTGGCTATATTGTCACGTATCCTATATAGGCATACAAATCATCCTATGATAAGGTTATCTACAAATAACACGGCTTGTATGGAATAAAAAAGCTTAGTTTATGATATTTAATTTAACCAATAAAAATAGGATGCAGGCTCAATGGAATACGATAAGCAATTACAGCGTATAAAAAATAGTTCAGGTTTTATTGCTGCTCTTGATCAAAGTGGCGGCAGCACACCGAAAGCGTTAGAGACTTATGGTGTCAGCAGCGACGACTATGATAACGATGAAGCCATGTTTGATTTGGTTCATGAAATGCGTGCTCGTATCATGACGTGTGACTGTTTTGATAGCGAGCGTGTACTTGGTGCAATTTTATTTGAAGATACCATGGAGCGCGAAGTCAATGGTAAGTCGACAGCTAATTACCTATGGGAAGATAAAAATATCGTACCATTTTTAAAGGTAGACAAAGGTCTGGCTGAGCAAATGAGCGGCGTACAAGTTATGAAGCCAATCCCGAATCTAGATCTATTATTAGATAAAGCAAAAAACTATCCTGTATTCGGTACTAAAATGCGCTCAGTCATCTATGAGCCAAATGTCGATGGTATCGAGCTTGTGGTACAGCAGCAGTTTGATGTGGCTAAGCAAATTATCTCAAAAGGCCTGATGCCTATCGTCGAGCCAGAGGTCAATATTGAGAGCACTCAAAAGCATAAGTGCGAGTTACTGTTGAAGACAGATATACTGCGCAATCTGGAACGCTTGAATGATGAACATCAAGTGATGCTTAAGCTGACGTTACCAGAAGAGGCAGGGTTTTATCAGGAGCTGATTGACCACCCTAAAGTGTTAAAAGTTGTGGCGTTATCTGGTGGCTATAGTCGTAGCGATGCTTGTGCCAAGCTAAAACAAAACCCAGGTATGATTGCGAGCTTCTCGCGTGCTTTTACCGAAGGCTTGAGTAAGCAACAAAGCGATAGTAAATTTGCTGAGACAATTAATGCTTCAATTGAAGAGATTTATGAAGCATCTAAAGTGTAAACATAGTAAATGAAAATTCGCACATAAAGCATAAGTAAATAAGCCAAAAAAAGCCCTACTAGATAAGTGTGCAAATACTTAAATAGTAGGGCCTTTCTTATTTCAAAAGTATAGGTTATTAACTCTACACCTCTTTATATAACTGACGTCCTTCGTTGTTATATTTTTTAGTCATCTCGGCCATGCCTTGGCGAATTTCCTCAGCAGTGGCTTCACCCACTTGTCCGACGAGTTCTGTATTTACTTCTTTGATTAGGTGACCAGCATCGGTTAGGTCACCCGTTTGCGGCGTTACTTTTTGGTTAGCGGTATCTTTATCCAGTCCTGCTGCATATTCACGCACGTTTTGAGTGATTTTCATTGAACAAAACTTAGGACCACACATGGAGCAAAAGTGTGCCGATTTGTGAGCGTCTTTTGGCAACGTCTCATCATGATATTCGCGTGCCGTATCAGGGTCGAGCGCTAGATTGAACTGATCATCCCAGCGGAATTCAAAACGTGCTTTAGATAGCGCATTGTCACGTGCTTGTGCTCCTGGATGACCTTTAGCAAGGTCAGCAGCGTGTGCAGCGATTTTATAAGTAATAATGCCGTCTTTAACGTCTTTTTTGTTTGGTAGCCCTAAGTGCTCTTTTGGTGTGACATAGCATAGCATCGCGGTACCAAACCAACCAATCATGGCAGCTCCGATAGCGCTAGTGATGTGGTCATAACCTGGGGCGATGTCTGTGGTTAATGGCCCTAAAGTATAGAAAGGCGCGTCAGCACATAGCTCAAGCTGCAAGTCCATGTTTTCTTTGATCCGGTTCATCGCGACGTGTCCAGGGCCTTCGATCATCACCTGTACATCATGCTCCCATGCGACTTTGGTCAATTCACCAAGCGTACGTAGCTCACCGAACTGCGCTTCATCATTGGCATCTTGTAAGCAACCAGGACGTAGGCCATCACCTAGACTAAATGCCACATCGTACTGTTTCATAATCTCGCAGATATCTTCGAAATGCGTGTATAAAAAGCTTTCTTTGTGATGGGCTAGACACCACTGCGCCATGATAGAACCACCACGTGAGACGATACCTGTCAGACGTTTTGCGGTGAGCGGTACATAGCGTAATAGCACGCCAGCGTGAATAGTAAAGTAATCCACGCCTTGCTCTGCTTGTTCAATTAACGTATCACGGAATATCTCCCACGTTAGGTCTTCCGCGACGCCATCGACTTTTTCTAATGCTTGATAAATCGGTACCGTACCAATCGGCACAGGAGAGTTACGGATTAGCCATTCACGGGTTTCATGAATATGATTACCCGTTGATAAATCCATAATGGTATCCGCACCCCAACGTGTTGCCCACGTCATTTTGGATACTTCTTCATCGATAGACGAACCCAACGCTGAGTTACCGATATTGGCATTGATTTTCACCAAAAAATTGCGCCCGATGATCATTGGCTCAGATTCAGGGTGGTTGATGTTGTTTGGGATAATTGCGCGTCCAGCTGCCACTTCATCGCGAACGAATTCAGGAGTAATGATTTGAGGAGTATTGGCACCGAAGCTCTCGCCATCGTGTTGACGCATATCGGTCAGTTCATGCTGCTTTTGCGTTTCGCGTATGGCGATATATTCCATCTCAGGAGTGATGATGCCACGGCGTGCGTAGTACATTTGCGTGACGTTCTGTCTTGCTTTGGCGCGACGCGGTTTATCGATATGAGAAAATCTAAGGTTAGCAGTGCTGATGTCGCGAGCACGCGCTTGTCCGTATGAGCTAGATAGGCCACTTAGTTGCTCTGTATCATTGCGTTCTGCGATCCAGTTCTCACGCAATTTTGGCAATCCACGTGTGAGGTCGATATCGACATTAGGGTCGGTATATACACCTGAGGTGTCATACACATAAAACGGTGGATTATGCTCACCGTCTTTATCTCCAGTGCCACCTACAGGCGTATCAGCCAAGCTGATTTCACGCATCGGTACTTGGATGTCAGGTCTTGAGCCTTCGATATAGACTTTTCTTGAGGCAGGTAAAATACGGTGTAGGTCGCGCGCATCTTCTTCGAAACGGGCATCACTTGCGGCACGGTGAGCAGGGGTTTTTAGTGCATCTGCTTTTTTATCTGCCTTGACGTTGGTCGTGTCAGCAGCATTTGAAGCAAGCGTTGTATTGTCGGCTGGGTTATGCGTTTGGGCTTTCGGTGCAATTGAAGTAGTGTCTGCAGTAGTCATATGCTGTCCTAGCGTGTTGGTTTTTGAATAAAATCAACACCGCCAGTATCTGCGGGGGTAGGCATCCATCATCTAGACAAGTTTATATCATGAACCCACAACTTCGACCAAAAAGTATCGTCGCGCATGGTGCTCATCAAATATTGGACGCAGCTTTATATCCTCTCTTCTTATCTGGTTATGCATCACGCATATTAAGACAGTAGTGACGATAAAAATGTATTTCTACGCGCCCTTTGTCATAAATAACAAAGTGCTTAAGACTTCCCTGCGTCGGTACTAACCGCATCAGGTTCGGCGGGTGATCTCTCAGCGAATGTATCAAGGCGACTACTTTAATAAAGCAAGTTTAATAAAGTGAGCCAAAAATACACCGCACCCCGAGTCTGTCAGTGTTGTAAATCAGCCTTCATATTAACAAAATTCTGTACCAACGGCTAATAGTATTTGGATACAAATATTCTGTGTCAAACACACGATTCCATATTTTTGTGAATAATTTTTCTGAGTGTTGATAGATGAGGGTGCTTAGTATTGCTAGGTTGTAGACGAATTATTCAAATATTATGTAAAGCGAATGAAGGATTCTAGAAGTTGTCATTAAACTGTCATAAAGATTTGGCAAGATAGCACGCATATCACAAGCAATGCTTTTTTATACCGTTGTTAAACTTCAGGAGTCCTACATGCGTTATTCGTTATTAGCAGTGGCCGTCAGTTGTACATTAATGCTTACGGCGTGTAATAAGTCAACAGATACGGCGGAGCCAACTGCTGATACTAGCAGTAGCGCTGTGACAACAGCTGAAACAACTTCTCAGACAGCATCTTCTGCTACGTCAGATTTTAAATCTGCTGAAAATATCGCTATGAATATTACAGGTGCAGGTGCGTCTTTCCCGCAGCCTATCTATGCGAAATGGTCATATGACTACAATGCTGCGACCGGTGGCCAAGTCAATTATCAGTCGATTGGCTCATCTGGTGGTATCAAACAAATTCAGTCAAAAACAGTAGACTTTGGTGCTTCTGATGCCCCAATGACGCCTGAAGAGTTAGACGAAGCAGGTTTGATTCAGTTCCCAACAGTCATCGGTGGTGTTGTACCAATTGTCAACATCGACGGTGTTGAGCCTGGCGCACTGAAGCTAGACGGCACAACGTTGGCTGATATCTATTTGGGTAAAATCAGTAACTGGAATGACCCTGCGATTAAGGCGATGAACCCAGATTTGACCTTGCCAGATGCCCCAATCACAACAGTATTCCGCTCAGATGGTTCAGGTACGACGTTTAACTTTACTGACTATCTTGCCAAGGTTTCACCAGACTGGAAAGACACCGTTGGCGTTGATAAAACCGTCAAGTGGCCGACCTCTGCTACTGGTGCAGGCGGTAAAGGTAACGAAGGCGTCTCAAGCTACGTAAACCGTATGAAAAACTCTATCGGCTATGTTGAGTATGCTTACGCTAAGCAGAATAAGATGTCACATACTGCGCTGAAAAACGCAGCTGGTAACATCGTACAGCCATCTGCTGAGACGTTTGCTGCAGCAGGTGATATCGACTGGTCACAACAAGAAGGCTTTTATAAAGTCATCACCAACTCTGAAACTGACCAAGCATGGCCTATCGCTGCTGCGACCTTTATCTTGGTACATAAGCAACCAGAAAATCCTCAGCAAGTCGCTGGCGTGTTGAACTTCTTTGACTGGGCTTATACCCAAGGTGATGACAGCGCCATGGAACTAGACTACGTACCATTCTCTGACACGGCAGTAGCCTTGTTCAAAGAGAAGTGGAACGAAGTGAAAGGTAGCGATGGACAGCCTGTCTACAAGCCAGCTCAGTAATTTGTTTCTGCTAAATACTATTTAGTATCCTACAAGTTATCCTCTCGAATAACTATTCTCCGGTAGTTGTTTGAGAGGTTTTAATACAGCAAATTTGATGAATACATCTCGATAGATATGCTTACTCATACCGTTTAAGTTTGTTGTGTTAAGACCTGATATACATCTTTTTAATATTTCGATTCATCCCATTCAATGCTGAGACACTTATGACAGACTTAAGGTCCCAACTGGCTAAACAAAAACGTTACGACGCTTTATTTGTCAACTCTACTAAGGCGTTTGCCATACTCGTCCTTCTATCTCTAGGGGGCATTTTGGTGTCTCTAATTGTTGGAGCATGGCCGAGTATTCAAGAGTTTGGTTTGGGATTTTATACCAGCAATAACTGGGATACAGTCGCCAATGAATACGGGGCATTAGCGCCTATTTACGGCACCTTAGTCACGTCATTTATCGCCATTGTTATCGCGGTTCCAGTCAGTTTCGGTATTGCGATATTTTTAACCGAGATGTGCCCTAAGTTCCTCAAAAAACCACTTGGTATCGCCATTGAGTTGTTGGCTGGTATCCCATCTATCATTTATGGCATGTGGGGATTGTTCGTATTTGCGCCATTCTTTGGTGATCACATTCAGCCATGGTTTATTGAGCACGTCGGTCCTTTGCCTATTGTCGGTAAGCTGTTTGCAGGTGCACCTATGGGGCTAGGTATGTTTACCGCATCTCTAGTGCTTGCCATTATGATCATACCGTTCATCGCTGCCACCATGCGTGATGTTTTCTCTGTCGTACCAGATCTACTGAAAGAGTCAGCATATGGCATGGGCGCGACGACTTGGGAAGTCATGTTCAAGATTATCCTGCCTTATACCAAAGCTGGTGTCGTTGGTGGTGTGATTTTGGGTCTTGGTCGTGCATTGGGTGAGACGATGGCAGTTACTTTCTTGATTGGTAATGCGTTTAATATCAGTCCAAGCCTATTCACGTCTGGTGTGACGATTACCTCGGCCTTGGCCAATGAGTTTGCTGAAGCGTCTAGTGAGCTACATCTTGCGTCCCTACTACATCTAGGCTTAATCTTATTTGTCATCACCTTCATTGTGCTGTCTTTAGCAAAACTGATGCTCATGCGCATGGATCACAAAGCAGGTAACCGATAAGTCTGTTACCGATTTATTGAACCTTGATAGATATTGATAAAAGATATGGGAAATAAATATTATGCCTGCTAACAATACGATCAATGCACCACTACCTACTAAGCCAAACGGCGCTACCCGCTACAATCAAAGCCTGTATAACAAGCGTCGTTTGACCAACAAGTTAGGTCTAGGCTTTGCCATGTCAGCGATGATTTTTGGCTTGTTTTGGTTATCATGGATTTTGGTGACTTTGTTTGTTGAAGGCTTCCAAGGCATGGTGCAGTTGCCAATCTTTACCGCTGATACGCCGCCACCGATGAGTGCGGGTGGCTTACGCAATGCTATCGTTGGTTCGGTCATGTTGGCGTTTTCAGGCTTGTTTATCGGTGCACCTATTGGTCTTATGACAGGTGTTTACTTATCTGAGTTTTCTAAAGGCAGTATGCTGGGCAAGGTCACTCGCTTTTTAAATGATATTCTATTGTCAGCGCCATCGATTGTCATCGGTCTATTTATCTATGCGCTGATGGTAAAAGGTCAAAGTTTCTCTGGTTGGGCGGGCGCGTTGGCATTGGCGCTGATTGTTATTCCAGTGGTCGTGCGTACGACAGAAAACATGCTGAACTTGGTACCGAATAGTCTACGCGAAGCAGCTTATGCGCTAGGGACTCCTAAATGGAAACTGGTCACTCAGGTAACGGTAAAAGCTGCACGAGCTGGACTGACCACAGGTGTGCTACTGGCCTTTGCTCGAATCACTGGTGAGACAGCACCGTTACTATTTACCGCACTTAACAATCAGTACTTCAGTACAGATATGGGGCAGCCTATTGCTAACTTACCCAATACCATTTACCAGTTTGCGATGAGTCCTTATGACAACTGGCATACGTTGGCTTGGGCGGCAGCACTACTTATCACCGCATCTGTTCTAGTGTTGAATATATTGGCAAGATTTATCGGTGGTAGAGGTCAGCCCAAATAAGGGCTGAGAGCAGACCAGACTGTAGTACGCTACACGCTAAGCATTTACTTAAACTTATATGAAATTAATTGAGCTAGGTTGAAATATTATGAATGATGTCCTAAGCAACGTCCGTACGAACACGACTGCTGACAACTTTAATACGGCAACAGGCAGCCTATTAAATAGACCCATGTCTACTAGCGCCCAAGCTCAGCAACCAAACACTGCTGATTTTAATAAACAAACGATTCAAGATATTCCTAAGAATATGCCTGCTGCAAAAATGGAAGTTCGAGATCTAAACTTCTATTACGATGATTTTCAGGCATTGAAAAACATCAATATCGATATCGCGGATAAAAAAGTGACCGCTTTTATTGGTCCTTCAGGTTGTGGTAAGTCTACGCTACTGCGTACCTTTAACCGTATGTACGATCTATATCCAGGTATGCGCGCAGAGGGCAATATCAATTTAGATGGCAAAAACATCTTGGGTAAAGACATCGATGTGAACTTATTGCGTGCACAAGTTGGTATGGTCTTTCAGAAGCCAACGCCGTTCCCGATGTCAATCTATGACAATGTCGCCTTTGGCGTACGACTATATGAAAAATTAAGCAAAGACGAGCTAGATCATCGCGTCGAGTGGGCACTGAAAAAATCAGCGCTATGGCCAGAAGTGAAAGACAAGCTAAAAGCATCAGGACTGTCGTTATCAGGTGGCCAGCAGCAGCGTCTATGTATCGCCCGTAGCGTCGCGACCAAGCCTGAAGTATTGTTGCTTGATGAGCCGACATCAGCGTTGGATCCTATCTCGACGGGTGCTATCGAAGATTTGATCGAAGATCTGAAAAACGACTATACCATCGCTATCGTCACTCACAATATGCAGCAGGCAGCACGCGTATCTGACTACACGGTCTATATGTATTTGGGCGATATGATTGAGATGGGTGAGACCGATCAAATATTCACCAAGCCTACCCAAACCGCGACAGAAGACTATATTACAGGTCGTTATGGCTAATATTGATTGAGATTGAAGTCGGTACAAGCAGACAAAGCTGATTAGTATGTCATAAGCCGACTTTCTAACTTCATAAGCACACTGCGCTATTAAAATATAGATTCTAGGGAATACCTCTTATGCAAAGTGATAAGCATATCTCCAAAAGTTTTGACCAAGATCTTGATGAAGCCATCCGTTTATTTTTATACATGGGTGATAGCGCGGCTAACCAAGTGGCCAAAGCTATTCATGCTCTGATCGATAAAGATGAAACACTGGCGCAAGAAGTCATCGATATGGATTTCGATATCAATCGAATGGAGGTCGAACTCGACGAGCACATTTTGTTATTGGTCGCCAAGCGCCAGCCAGCAGCCAGTGATTTGCGCTTAGTCATGTCAATCAGTAAAGGTGTGGTTGATTTGGAACGTATCGGCGATGAAGCGGTAAAAATTGCGCGAATGGCCAGTAAAATAGCGGCAGAAGGCAAATCAGCATACGGCTATGCTGAAGTTCAGCATCTGAGCAATCAAGTTCGTCTGATGCTAAACAACTCGCTGGAAGCTTTTAGTCAATCGAATGCGGAGCAAGCGTTTGAAGTGATGCGTAATGACAGCGCGGTCAATACCGAATATCAGTCAGCCATTCGTGCTTTGATGACCTATATTATGGAAGACTCACGCCACGTATCAAAAGTCATTAATATCATGTGGATATTACGATCGCTAGAGCGTATTGGTGACCATGCACAAAATGTCGCAGAGCTAGTGATTAACTATATCAGTGGGCAGGACGTGCGTCATTCAGACTATACGATGGTCGAAAAAGCGGTGCAAGAAGCCAATGATCGCTTAGCTGCTCGTCAAGTTAGCACGTTATCAGCCAATGAGCTTGAAACGTCAGATAGTGATGAAGGCTGATAAGAAAGACATTGATTTTCACCTTATAACAAAAAACGCGCTATAGTAAGCGCGTTTTTTTATAACTACTAAATGTAGCTAGTAGAAAGCAAGTACATCCTAGCTCTCTGGTGTCCAGCCTTGTGCACGCTCATAGTCTTCGTTGTCTAAGAACTTATCACGCTGCTCTGTTAAAAACTTTTTGGCGGCAGGATCCATCATGCTTAGATGATTCTCATTAATAAGCATCGTTTGATGCTCCAGCCATTCTTTCCACGCCTTTTCAGATACGGTCTCTTGCAGCTCTTGACCTTTTTTATTAGGGAAGGGTGGATGCGGCATCTTTGGCAAATCTTGCTTATATTTACGACAAAACACAGTATTTGCTTGAGGGTTAAAAGTCTCAGTCATAAGGCATTCCTTATTCATTATATTAAGTGGTTAAATCAAATATCATATGAGTCTATGATAACGGTCTTGGTAGATTTAGCAAAGGGTACTAATGTATATCGTTAGACCTCTATCCATTTGTTATAAAGTCTTTGGTAGTTGGTGTATGACAAATACTATCTACGTTTAACCTTTTTATTTAGGTTTTCAAAGCTAGTGATATTTTGATAATGACATTGGCTAATCCAGTAGAGGTCATAGGACAAATAAAAACACCCGCGTAAATAGCGGGTGTTAAATTTATATTAGCAGGTTAGCTTTTATTCAAAAGTACTGATTAGGCAAAGGCTTTTAAGCGAGCACGGCCATTGACCACCGCTTGCTTGACTTGGTTTGGTGCAGTGCCACCTAGATGGTCACGAGCTGCTAATGAGCCTTCTAGCGTTAGATAGTCGAAGACATCTTTACCGATAGCATCGCTAAATTGCTGTAGCTGTGCTAATGATAAATCACTTAGATCAACGCCCTCTTTGATGCCTAAAGCAACAGCGTTACCAACCACTTCATGGGCATCACGGAATGCCACGCCTTGACGTACTAAGTAATCTGCCAAGTCAGTCGCAGTCGCATAGCCTTTCATCGTCGCAGCACGCATGCTCTCCTTGTTTGGTGTGATATTCGGTAGCATATCAGCAAATGCTAATAGCGAACCTGTCAACGTATCAACGCAATCAAACAAAGGCTCTTTGTCTTCTTGGTTGTCTTTGTTGTAGGCGAGCGGCTGGCTTTTCATCAAGCTAAGCAAGGTCATCAGCTGACCAAAGACGCGTGCCGCTTTACCGCGTACCAACTCAGGTACGTCAGGATTTTTCTTTTGCGGCATGATCGATGAGCCAGTACAGAAGCGATCTGGTATCTGCACAAAATTAAACTGCGCTGACATCCAAAGAATAATCTCTTCGCTCATGCGTGACATATGCATCATCAAGATAGAAGCCGCTGAAGTAAACTCAATCGCGAAGTCACGGTCTGAAACGGCATCCAGTGAGTTTTGGCAAATACCTTCAAAACCTAGCAATTCAGCAGTGATGGTACGATCGATTGGGAAAGTTGTACCAGCAAGCGCTGCACTACCAAGTGGCATTTGGTTGATACGGTGACGTGCATCGACAAGACGCTCAGTATCGCGATACAACATCTCAAACCATGCCATCACGTGATGGCCAAAGCTAACAGGCTGTGCCGTTTGCAAATGAGTAAAGCCTGGCATGATAGTATCAGTATGCTTCTCAGCTAAATCAAGCAAGCCACTTTGTAAGCGTACTAATAACTCAATAATATTATCAGTCTCTTCGCGCAACCATAGGCGAATATCTGTGGCTACCTGATCGTTACGGCTACGACCAGTATGTAGCTTTTTACCAACGGCACCTATAATATCAGTTAAACGCGACTCTACATTCATATGCACGTCTTCGAGAGCGATCGACCAGTTAAACTCACCTGCTTCAATCTCGCGCAATACTTGCTGCAAGCCGTCAACAATGGTGGCAACTTCATCGGCAGTTAAAATATCACATTCTTTCAGCATCGTTGCATGAGCAATCGAGCCTTGAATATCGTGACGAGCAAAGCGTTGGTCAAAGCCCACAGAGGCAGTAAAGGCAGCAACGAAGCTATCTGTCGCTTCACTAAAGCGCCCGCCCCACATTTGTTGGCCTTGGCTACTAGCAGGCGCAGTCTGCGTTGTGGTACTTGTTATCGGAGCATCTGTGCTAAAATCAGAGACAGATGAACTTTTACTTGATTCAGGATTACTAGGTTTTGAAGAATTGGCGTTCATATCGGTACAAGACAAGTCAGCAGAATAAGAACTCGAGTATAGCAAATGATGAGGTTGCCTTACTAGCTACACGCTTAGAGTTTTTTATTCCTAAACTCATGGAAATCATGAGGCCTTGGCAGTGGCTGACATATATCTTTTTTTGGTCCTTGTTCCTAACGGTAATGGAGCGCCATAGCTTAGCCACTTGGTCAGATTTCATGATTCAGTTTGTACGTAGTTTCATTCAAAATGCTCTAACAGTTATTCCCTCACTGTATTTAGTTGACTACCTACGCCCTGCATTCAAAAATGCCAGTATTCTTAGCGTAAGTATGCGCATTGTATTGTTACTGATGTTTGCTGCTGCAGTTTCGATGGCGTTAGTCACATTATCTATGATTAATTTCGGTTGGCTAACATATGATAGTCGCACGTTTGTATTGAATATCGTGCTTAATACCTTGTTGGCTGGTGTTTTCACGACTGTATTTTTATTATATTTTTTGCGTAGCTACCGTGAGCTAAATGCGCTAAAGCTGTCTTTTGAATATAAACTGACCGCACAAAATGATCTCATAAAAGCCCGTACGGCTCCGCACTTTTTCTTCAATACTATCAATACACTTGTATCACTGATTGAATCGAACCCGCCCAAAGCCGCTGACTTATTACAGCACGTCTCTGCATTGTTCCGTGCTAGTTTTAGTGGTACACGCGAGATTAGCTTTGAAGAAGAGGTCGATCTTTGTGAGCATTATTTGGCAATCGAATCTAGTCGTTTAGCAGACAAGCTCGAAGTCAATTGGACGTTACCTGAAGAAGATATCATGTATGACATGGTTATCACTGCGCTAACGCTACAAAGCGTGCTAGAGAAAATACTGCTCAATGTGGTAGAGATGACGACAGAAACTATCTGCATTAATATCGAAGTCACGTGGGAACAACACCGAGTTAAAATTATGATTGATGTTGCGCTTCCCAAAAAGACATTAATTATCAATCATGATTTGCGCCAGCATATGAATTTCTATATTCAAGCTGATCGTTTGCGTGCCCATTTTGGTCAAAGTGCTGACATTCAAAGCTCGGTAGCCAGCACTCAAATTATCACCATCATCGACTATCCTCTACAAGACGTCGGTTTATAACCTACTGTTCTTTATTAGCTTTCTCCATTTTTTCAACTCTTAAAAGCCTATTTGGCATACTTATTGCATCGCCATGTATAGACGTCATAATTTATGTTTGATAAATAATGATTACGAATAAGTAATATCATAACTACCGTGAAACACAATTACACCATATAAAATCTACCGATAGCAGGAGTATATTGTCCGCTATAAAAACTGGTGGTTTTTGTCAGAATTTTATTAAATAATTTAGATTTTATATTCTAAGTGATTGATAATGAGTGCTAATATAGCCGTAATATTATTAAATAAAATATTAAGTATGTCCTTGGATGGGAGTTTGCATGCGTATCGTAGTTTGTGATGATGAGCCCCTAGCGCGTGAGCGCTTGGTGAGAATTGTACAGGAGTCAGGCCATGAAGTCGTTGCTCAGGCCACAACAGGTGCAGAAGCCATCGTCGCTGTAAAAACCCAGCAGCCAGATATTATATTATTAGATATCCGAATGCCTGAAATGGACGGCGTACGCTGTGCTCAAGAACTTGCCAAACTTGAGCATCCACCAGCGATTATATTTGTGACGGCATACGACCATTATGCGATCGCAGCATTAAAAGCCAATGCAATTGGCTATTTGCTGAAACCTGCAAACAAAGATGAGCTACTAGAGGCATTAAACAAAGCAAAGAACCTAAATGCCGCTCAACTAAACGAAATTCGCAAGCTTGAAGACCCGACAGCACGTCCGATACGTGAACATATCGCTGCTCGTACGCATCGCGGTGTTGAATTGATTAAGCTAAAAGATATCTATTATTTTGCGGCAGATCAAAAATACGTCAAAGTACGCCATAAAGATGGTCTTGTATTGATTGATGAAACGCTAAAAGAGTTAGAGCAAGAGTTCGATGATCGTCTGTTCCGAGTACATCGCAATGCCATCATCAACCTTAGTTATTTGGACTTTTTAGAAACCTTAGACGCAGGCCAGTATCAGATACGTTTTAAAGGTATTGATGAGACGCTAGCGGTCAGTCGTCGTCACTTACCTGCCTTACGTGATAAAATCCAAAGCATGTGATAGGCTGTCCTGATAGCGCCCAATCATCCATATCATCAAACCCTTATTTATGCTTAAATAGGGGTATTTTTTTGCGTCAGCATCTACTATTAATCATTTGAGTCGCCTATGCTTTGGCAAACTTGCCCTATCGAGTAATATCGATATTATTCAGTATAAATACGAATAGTACTGACATAGGGACTATAGCCACTATAGTATTAGTATCGAACTTATTGAGGCCCTTTATGAGCAATCCGCAGCAACCTGTTTTAACTACTCTAAATATTGCTACACGTCAAAGTCCTTTAGCCTTATGGCAGGCCGAGCATATTCGTGATCGCTTATTGGCGTTATATCCTAATCTGACGATTAATTTACTAAAAATTGTCACTAAGGGTGACAAGATTTTGGATACACCTTTGGCTAAAATCGGTGGTAAAGGATTGTTTGTAAAAGAGCTTGAACAAGCGCTGTATGACAAACAAGCAGATATTGCAGTGCATTCATTAAAAGATGTACCGATGCAGCTTCCCGAAGGCCTGACATTAGGCGTCTACTGTAAACGCGCCTCACCAACAGATGCTTTTGTCTCTAATACTTATAATAGTATTGATGAGTTGCCACAAGGTGCAGTCGTTGGGACATCAAGTTTACGTCGTCAATGCCAGATCAAAGCCTATCGTCCTGACCTGCAAATCAAAACCTTGCGCGGCAATGTTGGCACTCGTTTGGGCAAGTTAGATGCTGGTGAATACGATGCCATTATTCTGGCAACGAGCGGCTTGCAACGTATTGAGCTGGACGAGAGAATACGCGGTGAGCTTGATATCGCAGCTTGTTTGCCTGCAGTTGGGCAAGGTGCTTTAGCAATCGAATGCCGTGAAGGCGATGAAGAAGTCCTCAAATTACTTGCACCACTCAATGATGATAAAGCCCGTATTCGGCTTATCGCTGAGCGCGCTCTGAACCGTCATTTAGAGGGCGGCTGCCAAGTACCGATCGCCGCTTATGCAGTTCTGCAGACAGCTGAAGAAACCAGTGTTAAGAATGATAACAATGGCGATAACGGCAATAACGACAGCGGTAATGTGCTATGGCTACGCGGTCGAGTGGGTCAGGCTGATGGTAGCGAATTGTTGAAGGCAGACAAACGAGCTACGTTGGTTGGGACACAAGCTGAGCAAGAAGCCCAAGCCAATCAATTGGGTATCGATGTTGCAGAAATGCTACTTGCCGATGGCGCAGGAGCTATTTTGTCAGCGATCTATCAGCCTGAGTAGGACAAGTATAGTCGCTATAGGCTGGATTAATCGCAAGATAGGCTGATCTAAGCATCAGCCATTTTTGTATACTTAAGCCTTTTTCATTCGTTTTTTTGTCATGGTATACCTATGTCATCAATGCCAACTCAATCTACATACATAACTTCTCATAAGAATTATGCTAATGAGAAGTCAAAAGTAATGCCGCAAATTGTCATCAATACTCGCCCAGTAGAGCGAGCAGCACCGCTGACTCAGCATTTGCAATCGGCAGGATTGGTAGTGGTTGAGATGCCAATGTTGACGCTACGACCACGTCCAACAACTGATCTAGATATTGCATTAATGCGTCAGTGGATGGCAGGGGAGTACAAAGCGCTTGTTATCGTCAGTCCAACTGCGGCAGCTTCAGGGCTAGTCGCTTGGCAATCACTTGAACATGAAAAGCGTAAATACAAAGCGAAAGATAGTAATGGCAAATATGTGCAGAAATTGTCAGAAGGTTTGTCACTACCTAGTTCTCTAATTGCGGTTGGTGAAGCAACGGCGGCAGAGTTCAGTCAGGTGCGTATAGATACAACAAACTATCAAATACTTCAGCCTGAGACGGCCAATAACGAAGGCATGCTAGCAATGCCTGAAATCGATAGCTTACAAGCAGGCGATAAATTACTGATATGGCGGGGGCTTGGTGGACGACGATTATTGGTTGATACATTACAGGCGCGCGGTGTACATATCGATAGTATTGCGTGGTACGAGCGTACGATGCCTATCGATGCAATGGCTCAGTATCAGCAATGGCAACAAGATTTTCTTACTCATAGTACTACGTCATCACAGCAGCCAAAGCCAATTGTCGTCATCAGCAGTGCGGCAGCTTTTGAGCATTGGTCAAATATCGTCAATGACGACCAATCAAAGACGTTAGAAAAAAAGCAAAATACGGATGCAGTGGCTGATATAGCAGAGCGGCCTTCGCTTACGCTAAAAGACTTTTCTTACGTTGTGTTGGGTGAGCGTCTTGCCAATATGGTTGCCGCACAGCAGTTGAGTTACTGGCGAGTAGAGGATTTGTCGCCAGATACGATTCTCTCAGCCATTCATTCTAAAATATAATACCTAAAACTTCTCATTTGCTTTAAACATGTTTATCTATACCAATAACGGTACTGCCTTATGTCAATGAATTCTGAGTCCTTATCTAAGGATCTTTCTACTGTTCAGCAGCGCCGGCAAGCAAATATTTTGCTGCTACGGATGCAATGGCTGGTTATCTTATTACTGATCGCTGCATTATTGTGGTTATATATTAGTCAGCAGCGCTTTCAGCATAGTGTCAACGATCGTTTGCAGAGCAATGAGCAAGTAATCAGTCGACTAAACGAAATGGACGATCGTCTATTTGCTATGAGTCAGCAGACGCTGCCAGAACCTAGAGTTAAAGCCAGTAGCCAAGCTCAGAATCAGTTGGACCTATTGCGTATCCAAATCAAAGCTGCTGATAGACTGTTGGCGGATAGCAATGACAGTGCCGCGATTGAGCTATTGCGGGGTTTACATTGGCAATTATCGCAAAGCAGTAATGAGATTGCGCCTGCGTTAACCATCGTTATCAAGCAAAGTTTGCTAAAAGATATTGAGCGTCTGCAAGCACAAAGCTCGCAGCCAAGCCCATGGCAAATACAAAATCTTGCGATTCAGAACATTCAGGAATTTTTGCACAGTCATGAGCGTCTTGGCAGTTATGAAGGTACGGATCTACAGCGTCGAGAGCTGGTAGATGCAGCTATTGAAAATAAACAGCAGCCTAAAGCAACCAATGCCACTGATACTTCAGCGACTAGTGATACAAATTTAACGCGTCGTCAGCTCACTATTCATGAAGTCATCATGACGTTAAATTTAGCAAGCCAAGCCAGCAATATGCGTAAGCAAGATCAACTTGTTAGCTATTTGGCGCAAGCACGTAAACAGTTAAAAACGTTGGTGCCTAAGGCCTCAACTAGCGACAATAAAAAGTCAGCACAAGCTGGCGCGATTGGCATTGTACAAGCCGATAAAAAACGAATCGATGGTCAAAGTAATCTTGAGACAATGAAAGCACCAAGTGACATACCAGAAGTAATTGTATGGCTAAATCAGTTGATTGCTCATGCACCCAAACCAACGCCATTATTGACGACAGAAATCTTAGACAAGCCGCAACGCTAAAGAGAGTTAGTCACAATAGTTAATACAGAAAATATAAAATGTAAGGTAAGTAATGACCCATTCTAATGAAAAGTCAGCATCTATATCTGACGCAGCAAACGAACACCGCCCTGAATTACTAGCTCATTATCCCGTTATTCATCATCAACCTATCCAGTGGGGAGAGATGGATGCCTTCAATCACCTGAACAATGTGGTTTACTATCGTTACGCTGAGTCAGCACGTATTAGTTATCTGCATGCGCTAGGTATGTTTGATGGTAGTATGGTCACGGTTTTAGCCCAGTCTAGCTGTCAGTATTTACGCCCAGTTACCTATCCTGATACATTATTATTAGGAGTTCGTTGTAAGCGTTTAGGCAATACGAGTATGGCGATGGAATATAGTTACTATAGTACCGCACAAGAAACAATCGTTGCTATGGCAGAAGCAGTCGTAGTACGTCTGGATAGTGATGGTAAAGGTAAATTGCCATGGACAGCAGCAGAGCGTCGACAGCTGCTAGCATTAGAAGCCGAGTTTGGTCATACGCCTGAGCTTTAGGTCGGTTTCTATATGAGTCGATGGTTTATTTTTTCAAAAAAGCTATCTTGAATTAAAATCTAAAAACAAAAAAAGGCACGCTAACATTATGTTAGCGTGCCTTTTTTATCACTCATTCTGCAACTAAACTCTTAAACAGTTTTTAGTCTTGCTGCGGTGCATGAACAAAATCAACCACGTTTAGATCAAAACCTGACAATGCAAAAAACTTCATTGGTGATGATAATAAGCGCATATCACGGACACCTAAATGACGTAATATCTGTGCACCAACGCCGATACTACGATATGGCTGTTGCGTGATGGTTGATTGAGACTCGTTGTCTGCGGCTTTGTCCAACGCATCTCCCAAATCAACTGGCTGATTGCTACCAATCCATACCAGCACACCGCGATCTGAAGCACTGATTTCTTCTAGTGCTGACTGTACGCTCCAGCCACTACGGCCAGTCATATCATTTTTAGCTGCAAACAAATCGCGTAATGGGTGGAAACCGTGTACACGTACAGTGCTGACGCCTTCGCTGACATCACCTTTTACCAAGGCTAAATGTGTTTCTTCAGCGCCAAACTCACGGAAGCGATGTAGCGTAAAAGTACCGTGTTCAGTTTCAAACGGATGTGACTCAATCTCTTCTACCGTTTGCTCATTCGCGATACGATAATTGATAAGGTCAGCAATCGTGCCTATCTTGATGTCATGTTCTTTTGCAAATATTTCAAGGTCGTCACGGCGCGCCATCGTACCATCTGCATTGATAATCTCTACAATCACCGCTGCAGGCTCTAGACCTGCTAAACGTGCTAAATCACAACCCGCTTCTGTATGGCCTGCACGGTGAAGAACACCGCCGTTTTGGGCCATAATTGGAAAAATATGTCCAGGCTGAACGATGTCTTCAGGCTTTGCTGATGAAGATACCGCTGCCTGAATAGTACGTGCACGATCACCAGCAGAAATACCCGTAGTGACGCCTTCAGCCGCTTCAATTGAAACAGTAAAGTTGGTGCTAAACTTCGCCTCGTTACGATCTGACATTAGTGGCAGTGCCAATTGCTGGCAACGTGCTTGTGATAAAGTCAAACAAACCAAGCCGCGTGCGTGAGTAATCATAAAGTTAATATCTTCAGGGCGCACATGCGTCGCTGCCATGATGATATCACCTTCATTTTCGCGGTCTTCATCATCCATCAAGATGACCATTTTTCCAGCACGAATGTCTTCGATAATCTCAGGGATTGCATTTAAACTCATAGTAAATCTCAATATTTTATTATTTATAAATAGGTGTCATTTAGAATATAAGGCTCTATCTGCTTATTGTAGCAGTAGATAATACAAAGCGCTGTTACGGTCAAGCAAAGCGCTGTTACGGTCAAGCAAAGCGCTACTACGGTCAAGTAAATCGCTACTACGGTCAAGTAAATCGCTACTACGGTCAAGTAAATCGCGCTATAAGCAATATCATTTGATATAAAAGTGACTCGCTTAATTGCCTGTATATATCATTATGAGGTTATTTTAACGCTTTTCAGCGTCACGTGCTGCGCCATCTTCCCACTATATCGTTCAGTATGTCAAAAATAGTCATAAATATTATCAATGAACATCAAAACTGACTCATAAAACTGTGCGTTATATTTTTATTGATCTATATCGTAGTTAATCATTACTCGCTGCTTGGCTTTTTAGCCAGTCCATAAATTGCTTACTGTGCTGCTCACGCTGATTATCTGCAAACTCGTAAAAACTGGTACCAACCAAATTATCTGGTAAGTAGCTTTGAGGATAGTAATGGTTAGGATAATCGTGCGGGTAAGCATAACCTTGACCGTAGCCTTGACTACGCATCAGTTTGGTCACGCCATTGCGCAAGTGTAGCGGTATAGGTGAGGCATCTTTTTCAGCCAACGCCATCGCAGCATTGATCGCTTTATAAGTGCTATTACTTTTGGCACTGGTCGCTAGATACACCACAACTTGACCTAAAATAATACGCGCTTCTGGCATACCAATAGATTGCACACTACGCAATGCTGCATCAGCTAGGAGTAAAGCATTAGGATTGGCATTACCAATATCCTCACTGGCCAAAATCACCAAGCGCCGCGCAATAAAATCAGCAGGCTCGCCGCCTACGAGCATACGTGCCATCCAATACAATGCCGCATCCGGATCTGAGCCACGGACTGACTTTATCATTGCTGAGATAATATCGTAATGCTGCTCACCATCTTTGTCATATCTTACCAAAGCAGTCTGTGCCACTCGGCTGACCAATTCATCATCGATAATCACTGGCGACTGTTTGGCATCAGCGGTCTGAATAGCTAACTCTAATAAGTTTAGCGCCTTTCGAGCATCACCGTGGGCCAATTGACTAATGGTATCTTTTGCTTGTAAGTCGACGGTTAGTTTTTTGAGTATATTATCTTCTGAAAGGGCTCGTTGCAGCACGGCACTTATCTGCTCAGGCGTTAACGGCTCTAAACGATATACTTGGCAACGTGATAGTAGAGCGTTGTTGACACTAAATGATGGGTTTTCAGTGGTAGCACCAATCAGAGTAATATCACCAGACTCTACCGCACCCAATAGCGCATCTTGCTGTGCTTTATTAAAGCGATGAATCTCATCAATGAAGACCACAGGTGATTCAAATGCCAGTGAGTCTTTATTATCTAGGACTTCGCGTAACTGTTTGACCCCTGTATTTAACGCGGAAAGCGCATGAAAAGGTCGATTCACGGCATCGGCTAACAACATCGCAATGGTTGTTTTGCCAATACCTGCTTCACCGTGCAGGATAATAGATGGCAGGTGTCCTTGCTCTACTAAACGTCGTAGCGGTGCACCAGTTGCCAGCAAATGCTCTTGACCAATGATTTCGGTAAGAGAAGTAGGGCGCATACGCTGAGCAAGTGGAGTATCGGCATGGAAGTTAGGTGGCATAAGACTCTCTATCGAAAAATGAAAAAACTATTTACTAGCTGTAAAAGTAGTAACGGCAAGGTCTCTATAGTTAAATCCAAATAACAGCATACTAGTCTAACTCCATCATTCTCATTGGGTTTCGACACTCATATATGTTTGGCATGATTTTCGCAGCAATTTTATAATAGCAATGAGTATTAGACATCAGCAGTAGAAGTAAGCTAGTTTATAAGGATGGTACTTGTTACAAGTCATACGCGCTAGGTTAACGCAAAAATATGTTAATGAAAGCTAACTAAGCGTATAGCTTGTGTCCCGAACACTTTAGTTTTCGTCATTGACCTATATTAATGGCTCTACTATTAACAGTTCTACCGTATTGATGGGAAAGGTTGGCTAATTGCGACTGTTAACTATTAAACACTAAAAATGGCTTATCAAATATAAGGTATTGCATTAACGATGTCTGAACTGACTCTTAAACGCTTATTCAATCGCTACTTGCGTAGTGATACAGGCAAGCAGCAATCACGTTATCTGACAGCTGGCGAGATAGCGTTGGCGTATTCAATATTTGGTGACAGCATCAAACTTGATGAAGTGCAGTTAAAGACAGCGTGGTGGGTACTAAAACATTATGCCGTCAGCCCTAATGGCAATATTTACTTTAATTCAGTTGATTGGATTACGGATTTTAGCGAAGCTCCACTGAGCAAACAAAGCTGGCTCATACACGAGCTAACGCACGTATGGCAGTTACAGCAAGGCTTAAAAGTGGTACGCGGAGCGATTATCAACCGAAAATACGACTACGTGTTAGAAACAGGTAAATCATTTTTTAAATATGGTATTGAGCAGCAGGCACGCATGGTTCAAGACTATTTTGTACGTCGCCATCGTGGTCAGAACTGCCAAGAGTGGGAAGCTTGTATTCCATTCTTGACGGTGCAGCCTATTGTTAAGGTAAAAAATACTGATGATCCATCAGTCATCTAATTTTAAAGAATAAGATTAAGCTTGGCTATGATAAGTCCTAACCGAGCTATAGAACGATACATTAACTGAAACATAGGTCAGTTGGATAAATACTGGATAACTATATTGGACGATTTAACAGTTAGTTGTGTTGCTAAAAATCAAAGAATAATGAACCGCAATTATAATTTACCCTTTAATAATTTTGCTTTACCAAAGGATATACACTCTCATGTTTAAATTTTTGTCAGTAAAGCCTAATGTTGATACCCGCTACCAACCGACTTTGCTTGTAGCCGCACTGTCAGGAGTATTGTTTTTGACAGGCTGTCAGCAGTCTGACACATCGCCTGTAGCTGATGACAGTCAAACCAGTGAAAAAACAAGCGTAGAAGACAGTAAGCCTATGCCAAAAAGTGACTCAGCTGCGGCGCGCATAAAACAATTTCAGCCGATATATGTCGCACAGGCGCAGAGTTTACAGAGACGATTGCAAGCGGAATATGAGTCATTGCAAGCGGCAGATGCGTCAGACAGTGAGGAGCTTTTATTACTGAATACTAATAATAATGAAAATACAGATAGTAATAACGAAGTAGCGACCGATGATACCGCTCCCATTGCGAATACTACTGCTACCAGTTCTGCAGAAGTGGCGTCATCGAATATCGATATTGACGCGATAGACAGTGATCCAAATGTAAATGCAGAGGTAGATGTCAATACTAGCACTGAAGTTGGTGAGCGTGATTTAAAAGTTTTGAAACGCATCAGTCTTGAGCCGCGTAAACCTGTTATGTTGACCGAGGATCAAATCATAGAGCGCTATCAGCAAACTATGGACGCCTTGTATCAACCGGTGACTATACCGCTGAGCGCAGAGGATTCTGATACATTAATCAATGTGGCGACCTTGGTTCCGCAGTTATTTGAGCATGCAGAGATTGCTGGTAGAGTAAGTGCAAAAAGTCCGGCACTTGCCCGTTTAATCATCCAACATCAGGTATGGGAACAAATAGAAGCCCAGCAAGTGGTTGATATGCAGCAAATGAAACAGAAGCAGCAACAAGAGTTTGAAGCTTTAATGGCTAAATTTAATGAAACTATCGAAGGATACGATGAGCAGATTGCCAAATATGAGCAAACTTTAAAAGAGTTTCAGTAACTGATTATATTTTTATGAACTGATTGAATTAATCATTTCTCATAAAACAATCAATATCAAATAACGAAAGTTAAGACAATAAAAAATCCCGCCATCGTGCGGGATTTTTTATTGGGTAACGATTATTTTTGCTTACTTGCGATCTTCAACTTTTACAAAATCACGGCGCGTTTCACCAGTGTATAACTGACGTGGACGACCAATTTTGAACGGAGCGCTGTGCATTTCTAACCAATGGCTGATCCAACCTGAAGTACGAGCCAATGCAAAGATCACGGTAAACATTGACGTTGGGATGCCAATGGCTTTCAAAATGATACCAGAGTAGAAATCAACGTTTGGATATAAGTTACGCTCGATGAAGAACGGATCTTCTAACGCAATTTTCTCTAGTGCCATTGCCAATTCAAGCTTAGGATCGTTGATACCTAGTGCTTCTAGTACTTCATCACAAGTCTCTTTCATTACTTGAGCGCGTGGATCGAAGTTTTTGTAAACACGGTGACCAAAGCCCATTAGCTTCACTTCACGGCTCTTCACTTTTTCCATGAACTCAGGCACGTTCTCAACAGTACCGATTTCGTCTAGCATCTCAAGAACAGCTTCGTTCGCGCCGCCATGTGATGGTCCCCAAAGGGCTGCAATACCAGCAGCGATACATGCATAAGGGTTTGCACCAGTAGAACCAGCTAAACGTACCGTTGAGGTAGAGGCGTTTTGCTCATGGTCAGCGTGCAAGGTAAAGATTTTGTCCATTGCGCGAGTGATAACGTCGTTTTTCTCGTAGTCTACGTCAGCAGGTGTTGCAAACATCATGTATAAGAAGTTTTCTGCGTAGTTAAAGTCATTACGCGGATACATGAACGGTTCGCCTTGTGAGTATTTATAACTCATCGCAGCAAGCGTAGGCATCTTAGCAATCAGACGAATAGCTGTGATTTCGCGATGTTCTTCATTGCTCACGTCTAGGTCTTCATGATAGAACGCTGATAAGGCACCAACAACACCAACCATAATAGCCATTGGATGCGCGTCGCGGCGGAAGCCTTCAAAGAATTTACGCAATTGATCATGAACAGCAGTATGCTCGCGGATTTTTTCGAAAAAGTCTGCTTTTTGCTCAGCAGTAGGTAGGTCACCATGTAGAAGTGCATAAGCAACTTCTAGGTATTCAGCGTTGTTCGCTAGCTCGTCGATAGGGTAACCGCGGTGTAATAACTCGCCTTTGCCACCATCAATATAAGTAATCTTTGATTCAACAGGAGCGGTTACTTTAAAACCAGGGTCATAAGACCAAAATCCTGATTCTTGTAAAGCAGCAATATCGATAACTGGGCGCCCTAAAGTACCTTTAATAATAGGAAGTTCGTATTCTTCACCATTCACGGTTAGTTTGGCATTAGTATCAGCCATAAATTGCTCTCCATTGGTTTGACTTGTTAGAATAAATTACTACAGACGCATACCCTCGCGTCATTGTCGGTTGAACGGTAAAAGTGCATTCAACTCATTTAGTACGCAGGGTATATTAGCAGCAATTCTTGATGATTTGAAAAAACTTTTATGGACCATGTGTCCAATTGGCGCGGTGTGGCGGTGGTTATTCGCTGTAATTTTTGTATCAAAATATGTCTGTCAGGTTATTTTGCTTAAAATTCCTCTGTTTTTGAGCAAGTTTATAGCAGCATTATCGAGCCAATATTTTGGGTTTCTAAATATATTTTAGAGACAAAACTCATAAATAATGACACTAAAAACTGGCAGACTATGCCTAGTAAGCGGATTAAAGTTTGTCATAATAATTACTGTCAAAACTAGCATTATTCTTATCCATTCATTTATTGATTAAATATGTATATATTCTTACTGAATGGATAAATTTGTAATTATTGCTCAGGCATTTTATAATTGTAGGAATTAACTGGCACTAGCTTTGCGCGAATTAATAAATGACCATGTTATAGTGTCGTTCAGAGCGTCTTCTATTCACGCTTGTTTACGATTGTCTGGTGTTACGATAGACCAAACCGCATTCTATGGTTTGAATTTTCTTCTTAACCAATATTTTTTATTTGTTTGGCACAGGATTTCAAGTGCCTAATACAAGGTCTGCTCTGATATAGAAGACATAGTAACGTTGTCTTACTATTCATACGACCTCTAAAATAGACTGGTTAGTCGATGTTACTCATGTTTATTTTCTTTGTTGTATAATAGATAGGTTGTTTGATAGGCCTGTCGATTCGACAAGCGACATTGAACAGTCTATCAATACCTTTATATACATGATCCTTTCTTCATATTTAGCGCAAACTAAACGAAGTCAGCTAGCTCTTCCTTACTTTATTCGTCTCGTGTGTTGCTCAATGCTCAATTGGCACTATTTATGTCAGGCATTGATAGCAGATACAGGAGTATAACCGCAAAAGGATGCCCGCTGTGAAAAGCAACCGACCTATTGATCTGCCTTTAAGCCAAGTGATTAGCGTTAATCGCTCACCGATCGCGATCGCCTCTATCTTGCATCGTATCTCTGGCATTATTTTATTTTTACTGATTCCTGTCATGTTATGGATACTACAGAACTCATTGGCATCGCCTGAGAGTTTTGCGACCGTATTTGACAATGTACTTGTGCGCTTTTTGGCATGGATATTTGTTGCCGCCATTGCATATCATTTTGTAATGGGTATCAAACATTTATTTGCTGATATGGGCATGAACGAAGAGCTAAAATCTGGCCGCACTGCCTCTATGGTCAGTTTTGTGATTGCAGCGATTTTAGTTGTCGCGTCATTTGTATGGGTGATGTTCTAATGATAAAAAATGATTCAGGAATCAAAAGTGCTACTGGTCTGACAGGTTCAGGCTCACGTGATTGGATTATTCAGCGTATTAGTGCTGTTGTTTTAGCCGTTTATAGTGTGGTGTTGCTGGGCTTCTTTTTGACCCATGGCGATGTCACTTTTGTTGAATGGTCATCATTTATGACCAGCCTACCGATGCGTCTATTCAGCTTGGTTGCAGTACTTGCACTAGCTGGTCATGCTTGGGTTGGGATGTGGACAGTATTTACTGACTATATTACAACAGGCAAACTGGGCTCAAGCGCAGCAGGTTTACGTTTAGTACTACAGTCATTGATGATTATCGCTATTTTAGTATTTCTATTTTGGGGCATCATGATTTTTTGGGGTAACGGTTTCGGTATCGCTGCCGTTTAACCATCTCATAAAAAGCTCTGATATCTATATATAACGACGGATGTATCTAGCTGCTACATTAGTTGGCAAAGTACTTTAGATTCATCCGTTGATAGCCAAGAATAGTCATAGCATTGGACTGGCATTACTGATCAGCTAATCTGATTATAGTTGAGTAGGCTTAGTTCAGTATAACGATAGATATGCAAATTAAGTGGTTAACGACTATTAAGACTCTTTATTTTATAAGCGTAGAAATGGCCAAATAGTAAGCCTTTATAGCTGTAATAGAGATATCTTAAACAGTCTTTGATTTACTTTTACGCATTAACAGGCATTAGGAAAACCGTAATGGCAACTAGACAAGACAATACCATTAGTAATATCAAGACCTTAAACTACGATGCAGTTATCGTTGGTGGCGGCGGCTCAGGTATGCGTGCTTCATTGCATTTAGCGGAAGCAGGCATGAAGGTTGCAGTCCTTACCAAAGTATTCCCAACGCGTTCGCACACAGTTGCCGCTCAGGGTGGTATCGGTGCAAGTTTAGGCAACATGAGCAATGACAACTGGCACTTTCACTTCTATGATACCGTTAAAGGATCAGATTGGTTGGGTGACCAAGACGCTATCGAATATATGTGTCGTGAGGCGCCAAAAGTAGTCTATGAGCTTGAGCACATGGGCATGCCGTTTGACCGTAACGAAGACGGTACGATTTATCAGCGTCCGTTCGGTGGTCACACGTCTAACTATGGCGAAAAAGCAGTACAACGTGCTTGTGCCGCTGCTGACCGTACAGGTCACGCACTATTACATACGCTATATCAGAAAAACCTAGAGCAGGGTACTGAGTTCTTTATCGAGTGGATCGCTCTTGATTTGATCAAAGACGAAGCTGGTAACATCAACGGTGTCGTCGCGCTTGAGCAAGAGACTGGTACGATTGCAGTATTCCAGTCACCAATTACTGTCCTAGCGACGGGTGGTGCTGGTCGTATCTTCGCAGCTTCTACCAATGCTTATATCAATACTGGTGACGGTATTGGCATGGCAGTACGTGCTGGTATACCGTTGCAGGATATGGAGTTCTGGCAGTTCCACCCAACTGGTGTTCATGGTGCTGGTGTACTATTGACTGAAGGTTGCCGCGGTGAAGGCGCTATCTTGCGTAACAAAGATGGTGAAGCGTTCATGGAGCGTTATGCACCAACCGTGAAAGACTTGGCACCACGTGATCTCGTATCGCGCTCAATGGACCAAGAAATCAAAGAAGGCCGTGGTTGTGGTCCTAATGCTGATCATATCGTCATGGATATGACGCATCTAGGTGTTGAGACCATCATGAAGCGTCTACCATCAGTATTTGAGATTGGTAAAAACTTCGCCAACGTTGACATCACTAAAGAGCCAATTCCAGTAATCCCAACCATTCACTACATGATGGGCGGTATTCCAACCACTATCCATGGTCAAGTGATTGTACCGGATCTAGAAGCAGGTACTGATGAGGACGGTTTATATGCTAAAGGCAATGTGGTTAAAGGTCTTTATGCAATCGGTGAGTGTGCTTGTGTAAGTGTACATGGTGCTAACCGTCTAGGTACGAACTCTTTACTAGATCTATTGGTATTTGGCCGCGCAGCTGGTAAGCATATCGTTGATGAGTTCCATCATGCTGATCATAACTATAAGCCGCTTGATCCACGCGTCCTTGACTTTACAGTGAAGCGTTTAGACAAACTGCAACAGTCTACTGAAGGCTACAACGCGCAAGACGTGGCTGATGAGATTCGTGCTACGATGCAAAAACACGCTAGTGTATTCCGTACGCAAGCGATGATGGACGAAGGCGTTGAGAAAATTTTAGCGCTAGGTGAAAAGATCGACAAGATCCATCTTGGCGATAAATCACAAGTGTTCAACACAGCGCGTATTGAAGCATTCGAAGTTGCTAACTTGTATGAAGTAGCAAAAGCGACAATGATATCTGCAGCGAAGCGTCATGAGAGCCGCGGCGCGCACAGTGTATCCGATTATGATCGTCCAGAAGATGATGATTACGCACCTAACGGCCGTAATGACCACGATTGGATGAAGCATACTTTATGGTACTCTGAAGGCAATCGCATCATTTATAAGCCAGTACGTAAAGTGCCATTAACCGTTGATTATATCGAACCAAAAGTCCGCGTCTACTAATTCTAGACTGCATACTTTATATATAGTTGATAGATAACAGCAGTGTTAACGTTTTATCCCTTATTAATTTATTAAAAAGGTGACCGCCAGCTACATGCTCATGCCAGCGTTACTACGCTATTAATTGGTATCCGATACTGGTTATCAGTACTGATTAATAGCTAGCGCAAATATGTTGCAATCTTTGTATGCCCGCCATCACCTACGTGTGGAGTTTAGCATTATGAGCCGAGGTACTCGCACCATCGAAATCTATCGCTACGATCCTGATCTGGACGCAGCGCCACGCATGCAAACTTATACGATTGAGCTACTTGATTCAGATCGTATGTTGCTTGACGTACTATTACGCCTAAAGAAAGAAGATGAAACGCTTACTTTCCGTCGCTCTTGCCGTGAAGGTATTTGTGGCTCTGACGGCATGAACATTAATGGTAAAAACGGTTTGGCATGTCTAATCAACATGAACACGCTACCAGAAAAAGTAACGGTTCGTCCGCTACCTGGTTTGCCAGTGGTTCGTGATTTGGTTGTCGATATGAACCAGTTCTATGAGCAGTATGAAAAAGTGCATCCGTACTTAATCAATGATCAGCCAGCACCGCCAACTGAGCGTTTACAGTCACCTGAACAGCGTGAAAAACTGAACGGTCTATACGAATGTATCCTATGTGCTTGTTGTTCAACCAGTTGCCCATCTTTCTGGTGGAACCCTGATAAGTTCCTAGGTCCATCAGCATTACTGCATGCTTATCGCTTCGTTGCTGATAGTCGTGACGGTGATACTCAAGCACGTTTAGCTCGCTTAGACGATCCGTTTAGCTTGTTCCGTTGCCGCGGTATCATGAACTGTGTATCAGTTTGTCCAAAAGGCTTGAATCCAACCAAAGCGATCGGTCACTTACGTAATATGTTGATTGACCAAGCTGGTTAAGCATAAGTAATTGATCTTTATAGTTACTATACAAAAAACACCACCTATATATTAGGTGGTGTTTTTGTTAGTTAAAAAGCTGATATATAGATTTATCACTGTTTATAGCTAACTTGTTATTTAAAAATATGGTGAATTTAGCCTATTGAAAAATAGGTATTAAATGATTTAAGAGTAAAACTGTATGGTCAATACGTTGGTTGTATGTAAGAAGAAATAATATATAGACAATCACCCTATATAATCGAATATAGACATAGTCGAATTTTGGTATAATTGCTTTGGTATTTAATGAGATGGTTAAAGTGTCTTTTTTAGCGCTTAATATGTATTGTTTAAACACATTATGACATTATCGGGCTAAAATACTATGCGCACAATGATTATGCGTTTATAATTGATGATAGATATTCATTACATAAATACCTAGTATTGAATAAACAAACTATGTCGAAAAAAATGGGCATGATAATCTATACAGCAATGTATGTCTGTCTGAAAAGGCAGAATTTATCAGCAAATTTAGGGTAATTCAGCATCAATAACCAGTTTATAGGTTAGCTGAAAATATAATTATCTATTAATAGCTTATCATTAATGGATTGGTTATGACTCAAAGAAGTATATATAAATTAATGTTGTGAAACGAGCTAGATAAGAAAACTGAGCGTTCACAAATAGTTTTGTTTTTAGACGGGTATTGCAATAAGACTTGTTACCACTATTTAGCATCACTTGCTCTTGTAGACAATGACAGCAACATTCTATGGTGATGGCAATACTTAGGGATAAAAGTGTTTTATCGAATAGTATTTAACAGGATATGACACATTGTCTAACTACCTGAGCATACAACGACTGACACAATAATAAGCACGATTCCATTCATTTATCTATCAAATAGACGATTATTATGAATAGTATAACCAAAGAAAAATCTGGCCAAGTACATACTGAACTGGCTGCCGATAACGCCAACTATATAGAAGCTCTCTACGAGCAATACCTAACAGACCCTGATAGTGTTGATACTGACTGGCAAACGTACTTTGAACAGTATAAGTCGCAGAACGATGCTCAGCATAACGCCATCAAAGATCAGTTCTTACTACTTGCTCGTAATCAAACGGCAAATAAGAGTAGCAGTACTGATACCGACTCTAGCAGCTCTGCCAACTGTGATCCTAAGCAGATGGGCGTACAGCAACTAATCTCAGCATATCGTCGTCGCGGTCATCGCCGTGCTAAGCTTGATCCTCTAGATTTGCATCCACGTGCAGCAGTAGAAGATTTGACGCTTGCTTATCATAACTTGTCAGAAGCTGATCTCGATACCGTATTCCCAACCAATGATTTAGTCATCGGTAAAGATGAAGCGACATTGCGCGAAATCATCGAAATCATGGAACGTGTTTACTGTGGCCATATCGGTGTCGAGTATATGCACGTTACCACCAGTACAGAAAAACGCTGGATGGAAGAATACCTAGAAACCAATCTAGGCTATATCAAATTCGATAAAGAAAAACGTCTGTCTATCCTTGAGCGCTTAACCGCTGCTGAAGGTCTAGAAAAATACCTTGCTCGTAAATATACGGGTGTTAAGCGTTTTGGTTTGGAAGGGGGCGAGAGCTTCATTCCTGCTATCAATGAAATCATTCAACGTGCTGGTGGATATGGCACAAAAGAAATGGTCATTGGTATGGCTCACCGTGGTCGCCTAAACCTACTAGTTAATATCTTAGGTAAAAACCCTGCAGACTTGTTTGATGAGTTTGATGGTAAAGTGCAGCCAGAAAAAGGCTCAGGTGATGTTAAATATCACAATGGTTTTTCATCTAACGTGATGACACCAGGTGGCGAAGCGCATTTGGCTTTAGCATTTAACCCATCGCATCTTGAAATTGTCGCGCCAGTACTACAAGGTTCAGTACGTGCCCGTCAAGTACGTCGTAACGATCAGCCATTACTAGACAATACTGGTGGTAATTCAGTATTACCTATCGTGATTCATGGTGATGCTGCTTTTGCTGGTCAAGGTGTGGTCCAAGAAACCTTTCAAATGTCACAGACCCGTGCTTATACCACTGGCGGTACTGTGCATATCGTGATCAACAACCAAGTTGGCTTTACTACTAGTCGTCAAGAAGATGTTCGTTCAACTGAATATTGTACTGACGTTGCCAAAATGGTTCATGCTCCTATCCTACATGTGAACGGTGATGATCCTGAAGCAGTCGTATTTGCCGCTCAGTTAGCATTAGATTATCGTCATAAGTTTGACAAAGACATCATCATTGATTTGTTCTGCTATCGTCGTAATGGCCATAACGAAGCAGATGAGCCATCTGCAACTCAGCCATTGATGTATGCTGTTATTAAGAAGCTTCCGACTACTCGTACTCTGTATGCGCAAAAACTTATCGCAGAAGGTATCTTGAATGCCGAAGAAGAGAAACAGTACGAAGATGATTATCGTGAGTCGTTAGACCGTGGTGATTATGTTGTCAGCTCATTGGTTCAAGAGCCTAACGAACAGTTATTTGTAGATTGGAAACCTTATCTAGGTCATGACTTGGTCGATGACTGGGATACCAGTGTTGATATTGAAAAGCTTAAAGGCTATGGCCGCCGTATGGCCGAAATGCCAGAAGGTTATAAGTTACAACGTCAGGTTCAAAAAGTCGTTGAGCAGCGTCTAGCGATGCAAACGGGCGAAGAGCCTCTTAACTGGGGTGCAGCTGAGACATTGGCTTATGCATCATTGGTTGATAACGATGGCGTATTAGTACGTATTACTGGTGAAGATGTAGGCCGTGGTACTTTCTCACATCGCCACAGTGAAATATACAATGTCAATGATGGCAGCATGTATGTACCGTTGTCTCATTTAAGTGAGAACCAAGCACGCTTTGCTACTTATAACTCATTGTTGTCAGAAGAAGCGGTACTAGCCTTTGAATATGGTTATGCGACCACAGTACCGAACGCATTGATCGTTTGGGAAGCACAATTTGGTGATTTCGTTAACGGTGCTCAGGTTGTGATTGACCAGTTCATCTCAAGCGGTGAGACCAAATGGCAGCGTGTTTGTGGTTTAACGATGTTGTTACCACATGGTTTCGAAGGTCAAGGTCCTGAGCATTCATCTGCACGTCTAGAGCGTTTCTTACAGTTATGTGCTGAAGACAATATGCAGGTCATTACTCCAACGACTCCTGCGCAAATTTATCATGCATTACGTCGTCAGGCAGTACGTCCTATTCGTAAGCCACTGATCGTTATGTCACCAAAGAGCTTATTACGTCATAAGCTAGCGACTTCTAACCTAGAAGAGCTTGCTAATGGTAAGTTTGAGACGGTATTGCCAGAGATGGACGATCACAACGCAGATAAAGTGACCCGTATGGTTCTGTGTGGTGGTAAGGTTTATTATGATTTGTTAGAGCAGCGCCGTGCATTAGGTCTTGATCATGTGGCTATCGTTCGTATTGAGCAATTGTATCCATTGCCAGAGACTCGCTTAATCGCTGAAATCGAAAAATACAGCAACCTAACTGAAATCGTATGGACGCAAGAAGAGCCATTGAACCAAGGCGCTTGGTACTACTTAGCACCGCATATGTTCCGTATTGTCGTACCGCATCCAACCAAAGCAAAAGTCATGGAGCCAGTAGCACGTCCTCCTAGTGCAGCCCCTGCAACAGGATCACCGAAACTGCATGCTCAACAACAGCAAGCACTTATTGCTGGTGGCCTTGGCATAAGTGTTGATGAATTAGCTCAGTAATACCTTGTCTAATCAAAGATTATAGAAGATAAATGAATCAGGCGATGACAGTCAGTGTTTTTTAATAAAATATAAGCAAAGTTATTAAAAGATTACCGGCTGCCTATCACGACTTAATAATAAGTATGAATATCCAAATCTAAGGAGTATATCGATGGCTGACATCAAAGCCCCCGTTTTTCCAGAATCGGTTGCCGATGGCACAATCGTTGAGTGGCATGTCACTGAAGGTCAACAAGTTAATCGTGATGACCTATTGGCTGAAATTGAAACTGATAAAGTTGTATTAGAAGTTGTGGCACCTGATGATGGTGTATTGACCAAAATCGTAAAGCAAGTTGACGATACTGTATTGTCTGATGAGCTTATCGCTCAGTTTGAAGCTGGTGCTAGCGCAGAAGAAGCGCCAGCAGTAGATCCAGACCAACCAGCTGCGCCAGTTCAAACAAAACAAGCTGCTGATGGTGGCGAGCCTGTTCAAGCAACAGATAAGAAAGGCGAAGCTGATCATAAAGATCAAAGCCCAGCAGTTCGTAAAGCAGCAAAAGAGTCAGGCGTAGATCCTAAAGAAGTTGAAGGTAGTGGCCGCGGTGGTCGTGTAACCAAAACTGATATGGCTAACCCAACATTGAAATCAGACAGCAGCATTAAGTCTGATAGCGGCCGTCCTGTTGCTGAATCAATGGGTGAGCGTACTGAAAAACGTGTTCCAATGACTCGTCTTCGTAAGCGTGTTGCTGAGCGTCTATTATCAGCATCACAAGATACAGCGATGTTGACGACGTTTAACGAAGTGAACATGAAGCCATTGATGGATATGCGCGCTAAGTACAAAGAGAAGTTTGAAAAACGTCATGGCGTACGTTTAGGCTTTATGTCGTTATTCGTAAAAGCAGCGACAGAAGCGCTAAAACGCTTCCCAGCAGTAAACGCTTCACTAGATGGCGATGACATTGTTTATCACGGTTTTTATGATATCGGTGTAGCAGTATCTTCAGATCGTGGTTTGGTTGTTCCAGTACTACGTGATACTGATCGCATGAGCATGGCTGACGTTGAAAGCACAATCCGTGAGTTTGGCGGTAAAGCACAACAAGGTAAGCTTGGTCTAGAAGACATGACTGGCGGTACGTTCACTATCTCTAACGGTGGTGTATTTGGTTCATTGATGTCAACACCTATCTTGAACCCACCACAAACTGCTATCCTAGGTATGCACGCTATCAATGACCGCCCAATGGCAGTCGATGGCAAAGTTGAAATCTTACCAATGATGTACCTAGCACTATCTTATGACCATCGTATGATTGATGGTAAAGAAGCAGTACAGTTCTTAGTAACTATCAAAGAGTTGGTCGAAGACCCTGCAATGCTACTACTAGACCTGTAAGCTTTTAAGCTTGTATTGGCAACCGCTGATACAAGCTTTTTAACTTTGGTATAGATAATGATTTTTATGAATCAGCGATCACTTAATGCGCTGGTAACTGTATTTAAATGAATTTAATAATGGTGGCTTGCTATCGATTATCGATGAGTGAGTCTATCTCATTGACATAGTGTATTAACTGTTCAGTGTAGATAACGCTGATCTATCAGCAAGATAACAACCCGTTTAAATGACACATACAATTAAAAATAGGAACGTACTATGAAAGACAATTATGATTTAGTCGTCATCGGCGGCGGTCCTGGTGGTTACGAAGCAGCTATTCGTGCAGGCCAGCTCGGTATGAGTGTTGCTTGTATCGAAAAGCGCGTTTATAAAGGCGAGCCAGCACTTGGCGGTACTTGCTTAAACGTTGGTTGTATCCCATCAAAAGCCCTACTTGATAGCTCACATCGTTACGAAGCTACTAAGCATGACCTTGACGAGCACGGTATCAGTACTGGTGACGTTGCTATCAATATCGAAAAAATGATAGAGCGTAAAGAAGGTATTGTTAAGCAGTTGACTGGTGGTGTTGCCGCGTTGCTAAAAGGCAATGGTGTTGACTGGCTACAAGGCTGGGGTACATTGGTCGACGGTAAAGGCGCTGACAAAAAAGTCAAATTTACTGCTCTAGAAGACGAAAGCGAAACGACGATCACTGCTAAGAATGTCATTCTTGCGGCAGGTTCTGTGCCTATCGAGATTCCTGTTGCCAAAACTGACGGTGACCGCATTGTTGATTCAACTGGCGCACTTGATTTTACCGAAGTACCTAAGCGTCTAGGCGTTATTGGTGCGGGTGTTATCGGTCTTGAGCTTGGTTCAGTATGGCGTCGTCTAGGTGCAGAAGTAGTGGTATATGAAGCACTTCCTAGCTTCTTAGCTGCTGCTGACAAAGACATCTCAAAAGAAGCTGGCAAAATGCTGAAGAAGCAAGGTCTTGATATCCGTGTCGATACCAAAGTAACCAATGCTGAAGTACAAGGTGACCAAGTTGTCGTCACTAGCGAAAGCAAAGGCGAGTCTTCTGAAGAGAGCTTTGATAAGCTAATCGTTTGTGTTGGTCGTCGCGCTTATTCTGAGAAACTGCTTGGCGATGACAGCGGTATCACGTTGACTGAACGTGGCCTTATCGATGTTAATGACCAATGCAAAACCAATCTTGATGGCGTTTATGCTATCGGTGATTTGGTCCGTGGTCCTATGCTTGCGCATAAAGCTATGGAAGAGGGCATGATGGCTGTTGAGCGTATTCATGGCGAAAAACCTCAAGTTAACTATGACACTATCATCAATGTCATTTATACTCACCCAGAAATCGCATGGGTAGGTTTGACTGAGCAAGAAGCTGAAGAAGCTGGCTATGAAGTTAAAACAGGCTCTTTCAACTTAGCTGCTAACGGTCGTGCATTAGCGCAAAGCGAAGCGCAAGGTTCTGTGAAAGTAGTTGCTGATGCGAAAACAGATCGTCTATTAGGTATGCATGCTATCTCTGCTGGTGCTGGCGATATCGTTCATCAAGGTATGATCGCGATGGAATTTGTTTCTAGCATTGAAGACTTGCAGTTGATGACATTTGCTCATCCAACTATTTCAGAAGCAGTGCATGAAGCTGCTCTATCTGCAGATGGCCGTGCTATTCACGCTATCCAGCGCAAAAAGCGTAAGAAATAAGTAGTCGCTCGTTTAGTTATTATCGATTTACAACCTGATTGGGGTATCGCTATTTTGGTGATGCCACAATCATGAGTGCGTCAGACGTATGATTAATATGTGTATGTGCGCACTTGATTTCACTTTTTATTAATTGTAAAAAATAAAGGATACAATCAATGAATTTACATGAGTATCAAGCAAAAGAGCTATTAAAAAGCTACGGTTTGCCAATTCAAGAAGGCATCATCGCTCATAACGGCGAAGAAGCTGCTGCAGCTTTTGATAAAACCCCAACTGACATTGCGGTCATCAAAGCGCAAGTACATGCTGGTGGTCGCGGTAAAGCTGGTGGTGTAAAGCTGGTTAAAACTCGTGAAGAAGCTAAGCAAGTTGCTGAAGATTTGATCGGTACTAACCTAGTAACGTTCCAAACTGATGCTGATGGTCAGCCAGTAAACTTCGTATTGGTTGCAGAAGATATGTACCCAGTACAAACTGAGCTATATCTTGGTGCAGTAGTTGATCGTGCGACTCGTCGTGTAACTTTCATGGCATCTACCGAAGGTGGTGTAGATATTGAAGAAGTAGCAAACGAGACACCAGAAAAAATCTTTAAAGTACACGTTGATCCTTTAGTTGGTTTAATGCCTTTCCAAGCGCGCGACGTTGCGTTCAAACTTGGTCTAGAAGGCAAGCAAATCAACCAGTTCGTTAAATTGATGACTGGCGCTTATAAAGCATTTGTTGAAAACGACTTTGCTCTAATGGAAATCAACCCATTAGCTGTTCGTGAAAATGGCGAAATCGTTTGTGTTGATGGCAAAATCGGTATCGACTCAAACGCACTATATCGTCTGCCAAAAATCGCAGCACTACAAGACAAGACTCAAGAAAACGAGCGTGAGCTTAAAGCTGCTGAATTTGACCTAAACTATGTTGCTCTAGAAGGCAACATCGGTTGTATGGTTAACGGTGCTGGCCTTGCTATGGCGACCATGGACATCATCAAATTGTACGGCGGCAAGCCTGCTAACTTCTTGGACGTTGGCGGCGGCGCAACTAAAGATCGCGTTGTTGAAGCGTTCAAAATCATCCTAGAAGACAGCAGTGTTGAAGGCGTTCTAATCAACATCTTCGGCGGTATCGTACGTTGTGACATGATTGCAGAAGCTATTATCGCTGCTATCAAAGAAGTTGACGTACAAGTACCAGTTGTTGTTCGTTTAGAAGGTAACAACGCTGAGCTAGGCGCACAAATCCTAGAAGAGTCTGGTCTGAAATTGATTTCAGCTCAAGGTTTATCTGACGCGGCTCAAAAAATTGTCGATGCTGTTAAAGCGTAAGTCTTTACACATAAGTGTTTAGAGATAAACGCTTAAGCATAGTAGTCAAATCGTAGCAGTGGTTTTATAGCAAAGATTGGTTATCAAAATTTGATAATGATGGTTATAGAGACCGCTGTTACAAGACAACCGAATACAAGGAAAATATAATGAGTGTATTAATCGATAAAGATACCAAAGTATTGGTACAAGGTTTTACTGGTAAAAATGGTACGTTCCATTCTGAACAAGCCATTGAATATGGTACAAAAGTAGTTGGTGGTGTGACTCCAGGTAAAGGCGGTCAAACGCACCTAGGCTTACCAGTGTTCAACACTATGGCGGAAGCCATGGAAGCGACTCAAGCTGACGCTTCTGTTATCTACGTACCAGCACCATTTGTACTAGACTCTATCGTTGAAGCAATCGATGCTGGTGTTAAGTTGATCGTTGTGATCACTGAAGGCGTACCGACTATCGATATGCTAAAAGCAAAACGCTATCTTGAAGAAGCTGGCGATGTGCGTTTGGTTGGTCCTAACTGCCCAGGCGTTATCACTCCAGGTCAGTGCAAAATCGGTATCATGCCAGGCCATATCCATCAGCCAGGTAAAGTGGGCATCATCTCACGTTCTGGTACATTGACTTATGAAGCCGTAGCTCAGACGACTAAGCTTGGTTTTGGTCAGTCAACTTGTATCGGTATCGGTGGTGATCCTATTCCTGGTATGAACCAGATTGACGCATTGAAGCTATTTGAAGCTGATCCACAAACTGAAGCTATCATCCTAATCGGTGAAATCGGTGGTACTGCTGAAGAAGAAGCTGCTGCTTATATCAAAGACCATGTGACTAAACCAGTTATTGGTTATATCGCTGGTGTTACGGCTCCTGAAGGCAAGCGTATGGGTCATGCTGGCGCTATCATCTCTGGTGGTCAAGGTACTGCTGAAGAGAAATTTAAGGCATTTGAAGATGCTGGTATCGCGTATACACGTGACCCATCTAAGCTTGGCGAGAAACTAAAAGAAGTTACAGGTTGGTAAGATAGACATAAGTCTATCAGGTAACTACTAAATCTACATTGAAATATGATAAAGACACCCCTACAATGGGGTGTCTTTTTTGTACCTGAAAGTATTATGAAAAATAAAATATTAGTTACTGGTGGTGCTGGATATATCGGTTCGCATACTTGTATAGCACTACATGAAGCAGGCTATGATATTGTTGTATACGATAACTTATCTAATAGTAGCCGTGAGGCGATTAACCGTGTCTCTACTCTCATTGGACAGACAGTTGATTTTATAGAAGGGGATATACGAGATCCTGAGTTACTCAGAGAGGTCTTTGCTTCGCATGAATTTTTTGGCGTGATTCATTTTGCTGGATTAAAAGCAGTTGGAGAGTCAGTAGCAAAGCCATTGCTGTATTATAATAACAATGTCAGCGGTACCATTACCTTATTAGAAGTTATGGCAGAATATAACGTTAAGAATTTAGTTTTTTCATCATCTGCCACTGTCTATGGTGATCCTGAATCCTTACCCATCGATGAGAGCTCGAAGCGCTCTTGTACCAATCCTTATGGTCAGAGCAAGCTGACAGTTGAACATATCTTGGAAGACCTAGCTGTGCCTGATGACAGCTGGAACCTGATAGCTCTCAGATATTTTAATCCAGTAGGCGCGCATCCATCAGGACAGATTGGTGAAGACCCCAATGATATTCCTAACAACTTGATGCCTTATATTTCTCAAGTGGCCGTGGGCAAACTTGATAAGCTTAGCATCTTTGGTAATGACTATCCTACTGTCGATGGAACAGGTGTCCGTGACTTTATTCATGTTACTGACTTAGCTCAAGGTCATGTGACTGCCCTCGGTTATTTAGAGGAACAAACCAGACCAAACGAAAGTGGTACGACACAACAATACTCAGTAGGCTTTTTACCTATTAACTTAGGTACTGGTAAAGGTACGTCTGTATTAGAATTGGTATCTGCATTTTCTGATGTATCTGGACAAGCTATTCCCTATCAGTTTACAGGTCGTCGAGCAGGTGATATTGCGAGTTGTTATGCCAGTGCCGATAAAGCAAAAACGTTGTTAGAATGGCAAGCCGAATTATCGATTGCTGATATGTGTCAAGATACATGGCGTTGGCAGAGCATGAACCCGAATGGATACATAGATACATAGCGTATACTTTTTGATTTTGATAATATTTTTACTAAGTGAGTTTAGTATGAAAATCGTTACTTTTGGATCGTGTTTATCTAGATACACTGCTGATACATTTATAGATATGTTCGGTGGTAGTTTGGTTAGTTGCAGTCATCATAATAGAATTGATAGGTTTGTCAAAACTTATCTGAAAAAGACTATGCCGGAGTTACCTTATGAATACATAGAATCCTTAAATTTATCAGAATCTAATATGCAATATATTAAGAATCAATATTCGGGCATAGGTCTAGGTAAGCACTTATTGTCTGATGGATTAGACTTTTTCGATTCTGTGCAAGGTGCGGATATAATTATTACAGACAATTTCGTAGACTTGTGTTCCAAGCTTCAATATAGTCATTCTTATCCTTCATCACCATTATTTTTTAATTCTAAAAATGACCGTACTGCGGATGATATTTTTTACTTAGAAAAAGATTATCTTCCAGTATCTGATGCCATAAAGAATTGGGAGTATTTTGGACATTATCTGTATAAAGTTGCGCCTAGCGCGAGAGTATTCTTTATTAATTTTCCTTATGATCATAGTCCTAATGCTGAAATATCAAAAAGGTCTAGGCATTTTTCTGAAAATTTTATATCAACCAAGTTCGATATAATTCCAAATATTAATGTGCCAATTCGATATAAACTAAAACATACTAACTCCCATTTCGCAGATGACTACTACGCAATGATAGCAGGAATCTTGAATTTTAGATTAATGGGCTTAAACCTAACAACTTCTGTAAAGTAGTGGTCTTTAGTAAGTTTTTTATGTGATTTTCTTGTTAAAGATAGACTTAGGCTTTAAAGTTACTTAATTGAAAACAATTTGTAGGTAAATAAATGAATGATATAAAGTTAAGTGTAATATTCCCTGTACGTGTTTCTAATAATAGGCAGTACATTCTTGAAAACATAAAAAGAATCTTATCTCTTAATGTCAATAGCAGTGAAATTGAATATTTATTAGTAGATTCTGGTAGTACATCCTTTTTTTCTAGAAAAATACAGAGTATTTGTAAAAATCATAATACTCGTTATATTTTTCAAGATACAAGAAGTCAGACGTTTTCTATAGGAAGAGCCAGAGATTATGGTGCTCAGTTAGCAACGGGCGAATGCGTAATATTCCTTGATGTAGATTTAGTGTTTGATAAAGACTTCTATAATAAAATATTAGAAGAAATTGCATGTAGGAAGATACAGAAAAACATTACTGAATATTTCTGCATTCCTTGCTTCTATATTGATGAGGAATTTTCGAAAGAATTTATTTCTGATAACGATTTAGGAAGCTCTGTAAAATATAGAAACTTACGGAATAATTATGATAACGGTGATAATAACGGTATTCAAAGTTTTGCACCAGCAACTTCTCTTTTAGTCATTAATAGGTGGCACCTATTGTCCATTGGCGGACACAGAAAAGAGTTTAGTGGTCATGGTAGTGAAGACTTTGATTTAGCACATCGACTTGCTACTTACGCAAGAAAGTATCATCGAACATACAATTATTACCTAGATAAAAAAGACTATAGCTCGGTTGATTATGAAGGTTTTAGAGCTTATTTTTCCATGGCAGGCTACTCAGTATACAATAATAACTTATTTGCTGTACATATTTGGCATCCACGACCTAAAGATAAATATCAAGTTTCTACTCATAAGAATAAAGAGTTATTACAAACTTTCATGAAAGAGTTTGATGAAGGTCGATCTAAAATAGACCCTTTGGAAGATTTATCCAGAAAAGAAAACACATTAATATTTGGCGTTCGTAAGGATACTGCTTGGCTTAGTATACGTCAACTCATTCCTCTATTAGGTAGAGTTGACTATATATCAGAAATGAAAGTAGAAATAGATGAGATTGAAAGTTTAATCGAATCTAGAGGTATTACTCGCTTCCTTTTCTGGAACCCTTATGGAAATGATAAAAGGTTGTCGATATACAAGTGGGCGAAAGAAAATAACTTCCCTTTCTATGTGTTTGAAAGAGGAGCTTTGCCTGATTCATGGTTTATAGATGAAGGATTTAATGCAGATAGTAAGTCCTATAGCTATGATAAGTGGAGCAAGGAATTAGATGAAGAAGATATAATTGATACCGAAGAATACATAAATAGCGTTATTCAGTCTGGTAGCACATTAGAAAAAAATGATAATTTTCGTGGGGATGTCATTACTAAAGAAGAGTTTGACGTTAAACATCGAGTTGGCGGTCGAAAGATTTTGTTTATCGCTTTGCAAAGACCTAGTGATAGTGTAATTAAATACTTCTCTGGTAGCGCTAATGGGTTTGAGGGATTTATTGAAACTGTTAATGATGTAGTTGAAAAGTTAAATCCACATGAATGGTTTATTGTGGTAAAAAAACACCCATTAGAAGCAGGGTTTCCATCATCTATGAAGCAAGTTGATAATATGTTGCTAGTTGATAAGGAATATCATATTCATGATTTAATAAGTATAGCAAATAAGATATTTTTGATTAATTCAGGAGTTGGCTTGCTAGCTATGTTATTTAGGAAGCCTGTAATACATATGGGTGAAGCTTTCTATAGCCATCATACTATTAATATACATGCTTCTGATTCTAAAGCTGTTGTAAAAGCTCTAGAGAGTAAGTTTCAAGTTAACGAAGATGATATTGTAAAGTTTATATATTATTTAAAAAACCATTTTTATTCTTTTGCTAAAGCTAAATATAGGAATAGGGTCGAGAAAGATGGTAGTTCTAGATCCATACTAGAGAACCTCGAATTTTATCAGATTAGAGGTATTAATAAGGATGCAGTGGATGTACAGTATAGAACTCATCCTATACCTTTGTTATCGAGAATCTATGGCCTATTTTTGCCTAGTATTATTAGAGAAAGTAAAAAGAATCCAAGTGCTTTAGCTTCTCCTGTAGATGTTATGGATAACTTAACTGGTAATAATAGTAAAAAAAAAGTTGATTCTAAGTTAACGCTAGATGTTCCAAAAGGTATTACAAATGAAAGCACTGCTATTTTGAAAGAAAAAAAACTCTATATAGTTGACAATACACTTTCTAGTTTAGATAAACGTATTAATGTTTTGATACGTAAAAGAAATAAATTTGTTAGAACTCCATATGATTTTTTTGGCGATTCTCGAAATCCTATTGTTAATAAGCTCAAGTTTTTTTATAGAAATAAAAAATAGTTATTTTAACTTATAAAAAATTAGCAGCTTATATTTAGGTTCTATTAGTTTTTTTTGAAATAAAAGAGTATCGAAGTATGTGGTTTGATGATGAAAGTAGTATTGCAGAGAGTGTTATTGACATTGAAATTGCAGCTCTCCTCTCTTTAAAGGCGGCTTTAGATAGTGGCTTTAAGAAAGCTTGTAATATCATCCTTAATTGCAAAGGACGTCTGATTATAACTGGTATGGGCAAGTCAGGTCTTGTTGGTCGTAAAATAGCTGCGACGATGGCTTCTACTGGTACCCCAGCGTTTTTTGTCCATCCTGGTGAAGCAGGTCATGGCGATCTTGGAATGATCGTAAAAGGTGATGTTGTTTTAGCTATTTCGAACTCAGGTAATAGTGATGAAATCAATGTTTTATTACCAGTTATTAAAAAGCTAGACTTACCTTTAATAAGTATCACTAAGAATTTATTAGGTAGATTAGCTCAAGAAGCAGACGTAGCTTTGACGCTTGGTGACTTTGAAGAAGCTTGTCCAATGGGGCTAGCTCCTACCTCTAGCACCACAGCCACTATGGTATTAGGTGATGCACTTGCTATTGCTTTGCTAGAAGCCCGCGGTTTTAAGTCTGATGATTTTGCCTTATCTCATCCTGCTGGTTCTCTTGGTAAGAAACTATTAACTGATGTGTCTGATATCATGAAGTCTGGTGATGAAGTTCCTGTTGTTACTGGTGATACTAGTATTATAGATGCTTTGTTTGAAATCACAGAAAAAAGATTGGGTATGACGGTGGTGGTAGATGGTGAAAATAACTATGGAGTTTTGACAGATGGTGATATACGTCGACTGCTAACGATAAACCAAGATATGAGCCAACCAATTGCTAGTGTTATGAAAACCACACCTATTACTACGACACCTAATACGAAGGCATCAGAAGCACTTAACATTATGAGACAACAGAAAGTTAACCAACTCATAGTGTTAGATAGTGATACGTTAGTCGGTGTACTTGCATTACGTGACCTAGTACAAGCTGGTATCAGTTAAATAAACACTAATATTTATAGTTTTTGAGAGTATTTAATGAAAGTTACTGAAAATATAACGGTTGGCAATGATCAACCTTTTGTACTGTTTGGCGGTATTAATGTCATCGAATCAAGAGATCTTGCCCTAAAGGTATGCGAAGCGTATGTGGAAATTACGCAAAAGCTTGGCATACCTTATGTATTTAAAGCCAGCTTCGATAAAGCCAATAGATCTTCGATCCATTCTTTCCGTGGACCAGGATTAGATGAGGGCTTAAAGATTTTACAAGAAGTAAAAGAAACTTTTGGTGTGCCCATCATCTCAGACGTACATGAAATATATCAGTGTCAGCCAGCTGCTGAAGTCATTGATATCTTACAACTGCCCGCATTTTTGGCGCGTCAAACGGATTTGGTTAAAGCATTAGCAGAGACTGGTCGTCCAATTAATATTAAAAAACCACAGTTTCTGAGCCCAGAGCAGATGAAAAACATTATCAATAAATTTCATGAAATGGGTAATGATAAACTTATGCTTTGTGAACGTGGTAGCTGTTTTGGTTACGATAATCTGGTCGTTGATATGTTGGGATTAGGCATAATGAAGCGCATTAGTAATAATGCGCCTATTATCTTTGATGTGACCCACGCACTACAAACCAGAAGCTCAGGCAGTGATGCATCAGGAGGTCGTAGAGATCAAATTATAGAGTTGGCTCGTTCAGGTATGGCTGCCGGACTTGCTGGACTGTTCTTAGAGGCGCACCCCAATCCTAGTGAAGCTAAATGCGATGGACCAAGTGCATTGCCGCTAGATAAATTAGAGCCATTTTTACAACAGATGAAGCAGGTAGATGATTTAATCAAGTCATTACCAAGCATTGATATTCAGTAAATATATAAAGGTGTATTAGATGGACTCTGTTGCTATTATTATCCCTGCACGTTATGCGTCTTCACGGTTTCCTGGTAAGCCACTTGCTGATATTTTGGGTAAACCGATGATTCAGCATGTATATGAGAAAGCTCAATCAGTCAAAAATGTTGAAGTAATAGTAGCAACCGATGATGAGAGGATACTTGAGACAGTTGCAAATTTTGACGGTAAAGGAGTACTGACTGCTTCAACTCATATTTCAGGTACTGATAGGCTCGTGGAAGTGATGAGTAAGGTAGAGGCTGACTTATATATCAATTTACAAGGTGATGAACCTTTAGTGCGTTCTGAAGATATTGAAATGTTGATTAACGCCATGCGTGGTGATGAGTCAATTGAAGTTGGAACACTTTATCACTCTATCAATGAACGCCAAGCTCAAGATCCCAATACCGTTAAAGTGGTTACATCACATAGCGGTCGTGCGTGTTACTTTAGTCGCTCTCCAATACCATTTATTCGAAACAACGATGTACAAATTAATTATAAGCAGCACGTTGGTGTATATGCCTATCGCAAGTCTGTCTTAGAACGATATGCACAATTACCTGAATCTAATGTCGAATCAGCAGAGCAATTAGAACAATTAAGATTATTAGATAGCGATATAGATATTTATGCATTTGAAGTAATGAAGACAGGGCCTGGTGTAGATACTCCTGAAGACCTTCAAAAAGTAATCGCTATTCTTCAAGGTAAACAGTCCGAGAGTGAAAAGTCTTTACTCTCCAATATCGATCTTGTTATTACTGATATTGATGGCGTATTAACAGATGGTGGAATCTACTATGACGAACATGGTGAATGTATGAAGCGCTTCCATGTGCGCGATGGTCTAGGTATAAAGCTGTTACAACAGGCAGGTATTCAAGTAGCAGTATTATCAGGTAAAGATTCAAAGCCATTAAGGAAGAGAATTGCTGATTTAGGCATTGATATCTTTATGCTAGGTATCAAAAATAAAGAAGTGGCTTGTAAGGAGATTATTCAGCGGGCAGGCACTACCAAAGTGAATACTGTGTATATCGGTGATGATACCATTGATTTACCAGCTTTCATTAGTTGTGGTGTTGCAGTGGCTGTCGCTGATGCTCCTGAATACGTCAAATCTAAGTGTGATTTAGTGCTGGAGACCAAGGGTGGTTTTGGCGCTTTACGTGAAATAGCTGATAATATCTTGATTGAGCAGGGTCACTCTAAGTTAATAGAAGATCCTGCTACATTCTTGAAAATTCATGCCAATGTGACACAGTAATCTTGTTGACTATATAGGTAACATAATAGAAAGTACTGATGTCTAATAGCTTCTGTTTTACAAAGGTTTTTATAAAAAGGTCGCCCTAATACGGTGACCTTTTTTCCTCTCAGTAATGCTTCAAATCCACCTAGTGAAGTAATCGTATAGACATGATCGATAGTCTCTAATGCATCGACCAAATGAATAGATTGGGTGAGGATCAGGCAATCTAGTTCAGTGAGCGTACGAATGATAGAGTGGTCACCTAACGTCATTGGATGTGGTTTTACAATAATTTGAGCGTCAGGATTTTCTTTAATCGCTTTATTCACGACATCGAGTAAAGTAAAGTCCTTACCGCCACCGTATTTCAGTGAGTCGTCATGAGGTACTTGGCCTAATACCAGAATACGTTCTTTATTCTTAGGACCATATATTGGTGTGACATCGACATAAGATTGATGATTGTATTTGCTCACTCTATGCGACACATAGTAGTCGAGTATCTCTTGTGCTAATACTTCATCATAGTTATCCTGCTCAAAGTCAAAATTTGCAATGAGGTCGGTCAGATCGTTTGGGCGGGTGGTATCAAAATATGGTGCTTGACTATCCATTACAATGGATAATGGTGGCGCGCTACTATCATCTTCAGGACCTGAACGGATAAAACCATCTTCTAGGAAAAAAATGTCTACACCTTGGGCGCGGACATACTCAATAAAGTAATCAGGAGCCTTATAACCCCAAATATAGATAACAGGATTTACACGCTTGATAAAAGGTTTGAGCCATCGATGAAAATAACGCTCATCAAAGTGTCGTTGTATTTGTACATGTGCCGACTCAAACACCCACTCGCCGACCATATCTCGCCAAGGTAGCATACCAACTACTAACGCCAAACGCTGTTTTGAATGGCAGGAATGTTTATAATAGCCCGATAATAGTGGTCGGATGTAAGCATTAAATTTCATGATGTGATGGACGGCTTAGGTAGATAAAAGAAGATCGGATATAAATTATTAAGACATTTATGTTCGCAATGTTTTATAGTTCCCAGTATAGTTACATTTACGAGTAAAAACGAATGCCTGCTGCGAAAAATAATGGGTCGATAGTATGAAAAATAAAATATTAGTTACTGGTGGTGCTGGATATATCGGTTCGCATACTTGTATAGCACTACATGAAGCAGGCTATGATATTGTTGTATACGATAACTTATCTAATAGTAGCCGTGAGGCGATTAACCGTGTCTCTACTCTCATTGGACAGACAGTTGATTTTATAGAAGGGGATATACGAGATCCTGAGTTACTCAGAGAGGTCTTTGCTTCGCATGAATTTTTTGGCGTGATTCATTTTGCTGGATTAAAAGCAGTTGGAGAGTCAGTAGCAAAGCCATTGCTGTATTATAATAACAATGTCAGCGGTACCATTACCTTATTAGAAGTTATGGCAGAATATAACGTTAAGAATTTAGTTTTTTCATCATCTGCCACTGTCTATGGTGATCCTGAATCCTTACCCATCGATGAGAGCTCGAAGCGCTCTTGTACCAATCCTTATGGTCAGAGCAAGCTGACAGTTGAACATATCTTGGAAGACCTAGCTGTGCCTGATGACAGCTGGAACCTGATAGCTCTCAGATATTTTAATCCAGTAGGCGCGCATCCATCAGGACAGATTGGTGAAGACCCCAATGATATTCCTAACAACTTGATGCCTTATATTTCTCAAGTGGCCGTGGGCAAACTTGATAAGCTTAGCATCTTTGGTAATGACTATCCTACTGTCGATGGAACAGGTGTCCGTGACTTTATTCATGTTACTGACTTAGCTCAAGGTCATGTGACTGCCCTCGGTTATTTAGAGGAACAAACCAGACCAAACGAAAGTGGTACGACACAACAATACTCAGTAGGCTTTTTACCTATTAACTTAGGTACTGGTAAAGGTACGTCTGTATTAGAATTGGTATCTGCATTTTCTGATGTATCTGGACAAGCTATTCCCTATCAGTTTACAGGTCGTCGAGCAGGTGATATTGCGAGTTGTTATGCCAGTGCCGATAAAGCAAAAACGTTGTTAGAATGGCAAGCCGAATTATCGATTGCTGATATGTGTCAAGATACATGGCGTTGGCAGAGCATGAA
>NZ_JAATTV010000006.1 GCF_013414195.1 Psychrobacter sp. BI730
TCAGAAGTGAAACATCGTAGCGCCAATGGTAGTGTGGTTCGCCCATGTGAGAGTAGGTCATCGTCAGCTCTCTATTCCCTCAATACCCCCTTACGCGAAAGTGTAAGGGGGTTTTGTTTGTGTGCGGAATTTTATAAAGTTTCTAAATTTAATGGACAGTTTCTTTCAGCTCAATTACTTATGTGATTGTAAAAAAAGACCTTTATCATTTAGATAAAGGTCTTTTTAAATCTTACATTTTTATCTTTTTCTAATTGTTATGTGGGTTCCATTGTTGGTTAGATTTAAAAAGATCCTGATATATTACATCTCTTATAGATTGTATATTAAATTTACTTTTATCCTCATTTAAGCGCAATATCCGTGGCAAACGACTTATTCCTAGCTTACCGTCAGCAATGGCATAATGCCTATATTGTTCATTGATAATACTATTACATTCAAATTCGACGTAAATCATACTTTCGTTTTGTATTTTAGCTAAACGAACGGTTGACATAAAAAAATCTTCTTGTAAGCTTTGCTCCATTTGAGAAATATCTTCTAATGAGTACTCAGGAGCTGTTCGGGATTTCAGTTTTTGCCAGAAGCTACCATTCTCTTTTATATATTTATAGTCATCTATACTATCTTTGAAAGACTTTAAGTTTTCTATAGAATCCTCAATTTCTTCAAGATTTGCTTTTATGATTTCTAATGTTGCTTTCATTGTTTCGGTATGATCACCTATGGCTTTCTCTTGAGAGCAAAGTAGGCTACGTGATTTATTTAATAATTGCGCCATAGAAATTAACTTTACAGCCATTATTTCACTACTGGTTGAGTACATAGAAAAAGGCTGTAATCGAAAATCTTCAATATTTTCATTCATTTTTTTTATCAACTGATCTAGATGATAAAATAAATAGTCTTGGTCATTTACATCATGAAGCGCTACTTCGATCATTCCAGGTAGTTTTTGAAGTATCAATATCGATAACTGCTTTTCAAATTTAATCAAACGCTCTCTAATTACAATCTCTGGGTTGCTGCCATCTTGTTCAAGAGGTGCTCTTAGTAAAGGTTGCAGATAGTTTTGATATAACTGTTGAATCTCATGCACAGATCTCAGCAGTGTGTCCGATACACCTACGTCGAGTGTATATAATCTCGTCATACAGTAGGCGGCATGTTCCATATATTCAGGATCATGCATTTGGTCTTTTTTAAGCACTATATGAGTTAAGTAGATATACTTTTTAACATTATTACCACTTTCATCTTCGTACAGAAATCGACGGAAAGAATAAGCATTTTTGTCAACTTTATTCGCACTACCAATTAAAAACCAATAACTCTGTCCTTCCACAATAAAGAACTTTCTATCTTTACCTTCTTTTTTGATAAAGGAGGGCAGATGTGTAAGTTCTTGAAAGCTGAGGTCTGACGAGTCCCAATTACGAAAGTCGCGTCCTTGTATTTGTTGTTTGATAAAAACTTCTTTGAAGTAGGATTTGATGGTATCGGTATCTAGTTTCCGTAAGCCCGGTTTAATCTCTAAAGTAATACTCTCTATCCATATAGCCAAATCATATAGAAATGCTGTCCGTATCATTTGCCTATATTTCTGATCAGAGATGCTATTATTTGTGTCTACACTATCAAGGTAGCTAAGAATCGCTTCGACCTCATCAGCCAACTTTATAGCATTGTAAGCGTTAATGTTTGGGTCGATAATTTTTAACATATGCCGTGAGATAGCGATTAATTCTTGATTATTCGTATGTAAGTTTTCAACAGTTTGTCTCAACGTGTTAGGACTTTTATGAATCAGATTGTCTTCATCATTAAGGAAAATACCTCGCGGTTTTAATATATTTTCATAGACCGTATCTTGACCTTGCTGATTGAGTTTTGGAAGGATACTGTTTACAACGTCAGACCAGTCTGAACTGAGAGTAGGATCTATAGATTTTAGTTTATATAACTGATATTCAGATAGGTCATGAATATTCATTAAATTTGCCCTTTCAAGGTTTTGCTATATCATAATATATTAACTTAGTAAGTATAGTGGGCAAATGTAGGATATCAAGTTATTACTTTCGAATTCGCACAAATAAGTGTGATATTTCTCTATAATCATTACTTATCATACATATATTAGAATGGATTAAGAGATGAGTCATGAATCGTACTAAAAATTTTAACTAAATCAATTGTAAAGAAACGATCTAAAAAATAGGATAATAATATGACAACCTCAAAAGTAACCTACCAAGGCAATTTACGCACCCAAGCCATTCACCTACAGTCGAATAATCAAATCATCACTGATGCGCCGACGGACAATCATGGTAAGGGCGAAGCGTTTTCTCCGACTGATTTGCTAGCGACCAGTTTGGGCAGTTGCATCTTAACGATTATTGGTATCAAAGCCGAAGCGATGGATATCGATATCTCAGGTACGACTGCAGAGGTCACTAAAATCATGGCCGCCAAACCAAGACGTGTGAGTGAAATACATATCGTGGTCAATTTTTCAAAAGCTTTGGACGAGAGTACCTTAAAGCGATTTTATAAAACCGCATTGACCTGCCCAGTAGGCAATAGCTTGGATCCTGAGATTACTCAAAACTTAGTGTTTAACAATGGCACAGACGCCTAATATGTTTACTAAGACTTTACTCATCGTCGCTCATGCGCCATCGCCCAATACTCAGAAATTGGCGCAGGCGGCTTATGACGGTGCCAATCATCCTGATATAGATATCAACGTCATTTTGAAATCACCGCAGGATACGCAGCCTGAAGATGTATTGGCTGCTGATGCGTTACTGCTAGGTACGACTGAAAATCTAGCGTATATGGCAGGGCTGACCAAGGACTTTTTTGATCGTTGCTATTATCCCGTGCTAGAAGAGAAGCAGGGTATGCCATTTGCGGTATATATACGGGCAGGGCATGATGGTACAAGCACCAAACTTGCGCTCAAAACGATTACAACGGGGCTACGTTGGTCATGGATTCAAGAGGCGCTGATACTACAAGGCGATTGGCAAGATAGCTTTGCTGAGCAAGTAGAAGAGCTTGCCATGACGTTGGCCGCTGGGGTAGAAGCGGGTATTTACTAGTATAAGTTGTTTGGTAGTCACTAGGGCAGTATTAGACAGTGCTTGTTCATCTACTGCTATCAATGCTGAGAGCATAAAAAAAGGTCTGGGAGGATAGTAATGCATGACGATAATCTGGAGAGTGATAATCCAAATAATAAAGTAAATATTTCTGCATTGCCGTTTTCTCAAGCGTGTGAGAATAATAAACAACCTATTTTAGAAGTACTTCAAACAGAGCTACAAGGCTGTAATCATGTATTAGAGATTGGTTCTGGAACGGGGCAGCATAGTGTTTACTTTGCGCCTAATCTGCCTGAGATACAGTGGCAAACTAGCGATGTGACTGGTAATCATCGCCATATAATCGCTTGGCACAATGCGTATCCTGCACCCAATCTATATTCGCCATTAGCGTTTGATTTGAGTACGGATGCCGTACCTGTCAATAGCCAGTTAAACTTACCTTATGATGCAATGTTTACGGCTAATACGCTGCATATTATCAGTTGGGCTTTGGTTGAACGGTTGTTTACATTGGCTGGTGATGCGCTACCTACTGATGGCAAACTGATTGTATATGGCCCATTTAACGAGGATGGTAAATATACCAGTGAGGGCAATCAGCGATTTGATGCGATGTTGAGAGCAGGTAATCCTGATAGTGGCATTCGTCATAAAGAAGAGGTTGTCAGTTTAGCCAGTGAACATCATTTGCAACTTGTCACTACTTATGCGATGCCTGCTAATAATCAGCTATTGGTATTTCAGAAGCGCTAATTTTTTAAAGCGTCAGCAAAAACTAAATAAAAAGACACCTTAATGGATCGTTATCAGATCTTGTTGAGGTGTCTTTTTGTTTGGGTTTGCTTATATTATTACTTATGCAACTTGTGCTGCTGGATTATTTATATTCTTCTGCTAAAAAGTCTAAGTAGCGTTTCCAAGAGCGCTCATCGGCGCGGGCGTCATATCTATCGCTGCCAAATACGCTAAAGGCATGTGGCGCACCGCTGTAGGTAACCATCTCATGAGGTACTTTGGCTGCTTCTAAGGTCTTGCCCAAAGTCGCAAAGCTCTCTAGCGAGACAGATTGGTCAGCAGAGCCATGGAATACTAGGATTTCTCCCGTAGTTTTGTCATAACTTTGACCAGTTGGAATATCAAAGGCACCGTGGAAAGGTACAAAGGCTTTTTGCTCAAAGCCTGAGCGTGCTAGCTCTAACGCGACCGTACCGCCGAAACAATAACCCATGGTCGTGCCTTTACGCACATCATTGCCTTGTAGTTGTCCTGCCGTCAGTGCTCCTGCCAATATGCGGCGCATTTTATTACGATCATCATATAGCTCCCCAGTTAGGCGTTTGTTTTCTTCGATAGAAGTAGGGCGAATGCCTTGTCCAAACATATCGGCCGCCAATACGTTGTAGCCTTCAGCCGCTAACATATCAGCACGTTTGCGCTCATAGTCAGTTAGACCGTCCCAATCATGAATCAATAAGATAAAAGGTGCATTAGCTTTGTCCGCCTTGGCGTAATAGCTTTCGTATGCTTTATCATCGACCGTATAGGTAACGCTCTTGGTCGTGATAGCAGCAGCTGTTTGACTGAACGTTAATGCCATTAGACCCATTGATGCGCCTACTAGCAATGAGTGATAAGGTTTTTTAGTCGGGGAGTTTAGAGTTGGTAACATGGTAGGTGGCCTTATAGTTATATAAAAAATAGTCGCATCATCAAATCCCTATAAATCCGCTACATTGTCATCCTCGCTAACTATACCAATGTATAACTTGCGCTCGGTTTTCTTGTATCGAAATTATCTGAATTCAACGATATAAAAAAGATAAATATAAGGCTAAAACCCTGCCAATTTATTTATCAATAGTTTCTGATACTTCATAAAAAGAATACCTTAAAGAATAACTACATTACAAGATTCTATTGTTAACGTTTATGCGCCTTTAAGACCATCTAAAGTAGTCGCTTTATAGCATCTATAAACGTTAACTAAATATCAACAAGGTTTACTATATACGCAACTATATTTGACTTATTTTTTGGGTAGTATAAGTCCTAAGCCTATTATTCCTTTACGAATTTTAGTGCGGTATCAGTTTAACGCTCGGCAATGCTGAAAACACAGATAAATAAATGACAGATGAAGTCACCACTACCTCAAAGGATATCAAACCTGTGTAGGCACTCTTTTAATGATTTAAAAGAGCACTCTCAATCTATTAGCTAGGACTTTTTATGAATGATAATATCGATCATACGGACCCCGCCAAAGACATGAATACGGAACGTGGCAATGGTGGTGAAACACATCAGCGCGCAGGTGACGACACTAAAGTATTAACCACGCAACAAGGTGTGGCCATCGCTGACAACCAAAACTCTCTAAAAGCAGGCTCACGTGGACCGACGCTATTGGAGGATTTTGTATTACGTGAAAAAATCAATCATTTTGACCATGAGCGTATCCCTGAGCGTATCGTCCATGCTCGTGGTAGTGCCGCACACGGTTATTTTGAGCTGACAGAGTCTCTAGAAGAATATACGACTGCCAAAGTATTGACCGAAACAGGTAAGCAAACACCATTATTCACGCGTTTCTCAACGGTAGCCGGTAACAAAGGCTCAAAAGATACACCACGTGATGTGCGCGGTTTTGCTGTGAAAATGTATACAGAAGAAGGTAACTGGGATATCGTTGGTAACAATATGCCAATCTTCTTTATCCAAGATGCGATGAAGTTTCCAGATTTGATCCATGCGGTAAAACCAGAACCAGATCGCGGTTTCCCACAAGCGGCCTCTGCTCATGATACGTTCTGGGATTTTGTCTCACTAAGTCCTGAAACCATGCACAACTTAATCTGGCTGATGAGTGATCGTGGTCTACCACGTAGCCTACGCATGATGGAAGGTTTTGGTATTCATAGCTATCGCTTAATCAATAAAGACGGTAAGAGCACCTTTGTACGTTTCCACTGGAAGCCAGTATTGGGCGTACAGTCAACTACATGGGATGAGGCAGTGAAAATTTCAGGTGCTGATCCTGATTACCATCGCCGCGACCTGTTTGAGTCGATCAACAACGGTGACTATCCTGAGTGGGAGTTTGGCGTACAGTTATTTACTGAAGAAGAAGCCAATGAATTCCCATTTGACCATCTAGATGCGACCAAGCTGATTCCAGAAGAATTAGTACCAGTGAAAGTCGTGGGTAAGATGGTACTGAACCGCTATCCTGATAATTTCTTTGCAGAGACTGAGCAGGTAGCATTCTGCCCATCGCACCTGCCACCGGGTGTTGATTTTAGTAATGATCCACTATTGCAAGGTCGTCTATTCAGTTACTTGGACACGCAGCTATCACGTCTAGGCTCGCCAAACTTTGCCCAGATTCCTATTAATGCACCAAAATGTCCGTTTGCTAATAATCAGCAAGATGGTCATATGCAGATGCAAGTGCCTAAGACACGTGTACTCTATGAGCCACAAAGCCTAGATCCAACTCGTCCTCGTGAAAGCGCTAAACGTGGTTTTAACTCATTCCATGAGCAACTAGATGATGGCGTAAAAGGCCGCGTACGTGACGAGAGTTTTGCAGATCATTATAGCCAGCCACGTATGTTCTACCGTAGTCAGACAACAACTGAGCAAGCACATATCGCAACTGCTTATGCGTTTGAGCTAGGTAAGGTAGATACAGCCCATGTACGTACGCGTATGCTTAGCCATTTGATTCATATCGATGAAGACTTGGCCAATCGCGTAGCAACGGCATTGGGTATGGAGCTACCAGAGCCAGCTGACGCGGCTGCACCTGTGCAAGACTTGGGAACCTCTAAAGCGGTACAAACTATTGGCCTAACGCCTGATAGCTTAAAAGGTCGCATGATTGGTATCTTAGTTGCAGAAGGCTCTAATAGCAGTGAAGTCAAAAAATTCGAAGATGCCGCCAAAGCGCAGGGTGCTAGCGTCAAGATTGTAGCGCCTAACAAAGAAGTCGTATTGGATGATGGTACACGCATACAAGCTGATGAGCGCCTCGCTGGTGGTCCGTCAGTGATGTTTGATGCTGTCGTTAGTATCATTATGCCTGACCAAGCTAAAAAGCTGGCCATGGACAGCTCTGCGTTAGATTGGTTCAATGATGCGTATAACCATTGCAAAGCTATCGCATATTGCGGTGCGACTGATGAATTTATCTTAAGTAAGCTCCCAGTTGAAAAAGATGAATTTGTGACGCCATTGGCCGAGCTAGATGCCTTTATTAATAATGCTAAGTCTCGCCTATGGGAACGTGAGCCAAAGGTTCGTGATCTTGCATAGTCGATAAATAGATAGTTTACAAACTATCTAAATACTAAGTGTTTCCTTAAACCCAGCCTAAGCGCTGGGTTTTTTGCTTTTTACTAATAAGGTGAGAGTTATCATGGATAGAATTATATAGGCGGTTATGAGTAGTAAGTTGTCCATAGTTAATTGTTAGCCGCATCGTCTCTTTATGTCGCCTTACTCTTGTATATAGTCACAAGCGTTCACTCAAAGTCGTTTTATTTATCGTGACGGGCGCTATACTAAAGGTTGGCTATAAAACTGAACAAAAGCCTCACAATAATAACGACGAATGAGGTAGGGAACACCAATGAGTCTATGTGAAATTGTACGATTAGAAGGATATATCCAGAGTAGCTATCTGGCAGTATATCCAGATAAAATAATGCTGTTAGATGGCTGCTGCCGTGCTGATGTGCCGATGGTGCTTGACTATATTAAGACAACGTTAAAACGACCCGTCACCGACCTAAAAGTAGTGGTGGTCACGCATATGCATCCGGATCATGCAGGCGGTGCACATAAGTTTCGAGAAGAGACGGGCTGTCTGATTGTCTCCGCTGATAAAAAAAAGCAGTGGTATAGCGGTATTGGCGGGCGCACGATGCACTTCGTAGATATACATCTAGGATATTATGTGGCCAGACGTCAAGGACGCCCACTTAAAAACCTATATTACTCGGCAAGTCTAAAACTAGATATCACTGTCACAGATGGTGAGATTGTGCCACACTTTGATGAGTGGCAAGTACTAGAGACGCCAGGTCATACGGATCGTGATTTGTCTTTGTTTCATCTGCCCAGTCGCGAAGTATACACCGCTGATTTAATCATTAAGTTGCGACACAAGTTCGTAGCACCATTTCCTGTCTACTACCCTAAAGACTATGTTCAATCGCTAAAAAAAATCAGGGCATTGCAACCGTCAATGGTGATGATGGCACATGGTCGAGAGCTAGCGATGAGTGAGGCAGAGTTCGATGAGTTTATTGCTCATGCACCTAAGCACCCACGTACCATCAAAGATACGATCAGACACAAACTACTATGGCGCAAGAGAGATAACTTTAGACTATTTAAACGCAAGCATAATAAATAGAGGTACATAAAAGCTAAGAAACAACATTTAAAACGCCCAGACGAAAGAAAGCCCAGTTACTAAGATAGTAACTGGGCTTTCTAAATATGGTGGGCTGTCCGCGACTCGAACGCGGGACCAATTGATTAAAAGTCAACTGCTCTACCAACTGAGCTAACAGCCCTGAAGAGTATATAAAAAAGCAATGCTTTTTAACTCTGCAAGAGAAAATTCTAACTAAAGAACTTTCTAAAACTAAACATCTTAACGATGTCTTTTAAATTTATCTTTATTAGTCTACTACCGGATAGGGTAGAACGATTAATAAAGATTAAACTAAATATGGTGGGCTGTCCGCGACTCGAACGCGGGACCAATTGATTAAAAGTCAACTGCTCTACCAACTGAGCTAACAGCCCTAACGTTTAAAGTGTTTGTATCCCTAAACGTGAGAGCACATTATATATATTATTATGACAATTACAACCCCACATGATAAAAAAAGTGTAATTCTCTTATAAAATTGCCAATTTATTCCAGTTTATTTAAATTTTCGTCATTATATCGATATTGACTGCTCTATTTTTGGCTAAAGCGAGTCAATAATCGATTATTAGTCTCGAGAAAGTGCTTCAACAGGATCTAGTTTGGCAGCATTACGCGCTGGCAAGAATCCAAATACTACGCCAATTAACGTCGAACAAACAAAAGCAGCAATAATAGAGGTTGATGAATAGATAACTTTGAAATTATCACCGCCCACACTATTAATTAACTCACCAATGGCAAATGCCAGTCCAATACCGATCAGCCCCCCTAAGATACAGACCAGAATGGCCTCAATGAGGAACTGCTGCATAATATCGCTCTGACGCGCGCCCACTGCCATACGTACGCCAATCTCGTTGGTACGTTCAGTGACAGAGACTAGCATAATGTTCATCACCCCAATACCGCCGACGATCAATGAAATAACCGCGACCGATGAGATAAGTAATGTCATCGTGCCTGTCGTCGATTCAATGGTTTGACGGATAGAGTCTGAATTGCGCAGCTCAAAGTCATCTTTGCCATGGCGACTCTCTATTAAGTCAGAGATGGCCGTCTCTGCTGCACTGGAGGAGATACTATCATCTAACAACGCTACAAAGCGGTCAATATTGGTACTACCCGTGACACGCGACATCACCGTCGTATAAGGCATATAGATAGTAGGCGTCGTCACACTGGGGCCAAATCCACCATCGCTCTCTTCGAGGACGCCAATCACGCGTCCAGGCACACTACCAACCAGTATCACCTCACCAACAGGATTATCAATATCTGAGAAAAAGGTCTGTTTAGCGTTGTCATCGATGATGATATCTTGACTACGTAATGTAATGCTTTTTGCATCAAACCCTTGGCCCAATGTTAATGTCTCACCAGTGACGTTTAGATAGTCTTCACCAACGCCATTGACGGTAGCATCCTCTTGTATATTACGATAGCGGACACTAGAGCTGGCATTTACCTGAGGGCTGACACTGATAATATAGGGCTGATTGCCGACCGCCTCTGCATCTTCTGGTGTCAAATTGTCATCATTATAGCGGCGTCTAGGATCGCCTCTAGGGTAGCCATCATTGACGGTAATGGTATTGGTACCTAACGAGCTGATATTGGCAAGGATTTGCTGCTGAGAGCCTTGTCCAAGGCCTACGATAGATACGACTGCGGCAATACCGATAATAATGCCGAGCATAGTTAGTAGAGTACGCATCTTATGCGCACGCATGGCAAGCAAAGACATTTTAAACGCTTCAAGCAGTCGATCAATAAAGCTACCAAAGGCACTTTTACGGTGTTCACCAATGATAGACTCTGGTTTTTTGTCGGTGTGCTTATAATGCTCGGTTTGATAGTCAGCGATGACATAGCCGTCTTTTAGTTCAATCACACGCTCCGCTTGCGCTGCCAGCTTTGGATCATGAGTGACCATGATAATGGTATGGCCTTGTGCGCTGAGGTCATGCAAAATCGCCATGACATCTTCGCCAGATTTGCTGTCTAGGGCACCCGTTGGCTCATCTGCCAAAATAACGTCACCACCATTCATCAGTGCACGAGCAACAGAAACACGCTGCTGCTGTCCACCTGAGAGCTGATTGGGACGGTTATTGACCTTATTGCCAAGGCCCAAATCCGTTAATAGCTTCTCAGCACGATTGGTGCGTGCCTCGGTATCCATGCCCGCATACACGGCAGGGACGGCGACGTTGTCTTTGGCACTGATATCACCAAGCAAATGATAGCGCTGAAAAATAAAACCAAAGTGCTCACGGCGCAGTTCTGCTAGCTGATCGGCATCAAGCTTACGGGCGGATTGACCATAAATCTTATAATCACCAGCAGTGGCTTGATCTAGACAACCTAAGATATTCATCAAGGTGGACTTACCAGAGCCTGATTGTCCAATGATGGCAACCATCTCACCTTGGTGAATCGTCAGATTGATATCATGCAAGACGCGAATGGTTTGCTCACCAGCAGGGAACTCTCTGATAATGCCAGACAGCTCCATAATGGGCTTGCCTGATGCAGGATGGTTAGCGGTATTGGTTTTTGCCGGATTACTTAAGTTATCTGAGCTGTTTGAAGGGTTAGCAGTAGTGTGTGACCCTAAGTTTTGAGCCGTGCTACTTTCAGAGCTATCTTCACTCGACGGTTTAGGAGATTGAGATATAGTCATAGCAGTGTCTTTAATAAAGGCTAATAAGCGTTATAGTGTTGTTATGAAAGGGCTGCTATGTTTTTAGCAAGCCTTTCTTACTCAACATAGTCAAAGCACAAGTTACATTTGAGGTCCACCAGGTACGCGGCCGCTATCTGATTTCTTACCGCTCTCTTCACTGATGATTACTTCTTCCCCTTCTTTCAAACCACTTAAGATTTGCGCATTTACTCGGTTATCAATACCGACTTCTACAGTACGCTCTTCTACGGTTCCGTCATCTTTTAATACACGTACAAACTTGCCCGTTGTTGATTTGCCTTTTTCTTTAGCTCGCTTTTCTTGTATCACTGTTGATGGTACTAATAGAGTATTTTTGGCTTCGTTGACGATGATATATATCTGTGCCGTCATATCGATTCGAAACAAGCGGTCAGGGTTTGGTACTTCTATGTAGCCGACGTAATAGATAGCAGCGTCTGTCGAGCTGGTGCTACTGATCTGCTCTGGGGCAGGTTCGATAGCGGTTAATGTCGCATCATACTGTTTGTCTGGATTACCGATAATATTGAAATAAGCAGGCATACCAGCACTGACGTTAATGACATCAGCTTCTGAGATTTGCGCGTTGATACGTACGGTCGATAAATCTGCTAACGTCACCAATGTGGGCGCCGTTTGGTTAGCATTGACCGTAGTACCTTGCTCAGTCGTAATAGAAACGACTGTACCTGATATTGGTGCACGAATCGTGGTATAGCTTAGATCTTCTTCAGCAGTACTGACGTTGGTTCGTGATTTGCGTAATGCTGCTTGCTGACTGTTGATATTGGCTTCTGTGGTCGCAATCGCGGCTTTAGCTGTGTCGATAGCCGCACGTGCATTGGCAACGGCTGCTTTTGCAGTCTCGACACTGGTCGCCTGCGTGTCATATTCTTGTTGTGAGATAGCATCGATAGCGACTAAGTCTTGCAAACGCGCAAAGTCAGACTGTGCTTGTTTGAGCTCAGTCTGACGGCTGGCAAGATCAGCATAGGCACTTTTTAGACTGGCTTGTTTGCTCAACGATTCTGCTTGCGCACTTTGTAGCGCGGCTTCGCTTTGCTCAAGACTGGCTTGTTCATTGCTCAGGCTGTTCTTCTGAGTCACTTGATCAATCTGCGCAATCAAATCGCCTTGCTTGACTTCGTCACCGACTTCAACGTACAGGCGTTTTACTTCACCAGATACCTGTGCCCCTACATCGACGGTATTTAACGCTTTTACTTTACCAGATGCCATGACATTGTTTTCAATATCACCGACTTCAACGGTTGCGGTTAAATAATTAGGTGTGGCTTCTTCTGGTTTTAAAAAAGTATAGGCCAAAGCCCCTAATGCTACGATAATTAAGGTGATGACACCCCATTTGATAGCAGACTTTTTGCTTATTTTGCGCATGACAACAATCCAATCACAATTAAATCAAGTGTAGATATAGTAGAGCCTTCATGAGTAAAAGGGAATGGCAATTAGTTTAAGAAAGGTTAAGGTGGTTTTACAATGGGTGAAGGCTCAGTTTCAAAGTTGATGAAGACAATTCATTCTGGCACTGATGAAAAAGCCAGCTTTGGATAGGATGGATTATTAGAATAACTGAATGAAGTATAGCGTTTATAAAGCGTAGAGAATAAAAATAATGGAGAGTTAGCGAGCGGTAAACAAGCGCTTTCCAGATAACTCTAATGCTGCCTGTAGTAAGAGCTCCCAAGCTGGCTGACGAACGAGACCTTTGATGGCTTGGTCACAGCGATAAAGCAGGGCAGGCCATTCGGCAGTTTGCGCCTTTGACTGACGGCGGCACGCTTGCTGATATAAGCCTTGCTTGCTGCGCCATATGCCAAGTGCTTGCGGGTCTTGTCCATCCATCAATTGCATAATCTGACGCATGTCTTTGCTGATAGCCCATAACATTAAAGTAGTGGGCTCATCGGTCGACCTTAGCTGAAACATAATTTTGGCGACCTGCGTACTATTACCCGCGAGCATTGCATCAGACAAATCAAACACACTAAACTGCGCGTCGCTCACCAATGCTGCTTGTAGGTCTGCAATATCCAATGCCACATTATTCGCAGGTTGTGAAAAGCTATTAGATTGTTCGGTGCTATTGTCATTAGCACTATTTTCACTAGTACTGTTATTAGCAACTAGCTGCGGTGCAAACAGATAGGACAATCGCCAAAGCGTTTGATAAGCACTTAGCAAATGATGCTCAGTGTGTGACATGAGTAGCTGCCACGCTTCTTGAGACAGTCTTAAACCAAACTTCTGAGCTTGTATTTGTAGTAGCTGTTGGCGCTGCTGCTCATTGTATAAATTGCAATCAATGACATTGCCATACTGCGTAAAAGGAGCAAACCATTTGCTGCTCTGGCTGCGTTTGTCTTGCTTAGGTGTAAGCCACAATACACTATGACCATGTGTGCCAGCTTGTGCCTCGACCGCAAAACGTTCCAACTCAGCGATAACTGCTTTGTCGGGTTTATGATTGCCCGTCACGATTAAGGCGCTGGCATCATCAAATAGAGACTGACTGCCAAGCTCTGACAGTACTTCTTGCCAGCTCTTGACAGAAATCAGCTCTATACGTTTGATTGCATAGTTCTGCGCGCGCCAGTGTGGACGCAGCGCATCTATCAACCATTGACTCAGCAGTGGCTCGTCACCGTGCGCCAACCACAAGCCCGCTACCGCAACCGAGGGCTGCAGTAGTTTTGGATAGGCTTTGATGAAAGTATCTTGCATAGCGTGGTGTTACACAGGTTAATGAGCAGGTAATGCCAGTTCCAAAAATATGCTCAGCAGTGTCAAGCTAGCCCAGTCTACTCAAGGTAGTACTTACACTCGCTTAGTTTGCTACTCATACTTCTAGAAATGGTATCGTTTGATAATCAGAATAACTAACTATTCCGGTTGTGGTACGACGACAACGGTTGGTGTCACACCTTTATTCATTTGCAGAGATTGTTTGGCAGCAGGTGCGACTTTAGGAAGCGAGATAGCAACATACTGGTCAGTGATACGGCGAGCTAAAGTATCATAGAGCCAATCACGAGTCTGATCGCCTTGCTGATCGTCAGTACTAACAGATGCTTCGTTGTACTGATAGCTTCGCTCGACTTGAATGGGGTTGCTTAGTGTTACAGGCTTACCATCTTCCATCGTTTGATAGCTGACATCTGCTGATAGTACCAAGCGAATCTCTGTTAATACCCCAACCAATTCGTAACGCTTAAAACGTACATTACGGATGTCGATAGCGGCAATAGACTCAGCCCCTGCTTGTTGGTTATTACGAGCAACTTCTTCTGAGCTCATATTACCAATAACATCGACACCTAACGTCTTTAGGCGACGCGTCAATGGTAGTTTGAGCGGGAATGAGGTGCGATTATCTTCGATAATGACCGCTGTTTTTTCGACGTCAAGCAGCATCGCTGAGTCGTAACCACGTAGCTGAAAGCCGCAGCCGCTAAGAGTTGCCGCTGCACCTACCACGGCGAACATTGGCAGCGTAGCAAATAGGATTGCTCCGAGCTTTTGGCCATGGGACTTTTTATTAGCTAGGCTGTGTGCGCTTAATTCTGGCTGCGCCTGCTCAGCTCGATGCTTGTACGACATAAACGCTATCCTCATATGATAAGAAGGCTTAGAACACTAAGCCTAAAATACTTAGCTCAAGATACCTCAGCCTACAACCACGATGTTAACCAGTTTGTTAGGAACGACGATTTCTTTTTTGATCTCGCCCGTGATAAATTTTGCCACGCTTTCCATAGTGCGAGCTTGCTCTTTTAGCTGCTCAGGATCGCTGTTTGGTGCGACATCCACCTTACCACGCATCTTACCATTGACCTGTACCACCATCGTGATCATGTCCTGTACCAGCGCACTTTCGTCCACGGTTGGGTAGTCTAAGGTTAAGGTATCAAGACCCAATTGCTCAAGTAGATGCTCGCCAACGTGCGGCGCGTATACAGATAGCATAATCAGCAGATTGGTCAATGCTTCGTGTTTGACGTGCAGCTCTTGCTCATTACTCGCGTTAAAGCCAGTCAGCTCGTTAGCAAGTTCCATCAGGCTTGATACTGGCGTGTTCAATGCCAGACGATCACCCAAATCACTGTCAATCTTAGCAATTGTTTCGTGCGTTTTACGGCGTAAGTTTTTGGCTTCTTTGCTCAATCCGTCTGTGTTCAAGGTAGCACTATTAAGCGTATCAATGCTGATATTGGCGGCTGTTAGCGCTTGCATATGGTCGGTTGCAATACGCCATACTTTTTTCACAAAGTTATAAGGGCCTTTTAGCGCGTCGTCTGACCATTCAAGCGTTTGATCCGCAGGCGCAGTAAATAGCGTATATAGACGAACCGTATCAGCACCATATTTATCAATGGTTAGCTGTGGATCGACACCGTTATTTTTTGATTTAGACATTTTTTCGATTTTGCCAATCGTCACTGGCTGGCCGTCTGACTTCAAGATAGCTTTAATGGGTTGACCACGTTCGTTGAAATCGATATCGATATCTTCTGCAAAGTAGTAGGTCGTACTGCCATCTACATTGACGCGGTAGAACGTACCAGCAAGCACCATACCTTGGGTCATTAGATTGGCAAATGGCTCGTCGCCTGTGACTAAGTTTTCGTCACGCATCAGCTTATGGAAGAAACGCGCATACAATAGATGCATCACCGCATGCTCGACACCGCCGACGTATTGATCAACAGGCAACCATTTATTGGCAGCAGACTTGTTGACCATATTTTGTGCATCATTTGGGCTAGCAAAGCGTGCATAGTACCAGCTTGACTCTACAAAGGTGTCAAAGGTATCGGTCTCACGCTCAGCAGGGTTGCCACATTTAGGACAAGTAGTATTAACAAACTCTGGGATGTTCTTGAGTGGGTTACCGCGACCATCAGGTACGACGTCGGTTGGCAACACAACTGGTAGGTCTTGCTCTTCAACAGGTACCGTACCACAATGCTCACAGTTGATCATTGGGATAGGGCAGCCCCAATAGCGCTGGCGAGATACACCCCAATCACGTAGGCGATACTGGATCTTTTTCTTAGCCAGCTCTTTTGGCTCAAGTTTGGCTAGCATTGCTTCAAATGCTTGCTCAAAATCTAGACCGTCAAACTCACCTGAATTAACCAAAGTGTTGCGTTCAGTATAAGCAAGATTCACTTCACTATCGTTCGCTTTGGCATCTGCTTTTAGCTCATCAAAATAGCCATCAGGGGTATTGATGACTTGTTTGATTGGTAGGTCGTACTTAACCGCAAACTCATAATCACGCTCATCATGAGCAGGTACCGCCATGACGGCGCCTGAGCCATAGCTCATCAATACATAGTTGGCAACCCAAACTGGCACTTCTTCACCAGTCAGAGGATGCGTCACAGTTAAGCCTGTATCCATACCGATTTTTTCAGCTTTGGCCAAATCCGCTTCAGCAACTGAGCCTTTTTTACAAAGGGCACAGAATTGGGCGATTGCGTCATCTTGCTCAGAGGCGTACTGTGCAAGTGGATGCTCTGCGGCAACAGCGACATAAGTCACACCCATCAACGTATCAGGACGAGTGGTGAACACATCTAAGGTGTTTTCTTCACCAGCAAGCTCATAAGGGAAGTGCACTTCCATACCAGCACTACGACCAATCCAGTTACGCTGCATGGTTAGTACTTCAGATGGCCAATGACCTTCTAGCTGATCCAAATCATCCAATAGCTCATCAGCATAGTCAGTGATGTTGAAGTAGTACATTGGGATGTCACGTTTTTCGACCGCAGCACCACTACGCCAGCCTTTACCATCGATGACTTGCTCGTTTGCTAAGACGGTATTGTCAACAGGATCCCAGTTGACCGTCGACAGCTTTTTGTAGACTAATCCTTTTTTGTACAATTGCAAGAATAACCACTGCTCCCACTGATAATACTCAGGGCTACAAGTGGCAAATTCACGTGACCAGTCAATAGACAGGCCTAGCAATTTAAGCTGTGCACGCATACTGTCAATATTGGCAAATGTCCATGCCGCAGGTGGCGTTTGGTTAGCAATCGCTGCGTTTTCAGCTGGCAAGCCAAAACCATCCCAGCCCATTGGCTGCATGACTTCATAGCCTTTGAGACGATAATAACGACTTAATACGTCAGAAATCGTATAGTTACGGACGTGGCCCATATGCAGCTTACCACTTGGATAAGGGAACATCGACAGCATGTAACGACTTGGCTTGTCGCTTGGCTCATTGCTTACTTCAAAGCGCTTGTCAGTTGCCCATTTGGTCTGCTGCGCGGCTTCTATTGCTTGTGGGTTATAATAGTTGTTTTCTGTTTGGTCTGCTGTCACGGCGTTGCTCATAGTCGGCTCGAAATTGGTTGATACTGATTTGTTTAATATGAATTTGTTTAATACTGATCAAAATAGGTGGAATTTGACAATGCCATAGCATAGCGTAATTTGGCGAAAATTGCGACGATATGATGCAGTTGCTTACTAGGTTTGACGATTAAAAGTAATGCATTCTCTATATCCAGTCAGCCTTAGGTATAATAGGCAAGTTAATGAATATTTATGAGGATTTATCATGACCATCACCATTTACGGTATCAAGTCTTGTAGCACGATGAAAAAAGCGTTCACTAAGCTAAACGATCTAGATGTCAGCTATGATTTTCACGATTATAAGAAACAAGGTATTGATAAAGATACAGTACAGCGCTGGGTAAATGAGCTAGGTATCGACAAAGTGCTTAATAAGCGCGGTACGACGTGGCGCAAGCTAGACGATAGTCAAAAGCAGGCAGCTGATGCTAGTGTAGACACCGCGATAGATTTACTCGTGGAAAATACCAGTATGATTAAACGTCCGATTGTAGAAGGTCAGTCGGCAGATAAAGATCAAGATCAAGCAGTATTACTATGCGGCTTCGATGAAGCGGAGTTTGATAAAGTTTTTTCGTAACATTGAGCTATAAAAACTAAGCTAGGCTTATTTGTTAAGTATAAAAATACATAAGAAAGCCCGAGCATTTGTATTCACTCGGGCTTTTCTATATTTAGCTTTTCTATATTTAGCTTTTTTACATTTAGTATTGCTGTATTTTTCTAGCTCAACGATGAGTCTATTTCGCGACTGATAAGCGTACCAACCCCTTCGTTAGTGAAAATCTCAAGCAAGGTCGCATGAGGGACACGGCCATCAACGATTACCGCGCTTTTGACGCCGCTACGTACCGCATCAAGCGCACATTGGATTTTGGGAATCATACCGCCTGAGATAGTGCCGTCTTCGATTAAGCTATCGACCTTCTTTGGCGTGAGTCCAGTTACCACTTCGCCATCACGGCCCAATACACCTTTGATATTGGTTAATAGCATCAGCTTTTCTGCTTGTAAAAATTCCGCTACTTTACCTGCAACGAGATCAGCATTAATGTTGTAGGTGTTACCTTCAGCGTCAACGCCAAGTGGCGCGATTACAGGGATAAAATCAGAGGCAATCAACATGTTAATCACGTCTTTATTGACGCTGACCACATCACCGACGAATCCTAAATCAACTGGTACAGCGATACCGTCTGCGCCAATTTTTTCCATCATCAGTTTTTTGGCTTGAATCAAGTTGGCGTCTTTACCTGTAAGACCAATCGCGCGACCGCCATGTTTGTTAATCAAGCTAACAATCGATTTGTTAACGCTACCGCCCAAGACCATCTCTACGATATCCATGGTGCTTTTGTCAGTGACGCGCATCCCATCGATACGGTCTGATTGACGACCGAGCTCTTTTAGGAGATTGTCAACTTGCGGACCACCACCATGTACGACTACTGGATGTATACCGACGGTTTTTAACAACACAATATCGCGAGCAAATGAGCTCTCAAGCTCAGGGTCGGTCATGGCGTTGCCGCCGTATTTTACGACGATGAGTTTATCAACAAAACGCTGGATATAGGGCAGAGCAGTGGTCAATACTTCAGCGGTGTTTTTGGCATCATCTAAATTAAGCGTCATTACAAACTCCTAAGGGCCGGTTTTAAATTGGTTGTTTTTTTACTATGTCTAATGAGACAGTTATATATTTTATGAGGCTACTCCACAGGAATAGCAAGAATCTGTTCTGCTAGCGATGCGTTAAATGGTCGACATAAAGCGGCAAATGTCGCCTGAATGTCTTTTAGGTCATCTATACTGTCACCCGCAAAGCGCGCGGTCAGGCTATTGCTGGTATTTGATTGACGCAGTACGCCAAAGCCATGCGCAAAGTCCAAGCGTACACCATCGATACAGCTCAGCTTGGTTCCTACAGGTAATAACTCATACGTCTGTTTTAATGCTATTTGCGCCTTCGCAGTAGCGCAAGTACACACTGATGACTTGCATGTTGTGGCAGGCAGGCAAGTATCTTTTAATTGCTGATTAGATGAAGAATCAGTATGAGTAGACATATCTACTAGATACTGCAAGTAATGACAAAATCTCGTTAATTGCTCTACAAGTGAGCAGTCGGTAGTAGCGGTCTGCGGCATCGGTAAGTAATGGTCAGCAGTACTGACTATAGTGGGTAAGCTTTGGATGATATCTGCTAGCGGTTTTTTATCATTAGTATCATTATGAGTTTGGCCAAGCCAATGCAGCAACCGTAATGCAGCATACATCGCATCATCGTAGGGAATAAAGCGGCTGTCATTAAAGATGAAATGCCCTGATAATTCACCAGCGAAGACAATCTGATTGTCAGGATGCTGCACCTGCTGGCGCATAAAGCTGCTGCCAGTCTTGCTAATCACAGGTGTAGTACCAAGCTCAGATAACAGTCTTGGCAAATGATGGGCGCACTTAATATCGAAAAGAACTTCAGATGCTAATAAAGAGTCGCTAAGAGAGTTAGGGTGTTCAGTAATAGCAATACGTGCCAATAGGTAGAGCAAATGATCGGGCGTAACTATCTTGCCGTTGTTATCAACGATCATCAAACGATCGCCATCGCCATCAAACGCCAAGCCTATATCTGCTACGTGCAGCACAACGGCTCGTTGCAATTCGTTTAAGCGGTTTGGTTCGGTGGGGTCTGGATTACCAAGGGGGAAATTGCCATCGGGTATGTCATTGAGAAAAATGACCTGTTGGCAAAAACGTTCAAACAGGCGTTGAGCAATGCTCCCAGTTGCGCCATGCATACAGTCAATAACCACGACCAAATCAAGTTTATAAGCGCTTTTCTGATTGGCTTTAGTTGCCGAGTGATTATGTTGAAATAATTGTTCAAATACCTGCGCAATAGCATCGATATATACATTACCTACTTGATTAGTAGGTGATTGCTCAAGCAAATCTGTTGGCAATTTTGAGTCGTAGTTATTATCAATGCTTTCAATGTTTTCTGAATGCAAGACAGAATTTTTAGCTTGATTATCGGGATAGGTGTGATGACCATGATTGGCGGTGAGTTGATGATAGAGCGTCTGTATCTCTGAGCTGCTAGGGGACTTGTTATTTACTAACCATTTGATGCCTAGTATGTCTTTAGCAGAATGGCTCGCTGTTGAAACTATGCCATGACCTTGATATTGCGCTGCCCAAAACGCCATCATCGGCGTGGTAACCAGACCTAATTGGATTACGCGTAAACCCTGCTGAGCTAATACAGTAGAGAGTGTATGTGCAATGGCTTCACTACCAATACGCATATCATAACCAATAACGACAACATTCTGCTTAGTCTCAATAGAGGCATTAGTATTGATGTTTTGAGTCGGTTGGCTATCTTGGGCATTGTAGAGAGTAGCAAAAGCATGGCCTAACGCTTGTATAAAACTGCTAGTGAAATACTGGTTGGCACCACGAATATCATAAGCACGGAATAAGGATTGCTGCGCCGCAAAAGGTGGCATTGCTTACTCTCCTTATAACCGTGATAGGTGTTCAATGATAAATAAAAAATGAATAGCGCAAGGTTTTAGATATAGCTTAAGCAAAACCTTAAAGGCTATCTAAAAAATTGTCAGAAAAATTGACCAACAAAATAGCTACTATTGACGACCTGAGTGTCCAAACCCGCCCGCACCGCGTACGCTTTCATCACTAAATTCTGCAACCATTTCAAACTCAGGACGAGCAACAGGTACCACGATGTACTGTGCCATACGCTCAGCTGGGTTAAGAACAAAGTCGTCGCTACTGCGGTTCCAAATACTAACCATCAGCTCACCCTGATAGTCGGCATCAATTAGCCCAACCAAGTTACCCAAGACGATACCATTCTTATGACCAAGACCTGAACGCGGTAAAATCATACCTGCATAATTAGGGTCTTGAATATAAACGGCAAGGCCTGTACCAATCAAATGGGTTTCACCTGCTTTAATCGTTAATGGCTCATCGATGCAAGCACGCAAATCAATACCTGCACTGCCATCGGTGGCACGAGTTGGTAAAGAAAACGCTTTATCTTCAGTAATTTTAGGGTTTACCACTTTAACTTGTACAGCTTGCATAACACACTCACTTAACGATTTGATGGTTTTTAAATTATGATTTCAAACTAGGACTTTGAACTATGGTCTAAATAAATCTTATTCGAAATTTTTATACAAATAACAATTCTATATTTTAATTATTCAGTAATTCAGTAATTCAGTAATTCAGTAATTCAGTAATTCAATAATTCAGCAAAAAACTAAAGTATCAGCACGCTAGCCAATCCTAAAAAGGACATAAAGCCGACGATATCTGTGACGGTCGTTAGGATAACCGAAGCAGATAGAGCAGGGTCGATATTCATCCGTTTTAGCATCAGCGGTATGCTGATCCCCGAGACATTAGCTGCAGTCATGTTGATTGCAATGGCAAAACCGATGACGGCACTGATCTTAATATCATGAAACCATAACTGAGCAATAAACGCCATAATTATCGCCCAGATGATACCGTTTATCGCACCCACCCATAGCTCTTTATTCAACAGCCAGACACGGTTAGAACCACCGATTTGACCCATCGCCATACCGCGGATAACGACCGTCAGCGTCTGCGAGCCAGCAATACCGCCCATACTGGCGACTACTGGCATCAATATCGCTAGCGCCACGACTTGTGCTAGTACTTCTTCAAATTGTCCAATCACTGCTGCTGCTAAAAGGGCGGTACATAAATTGATACCTAGCCAAACGCTACGGCTTTTGGCGCTGGTGAGGATAGGAGCAAACAGCTCTTCATCTTGGCTAACACCAGCGAGGTTTTTCATGGTGCTGTCGACATCATCTTGGATAATCTCCATGATGTCTTCACCGTTTAGTTGACCAACCAGCTCACCATGGCTATTGATGACGGGGGCAAAACGAATGTCTTCTGAACGAAAAATCGCGGCAGCATCTTGAATATCCAAGCGATCATTAATTGTAATGGCAGTATCAATCAGCTCCGAGACCAAGGTGTTTTGTTTATGCTTAATTAAGTCTACTAGACTCAGTAGTCCCAGCAATTGCTGGCTTTGATCGACAACGAGTAGCTCTTGGCTCTCGTCATCGAGCAGGTCATCGTTTTCACGCAGCCACTCTTGTACATCTGCCAGATAGATATCATCCCTTATCTGGATAATATCGGGATCCATATAGCTACCCACTTCCCAGTCGGCATAGGTATCAAGTTTGTTGACTTGGACCCGAGTCTCTTCGTCTAGCGTTGCCATGACTGAGGTACGTACGCTCTCAGTGACAGTGTCCAAAATCTCAGAGATATCTTGCGCATCAAGGTCTTGGGTGAACAAGGAGATTTCTTGAGAAGAAATGTTCTCCATCAATGGCTGGCGCGTATCGACATCTAGCTCGGCAAGCACTTCACCTTTGATATGCTCTGGCACCTGCGCCCAAATCAACAGACGGTTTTGAGTTGGGAAGGACTCTAATAGGTTGGCAATCTCGTATTCGGATTGCTTTTCCAAAAACTCTGTAATGGCCTCGTATGCTTTGTCAGCAACCAACCCCTGCAGATACAGAAGCTTATATTCGGCACTATATTCAGCCGAATTATAGTCTCCTGACAGCATGGCAGTTCGTTCCTGATTGGGCGTCGGGGTAGGCATAAGTGTTCCAAGTTTTTACAGTCAATTTTTTACAGTATATAAAGAACAATAACAATGACGATTGTAACAATCGTTTTTTGCGCAGTCTAAAGCGTGTTCTCGCAAGCATTTTACTTAGGTGTTTATTACTCAGGTGCTTAAATATTTTGAGTAAGATTAACGCTTACCCAGTAACGCTCGAATATTGGCCAAATATTCATCAGCAACCGCTTCTGGGTCTTTGGTCGCTTTTTTCTTTTTCGCTTTGGCTGGCCAGTCGATGTGATCTTCTGGTAACTCATCTAAAAATCGTGACTCTGACGTAACGCGCATCTGACCGCCTGCACGGCGCTGGGTCGCGAGCGTCAATGTCAACTCACGGCGTGCACGGGTAATGCCCACGTACATCAGACGGCGCTCTTCTTCGACCGTCTCGCTCATGATAGAGTTACGGTGCGGTAGCATCTCTTCCTCAAGTCCCATGATATAAACAAAATCAAACTCCAAGCCTTTTGCCGCATGCAAGGTCATTAAGTTGACCTTGTTGGTATTCTCTTCTTCTTGCTGTTGCTCGAGCATATCAAGCAATACCAGCTTACGAATGATGGTATCAATCGTCCGATCTTCGTCTTCTTCGGCGCGATTAATCAAAGATTGAATACTGGTATAGAGCATATCGATATTATCAATACGGTTTTTTTCTTGTTGCGGCGTTTTGGCATCGCTACGGACAAAATCAATATATCCCGTCTCATCAATCATCTGGCGTACGATTGGCACAGGGTCTGGGTGTTGATCCAGCTCACGCGTATAGTGCTCAATGAATTCACCAAACTCTTTTATCGTACCATAAGCCTTTGAGGGCAATACATGAGTCAGGCCAGCATGGGTACAAGAAGCCAATAGCGATATGCTGTGCTCTTGCGCAAATAAACCAAGTTTTTCTAGCGTGGCTGGTCCCATACCGCGCTTAGGAGTATTGATAATACGCAAAAACGCGCTGTCATCTTCGGGGTTCAAAATCAGGCGTAGATAGCCCATGATGTCTTTGATTTCACTACGCGCAAAGAATGATTGACCGCCTGATAATTTATAAGGTACTTGCAACTGGCGCAGTTGTGCCTCTAGCATACGTGCTTGAAAGTTACTGCGGTACAGTACGGCATACTGTTCCCACTCATTACCAAAGCGCAGCTTGTGCGTGACGATTTCTTTGGCCACGCGCTCGGATTCATCATCGTCATTACGGCAGTTAATGATGCGTATTTTTTCGCCTTGACCTTTATCTGACCACAGTTTTTTCTCGAATAAATGCTCGTTATTTAGAATAACGGCGTTGGCCGAAGTCAAAATACGCGTGGTTGAGCGGTAATTTTGCTCAAGCATAACGATTTTCAGCTTTGGAAAATCTTCTTTTAGCAGAGCCATGTTTTCAGGCTTTGCTCCGCGCCATGCATAGATAGATTGGTCATCATCTCCTACCACAGTAAAGCGACCTTGCGGGCCAACCAGATATTTAATCATTTCATACTGGGCGGTATTGGTATCTTGATACTCATCGACCAATAGATAGCGAATACGGTTTTGCCACTTGTCACGCAGTTCTCTATTTTCACGTAATATCTTGGTTGGCAAGACAATCAAGTCATCAAAATCGACGGCATTATAAGCACGTAAGTTACGCTCATAAAGCGCATATAGCGTCGCAAAAATCATGTCTTCTGGATCGTCTAGCGTTTCCATCGCCTTATCAGGCTCGACTAAGTCATTTTTCCAATCAGAAATCATTTTGATGGCTTTACCGACCAACTCGCGGCTTTCAGCGCCACTCAAGTTGTCGCGCATCATCAGCTCCATCAGCAAGCGCTTACTATCATCGCTGTCCATGATCGAGAAGTTACCCTTTAGCGGGGTATGCATCAGCTCATAACGCAAAAACTGTAGTCCGAATTGGTGAAAGGTCGATACCGTTAACCCGCGCATTTTTTCGCTTGGTAGCAGTTTACTTACCCGCGCTTTCATCTCACGTGCCGCTTTATTGGTAAAGGTTACGGCGGTGATACGCTCAGCTGGCATGTCGCACTCTTGGATTAGGTAAGCAATCTTACGCGTAATCACAGAGGTCTTGCCGGAGCCAGCACCTGCGAGCACAAGTAGTGGGCCGGATACGTAGAGCATGGCTTCTTGTTGTTTGGGATTGAGTTGACTCATAACGTGACCTGTAAGACAAAAGCAAAAAGAGGGTAGCGCTGATATAGCACAAGTAGATGAACGCGGTGCGTATCACCAAAATTGATATCGTAGTGATATCTTAATAATGTTTGTTATAAGGATAATAGAATTTAAGGTTTGATGATGACATATCGTAAAATTAGGTGGGTCATTATAAAGCAAAAACGGTCACTTTGGGGGAGGAGTTGGGTGATGAAAATAGGGTATGAGCGCACTTGATTTTTGGTAAATAGCGTGACAGCGTTTGCGCATCGAACAAAGCATGGATTTTGGGTTAATATAAGGTAACGTCTATATCATAATTTTTGGTAAAAAAAACACATTTTGTTTCATAGAAAATGACCGTCGAATACAGTTAAAAACTAGCTTTTAGGCACTGATATGCGTATAGTACATAAATAATTTATGCCAGTTGTCACGTCATTATTAACCACGTGTAATGAGCTATTAAATCAATTAAGTAAGCAGTCAGATATGATATTGATTTAATACGTTGATCTTACGTTGTTAGAAGATGCGTTGGGCGACCAGCCTTTATCCGCGCGCATACCGGAATCTCTACAGTTGGTCACGTCTGACATCGTCGTCAATAAGCTTGATAATTGGTTGTTACCAGCAAAATACCTAACATGTGACTCAATGACAGTTACTTAAACACAGTGACAGTTGCTGAAGTGCAGTGACAATTACTTAAATGAAGTCACTTTTTAAATAAAGTCACTTTGTGTTTTCGTCTGCGTTATACCTGTCGCAACATGGCCTGAGTGGGTCAGTGCTTGCGCTGTGTCTAACACTCGATTGGGTGAGGAGCACGTATTATCATGTCTGCTTTTAATTGGTCAGCCATTGCTTTTATCTTAGCCGCCATTGGGCTAGTTGTCTTTATGCTGGTCGTACCGCGCTTACTTGGCGGTCGCTCTCAAGGCTCACAAAAGGAAGAAGTATTTGAAGCGGGTGTTGTCGGATCTGGCAACGCCCGTATTCGTTTGTCTGCCAAATTTTATTTGGTCGCAATCTTCTTTGTGATTTTTGATTTAGAGGCGCTATATCTCTACGCTTATGCTGTGTCAGTACGCGAGGCGGGTTGGCTTGGCTTTGCCGCCGCTGGCACGTTTATCACTATTCTGATTATCGGTTTGATTTATGAGCTGAGCTTGGGTGCGATGAACTGGGCACCTGCTGATAAGTTACGCAAAAAAGCACGCTTATATGCGGCGCCTGCAGGCTTTAATTTGGCAGACATTACCAAGTTTGATGGTGCTCATGAGCTAATGGTCGATCCGACAGGTAAAGTACCCGCGCAGTCATCCGGTCAAATCAATGTCTCAAACAATATTGAGACCAATCGTCGTCATCTACAAAACATCGATCATATTAATACCACGGGTAACGTTACCTCTGTGGATTTTGCGACGTCTGCTCAGCAAGACAAAACTGAACGTTAATAACAGTTGATGCTCAGCTTATAGCGTTTGTAAAAACGAGCAGCAAAGCATGAAGACGTCAGTCTGTTTGTATTGATGATCGCCGATGATTAGCCACTTAATTAATAATAAAGTTATGGCAACAGCGCGAGCAAGATGATTGCCACGCCAAGCCTAATATGAAGGTTGTATGTTATGAAATACACATTAACAAAAGCCAACCCCGATGCAGATACCTATCCTGCACAGACCAGTCAAACGGTCAATGATCCTATCGAAGATGAAGTGAATAAAAACGTCTTTATGGGTCGTCTCGAAGATCTCGTTCATTCAACAGCAAACTGGGGACGCAAGAACTCACTTTGGCCATTTAACTTTGGTACTTCTTGCTGTTATGTTGAATACGCTACTACCTTAACCGCCGTTCATGATTTGTCACGTTTTGGGGCAGAGGTTATTCGTGCCTCGCCTCGTCAGGCGGACGTCATGATCGTCGCTGGTACTTGCTTTGTTAAAATGGCACCTGTCATCCAGCGCCTATATGAGCAAATGCTTGAGCCAAAATGGGTTATCTCTATGGGTGCCTGTGCCAACTCGGGCGGCATGTACGATATTTATTCTGTCGTACAAGGCGTCGATAAGATTATCCCTGTTGATGTCTACGTGCCAGGTTGTCCGCCGCGTCCAGAAGCGCTTATTCAGGGTTTGATGTTATTGCAAGAATCTATCACCAAAGAGCGTCGTCCGCTGGGTATCCATGTCAATGAGCAAGGTATCTATCAGCCACAAATGACGCCTGAGCGTGACCGTAAGCAGGCAGATCGTATTGCTGTCAAAAACTTACGTAGCCCAGATAGTATTTAAGTTACAGAAAGCATTTAAGTTCTAGACAGTATTTAGATTCACAGCAAAAAAACTCAAAATTTTATGCGCTTATCATAGTTCGGTTATGATTAACATAGCTCAGTTATGGTTGACATAGTTCGGTTATGACTAACATAGTTCAGTTATGATTAATGAAGGAATACATCATTCATGGTCACGGTAGTCGAAAACATAGATCCTAAGATCAAGCCCGTCCCAGCAGTCATCACAGAGCTGGAGCAAAAGTATGCTGGTAAATTTGTCGTTCAGCAGACTGTGGATGAGATTCCAACGGTTTGGGTGGCGCGTGCTGATTTATTAGATATTCTCTTATTCTTGCGCAAACTGCCTAAACCTTACGTCATGCTATTTGACTTGTCAGCGATAGATGAGCGTTTACGCCAGCATCGCGCGGGTTTGCCTGACAGTGACTTTACGGTGTTTTATCACTTGATGTCGCTTGAGCGCAATAGCGATGTACGTATCAAGGTCGCGCTAAGCGAAGACGATGTCAATGTACCGAGCGCCACCAATATTTGGCCAAACGCCAACTGGTATGAGCGTGAAGTGTGGGACATGTTCGGTATTGTCTTTACAGGTCATCCGCATTTGACCCGTATTTTATTACCAAAATACTGGGAAGGTCATCCACTGCGTAAAGAGTATCATGCGCGGGCGACTGAATTTACCCCGTATTTCTTGAATACCGCCAAGCAACAATACGAGCAAGAAAACCTACGTTTTGTCCCAGAAGAGTGGGGCATGAAGCGTTCAGGTCGTGATGAAGACTTTATGTTCTTGAACATCGGTCCTAACCATCCCTCTGCTCACGGTGCATTCCGTTTGGTACTACAGCTCGATGGTGAAGAAGTTGTCGATTGTATTCCTGATATCGGCTATCACCATCGCGGCGCAGAAAAAATGGCTGAGCGTCAAACATGGCACTCATTTATTCCTTATACCGACCGTATTGACTATCTCGGCGGTGTGATGAATGAGCTGCCGTATATCATGTCGGTCGAAAAGCTTGCTGGAATTACCATTCCACCACGTGCTGAAACCATCCGCGTAATGATGAGTGAGTTTTTCCGTATTACCAATAACTTACTGTTCGTCGGTACGTTCATTCAGGATGCGGGTGGTATGACCCCTGTATTCTATATGTTTACCGATCGCCAAAAAGCCTATGACGTTATCGAAGCCGTGACTGGCTATCGTATGCATCCCGCTTGGTTCCGCATCGGCGGTACAGCTGCTGATCTGCCACGTGGTTGGCAGCGTCTGGTTCGTGAGTTCTTAGATTGGATGCCAAAACGCTTGGACGAATATGTCAAAGCGGCATTACAAAATAGCGTGCTCAAAGGCCGTACCCAAGGGGTTGCTCAGTATAATGCTAAGCAAGCACTTGCTTGGGGCGTGACGGGCGCTGGTCTGCGTGCGACAGGTGTTGATTTCGATCTGCGTAAAGCGCGTCCATACATGGGCTATGAGAATTACGATTTTGAAGTGCCAGTCGGTTACAACGGCGATGCTTATGACCGTTGTATGGTAAAAGTCGAAGAGATGCGTCAGTCGTTACGTATCATCCGTCAATGTATGGACAATATGCCACAAGGCCCTTACAAAGCGGATCATCCACTGGCCGTACCACCGCCGAAAGACCGTACGCTAAATGATATCGAAACGCTTATTAATCACTTTATTTCAGTATCTTGGGGTCCTGTGATGCCAGCGGGCGAATGTACGACGATCGTTGAGGCGACTAAAGGTCTGAACAGTTATTACATCACCTCAGACAAGGCCACGATGAGCTATCGTACCCGTATTCGTACGCCGACATTTGCGCATTTACAGCAGATGCCATCGGTCATCAATGGCTCGCTGGTTTCTGATGCCATTATGTATTTGGCATCGATTGATATTGTGATGGCGGATTGTGATCGTTAGAGCCGCTGCTTCATAAGTATTTGTTCATCAATATATTATTGCCTGATGGCACACCAAAATGCTGTCACTCGTCAATATAACTACAGTTTTAAGCAGACTGATATTGGCTTGTGATAGAGCAGGATGAGTGAGGAAAGACAGAAGATTATGAAAATTGTTTCCGACAAAATGCCAAAAGTAGATGTGGAAAGCATTCTCACCAGTGATGAAATTGCTGCCATTCATGAGTTTATGCACCATTACCCACAGGCGCGTGCCGCCTCGCTAGATGCGCTAAAAATCGTGCAAAAGCGTAACGGCTGGGTCGACGATGCGCAAGCAAATGCCATTGCCAATATCCTAGATATCCCGATGTCAGACATGGATGGGGTTGCGACCTTCTTTAACCGTATATATCGTCAGCCTGTCGGTCGTCATGTGATCCTCATATGTGATTCTGTGGCCTGTTATTTGACAGGTTACGAAGCGCTGTCAGCTGAGATTAGGTCACAGCTGGGTATTGAGTATGGTCAGACCACTACTGATGGACGTTTTACGCTGTTGCCAATTTGCTGTTTGGGCAACTGTGATAAGGGGCCAGCGGTACTGATTGATGAAGACACTTACGGCCCTGTCCAGCCATCTGAGGTCGCGCAATTATTGGAGCTATACGCATGAGTTTAACGATTTCAGAGCAAATTGCTCGTCGCGGTCAAGGCCAAGCGCCAAGCCAGCTAAATGCACAGCGTGTTCCAATTTACGGTGATAAAGCGACAGCCACTAGCGAAACCAAGCCATTGACTTGGCGTTTAGCCCATCATGATGCCGTGCTTGATTTAGCTACTTATGAATCTCTAAAAGGCTTTACGGGTCTAAAAGAAGCACTATCTAAGTCGCCTAAAGACGTCGGCAATATGATTAAAGCCGCCAATGTCCGAGGTCGCGGGGGTGCAGGCTTTAACGCGGGTCTAAAATGGTCGTTTATGTCGCCGCCGGATGGTTTGCCGCGCTACCTCATCTGTAATGCGGATGAAATGGAGCCAGGCACGTTTAAAGACCGTCTGCTCATGGAGCGTCTACCGTTTCAGCTTATCGAAGGTATGCTAATTACCGCTCATGCGATTGGCGCCACTGACGGTTATATCTTTATCCGCGGTGAGTATATCTTGGCTGCTGAGCGTTTGGTCGCTGCTATCGAAGAGTGCTTGGCCAATAATCTCATGGGCGACAATATTTTAGGCTCAGATTTTAGTTTTAATCTGCATGTGCATACGGGCGCTGGACGTTATATCTGCGGTGAAGAAACAGCGCTAATTAATTGTCTAGAAGGCCGCCGTGCTAACCCACGTACCAAGCCGCCGTTTCCACAAATCTCTGGTGCATGGGGTCGTCCAACCGTTGTTAATAACGTTGAAACTCTATGCAATATGCCAGCGATTTTGAATCATGGCGTTGAATGGTATCAGTCGTTATCTGAAATTAAAGGCAAAAGTAAAACGCCAGGAACCAAACTATTCGGCTGCTCAGGTTTAGTTAATGATCCAGGCCTTTGGGAATTACCGTTTGGTTATACAGCTCGCGAAATCATTGAAGATTTAGCCGGTGGTATGAAAGATGGTAAAACGCTCAAAGCATGGTTACCGGGCGGCGCATCTACTGACTTTTTAACTGCAGAGCATTTGGATGTGGTGGTGGATTTTGACACCATTCAAAACGCTGGTAGCCGTATGGGTACTGGTCTGATTATGGTCGTCGATGAATCACAAGACATGGTGCCATTACTACGTAACCTTGAGATTTTCTTTCAGCGCGAGTCATGTGGTTGGTGTACACCATGCCGTGATGGTCTACCGTGGGGTGTCAAGCTGCTTACCGCCATCAATGATGGTGAAGGGCAAGTGGGCGATGTAGAAAAACTAGAAGGCCTGACGCGTGATTTATGGATTGGTAAAACGTTCTGTGCGCATGCCCCAGGTGCGATGGAACCACTAATGAGTGCGATTAAATATTTCCGTCCAGAGTTTGATCAAAAAATCGCGCAGGCGGTTGGTGTCGATGTTATTGATGCTGCAGCCAACCAACAGCCAGTAGTGAAATAAGGAGAGCGGCATGGCAGTCATACATATTGATGGAACCACTGTCGAAGTAGATAGCGCAGATAACTTGCTACAAGCCTGCTTATCACTCGGCATTGATGTGCCGTATTTTTGTTATCATCCAGCCCTTGGCTCAGTAGGCTCGTGCCGTCAGTGCGCGGTCAAACAATTCCAAAATAAAGAAGATATGGAAGCGGGTCGCGGTCGCCTTGTGATGTCTTGTATGGTCGCTCCTGGCGATGATATGTACATCTCGGTCACTGACGATGAAGCCAAAGCATTCCGCAAGTCGATGGTTGAGCTACTCATGACCAACCATCCACATGACTGTCCAACCTGTGAAGAAGGTGGGCATTGTCATTTGCAGGACATGACGTATATGTCAGGTCACAGCCGTCGTCGCTATCGCTTTACCAAACGCACACATCATAACCAAGAGCTTGGCCCGTTCATCGCGCATGAAATGAACCGTTGTATCGCTTGCTATCGCTGTGTACGTTTTTATAAAGACTATGCGGGTGGTGAAGATTTGGGCGTTTATGGCTCAAATAATCGTGTTTACTTTGGCCGTGATAAAGATGGTCAGTTTGAAAGCGAGTTTTCAGGCAACTTAACCGAAGTCTGTCCAACGGGTGTGTTTACTGATAAAACCCACTCTGAGCGCTACAACCGTAAATGGGACATGCAGTATGCGCCAAGCATCTGTCATGGTTGCTCAGCTGGTTGTAATATCTCACCGGGCGAGCGATATGGTGAATTGCGCCGTATCGAAAACCGCTATAACGGCGAAGTAAACCGCTATTTCTTATGTGACCGTGGTCGCTTTGGTTATGGCTATGTCAATCGTGATGATCGTCCAACCCAAGCGCTTGAACGTATCAATGATAAGCATGTCAAAATCAATATCGATTATGCATTAGATGAAACCATCAAACGTATCAAAGATAAAAAAGTCATCGGGATTGGCTCACCGCGTGCCAGTTTAGAGACCAACTTTGCGCTAAAAAATCTCGTTGGCTTTGATAACTTTTCAACAGGTCTGAATCATCAGCAGCAAGCACTGGTCAATAAATGCATCGAAGTGCTTAGCACTGAAGGCATTTATAACCCTAGCATGACCGATATCGAAACGCATGATGCAGTGCTCGTATTAGGTGAAGACATCACGCAAACTTCATCACGTGTTGCGCTGTCAGTACGTCAAGCCGCAAAAAATGAAGGCTTGAAAATGGCAGCGGCGCTGCAAACGCAACCTTGGCTTGCTGAACCAGTTAAGCGTATCGCTCAAGATGCGCTAAGCCCAGTCTATGTCATCGATGTAACGCAAACTAAGCTAGAAGATATCAGTAAAGTGAGCGTAGTGGCGACCCCTGAAGACATCACTAAGCTTGGCTTCAAGGTTGCTGATGAGATTGCTAATTTCGCTGATGATTTAGCAGACATAGCAGATCCACAAGCAGCTGAACAAGATGCTGATACAAGTACTGAAACTGACGGTATGCAAGCATTGGCGCAGCAAATCGCTTATGACTTGATTCAAGCTGATAAGCCTTTAGTTGTCTCGGGTAGTAGCTTGTCTTCTACCGCATTGATAGAAGCAGCAGCACAGATTACCCAAGCATTGACCCAAAAACGCGCAGCAATCAAAGCGACTGAGCAGCAGCAGGTCGAGGCACATAATGCCAAAGTACAGGCAGCGCAAGCGAAAGCGGCTAATGACCAACCTGAAGAAGACCAAGATTTATCTGCTAAGCCAAACAAACCTGAAACAGGCGTAAATACAGAAGCTCAAGATGATGTCGAACGTGAGCCTGCTGAAAACCTTGAGTTAAAAGAAATTAATGATAAATATCAAGCACAAGCAGGTATCTATCTAACGGTCCCTGATGCCAATAGCATGGGCGTTTGTATGCTTGGCGGTCAGTCAGTTGAAGAACTGCTAGCGACTGATTACGATGTGGTTGTGGTTGCAGAAAACCAGCTAACAGATGCGATTAATGCCAATAAATTGACGCAGCTATTGACTGATAAAACGGTCATTGCGTTAGATCATCAGCTCCTTGATTGGCATAAAGACGTCGATATCGTATTGCCAGCGGCTAGTTTTGCAGAAGCGGATGGTACATTAATATCGGCTGAAGGTCGTGCGCAGCGCTTCTTCCAAGTTTACGATAACGAATACTACCATCCGATGAGCAGCATTAAAGAAGGCTGGCGCTGGATACATGCTGTGCATAGCAGCATTGAAGGTCGTGATGTCGACTGGACGCAGTTAGATGATGTAATCAATGCATTGATCGTAACCCATCCTAAACTTGCAGGTATTAAAGGCGCTGCGCCTGATGCTGACTACCGTATAACGGGTCTTAAGATTGCGCGTCAACCGCGTCGTTATTCAGGTCGTACTGCTATGCGTGCGCCAATCTCAGTGCACGAGCCAATGCAGCCGAAAGATTTGGACACTGGTCTGACCTTCTCAATGGAAGGTTATAGCGGTAAAGAAACGCCAAGCTCGATGATTCCTTTTGCCAATGCGGCAGGTTGGAACTCACCGCAAGCGTGGAACAAATATCAAGACAAAGTCGGTGGTCATCTGAAAAATGGTGATCCAGGTGTGCGTTTGTTCGATCAGCTAGAGCGCCTAGCCACTCGTCAATATGTGGTGCCAGAAGCGATGTCTTCGAATACAACTGACTTGCAGCAAGGCCAAGCCAAACTGGTACCGATTCATAATATCTATGCCAGCTCAATGATGGCATCACGTAGCCCAATCGTCGCAGAGCAACTACCTGTTGCTGCATGGCGTATCGGTATAGATGATGCCAAAGACTGGAATATTGCTGCTGGTGATTACTTGGCGATAGAAATCGATAAGCAACAAATCACCTTGCCAGTACAGCTGGTCGGTTATTTGGCAGAAGGCTGTATCGGTTACCCCGTTGGGCAGGTGAGCATTATTCACCCATCAATGCCAGCGTCGGTGCGTAAAGTGGATGCACCAGTGACGATAATGGGTAGCATGGCTAACGATATGATTAATGATAATGACACAGCGCAAATAAACGCAGCGCCGACCACCACACAGGAGGTGTAATATGCAAGTTACCCGTATTATCCCTGATGTGCCAAGCTTTTTGGCCAATAGCATGAGCTTTGATACTTGGTCTATTCTGTTTTTGGTGGGTCAATCACTAGTCATCTTTTTAGTCGTAGTATTGGTTGCCGCGATGATGATTATCTATGAGCGCCGTATGTTGGCCTTATGGCAAGATCGTTATGGTCCAAACCGTGTTGGGCCTTTTGGTTCGTTGCAGCTAGTCGCTGATATGCTTAAAATCTTCTTTAAGGAAGATTGGACACCAAACTTTACCGATAAGTTTATGTTCACGTTGGCACCTGCGGTCGCGATGTTTACTGCCTTGGCTTCATTTGCCATTATTCCTATCTCGCCAACGCTTGGCGTGGTTGATTGGGATATCGGTATTCTGTTTTTCTTTGCCATGGCTGGTATTGCTGTCTATGCGGTGATGTTCGGTGGTTGGGCGTCTGCCAATAAGTTCTCGCTACTCGGTGGTTTGCGCTCAGCTGCACAGACAATCAGTTACGAAGTGTTTTTGGGTTTGTCGTTGATGGGCGTTGTTGCCTTGACCGGCTCATTTAACTTGCGTGCCATTGTCGAAGCACAAGCAGACGGCTGGTATATCATTCCGCAGTTCTTTGGCTTTTTGACCTTTGTCGTGGCTGGTGTGGCCGTTACCCATAGACATCCATTTGACCAACCAGAAGCAGAGCAAGAACTGGCTGAAGGCTATCATGTCGAATATTCTGGCATGAAGTTTGGTATGTTCTTCATTGGTGAGTATGTCAACGTTGTCTTGATTTCTGCCTTAATGACTTGCTTGTTCTTTGGCGGTTGGCTTGCGCCGTTCAATTTAGATATTCCATTTATTCCACCAGCTTTTTGGTTCATGATTAAAACGCTGTTCTTTATGACCATGTTTGTTTTGGCTCGAGGCTCACTCATGCGTCCGCGTTATGATCAGGTGATGAACTTTGGCTGGAAAGTATGTCTGCCCGTAACCTTGATCAATCTGTTGATTACTGCTGCGGTCATTTTGATCTTTTCCCCAACGTTATAGTCATTACTAGCCATCACTGATGAACTAGGGTAAAGCTGATAAGGATAATAATCCCATGTTTACTACCATAAAAAAGACCGTCATTGGTATATTTACCATTGTCCGCAGCATGTGGATGGTCAATAGTCATGCGCTCAGACCGCGTGACACCATCCTTTATCCTGAAGAGCCGGTACCTGTACCGCCGCGTTTTCGTGGACGTATTGTCCTAACGCGTGATCCTGATGGAGACGAGCGCTGTGTCGCTTGTAATTTGTGTGCGGTGGCATGTCCGGTAGGGTGTATCTCATTACAAAAAGCCGAGCGTGAAGATGGACGCTGGTATCCAGAGTTTTTCCGTATCAATTTCTCACGCTGTATCTTTTGTGGATTGTGTGAAGAAGCCTGTCCAACGACAGCGATTCAAATGACCCCAGATTTTGAACTGGGTGAATATAAGCGCCAAGATTTGGTCTACGAAAAAGAGCATTTGCTCATTTCAGGACCAGGTAAATACCCTGATTATAACTATTATCGTGTGACAGGTATGGCGGTAGCAGATAAACCAAAAGGCGCAGCACAAAATGAGTCTGCACCGATTGATCTAAGGAGCTTGCTACCATGATGAATATTTTAAACCATTCTGAATTGGCTGGGTTTTATTCACTGGCAGCAGTGGCGATATTTGCCAGTCTGCGCGTAGTGACTCAGGCCAATCCAGTGCATGCTATCTTATCGATGATTGTATCGTTGCTGGCAATTGCTGGGATATTTTTTGTATTAGGTGCGCCGTTTGCGGGTGCGCTAGAGATTGTTGTTTATGCTGGTGCCATTATGGTGCTATTTGTTTTCGTTATCATGATGCTTAATTTGGGCATGAGCAATGACGAGCGCGAAGAGCGTTGGCTCGATGCCGGCACTTGGGCGATACCGACAGGATTGACGATAATCATTGCCGTTGTGCTCTATGCGATGATTGGTCTCAATCATGATGAAGCGGTCATGATGGGTGGCACGACTATCTCTGCCAAAGCAGTCGGTACGGTGTTATTTACTAAATACATTATGCTGGTTGAAGTAGCAGCATTGCTATTATTGGCAGCCTTGGTCGCCGCTTATCATTTAGGTAAAGAGACAGTCGACGATGAGGTCATCGGTAATAATAGCCAAAACTTCAAGCCAAGCGTAGGCAGTATCAAACAATACGACAATGATAGTACGCTTACACAGCATGACGGCGTAGAAATGGCTAAGCCTTACGAATATAAAGATGTTGACCCGCATGACTATGTTGGTATGAAGGTAGGCATGAAAGCAGGTAGTCAAGTAGGTGCGAATAAAGTTACGCGCAAGGAGTCAGACTAATGGTACTAGCAGCAAGCGTGGCACAAGATGTGTCAAACGTGCCGTTTGCCCACGAGGTGGCAGGCTTAGTACAGCCAGTTGCTGAGGCGCAAAATGTACTGGGTATGATACCCATGAGCCATGGACTGATTTTGGCAGGTATTTTATTTGCTATCGGTCTGTGCGGCGTCATGGTACGACGTAACTTCCTATTTATGCTAATGAGTCTTGAGATCATGATGAATGCGGCAGCATTGGCATTTGTAGTGGCAGGTAGTCGCTGGGTCGATCCAGACGGACAGATTATGTTTATCTTTATTTTGACCTTGGCTGCGGCTGAAGCGTCAATTGGTCTGGCAATATTATTGCGTTTTTATCATCAGCGTGGGCATCTCGATGTCGATAGCGCCAATGAGATGAAAGGATGATGTCATGAGTTTATTACCATTAACCTTTATATTCCCGCTCATTGGCTTTTTGATTTTAGCCTTTATGCGCGACAAATTATCAGAGATGGTCGCAGCGATTGTTGGCGTGGGTAGCATGCTGTTATCAGCACTATGCACGCTAGTGGTTAGCTATACCTTTTTGACCACCAATCCAACTGGAACGGTAATTGACGTTCCGCTATGGACGTGGTTCCAAGTTGGCGATTTTGCCCCACATTTCGGTTTGAGCTTTGATGGTCTTGCATTGACCATGACAGGTGTTATCACTGGGATTGGCTTTTTAATTCATCTATTTGCCTCTTGGTATATGAAAGGCGACACTGGCTTTGCTCGTTTCTTTAGCTATATGAACTTGTTCGTGGCCAGTATGTTGTTACTGGTACTCGCAGATGATCTGTTCTTGCTATATCTCGGTTGGGAAGGCGTGGGTATCTGTTCGTACCTATTGATTGGTTATTATTACCATGACAGAGCCAACGGCCGTGCTGCGATGAAAGCCTTTACCGTCACGCGTGTCGGTGATGTATTCTTAGCCTTTGGTTTGTTTCTATTATTCCGCGAATTCGGCACGCTCAATATTCAAGAAATTATTACGCGCGCGCCAGAAGTGTTTGATATTAATAATCCAACGATGATGCTTACCACCATGATGTTGGTCGGCGGCGCGATGGGTAAATCAGCGCAGTTGCCACTACATACATGGCTTGCTGATGCGATGGCAGGCCCAACACCAGTATCGGCATTGATTCACGCTGCAACGATGGTCACGGCAGGGGTTTATTTGATTGCCCGTTTACATCCATTGTTTGAGCTGACCCCAGGTATCTTATTGTATTGGGTAGGCGGCGTAGGGGCATTGACGTTGGTCGTTGCTGGGTTCTGTGCACTCGCGCAAACAGACATCAAACGTATTCTTGCGTATTCGACCATGAGTCAAATTGGCTATATGTTCTTAGCACTTGGCGTGGGCGCATGGCAAGGGGCAATCTTCCATCTAATGACCCATGCTTTCTTTAAAGCATTGCTGTTCTTATCATCAGGTGCGGTCATCCTTGCGGTACATCACGAGCAAGATATCTTTAAGATGGGTGGTCTGCGCAAAAAGATCCCATTGGTATTTTGGTGTTATATCGTCGGTGGCGGTGCACTCGCTGCCATACCTTGGGTTACCGTTGGTTTTTATTCTAAAGAAGCGATTCTTTGGGAAACTTATGCCACAGGTCACTTAGTACTATTCTATATGGGTGTATTTGGTGCGTTCTTAACGGCCATTTATACGTTCCGTATGATTTGGATTATCTTCTTTGGTGAAGAGAAAACCCATGCTCATAAGCTATCAGGTGTGTCGTATTGGTTGCCTTTAACCGTGTTGCTAGTGCTATCTACAGCAGTTGGTGCTTGGATTACACCGCCATTAGATGGTGTATTGCCAGAGAGCGTTGGCCATCTATTAGAAGTTGCTGGTCAAGCGCATGCTAAACATACCGCAGAGTATATCGCGATGGGTGCCATGGCAGCAGGTTTGATATTGGCCGCACTATTGTATGTCGTCAACAAAGGTCGCTTGCTCACTAGCTTTAAGCGCTCACGTATTGGTGGGGCGCTATATCACTGGTGTTATCATGGCCTAGGTTTCGACGCGCTATATGATGTAATTTTTGTAAAACCCTTTTTATTCATCGGCCGCTTACTTAAAGCCGACCCTATCGATAAAACGTGGTTGCTGTTACCTAAGCTGGCCTCAGCAGGTAATAAAGTATTGTCTGCGACGCAAACAGGGTCTCTTCGAGGTTATGCCACAAGCTTTGGCTTGGGTATGGCTGTATTGCTGGTGCTGGTAATGATGACGGTGGTGTAAAGATGATTGAGTTACAACAAACGTGGATGCTACCAGCATTAATTGCAATTCCTTTTATTGCAGGATTGCTATGCTGGGTGGTAGAGCGATTTAATAAACGTCTGCCGCGCTGGATTGCCTTGATCGGTATGACGTTGACCTTTGCTTTGTCATTGGTGCTTTGGCAGCAAGGTGATTTTAGCGGTATGAGTAAGCAGGTCATTGCGCCAGATGCTGCCGTGCCTTGGGTAGCAGAATTTAGTGTGCCGTGGATACCAAGTTTCGGTATTAGCTTTCACTTAGCGCTAGATGGTTTGTCATTGATGATGGTGGCCTTAACAGGGTTGCTTGGTGTGGCAGCCGTTGCTTGTTCGTGGAATGAGATTCAGCGCCGTGTTGGTTTTTTCCATTTGAACTTGCTATGGAGTTTGGGCGGCGTTATTGGTGTTTTCTTAGCGATTGACTTGTTCTTATTCTTCTTCTTTTGGGAGATGATGCTGGTTCCTATCTACTTCTTGATCGCCATTTGGGGTCATGATGTGGTTGGCAAAACCAAAGAATACGCTGCAACCAAGTTCTTTATCTATACCCAAGCGTCTGGGCTTATCATGCTCATCGGTATTTTGGTATTGGTCATTATCAGCTACGCCCAAAAAGGGGTAGTGAGCTTTAACTATAATGACTTGCTCGGTACGTCACTTGGCGGCTGGGAATATCCAATCATGCTGTGCTTCTTCATTGGCTTTGCGGTGAAGTTGCCAATCATTCCTTTCCACGGCTGGTTGCCAGATGCGCATGCGCAGGCACCAACAGCAGGTTCGGTGGATTTGGCAGGGGTGCTCATCAAGACCGCTGCATATGGTTTGATTCGTTTTGTGTTGCCGCTATTTCCAGCAGCATCACAAGAGTTTGCACCGATAGCGATTACCCTAGGTACGATTGGTATCTTCTATGGTGCTTGGCTTGCGTTTATGCAGACCGATATGAAGCGTTTGCTGGCCTATACCAGTATCTCGCATATGGGCTTTGTGGTACTGGCAATCTATGCTGGTACATTGCTCAGCTTACAAGGTCTAATGATTCAGATGCTTGCTCATGGCTTGAGCTCAGCCGCACTATTCATTATGGCAGGACAGCTATATGAGCGTCTGCATACACGCGATTTGACCTTGATGGGTGGTATGTGGGGACAGTTCCGCTACTACGCACCGATACTGATGTTCTTCTGTGCTGCGTTGCTCGGTATTCCTGGTACGGGTAACTTCATTGGCGAGTTCATGATTTTATTTGGCTCATTTGCTCAGTACCCAGTGTTTGTGATTTTTGCAACATTCAGTTTGGTATTAGCAGGTCTTTATTCACTGATTTTGATTCATCGCGCGTTATTTGGTGAAAACAACATCGCTGCATTGGCAGAGCGAGAGACTAAGTCACATGGCTTACCTGCACGTAAACTAAAAGATTTGGGCAAGCGCGAGCTGTCATTACTACTGATATTAGCTGCTGGTTTGGTATGGCTCGGACTGTACCCACAGCCGTTCCTTGATACCTCAAGTCACGCTATGCAGTGGATCAATAACGCATATATATACAGTCAAGTGACACAGGTAGATGCGTCGCAGCTGCTTGATGTAATGGAGGCACGTTAAGTCATGAATGATATTACGATGAATGATTTGATAGGATTGTTGCCTTACGCGCCGATTATCGCCGTAGTGATTACGGTACTGACGGTTATGATCGCGATTACCTTTAAACGCTCGCACATGGTCACTGGTACGATTACAGTGGCAGGCTTAAACATTGGTCTATTTACCCTGATCGGTCAGATGATCGGTGTGATTGACAGCGGATCTATCGCGCCAAACGCTGAGCAACTATTTGTTATAGATAACTTTGCTCAGTTTAATATGGTGGTGATTTTTATCTGTGCCTTGGCTTGTTGTACGCTGTCTTATGCGTATCTGGCTAATCTCAAAGATAACAAAGAAGAGCTGTATTTACTCATGCTGCTATCGACCATTGGTGCACTACTCATGGTAAGCGCGCAGCATATGGCGTCATTTTTTATGAGCCTAGAGATGCTATCAGTACCGCTATATGGTTTGCTTGCTTATACTTACATGCGCAACCAGTCGCTTGAGTCGGGATTGAAGTATTTGGTATTGTCGGCGACTGCATCAGCGACATTGCTAATGGGTATGGCCTTTATCTATGCAGAAGTAGGCTCACTAGCATTTAAGCCAATCAGCATGGTGCTAGGCAATATCTTTGAGTCGCCACTACTGATATTAGGCGCGGCAATGATGATGTTTGGTATCGCCTTTAAACTCTCGGCTGCTCCTTTCCATATGTGGACGCCAGATGTTTATGAAGGTGCACCAGCGCCTATCGCTACCTTTTTAGCATCCGTATCAAAAGTGGCGATGATGGCACTAGCCGTGCGTTTCTTAATCGATACTGCTTTGCTAGCATTGCCATCAGTGCAAATGCTATTGATGGTGATGGCAACGTTATCTATCCTGGTAGGTAACTTGTTGGCAGTACGTCAAACTAGCCTGAAACGTCTACTCGGTTACTCATCTATAGCCCATATGGGTTATGTGATGATCGTGATTGTCAGCATTGGCTCAGCCGCTGATAGTATCTCTAGTATGTATATGGCGGTTTATGCCTTTACCTCTATCGGTGCCTTTGGTGTAGTGACATTGATGTCGAGTCCGTATCGCTTATCTGGTGAAGCCAATGAGCTGACGCATTATCAAGGGCTATTCTGGCGTCGTCCAGTATTGACTGCTGTGATGACTATCATGATGTTGTCATTGGCTGGTATTCCGTTGACGGCAGGCTTTATCACTAAGCTATTTGCTATCTTAGCTGCGGTACAAGGCACCAACTGGTTCTTGGCTGCGATGATTATCTTGGGTAGTGCGATTGGTCTATTCTACTACTTACGTGTGTTACTCACGCTGTTCAAACGTCCTAAGCAGTTCATCGAGTTTGACGTGTCTGGACAATGGGGTATTCGTACTGGTGGTATCATGGTCATTGCTGTGACGGCGATTATTCTATTCTTTGGTATCTTGCCAAATAGTATGATTGAGTGGGCAAGTTTGGCTCGCATTTGGTAATGCCGCTGAGTCAATACAACAGATAAGTCGCTGCGATCTATCTGTTGTTACGGTTAAAAAACCAAGATGCGCCAGCTTTATGATAAGCTTGGCGCATCTTTTTTTATGCTTACCTTTTAATGGTTATGTATTTTTTGCCTATAAAAGGTATCTTATAAAAATACAGTTTAATAAAGTATAAGTGACGAATAATTATGAGTGATAATATCCAAACAGTAACGGTGCTCAGTAAAACTACATGGACGCCAAATTTATTTAGCTTTACCGTCAGCCGTCCCGATAGTTTTAAGTTTACAGCGGGGCAGTTTGTACGCTTGGGCGTCAATCCTAGTCAATTAAAGTATTATCAACAGACTGGTGCAAGTGATGAAACTGCTGATACCGCATTGAATGAAGATGTCTTTCGCGCGTATTCGATTGTCTCTTCACCGTTTGATGAGGTGATAGAGTTCTTCTCTATTGTGATACCGGATGGTGCATTTACCTCGCAATTGCAGCATTTACAAGTGGGTGATGAGCTACTGCTTAATACCATGCCATTTGGGTTTTTGACTTTAGCACGTTACCAAAAACCATTGCCAAAAGATTTATGGCTGCTAGCAACAGGGACTGGTTTAGCACCGTTTTTGTCGATGCTACAAGATTTAAAGACATGGGAAGATTACGAGCACATTGTATTGGCTTATAGTGCCCGCTCGCTCGATGAACTTGCTTACGTTGAGAAAATCGAAAGCCTACAAGAAGACTTCGGCACGCTGGTTGATAATCCAGCAAAGCTTATCTTTATCCCAATCGTCACTCGTGAGCCTGTCGAAGGTGCATTGTCAGAACGTCTGCCGAAGCTACTGCTAGAGGGTACGTTACAAGCGCGCGCAGGTATCGCATTAGATATTGATAGTACGCATGTCATGCTATGCGGTAATCCAGATATGGTAGAAGATACCAAAGAAGCATTAAAGACATTGGGACTGGTAATGAATCGTCGCGGTGAGGGTAATATTGCCGTAGAGAACTACTGGTAGTTATCGACTTTAATAAAAAAACGCTGTATCTATAAGGCCAATAACCTTTAAGATGCAGCGTTTTTTTATGGGATAAAACATTAGCGACTTACTCTTGACTTGGCTCAGTCGCATCGTCTACAGGGTTAATAGGGCCTTGCATCAATTCAGGATCATCATCATCACCGATGATATCTTCGTTACTGCTGGCCGCCAGTAAATCACGATAGTTGATTTGAGCCTTCAAAATCATTTGCTCTTCTTCTAGCTCGCCATAATTTATCTGCACCTTATACAAGGTACTCATAATTTTTTTGTTGTTTTTTAACCAACGATGGATATCGAGATAAATCACTTCGTCTTTTGCGCGAGCAATATTGACGTACGACAGAATAAAGCCTAAAGGGTCTTTTTTGAGGACGCTATGATAAAACCAAACCGCCAGTTTGACGCCTTGGCGTTTCACGAAAGATTCGCAGCGCAGATTTAATATATCGGTATAAGTTTGCTGACCAAACACAAAGCGCTGCACATTGCGATCGAGTTGGACGTGAACTAAGCTAAAGTTACTTGCCACCTCGGCATAGATGCCGCCTGCATTGACAGTGCAGTACAAACGAAACCAATCCTCATGCATCTCGACACGTAGCTCTAAAATGGCTTTTACATTGTCGGTGACGAATTTTTGTAGTGCATCATTAACGTAAGTCTGTGCCACTGGCAATGACAACTCATCTTCGAACTTGTCCGTCGTCTTATTATAGATATCTTTAACCGATTGGGCGATACGCTCCCAACCACTGCCGAATGACTCGTCAAAACGATAGCCAATACTCTCGAAGAACTCATCAAAATTGTCTGAATTATTCACGTTATCAAAGTCACTCAAACTTATTATCCTTATAGGGCGCGTCATTCAATCGGTGACGTAAAAATGGCTAAACAAACTTTGCAGGCTATCATTGATTTAAACGAAAGCTAATCATATATAATTTCTGAATATCTACGACCATTAGTAATTTTTATACTGATAGGTAGCAAAAGCGAAAAACTGACCTCTGATACTAGTGAACAGTAAATCCGCACTTACTGTGCTGCTCGATAATCTGCCGTGCCTAATCAACACGATGCACAGTTCTGATTGTTGCAAAGTATCGTGCTACTAATGCTATTATGCTAAAGCAGTATATAACAAATACAGTGGCTTCAAAATGAACACATGCGTTTTATAGCAATTCATTTGGTATAGACAGTGTTTCGTCTGCCTTATATATTCTCAAATGCATGTTTTTCAATCAGCGGATAAGGTTACCAATACTGTATGGCAAATGTCAAAATGCCGTCTCAGTGCTTATACTGGCGACATAATTCTATGTCATGTTATGATAGCGCCAGTATAAATCATGCCCATCGTTACAACACTTGTTAAATAGTGCTTTGTACTGATGTGCTCACAAGCTGAGATTCATTGTGGCCTATATAAAAGACTCACAGAGCTATCATTTTTCCGCGCAAGCGCCCAAGCGCGATATAAGCTTGCCTGTTGCTATTGTTATTGCAGTGGCTGTTCATGTGCTGATTATTTTCGGAATTAGCTTTTCTATGGGAAAAGACCCAGCTGCTATGATGCAAGATGTGGCAAAGGCGCTGACCGACAATATGCAGCCCAATGAAGATGCACACTTTATTGCCAATGCTTCACAAGAGGGCGGCGGTACAATAGAAGAGCAGCTCAGACAAGAGAACAATCAGCTAAGTGCAATGTCTGCTGAGCAAATGAGTGAGACTCAAGACATCGTTAATTTACAGCGTAAAGTACGTCAGCAGCGTTATCAAGAGAGTTATCTGCGTACGACGTTAAGTTGGCGTCAGGCCACTGTAGAGTCGGATAATGACAGCGAGCAAGCGCAAGATGATGCAATGGCGCAAGAAGAGCGGCTACGTAAGCAGATTGCCACCTTAGAAGCTCAGCTATCTCAGCGTCAGCAGGTCTACGCAACCAAATCCAAAGTCGTGACGATGGATAGTAATTCGACCACACGGGGTGCGGCAGCAGACTATATCAATACATTCCGTGAGCATGTCGAGCGAGTGGGCAACTTGCATTATCCCGTACAAGCGCGTGCTCAAGGCATTACGGGTGAAGTACGGCTAATGGTTATCATCAGTAACGACGGCAATATCAAAGCCATTCGACTGCTTGAAAGCTCGAACTCTACGATATTGGATGAAGCGGCCAAGCAGTCGGTACGACAAGCTGCACCCTTTGGTAAATTCACCGAAGACATGAACGATATCGTCGAGCTGCGCTTGATACGTACTTACCGCTATAGTGATACAGTCGAAGTAACGTACTAAGGTTAATGTATTCATGCACTAAGAAGATAGGTGCTAAGAAGACAAGCACTAAGAAAAAAGCTACTGAAATTAAAGTTACTGAAAAAATGTCACTGAAAACACAACTGTTAAGAATGATGCTTAACGCACCATTTTTTATCATTACAGATACCCAAGTTCATAACACACAGCTATAAAATAAAGAGTCAGTATGGAATTTTTAGGTTTTACCGTCGATGTCGCTACCTTAACGAGCAATGCCCTAGAGTTGGTCATTAAAGTCGCTTTAGCAATACTTATATTTATCGTTGGACGTTGGCTTGCCAAAAAGGCAGTCGCTTTTTCCGATCGCTTGATGACGCGTAGCCATCTGGATGAGACAGTTGCTAGTTTTTTAAGTCGCCTATTGTATGGCGTGCTACTGGTCGTAGTGATTTTAGCTGCACTTAGCAAAGTCGGTGTACAGACTACGTCGGTCGTCGCAATCTTAGGTGGTGCCGCTGTTGCCGTTGGTTTGTCACTAAAAGACCAGTTATCAAATTTTGCCGCTGGTATTATGATTGTGACGTTTCGCCCGTTTGTACGCGGCGATTACGTACAGATTAGTAGCTACACAGGTACAGTGACAGAGATTACCTTGGTTAATACCCATCTGACGACCATTAACAATCACGATATCATCATTCCTAATAGCGATATCACGACTTCACCTGTGGTCAATTATACAGCGCTACCCAATCGCCGCGTCGATATCACTGTCGGTATTGGCTATGATGCTGATATCAAAACGGCTAAAGACGTGATGTTAAGTCTGGCAAGAAATAACCCATTGGCTTTTACTGATCCTGAGCCTATCGTGCGAGTGACCAATCTAGGCGATAACTCAGTAGATCTTACCTTAAACGTTTGGACAACCAATGCCGACTGGTGGTCGATGCAATGCGAGCTATTGGAGCAATTCAAGCAAGCTTTAGATGATGAGAAAATCGAGATTCCATTCCCGCAGCGCAGTGTCCATGTTAAAGGCTTAGACCATATGATCAACCAAATGGGTCAAGCGCAAAAGCTACCATTAACTAAAGATTAATGAGTAGCTGCCTAATAGTTAGAAGGCTGTTTAATAAAGCAGTGCTAGTTTAGACATAAGGGTTTGGTAGGTTTAGGCCTGCCAATATCTCAATTTCAAAGTACTCCATCTCATCTTGCTCAGCTTGTCCGAGCTCATGATCAAACCCCAGTAGGTGTAGCACGCCATGCACTAGCAAATGGCTGATGTGCTGCGCCACGGTTTTGTCCTGTTCAGCCGCTTCACGTACCATCACTTCATGACAGATAATCAGCTCTCCAAGAGGCAATGTTGGCATCAGCTCAATGACGGCAGCAGGCAATTCGCTTGGATAAGACAAAATGTTGGTCGCATAGTCCTTGCCGCGTGCTTCTAGATTTAAAGCACGGCCTTCGACGTCATCAGTGATATATATATCTAGTGTTTTAGACTTTTCTTGCCACAGCTCAGGATCAATATCTGCAAAATAGGGTAGGGTCAGACCATTATTAATACGACCATTTATATAATCTAAAGTCGCCATCATGACTGTTAGTAAATGCTCGCGATTATAAAAAGTATCTAATACTTCGTCATCAATACTGTCGGTCGCACTGATATCAAGTGCTGCTAAGCTGGCATGGTTGCTAGCGATCTTGTCGTCAAAATTAGTATTGTCAGGTTGGCTCATATTGCTGTCCTTTTTATTATAAATGTGTTTCTAATGCTGCATCGTCTAGGTGATTTATTTGCCAGTTTTTTACTATAAAAGTAGTTCAATCACTGTTTATCTTATCGCTAAATTTTTGGCTAATAAATAGAGACCAATGTATAAAATGTATAAAGGCTACTATAGCTAAGTTACTGGTGGGCGACTAGTAGCGAAAGAGCTAAATTCAATAAACTGTCGGTAAGAAAAAACCGGACTACTTTTAGTAATCCGGTTTTCTTATGCAAGATAAATGCTTATAGCAAATGACTGTAATTCAGTGATTAGCTTGATTATTACAGATTGGCTGCTGCATTAGCGACAGCTTGTCTACGCTCTTGTTCTTTAATACGTTCAAACTTACGTTTTTCTTCTAAAGCCATTTGCTCTTCATCAAATACGTCATAGGCTTCAACAATTTGTTGTACCAATTGATGTCGTACGACGTCTTTTGAATCAAACTTTGTGATATGAATCTCTTCGATATCCTTTAGAATATCCATCGCTTGTGCCAAGCCTGACTTGTGACCACGTGGCAAATCGACCTGAGTAATATCCCCAGTAATGACGGCACGTGAGCCAAAGCCCAAGCGGGTCAAAAACATTTTCATCTGTTCAGGCGTGGTGTTTTGCGCTTCATCTAGAATGACAAACGAGTTATTCAAAGTACGACCGCGCATATAGGCCAGCGGTGCCACTTCGATAATCTGACGCTCAATCATTTTACCGACTTTCTCAAAGCCTATCATCTCATAGAGCGCATCATATAATGGGCGTAAGTATGGGTCGATTTTTTGGGTCAAATCACCTGGCAAGAAGCCCAGCTTTTCGCCAGCTTCTACCGCTGGACGCACTAGCAAAATACGCTCAATCTCATTACGCTCAAGCATGTCGACGGCACATGCTACTGCTAGATACGTTTTACCCGTACCAGCTGGCCCAATACCAAACGACACATCAGAGCTCAGGACGTTTTTTACGTAACGCTGTTGATTGCCCCCACGCGGAACGATGCGACCCTTACGCGTACGCAAACTGATGGGCGTAAACTCGCTAGCCTCATCCAAATCTTCATCATATTCCATATCATCATGGTCTTGCTCGTCTTCTTCGATGTCTTCATCACGAGAGAGGCTAGATTGGATGATGAGATGCAGCTCTTCTGCACTGATGTCTTTGGTGTTCTGTGCTTCATCTACCATTTTGTAGATAATACGTTCACCGCGTTCGACATTGGTCACATCGCCACTCAGGCAAAAATCGCCTTGGCGCTGCATGATTTTAATATCGAGGCGTTCTTGGATATATTTCATGTGATTGTTGTATTCACCAAGCACGGTTTTTAGCTGTGCTGGGGTCAATGATTCAAACTTTATACGGCGGCTCATGGAATCAGTCAAGCGATTATCCTTTTATTGTGTACCCGACGCTATGATTTGGTTTTAATTGCGTGACGGGTTGCAGAGATAAAATAGTCAGTGGCGTTACAGTATTTAGGTGGTAAAAAATTGTAGATGATAAAAATGACGGCGATATTATTGTTGTTTTTGTGGAAGGTCGTGAATGAAAGTAATGAAAGTCTTGCCTTCATTATGGTAGAGAATTTTTAAATTTCAAGCCATACATCAGATAGATAACGCTGTTTTTGTATGCTGATTGCAACTGCTACAGCGATTTTCTATAGATCGATTTGATATTGCTATCAGTTCTATATAATTCATCGCTACCCACCATGTGATAGCGCTTTAATCATATTAATATTTTTGATTTTTATAAAAATAAACCTCGTTTACGATGAGAGTGGAGAAACGATTTGTCTACGGTTAAGACCACGGCATAATAGACAATTTGTGGTAATCTATGGGCGATACCATAGGTTGCTGTAAGCTATCTAACAACAGTAGTGAAATGATAAAAATTATAAAATAAAGTCAGTGACGAGTGGCTATCTATCATTAATAAATTGCTTGTCCAAAAGATTATAATAGGAAAATAACGATGCAAGATACTGATTCATATTTATCCAATGCTGACAACATACCTAAAAAGTTCGACAGCATCTCTAAAAACAAAGAAGCGATAACTGACCAGCAAGTGCTTATCGCGGGTGGTGGTCATGTTGGTTTGTCTTTTGCATTGCTATTGGCCCATCACGGTATTGCGAGTACCTTATTAGAAAAAAACAGCTATCCAACCATCAGTCCAACGGATGATAGTACTCGCAGCCATTATTTAGACAGTCGCAATACGGCGTTATCACGGCGCACGGTACAAATATATCAAGAGATTGGACTGTGGGATGAGTTACAGAGCCATGCCTGCCGTATCGACACTGTACAGATTAGTGAGCAAGGCAGCTTTGGGCGCGCGCAGCTGAATAAAGCAGAAGAGCGCGTTGAGTCATTTGGGCAAGTCATCGAAAACGCTTGGCTGGGTCGTAAACTTTTATTAGCCGCACAGCAAGCGCCATTAATTACCTTGATAGATAATGCCAATGTGACGACTGTCCAGCAGCAAGCCGATAGTGTGACACTTAGCTTTAATTATAACGATGAAGCCGAAAACGAGCAGCAGCTGCAAGCTAGCGTATTAGTTGCCTGTGATGGGCGCGACTCTACGGTACGCCAATTGCTAGATATCGGTACAACGACGTATGACTATCAGCAAACGGCCATCGTCGGCGTAGTAGAGACAGATACGCCACACGAGCATGCAGCGATTGAGCGTTTCAGTCCAGCTGGCCCGCTTGCCGTGCTCCCACTGACTGATCCAAAGGGCGATGGCAATGATGAGTATCAACACGGCTACAGACGCTCTGTGGTGTGGGTGTGCCCAACAGGTGAAGAAACCAGATACTTAGAAGACGACGCCCATTTCTTGCAGACGCTACAGCAAGCCTTCGGTCAACGCGCTGGCAAGTTCACCGCTGCTGGTCGCCGCGGCGCCTATCCATTGACCCGCGTACTAGCGGATAAGCAGGTAGAAGGGCGCTGCGTCATTATGGGCAATGCCGCTCACACTTTACATCCTGTCGCTGGTCAAGGGTTTAATCTCTGTATGAGAGATGCACATGTTCTGGCACAAATGCTAAATGCACAAGTGCTTAAAGGTGCAGATATCGGTGATGCACAGCTATTAAAGCATTATGAAAAAGCACGTCAAACCGACCAGAAGCGAGTGATTCGTTTTTGTGATGCGGTAGTACATGGCTTCACGCATTCTAACCCAGCGATTAAGCTGGCGCGAAATATGGCATTGTTGGCTTTTGATAAATTGCCAAATATCAAGCCATTAGTCGCCACTTATGCGATGGGTCTAAAATCATAGCGCTATAGTTAATCTTCTTTAAAAGAGTGACAGCGTTAACCTCGCTTGAAGTATTGCCTATACATCTGCACTCGGTTGCCTTGTCTCTCTTTTAAACTGAATCAACTAACTGTAATTAAGATTGATAATAAGCATTCTAATATTGAGCAATATTGAGAGACACCTTATGAAAAAAAACCATACGTTGATCATCGGTAGCGGTATCGTTGGGGCAACGCTTGCTCTAAAGTTGGCACAAGCAAAAATGTCAGTGACGTTGATTGATGCCCGTCCTGAGCGCGATGAGTCAGCTTGGCAACATGTACTTAGCAAACGTGATGCACGTGTCTATGCACTTAGTATGGCTAGTATTAATTTGCTTAAAGATATTGGCGCGTGGCAAAAGATTGCTAGCTCTGAGCGTAAGGCTGATTATTCGCAAATGCAGGTATGGCAGCTCAATGGGATGGGTGAGCTATTATTTGGCGAAAGTGAAGATAGCGGCGCTGAGGATAATAGTAGTGAAACTCATGAGCCTATATTATTAGGCAGTATGGTCGAGCCTGCTGTTATCGAGTACGCATTATGGCAACGCTTGCATGAAGCTGATGTTAGTGACTATCTGACCCTTATCGCTGGTCATAAAGTTGTCAATATGGATTGGCTAGGGGTGCAGCAAGGCTACCGTATCACTCTGGACAATGGCGAAGCGATTGATACGCGTCTATTAGTTGGCGCTGATGGGCGCGGTTCATTTGTCCGTCAGCAAGCAGGGATTGGCGTAGATACGCTTGATTATAATCAAACTGCCATCTGCTGTGCGATTCAGACTGAGAAACCGCATCAGGCAACGGCACGCCAAGCTATGCTACCGACGGGCACACTGGCACTATTGCCGCTAGCTGATATAACCGATGTTGATAAGACAAATCCGCAGCATTGGCAGTCGATAGTATGGACATTGCCGCGCAATCAAGCGTTGGCATTGATAGAGGAAGAAGATCGTTTTATCGCTGATAAGTTAGCGGCTGCTAGCAATTACGAGCTGGGTGCGATTAATCAGATTGAGTCTATCGCTAGTTTTCCATTAGCGGCACAGCAAGCGAAAAGCTACGTCGCTGACAATTTAGTACTCATCGGTGACGCTGCTCATGGCGTACATCCGCTGGCAGGCCAAGGGTTGAACCTCGGTATGCTGGACGTGCAAGTCTTATGTGAGCAATTAGCGCATGACTTTGCCCGTAGTGGCGGTACGCTTTGGGGCAGTAATCAAACGTTACGTCATTATGAGCGTTCGCGCCGTCCGCATAATAGTCTAATGATGCACAGCTTTTCTGCGCTTAACTGGTTATTTGCAGGGTCGCTTGCACAAATGCGTCCTGTGCAGCAAATCCGTAATGAAGGCATGTACCGCGTCAGCAAAATCAAGCCATTGATGCGCTTATTTGCGAAGCAGGCGAGTGGAGTGTAGGGGTGCTTTTTCTTGAATAACTAGAAGAGTAATAAGTAAGAACTTAGCTTTTCGATGAGAAAAGATGACGAGTTGAATGAAGTTTATCTTGATGTTTCTAAGCTGTATACATCAGTATTTGATTAGAAAAATAAAAGGATTTTAAGATGAGTATTCTTAGAAAGGGTACGAAAAAATACGAATTGGTTAAAAAGTCGAGAGAGTCTGCTTTGGCGGCAGTTCAGATATTTAACAATCCTAATATTACGTTCAAGTCGGAAGCATTTTCAGTCTTAATCATAATTAGTTGGACGTATCTTTTACATGCTTATTATGAAGATAAAAATATTGATTATCGTTATTATAAAAAGCCAAATCAACGTAAAATATTTGATAGAACTAAACATGGCGCATATAAACACTGGGAGCTTGAGCGATGTTTAGATAATACGAATAGCCCAATAGATAGAGAGTCTGCCTTAAATTTAAAGTTTTTAATAGGCTTACGTCATGAGATTGAGCATCAGATGACGTCTAGGATTGATGATAGTTTGAGTGCTAGATATCAGGCATGCTGTTTAAACTATAATTACTACATCTGTAAGTTTTTTGGTAAAGAGTTCGGTATAGAAAAACATTTATCATTTAGCTTACAGTTCTCAAGCATATCCGAGGAACAAAAAGATCTTTTATCAGAGTTTGAGGATTTACCTAGTAATATTAAAAGTTATGTAACTCGCTTTGATGACTCTGTTTCAGACGAAGATTTTGGCAGTCCGAAGTATGCTTATAGAATATTGTTTGTGCCCAAAACTGTTAATAAAAGAGGACAAGCAGATAAAGTAATTGAGTTCTTAAAACCAGATGATCCATTGGCTGCAAAGGTAAATACAGAGTATCAGTTAATAAAAGAGACTGAGAAAGTTAAATATCGACCTAGTAAGATCAAAGAGATAATGAATAATGCTGGATTTACAGGTTTCTCGATTCATCATCATACAAAATTATGGCAATCTTTAGATACAAAAAATAATTCAAAAGGATATGGCGTAAAGATTGAGCAGCAATGGTATTGGTATGAAAGATGGTTAGAAGTGGTTAAGCAGCATTGTCGAGACAATGCAAATATCTACCAATAAAACACTTTCAAATCATTTGTCATTGAGATGCAATCTCGTTAGATTTAAACTGGAGTTATGGCTATTATCCCAATGCCGAAAAGAACACCATCAGTACTGGCGAGACAATATTAATTAGGAAACCAAAGCTAATCGCTAGTGGCACGACTTTTAGACCACCTGACTGCTGAATGATAGGCAAGGTAAAGTCTAAGCTGGTCGCGCCGCCAAGCCCAACCGCAGCGGAGGGGTATTTGCGCATAAATACCGGAATAAAGATTAACGCAAAGAACTCGCGTACCAAGTCATTAAACAACGCGACACTACCCCAAACCGCGCCATAAGCATCGGTCATGACAATCGCTGATAGCGAGTACCAACCAAACCCTGACGATAGTGCTAAGCCTTTCGTCCATGATACATCAGTAAATAGTAGTGCAAAGATAAGCCCACCCGCCAATACCGCTAGCGTAAAGATGACACTCATTTCTACGCCGCGTTTATTCAGTAGTACTTCTTTTAAGGTGATGCCCGATCCTTTTAAGCCTATACCGACCAGTAAAATCAAAATCATCAGCATGACAGTCATAGAGTTTTCAGGCGGCATATAATCAGCAGGCAAGAAATAGCCAATCACCATCCCGATCACCACACAAACCACTTGCGCCAAGCTACCTCGAATGCTCACCCGATGCTCTTTAGATTTTACGCTTGGTTTTTTGGCATGCCACGGGCGCAGATGATCGAACAACATCAGCCCAAATAAACCTGAACCAATCGTCAGTATCGATAATACAGTGACATATAAGGCAATTTCACCCAACTGATTACCTAGACCTTCTACCTGAGACAGCTCAATACCGATCAACGCTAGGATAATAAATACCAAGTATGATAGACCTTTGTCGGCCAATTTTGTCATAGTAGGGTTAGACGGAATGGCAAAGCCAATAAACATTGGCATTAATACCAGAACAAGGGTGACTAGGCTTTCCATGATAAAGGGCTCGCAGCATTTTTAATAAGGCGTTTTTAAGAAGCTGAAGATTGTACCATATAAGGTTAATAGTATTGATATGAGCCACTGAGATTCATTGTAAATCATCGCTCATTGTTGGCTAAACTGGAAAAACTGGACGATTATAATGATGTTAATAAATATCTTTTTCAAAATGTTTGAACGTTTTTGAGCGCTTTGTAATTCTTTACCTTACAAACTTTTGTTGCTACATTAAAGTACTGAAAATATTTGGCTAGACTCATGTCGCTATATCAGCTCAAGACTCAGTTTCAAAATCAACTACGTCCGATAAGCAATACGCTGGTTGAGCAAAATATTACTGCCAATCAAGTGACAGTATCCGCTGTTTTATTAAGTATCGGTACTGCTTATATAATTGCCAAACCAACGGCTGAACAGCAGCGGTTGTGGCTTTTATTACCATCATCATTGTTTGTACGTATGGCACTCAATGCCATCGATGGCATGATGGCGCGTGAACATGGCCAGGTATCAAGGCTAGGAGCTGTGTTAAACGAGGTAGGTGATATGGTTGCCGATACGGCGTTGTTAGCGAGTCTGTTACCTCATGTCGCTGACCAGAAAAGTGATGCGTCAGCAATCAGTTTATCAACTCATCAACATACAAATAATCAGCAGCACATTTTTAGTTTGATCGCGCTTAGTATCAGTACCGAATTGTTGGGTATAGCCAGTAGTGAAGTTTTAGGCAGTCGCGCCAATCAAGGGCCTTTGGGTAAAAGCGATCGTGCCTTCTTATTAGGTATGCTTGGTGCGTTTATGGGCATTAGAGCCAAAGTGCCAGTAAGTATTAAAGGGCAGGTGGCTTCACCTGCTATCAGAATGAGTCAATTATTTATACTAACAGAGATAATGTTATTAAAGACCTGTCTCAATCGACTACGTTATATGACAGAGTTATACTTAATGCGTAACCCACCTGAGCTGCGATCCGTACTGGGTGAGTCAACAAACAACTCACTATCTCTTACTGTTGTTTTGCCAAATACTTCTACTGATAACGCTCGCCCATTGGAGTTCAAAGAAATGCCAACCACAACCGTTGATAGTCAAAAATTCGAAGAACAGGCCAGTGTTGGTTTTGACCTGCCTGCATCTAAAATCATCAATGGTGAAAGCTGCTATAACGCTTATGATGGTACGGCTATTTATTATCGCTATTGGCTAACGAGGGCTTTAGAAGATATTAAGCAAGCCAGTCAGCCGTCTCGCCAAGTTATCTTATTGCACCGAGGACATGAGCATTCGGGGCGATTGGCAGAGCTAGGAGAGCAGTTTGCAACAGCTGGCTATCAAGTGTTTGCTTGGGATGCGCGTGGTAATGGGCGCTCAGGGGGTATAAAAGACCATGCTGAGAGCGTTACCGAGCTTGAGCGAGATTTAGAGGGTTTTGTGCAACTGGTGATTGGGCAAACAGGCATTGCTATTGAAGATACATTGATTGTCGCTAGCAGTATCGGCGCGGTATTGGCAGCAGCATGGGTACACGATTATGCGCCAAATATTCGTGGGATGATACTTGGAACACCTGCGCTCAGTATTCGCTTGTATTTGCCCTTTGCCATACCGTCATTGAAGGTGGCGCGTACGCTAGGTCTGATGTCACGTGTCAGCAGCTACGTTAAAGCACAAGTACTGACTCATGATAAAGACGCGCAGCAGGCTTACAATGCCGATCCATTGATATCGAATAGTATCTCGACCGACTTGCTCATTGATACTCATGCAACGGGTCAGCGTCTGCTCGATGATGCTGGTGCTATCACCGTACCGACGTTCGTCTTGTGTGCGGGCAAGGATTATGTGGTCGATAAGCAGGCTGAGCGCACCTTTTATGAAGCGATTAACACACCGACCAAACGCTGGCAGTTGTATCCAGACAGCTACCATGCAATCTTTCATGAGACCAATAAAGCCGACGTCTTTGCCGACTGTATTGAGTTTGCTGAGCAAGTATTTAGCGCACCAGTCCAAGCTCCTGATCTAAGTACCGCTCATTTAAACAGTGCCAGTAAAGATAAAGTGGATCGTTTGGCGATTAAACCATTCAATCCAAACTTTGCAATTACCCGTTTTGCGATGCAGAAGTTTGGTCATGTCAGCGATGCGATTGCCACAGGGCTTGAGCATGGATTTGATTCTGGCCATTCGCTGGATCATGTCTATTACAATCAGCCCAGCGGTCAGAATAAATTTGGCCAGGCAGTCGATAAGTTTTATTTAAATAATATCGGCTGGCAAGGTATTCGCATTCGCCGTGAGCACATACTGGAGTTGGCACGCTTAGCACTTGCAGATATCGAAGATAAAAATCAGAGTAACGCCAAACCATACCGACCAAAACTGTTAGATATCGCTAGTGGACATGGTTTTTATGCATTTGATCTGCTGACAGAGTTTACAGATTTATATGCTGAATTGCGTGATTATGAAATGCATAATATACAGGCATTGCACGCAAAGGCGGAGCGTTTGGGCATGAGCAGTCGAGTCGTGACCAGTCAAAAGGATGCCTTTGATCCTACTAGTTATGATGCCTTTGATCCTACTAGTTATATCGATGCAGATACGAATGATACTAGTACCGATACTAAAAAATCAGATCTTGCTATTGCTTCTGGGTTGTTTGAGTTGTTCTCTGATAATTCGCTACCAGCGACAGCTTTAGCAGGTATTTATGACAGTTTGAAGTCGGGCGGTTATCTGATTTATACCAACCAACCGTGGCACCCTGAGCAAGAATTTATCAGTAAAACATTAAACAATCACCGTGGTAGTAGTTGGATGATGCGTTGCCGTTCGCAGGCGGAGATGGATCAACTGATTGAGCGCGCAGGTTTTAAGAAAGTCACGATGCGTATCGATCGCTTTGGAATATTTACTGTTTCGTTAGCGATTAAAAATTTACCAGCTGATGATGAGTGATAAATGAACAATCAGCAGGTTAAACCTTATGAGCGTGTTCAACTGTTTTCAGGCGGAGGTTCACGTTTTGGTTATTATTTGGGCAGTTATGCAGCACTAGCAGCGCATGATTTGACGCCAGATATTATCGTTGGTACTTGCGGTGGTAGTTTGTCTGCTTATTTAGTACAACTTGCGCCTGACCCTAAAGATTTGCAAGCGCTGATGTACAGCCGTGAGTTATATCGTGTCATCACTGCCATCAGACATGTCGCGCCAGATGAAGCCAATAAACGTCTAAAGCTGCGCTATATGACACATGCACTCAAACGTTGGCGGTTATCAAAGCAAAGGGATAATGGACAAGGACAACGTCAAGCAGACAGCTACGAGCGACTGTTAAATGAGTTACAGCAGTTAGCGATGTTTCGTATCGATAACGAGCAGTATTGGCTAGATGAGCTGTCGCAGTTCGCTGCTATTAATAATACTGATAAAACGTCACCAGAGATAGCCATCATTGCTAGCCGTCTGTACCAAGCGCCTACTGATGATTCGTTTAATGCGATACTAACGCTGCAAGAATTATTATTTGCACCGCCACGCTTTGAGCATTATGTATCAAATCTGACTGACGAAAAAATGAAATCACCAGCGCATACATTTGCTAACGGACGCATACATACATCTGTAAAGGTGCAGACGCAATGGGATTTTGCTCCAGTGATCCGCGCTTCTATGGCAGACATGTACTATCTACCGCCCACACATATCACAGAGCTTGGCTGGTGCTTGGGTGGGGTAATCAATCTGACACCTATCGAACTGGCCTGTCAGTTGGGTGATAGCGTATTTGCAGAGACCAAGGCAGGTTATGACGCATGGCTGGCTGCTCCCGCGATTCAGCGTGTCTTTGGTTTTGATCCCAATGAGCGTTTGGCAGCAGTACACGGTTATCAACCAACCAGCGTGTCGCCTCGCACTGACACCACTAATAAAAACCATCAGCTACATTGGTTACCCTTTGCAGATAACGAGCAGCAACTGAGAGGGCAAAATGTGCAAAAGCGTTTTAACCTAAAACAAATGACCGTCGAGCTAATACACAGCGACTATGACGGTTTTGTGCAGCAAATGCAGGCGCAATGGCAATATGGCTATCAGCGTACGGTCGACTATATACAGCAGCATAAATTATGAAAAACCTCGCAAAAGGTATCACTAAAAACCATGCGCCGCATATCATTATCGTTGGTGGTACAAGTGGCATTGGCTTGGCATTGGCGTTGCATCATAAGACGCTTGGCTGGCAAGTCAGCGTTGTCGGAAGTAGCACAGCAAAGATAGCTGATATCAACAGACAGTATCCTGCTATCGTGACTTATGTGTGTGATTTAACTGACTCAAGTCAAACGCAGACGCTATTAGACAATTTATCAAGTATTCCATTTCAAAGGCTGATCTATAGTGCGGGTAGCTATACCAATGAGCGTATCCATCACCTAAATCAAGCAGATAGCGACCAAATGCTAGCGATCAATTTGCAGGCGTTTGAGCAAGTTTTTAGATGGGCAAGCAGTCAGTTAAAGCAGCAATTAAAACAGTCATGTCAGGCATTAGATGTGACTGGAAGTGAGAGACCTAGCCTTATTTGTATTGCCTCTATCGCAGGTACGATGGATTACCCTTATGCCAGCCTCTATGCAAAAAGCAAGCGCGCAATGATTGTTACGGCTAGCGCTTATCGAGCAGCACTTATACCTTATGATATCCAAGTAAACTGTATTGCCTCAGGCTATATTGATACCCAAGCATTACGTGATTTAAACGATGGCGATGCTAGCCATAAGCCATTTATCATGAGCACGCAAGCAGCTGTTGTTCGTATTATGCAGGCGATTGACGATGATGTAGAACTAGCGATATTCCCACGCTCAATGCGCTATATCACGAGTGCCTTAAATCATTTGCCTAAGCCTGTGCTCAATTGGATATTGCGCAGTAAACTAGATAAAGCCAAATAATATGACTATCAATACTTTGACTAGGTTTAACCAAGTAACCAGTAGAGTAAGGTAAATACTGGAACTCCAATCAGTAAACTGTCTATCCGATCTAAGACCCCACCATGACCAGCGAGCATCGTTCCGGTGTCTTTTACCCCGTGCTGGCGCTTAAAGGCTGATTCTAATAAGTCTCCAAAGATACCGCTCACCGCCAAGCCATAGGCAGCTAATAGACAGACCCACCAATCAAAAGGAGTGAGCCAAAGACCTAATACTGCTGCCAATATTGCCGCAACTAAACTGCCAAAGATAGCACCTTCAATGCTTTTATTGGGGCTAATAATCGGCGCTAGACCTCGTTTAAACAGCTTACGTCCAAGCAGTCTTCCGCATAGATATTGGGCAATATCATTAAACTGACTGGCAAATAATACGAAGAGTAAAACACCATATTGTTCGCGTTGCCAGGTCAGTTGCTGCAAGATAATAAGGCTAATAATGAGTGAGAGGAAAGTAACACTCAGTAGCAGGTCTAAGAAGTTGAGCCGCGTATAGTGTTGAGTCAGATTGAGAGAGGTTTTCGCTAGCAGGGGAGTACTTGGCTGTAAACCTTGCCCTTGGAGTTTATGAATGAGCACGGCTTTACTGCGTAAACACCATAGGCGTTTAATCTCGTAGCTGCCGCGTAGACCAATTAATATAAAAAATAAAATGAGCAGCCATTGATAGGGATATGCTTGCGAATAAGAACCTGGCGTATCGTGCGTTATTTTTGCAATCACATAGCAAGTGCAGAGCGCGGCTAACATCAACCACCACGAGCGGGCTATCAAGTAGATTTTTGGCAAACGTTTGCGCAGACGAGGTACGGCAAGTACACTCCAAGCCAAACTGACGATTATCATTAGGGCAATCACAAACACAATATCAGAAGCCATACCGTGGACACTCAAAGAAGAGGTAATATTTTAAGCCTATCCATAATGATAGCTTAAATGCCTCTTTAACTATAGTGTTAGATATCGCCCTTGATGGGCTTCGCTATTATTTATCGTAAGCTTAAATATGGTCAGTAACAGGTATTGGATAACGCTCGTCTTCTATAATGTGAGAAAAGGAGTTAAGCGTAGCGTTTCTTGATGGCAGAATGATACTGGTTAAAGGCGTTTCAGCTAAGTTAGGATAATCCTCACGGTAATGCCCACCGCGACTCTCAAAACGCTGATAAGCCGATTGAACAATCATCGTTGCTAACGCTAATTGCCTCGCCAATTGAAAAATGGCAAGCTCACTGTTAGTAGTAGGAGTTCTACTGTTAGTAGTAGGAGTTCTACTGTTAGTAGTAGGAGTTCTACTGCTCGTATCAGATAGCATGGTTTTATTATGTTCGATTGACTCTTGCCACTGCTCAATTTGTCGCAATGCTTGCTCTAGTTGTTTGGCACTACGTGTGATACCCATATTGGCTGTCAAAAGAGCTTTCAACGCTATAGTTATCTCTACAATATCTACGTTAGAATGAAATGCTTTATCAGCCTTATAAGTTGGGAGTGATGACTGCTTAGAAGAGGGCAAGATAACAAATTGCGTGTTTTCTAGTGTCGGAGATTGCCAAATATCGACAGCTAACTGATGTAGTCCATAATAGGCAGTCGTATGTGGCTGTGCCATTTTTTCTAAAACTTCAGCCGTTTTCTCTAAAGCTTCTAAGTTCTTTAAGCGTTCCAATTTTATTAAGTAATGAGGTAAGTTGGCGGCGATGTTGCGACCAACCACCACACACTCCAACAATGAATTGCTTGCTAAGCGGTTGGCTCCATGCAGCCCTGTATAAGCAACTTCACCTGCTGCATACAGCCCTGCAATATCGGTCAATCCATTGGCATCAGTCACCACGCCGCCACAACTATAATGGGCAGTCGGAGCGACCGGAATAGGGTCTGTGGTCATATCTATGCCGAGTGCTAGCAGCGTCTGATAAATCTGCGGGAAATGCGCTTGTATGAATGCAGCTGGCAAGTGACTGACATCAAGGTGCACATAGCCAAGTCCGTTACTACTAATCTGATTGGCTATTGCTCGAGCGACGATATCGCGTGGCGCCAATTCAGCGCGCTCATCAATATCTAACATAAAGCGCGCGCCAGTCTGCGGACAATACAGTCGTCCACCTTCACCGCGTAATGCTTCAGATATCAAAAAGCTGCTGTCATCTAATGCCAGACCCGTTGGGTGAAATTGAATAAATTCTAAATTTGCCAAGCGACAGCCTGCTTGCCATGCCATCATGACGCCATCACCAACACAGACGTTAGGTGCGCTGGCACGCTTAAATAGTTGACCCAAGCCACCACTAGCGAGTACGACAGCTGAACTATGAATGATGAGTTGACGCTCATTGATATGATCAAAGACCAGCGCCCCTCGGCAATGTCTAATCTCGCTATCGTTTATGCTAAAAGAAGAGCTGCTAATCATAGGTGAAGTCAGTAACTCTAATGCTTCATGATAAGGCAAGATAGTGATATTGGCCGCAGTCTGTGCTTTGATGTTTAATGCGTCCATCACGTGCCGACCCGTTGCATCATCCGCATGAGCCACACGTCTACAGCCATGACCGCCTTCTTTGGTCAAGTGTAAGTCACTGGTTTTTAAGACTGCAAAATCAGGTGTATTATCAATTTTTTTAGTTAAAGTAGATTGAGTAAATGGCACACCTTGCTCGCATAGCCACTGCACCGCTTGATGTCCTGCACCCAAGATACGGGCAGTATTGTCCATCGCACACAATCCTGCGCCAGCGATTAAGGTATCAGCGACATGCTCAGTCACAGAGTCTGCTTTGTCTAAGCTAGCTGCGATACCACCTTGAGCGTAGTGACTTGAGCAAACCTCAAGTGCCGCTTTGCTTAAAACAGTAATATTCAGCGATTTTGGCAGAGATAGCGCGGTGCTCAAACCTGCCAGACCAGCCCCAATGATAAGAACATCAGTTTTTATAATATTACTCATATCACTGTTGCCTCTGTTATTCGTATAACTAGTGGTGCTGGAACAATCAACTGAATGCGACTGACTCATGCTAGGCTGCCCCAACGTTAGCGAACAGCGGACGGTCTTTTACAATGTCGCCACTGGCGGCTACGCGTTGCTTTTGTGCTTCAGCAAAATCGAGCATCCGTTGTAATGGTTTCTTAGCTGCTACTGCTAGCTCAGGTGTCATTAGTACTTCACCACTTTGATTGGTTAAGCACTGCTCAATACCTTTTAGGCCGTTCATGGCCATCCAAGGGCAAAACGCACAGCTCTTGCAACTGGCACTCTCACCAGCAGTTGGCGCGGCCAAGAATCGCTTGTTTGGTGAGCACTTTTGCATCTCGTGCAATATGCCCAAATCAGTAGCGACGATAAAGGTATCAGCATCCATCTCATACGTTGATTGCAAAAGTTTACTAGTCGAGCCGACCACATCGGCTAGTTCAACCACGCTATCAGGTGACTCAGGATGCACCAAGACTTTGGCCTCTGGATGTTCCTCTTTCAGTTGCAGGAGTTCAGTGGCTTTAAATTCATTATGTACCAAACAAGACCCTTGCCAGAGCAGCATATCTGCGCCAGTCTCACGAGCAATGTATTTGCCCAAATGACGGTCAGGGCCCCAAATAATCGGCTCACCTTGGGCATGCAGATGACGGACGATGTCTATACCGACAGATGAGGTGACCACCCAATCAGCTCTCGCTTTTACCGCGGCGCTGGTATTGGCGTAGACGACAACAGTACGCTCAGGATGGGCATCACAAAATGCTGAAAACTCTTCAGCAGGACAGCCCAAATCAAGCGAACATTCGGCTTCTAAATCTGGCATGAGGACAGTCTTTTCCATGCTTAATATTTTTGCTGATTCACCCATAAAGCGCACACCAGCGACAACCAATGTTTGGGCGCTATGAGCTTGTCCAAACCGAGCCATTTCAAGTGAGTCACCGACGCAGCCACCGGTTGCCAATGCCAAGTCTTGGATAAAAGGGTCGACATAGTAATGTGCTACCAGTACGGCATTATTCTCTTTCAGTAGCTTCTTGATATTTTCTTCGACCACGATGCGTTCAGCGCGAGGCAAGTCTGCTGGCATTTTAGCCTTAGCATATTCAATATTCATCTGAGTGGCGATGCGATTGTCCGTACTCATGATAGGTGCGTCGTAAGGATATTTTTTCATAATGGCAGCCTTTGTTGGTGCAATAACGATAAATGTGTGTGCTAAAAAATGGGTAATTAGACATAACAAATTTATAGGTTATCTTAATTATGCTCATTTTGAGCATAATTACAAGTGGTTTTTTATACTCAATAAGTCAAAAGATTGGTTTTTAGTGCTCAAAATGACGTGCAGTTAAGCCGTACTGAGCTTGGAAATGGTACTAATTCATGCCCCTTATAACTATTTATCGATATTGATTTTTCATACTTACAACCACAGACTATGATAGTTTTAGATTCGAGCTATACTAAGCCATACCATAGCTATTAACCCCAATAGCCTTTCACATTTCAGAGAAAAAGGATAATTCCCAAAGCCATGACGTTGTCTTATTCACATGCGCACCAGCAAGGTAGCGGCACGACAGAAGTGGTCGCCGTATTGGTCGCTATCACAGATTATATCGCGCGCGTTCTAACCGTTGACCAAGGCAAGCTGTTGCCAAATGGGCCACTTATGCCGCTACATCGCTCGTTACAAGCAGGTGTGCGTCAATGGGTAGAGGAGCAAACGCAGCAACCGCTTGGATATTTGGAGCAGTTATATACCTTTGTCGATACTAACAGGCGTAATATTGATGGCCATGCGTTGGTGTATGTGAGTTATTTGGGTTTGGTGCAAGAGACGCAAACGCAGGCACTCCAAAGCAAAGCACTCTGGCGAGATTGGTATGATTATTTCCCATGGGAAAATCATTTGGACGGTATGCCTAGTATTATTATGGACTTTATCGTGCCTGCGCTACTTGAATGGGCCAATACTGCCAACGACTCGATTGTCCAACAGCGCAGGCGTCAGCGAGTTGGCCTGTGTTGGGGGCTGGACGAAGCGTTTTTGGCAAGTGGCAAACTCACTGACAGTCAATCATTCAACGAACACGATAATGAAAGTAGAGAATGGATTGCAGAGCATGTATTACTACGCTATGAGATGCTTTATGAAGCAGGACTGATACCTGAAGCTCCTAATTATCCGCCCAATTATCAGGCTGTTGCCTTGCCAGAGGACTGGTCACAACGCATAGGCGTACCCATGTATTACGATCACCGTCGCGTGATCGCTACTGCTATCTCACGACTGCGTGCGAAGATTGAATATAGACCGCTTATTTTTGGTCTGATGCCAGACGTCTTTACCTTGTCGCAGTTGCAGCAGAGTGTTGAAGCACTATCAGGCGTGCGTTTGCACAAGCAAAATTTCCGTCGATTGCTTGATTCGCAAAACCTAGTGATGGAGACAGGAGAGAGTAGCACTGCTCAGCGTGGTCGTCCTGCCAAGTTATATCGCTTCCGCCATGATATTGAATTACAGAGTTTATTGATGGATAGCAAACTTCCCAAGCGTAAATAGTCGTTTCAAGCCATTCCGTTGTATCTCTAAATCGGTTTGTAAAACGAAAAATTTGTCACCTTTCCTTGCAGGGTCGCTAACTTTACGCTATATTTATGCTCATTTTGAGTTTAAATAACGAGCAGTTTCTATCAATATCATGCCTAGATAAGGGTCAAAGATGACAATTGAAAAAGAGCCAGCATTGGATGACGTATTGCTCAAGCCATTGGTTGAGAATGCACTAACTGAAGATTTGGGTAGGCGTGGTGATGTAACCTCACAAGCTACTATCCCAACCGATATGCAAGCGCAGTTGCAGATCAAAGCGCGGCAAGCAGGCGTGATATGCGGTATCGATTTGGCACGCTTGTCTTTTGCCTTAGTCGATGCACAAATTGAGTTTATTGCACAAGTACAGGATGGCGAAACAGTAGAGGCTGGTGCAGTGTTAGCGACCGTAAAAGGTAACGCGCGTCACTTATTGACAGCAGAACGCACAGCACTGAACTTTATGACCCATCTCAGTGGTATTGCGACAGCGACCCGTCAGATTGTCGATAGTGTGGCGCAATATCCTGCGCAAATTACTTGTACACGCAAGACCATTCCAGGCTTACGTATTGTACAAAAATACGCCGTACGCTGCGGCGGCGGACGCAATCATCGCTTGGGATTGGATGATGCGATTTTAATCAAAGACAATCATATCGCGATTGCGGGTGACATCAAAACGGCCATTCAGCAAGCCCAGAAATTTGCTGGGCATCTGATTCCTATTGAGGTCGAAGTCGATACACTAGAGCAATTAGAGCAAGCGCTCGATGCAGGTGTGAGTTTAGTGCTATTAGACAACATGTCGCCTGAAACATTATCGCAAGCGGTTACTATGTGTCAGGGTCGAGCAAAGACTGAAGCCTCAGGTGGTATTACGCCTGAAACGGTACAAGCGGCGGCAAGTACAGGGGTTGATTTTATCGCGATGGGCTATTTGACGCACAGTACGACAGCCTTGGATATTGGGCTAGATTTTAGTGCATAAGTGCAGGCGTAATAAAGGCTAATATCATTATATACGCTAGATTTTAGCGAAAGGACTATCACCGAGTTAATAGAATGGCAATTTATACTGACAGCTTGTACTGATAATCGGTTAAATGCTTGTTTTTACACTGAAGCTTTACTAAGGTGACATGTAGGCGTAACGGCGCAAAGTTAATGATTTTCTTAGCTTATCTGCCTATGCTACAATGCTATTTTTAGTTGCCTATTGGGTCATCGTTGCACTCGCACGATGACCTTATCTTTTTGCACAAGCGGTATCAATAGACAAGCGAGCGCTCAGTGAATACTGAAATTATCAAGATAATCCTAGCCTTTATGGTATTGATCAATCCATTTAGCGCATTGACGTTATTTTTAGATTTGACTCGCGGCTATTCGATGAACAATCGACGTAAGGTCGCGCGCGTTGCTTGTTTGACCATTTTTATTACCATCAGCTTTTTTACGATTGCAGGTGAAACGCTACTAAAAACCCTTGGTATTTCTATCGGCTCGTTCCAGTTGGCAGGCGGTATATTGGTATTTTTAATTGCGCTAAATATGATGAATGGAGAGGGTAACCCTGTTAAACCTGATCAAGAGAACTTCGATGTTGATCATGTGAAAGACGCGCCAGTCTCGATGGCAGCTGCCGTGGTTCCCCTCGCGATTCCAATGATGATTGGGCCTGGTGGTATCTCCACGGTTATCATTTACTCTTCACAAGTATCAGGTATTTTGCAGGTATCCGCCATTTTGATTGCTGGCTTATTTATCAGTCTGTTTTGCTATTTGGCATTGATGGCGGCAGGTCGTATTAGTCGCCTACTAGGCGATACTGGCTTGAACATCATGAGCCGAATCATGGGTATGCTATTGGCAGCCGTTTCTATCGAGATTATCGTTAATGGACTGCGTACGCTCTTTCCTAGCTTGATGTAAACGATCAATACAATATTACCGCTAACCACATATATTTATATACCGGTTAGCGGTTATCAACGTGTTTCGGTTTATCTAATACGTTGTTTACTTAATATTCAGTTTATTAAACACTCAGCTTATCTATCATTTCTCAGTCATACTTCTGTCAGCTTTGATACAAATGCCAAGCCAGATACAGCATCAATATGCCTACCAGAGCATCTAGTATGTTCCATGCTTTAGGTTTCTCAAATAGAGGCCTGAGTAGTCGCGCACCATACCCAAGCGCAAAGAAGAAAAAGAACGAAGCGCTAATTGCACCTGCGGCAAACGTCAATTTACTGCTTGCACCCGTAGAGACCATACCGACGAGTACTAGTGTGTCTAGGTAGACGTGCGGGTTTAGCCAAGTGAAACCAAAGCATAGTAACAAGGCTTTTTTTAAGCTAGTGACGACTTGTCCTTCGACAGTCAAAGCATGTGACACGCGTACGCTGGCATACAAACTCTGTAAGCCATATCCTAATAAAAATATAACGCCTGCTATTTTTGCGATATCTATAACGTGAGGATAGCGGGCCGTAACTGCACCAAAACCACCAACACCTGCTGATATTAAAAACGCATCGCTCACCGCACAAAATAAACAAACAAAAAATATGTGCTCGCGTTTGAGCCCTTGTTTGAGTACAAAGGCGTTTTGGGAGCCAATAGCAATGATGAGAGATAACCCAAGTAGGAAACCAGAGATATAATCGGGAGCATTCATAATACGGTGCTTAACGGTTGGCGTGTAGGAATGGTGACATTTTGCTTACTGGCAGGCCAGCAAAAACCTGCTAAGATACGCTATTGAATGAATGTATGCAATATGAGCACAATGTGAGTGTAATAAACGAGGGGCAGAGCAAGTCATGGTAGTCAGTTTGACAAGAATGCTACAGTCATTTGGGCAAGCTCAAGATGACCTACCGACATTGGCAGCAAAGAATGCTCAGGAGATGAGCGTCAATCATGAACAGGATGCTGCTGCCAAGAGTGATAGCAATCACGCAGTACATGAGCGTTCTACACTGACTCCGCCTGAACGTGTAAACCGCATATGTGATGCGTTGGCACAAGTGAGTGATAGCCAATCATCCACGCCTTTGACCGATCGCTATCTGAGTAATCGTGCTCAAATGCGCCCAACCAATAGACCGCCTTTTGACCCAGATACTTTGTGGTATCTCAAACATGGACGTTGTCCGATTATGACTGAGCTTGTTGATGTGGTTGATGAGGCCACCCTAAATGCCATGCCTATTGAAGCCGTTGCGATATTAGACCGTATCAACGGTAAGCTAAAGCGTTACCGTGAGTGGAGTAGTGAGCTGAACGAACAGCAACAGCAGCATAACGAGCGTCAGTTCGTTATCGACAAGCTAGTATCCGAAAGTATCCCTGAAGCATTACATCATTATGAGCAGCTACAACGCTTTAGTCCGCATCGCACCAAAAATAATATGGTGCAGGGCAAGATGACTGCTGGTGATATGCTGACAGATTTGTTTTTAGAGATTGATTATGAGCTTGACGAATTATTGGATGAATTGCATCAGACAGTTTTGAACCGCCTTGCCTCAACCCACCGTTATGTTAAAAGCCGTACGCAAAGTTAAATGTTCTTTGATGATCTTTTTTTGAACACTTGCAAAGGTTAAGTATTATCAAAAGACAAAATCGACCCAATGCATAACAATATAGGGCTTTAATAGAGCCTTATTTTTTTGTTTAATAATAACAACCATAAAAAATCAGCCACGACATTCTGATAAGTAATAAGGACAATATAATGACCCAAATGACTGCAATGTTCGTAATGTTTTTTTTGTATGGGCTGTTGCCAGCGGCTGGGTTATATCTAGGATACCGTGGCATTAAAAAAGTCACAGCACCCAAAATGCTCGAATATAAGGCAATGCCGCAACTGGGTTATATACCTGAAAAAAGCCTACCTGTCGACGTTAAAACTGCTCTGGAGCAAATTGATACAAAGGGTGAAAAGTTGCATGTCATGTATGGCGATACCAATAATGATGGCAAGATTGATGATAAGGATACCATCAACGAAACTTATATTATGATTCAAAACTTAATGGATAGGCACGTGCCACAAGCAGTCGCTGATTATAGACGCTTACATGATTTAGATGTGACAGATAGTGCGCTTGCTGACACTACCAAAATTAAGCATTCTAATGTCACGGGCAAAGAAGCCTTGTTAGACGTGCTTAAGACAATTAACACACAGTTCGATGACCTACTCAACGCGTCATATCATCAAGACGGTCAAAAACTACTTGCAACCAATCGCTATCTCCAAAAACGTTTTGACAAACCTGCTAGCAATACAGAGTTTCAAAAGCCCGATAGCAATGCCAGTAGTGATGCCAATAATAATGCGAGTAGTAATGTAGATATCCAAGCGATTGAAAGCCCAACTGGTGAAAATGTGAGTGCTAAAGACATTAAGCTATAAATACAAAGTTGAATGGTGAAAGGATAAAGAGCAAGCGTATATGAGTATCTTAATAGGCATCGGTATTGTAACGACCGTCACTACCTTTTATATAGGTAGAAAAGGCTGGCAAGCTTTTCATAAAGCCGTCGGTATCTCACCTGGTGTACTCACGTATCAGGATTACGATGCGCCCTTGTCATTAGCCACATTAAGCTTGCAGCAGCTAACGTTAAATAAACAGCACTTAAAAACATTGTCAGAGCAGCAACTGCGCCAGTTAAAACGCATCGATGAAAAAGTAAGCAGTTATCAAACCTATCAAGCGGCTCAATATGCTCAACATAAGACGCCAGCGATAACAGAAGCACAGTTTGTATTGAATAAAATGCTGCAAACACGGTTACCTGAAATGCTAGCCACTCATTATCAATTAACAAATATCAATGTCACTAATGAAAATAGCGAAAAGAGGTTAGAGGCTAGTGAGTTATTGCAGAGTGTTTTAGATAATATTGAGCAGCGTTTGGATAGACTACTGGCACAAATGGACGAGGAGCAGCTAAAAGAGCTGCGAGTCATGAAGCATTATATTAATAGTCACGATAGCTGAGCCGCTATATCTATACTGAGCAACTGTGACGCCTGTAAACTGTGACGCCCATAAAGAGACACAAAAAAAGCGGTCAATGACTATTCATCATTGACCGCTTTTTTATGTTTATTCTAAATCTATTTAAGACTTAAAATAATGTTAAACCAATTTAACTAGCGCTTATCATTGCGATCACGGGTGTTACGTGTACCGCGACTGGCAGGGCTAGCACTACTTTTAGGTTTCGCGCTGCTGTTGCGGTTATCGCTACGAGTATCAGTGCGACGCGCTTTAAGCGGCTTGTTTCTGATACGTTCTTGTTTTTCTTTGGCTGCGCCATGTAGACCCGTGCCATAACGTGGGCGTAAGCTGACCAAATCCGTCAACGTATTGATTTCTTTTTTATCAAGCTCTAAGAAACGACCAGTACGTAGCTCTTTTGGTAGAACAATCGTGCCATAGCGTGTACGTAGTAGACGACTAACTTTTAGACCTTGTGATTCAAACAAACGACGTACTTCGCGGTTACGGCCTTCTTTTAGCTGGACGTGATACCACTTGTTGACGCCTTCGCCGCCGCCTTCTTTGATGTCTTCAAATTTGGCAAGGCCATCTTCTAGCATGACGCCAGCGGTCAATGCACGGGCGATATCAGGCGTTACTTCACCCAATACACGTACCGCATATTCCCGAGTAACTTCACCAGATGGATGCATCAAGCGATGCGCCATTTCACCATCGTTAGTAAATAACAATAGGCCAGTTGAGTTAATGTCCAAGCGTCCAACCATTACCCAGCGGTCATGAGTCAGCTTTGGCAAACGTTCAAAGACAGTTGGGCGACCTTCTGGATCTTTAGCAGAGCAAACTTCGCCTTCAGGCTTGTAGTAAGCGATAACACGGCGACGCTTCTCATTTTCAGAAGTGTATTTGATTTGACGGCCATCAACGCGAATCTCATCACCTTGCGAGACGCGATCACCGATGGTCGCAGGACCGTTATTAACCGTTACGCGGCCAGATTTGATGACTTCTTCCATTTGACGGCGTGAACCAAGTCCCATACGGGCGAGTGCTTTCTGTAATTTTTCGTCTTTCATCATAATATCCTTGAGTCGGTGGGTTTACATTTCTCAATGTAAAAAAATTGGATTGACTATTCTACGCTATTTTAACAAATTTAGCACGTAAACCAATACTTTATTGGTTATTAATGCATAAACGAACATGGTGCTAATCAATAAAAGTTTATTAGTCATATACGAAATATAGACTCGAAGACTCTTACTGACTGATGGTATGAATGATTACATGGATACAAACACTTACACTACTTCGGCACTAAAAGGTTATTTCCAATCATAAATGCAATCGAAACAATCCTTTATTAAGTTAGATTTCTTCAAATTAAGAATAAAAATTTTATTTATGACGAAGCTGTTTTCACTTCCGTTTTTTTAACGCTCAGCAATCTGAAAGTTGATATGAATATTTTCAATTAGCCGCAAATAAAGGGCTTGATGAGAAATTGCAAAATAGTCACTTAATTATTTTATGGCAGGTTATATGTATTGCACTGAATATAGTTTAGGTGTATATTTATTAAATATATTCTTTTTTACGAATATAAATGCTGTGGTGAGGTTTTCTGGTTTGATTCACAAATATAAATATGAGTAACTGTTATGGTTAATAAATATTTCATTTTTGTACACAAACGCTTCCTGGTAATAAGCATATTTTGCTTATTTCTAATGGGATTGTTTAGTGGCTGTACGATCAACTCAGGACTTCAGTCAGGAAATCTTCCTGAATCTGGCACCTTTACCGCAGAAAACGGCCTTCAATTTCACATTCAGCCTTTAAGTCTGGCAACTTTACCGCGTACAGCGCCGGCTACTGTTACTCAAGATCTCTCTCATTTGATCAAAACCTCTGGACGAGTCAATTATGGCATTGCGAAAGGGGATGTGCTGAATATCATCCTTACCAATTATCCAGATATTAATGCGTCAACTGCTAGCTTAACGGTAGATCAACAAGGGTATATACAGTTTCCATTGATAGGCAGAGTCCAAGCCAGTGGGCTGAGCGTGCCGCAGTTCACCGCTACGTTGCAAAGCAAACTACAGCGCTATCTCAAGTACTCAGATCCTCAAGTCAAAATCATCAATTACCGTGGCAGCAAGTTTTTCGTAGATGGTGCGGTGAAGCAGTCTGGTGAGTTTGCTATTGCTGATGTGCCGGTATCGGTATATGGGGCTATCTCTATGGCAGGTGGTACTACTGAGACTGGCGATTCAAACAACATTGTGCTCAACCGTCAGGGCAACAGCTATCGCTTAGGAGTGCAGTCACTACAAAGAATGGGGCTGTCTGCCAATCAAATCTATCTGCGGGATGGTGACTCTATTCACGTCAATAATCAAAGCCGCAATAAGGTCTACGTATTGGGTGAATTTGGCAAAATTGAGCCAGTGGCGATTCCAGAACAGGGGCTGAGCTTAGCGCATGTATTGGGCGAGTCAAATGGACTAAATTCCAATACGGCTAACGCAGCCAAAGTATATATCGTGCGCGATAACCCTCAGCACCAGTACACAAATATCTATTACGTCGACATGCAGAGCATCACAAGCTTGGCACTAGCCAGTCGCTTTGACATGCAGGCCAATGACATTCTTTATGTGGATCCAACAGGCTTGGCCCGCTGGAATCGTGTGATTAGCGCGATACTACCGTCAACCTCTGCCATCAACGTGATATCAGGGTTATAAATGATAGCTAGTGAAAATACTGGATGTGCTTTGAATTTAAATACTGAGATTAAATGAGATAAGAATAGAAAGTAGAGTGATAGGTTTTATAAGGTGCGATGAGGCAGAGAGCAATCTAACTGCGGTCAGGGGCAGTCAAGGGCAGTTAGGGTCTTGAAGCTAAGCGAAAGCTATTAAGCGATTTACATTGAATAATGGGTATATGGTTATGAATAATATAGATTCAAAAGACCTATCGACACCTAAGGGTGACAACGACAATGACAACATCGACTTAACGGCGCTGGTTTTGGTTTTGTTGCGTGGCTGGAAAGTCATAGCGCTCATGGCAGCAATCGGACTCTTAATAGGATTTTTTTATACACGCTATATTAATCCAACCTTCAAGTCTGATGCGCTAATCCAAATTGAAGAAAACTCCCAAGGAGTCGATGCGCTTGGGGCGAATATCTCAGAGTTGGTCGGAGAAGAAGTGAGCAAGGCTGAGGCAGAAGCCGAGCTCATACGGTCTCGGATGATACTAGAGCCAGTCGTCGATATGCTACATCTAGACATCAAACTGACCGATCCTAATATTGGCTATCTCGATAAAATAACAAACGACCGCATTAACACTCAGTTGAACACGAATGATGGTGTGTCTCTGAGCACAAAAAACGGTTCCGTACAAATCAATCAGTTCGATGTGTCACCAGCGTATTTAAACCAATCTTTTACGCTATCACAGTCTGACACAGGGTTTGTCCTGAGCAATGGACTAGATGATTTTAAAGGACAATTGGGTCAGCCGCATCAGTTCAATGGGGTAAACGGTGAGATTAACATTACGGTGACTGAGCTACCTGCAGACGGTTACCCTATTGGCATCACTCAGCAGACCTTAAAGACCACGACAGATGCAATGAATAGCGCCTTGTCTGTGGAAGAAAAAGGCGATAAAACCAACATTATTCAGCTGTCGATGACAGGCACAAACCAACAGCAAATCACGACCACACTTGATCAGATAGTCCAGTCATATATCGATCAAAACCAATCTCGTGGTACAGAAGAAACCACCAAAACATTGGCTTTTATGGAGACGCAGATTCCAGCGTTAAAAGAGAAATTAGACACCTCTGAAGCTCAGTTCAATGAGTTTCGTAAAAAACACGGCACCATCGATGTAGGTAAAGAAGCTGAGCTATTACTAAATGAAAAGTCTCGAATCGATGAGCAGCTTAATGATCTCAAATTAAAGAGAGCCGATCTAACGACTTACTATACCAATGAACACCCACTCGTCATCCAGATCAATGAGCAACTAAAAGTCCTCAACAGTCGAATAGGAGCGATAGGTAGCACCGTCGCAGGACTGCCTGAAATACAGCGAGAGTTCTTAAAGCTATCAGAAGATACAGCTATCAATAGAGAGATTTACCTCACGCTGCTCAAAAACTATGAGCAACTAAAAATCGTTAGAGCTGGTCAGGTTGGTTATGCCCGTATTCTAGACCGACCGACCAGTACCTTCGACGCCATTGCACCAAACAAATTCCAAATTATGCTGCTGGCGCTACTCGTAGGTACTGTACTTGGGGTAATGCTGGTTTTAATCAGAAACTTAATTAGAAATGTCGTGAAGGACCCAGAGCATCTAGAGTCTAAAACAGGAATTCCTGTTATTGCAACGATTCCACGTTCGACCTCGATATCTAAGCTAGGTAGGAACAAAAAAAATACTGGCCGGATGCTTGCGCACGTTGATCACAACGGCTTGAGCTATGAAGCAATTAAAAATTTAAGGACAAACCTTTTATTTGGTAAGACGACGAAGACAATAGATGCGAAATCCGCTCAGACCATATTAATCACTGGAGAAAGCCCGGGTGTCGGTAAGTCTTTTATTACGGCCAATTTATCCGAGGTGTTTGCACAGCTTGACAAAAAAGTGCTGATTATCGATGGAGATATGCGTTTAGGAGAGCTGCATAAAATGTTTGGTATGAATCCAGACAGTGGTCTCACAGATTATTTATTGCAAGATAAAGATAGCACTCTATCAGCCGATAAGCCTCGATTAGATATTGATATGGCTAAGTTAAACCTTGAGAGCTTTATTCAGCCGACTGGTATGGAGCATATCGACCTTATATCGCGGGGGCGACCATCGCATAACCCGACTTCGTTATTGATAGGAGAGAGGTTCAATCATTTGATGGCAGCGCTCAAAACGAAGTACGACTATATCGTTATTGATGCACCTCCTATATTGGCTGCATCAGACGCCATGGTATTGGCACAGCATGCAGACAAAGTACTGATCGTCACCAAATTTGATCATTCAGTAGAAGGCCAGCTGGTCTATGCTATCAAACAGATGAGTAAAGCAAACGTACAAGTCGATGGCATCATCTTAAATGACATACAGCAAAGTATTCTGAATAGGTACAGCTATCACTACCATTATGCTTATGGACACAATTCATAGTTAGTTACTGTCTATGGCAAACGAGCGACATAACTTAAGTAGGTGGATCTTATGTTGATAAAAACAGAGTCTAACAATGCTTATCACACGCCAAGCGATATCAATCGATGGTCGAAGCGTATGACGCTGTTTTTATTAGCCTTACCACGCTTTGCTAAATGCTCTATCTTATTTGGCATCGACTTTTCAATTGCTGTCCTTTGCTTGGTAGCGGCATTGGCACTGCGTCAGGGTTATGTCGATGATCAAATTGGCCCTATGGTGTTGGCTTGTTATGCATTGATACCTGTCGTCAGCTTATATCTGATTGGCTTTTATAGAGGCGCCTCTAGAGGATTTTTCGATGCGGCGATGGGTCGAGTACTACAGTTGTTTTTATTACTTATTATCGTTTATCAGTTCATCATTTATGTGAACCCAGTATCAATGATGCCGCGCTCAGCGCCAATCATATTTTTGTTCTTATTCTTTATTTGGCTGTGGAACAGTCGGCTAATGATTCGCGGGTTGCTGAATCGACTACAGAAACCAGACAGTCAAGATCGCCTAGATAGTTGCTGCGATAACGTGATTATTTATGGTGCAGGATCGGCTGGTAGAGAGCTATTAGAGAGCTTAAGACATTCTCATAAATACAATGTAGTGGCATATATTGATGATGATCCGCAGCTGATAGGGGCTTATTTACATGGTAAAAAAATATATGCCGCTCATGCGCTACCTTGGTTAATAGAAAAATTAAATGTCGCGCAAGTGATTTTGGCAATGCCTTCTATGAGCCGTGGTCGTAAAAAACAGATTATGGATAGCCTGTCAGGCGTTTCTGTCAAATTAAAAGATTTACCGAGCTTACGAGAGCTTGCTGATGAGATCGTAACAGTCAGCCATATACGGCCAGTCGATATATTAGATGTGCTTGAAAGAGAGACTGTCGAACCAGTTGCTGAGCTCCTCCAAAAAAACATTACGGGTAAAAACGTACTCGTGACAGGGGCAGGAGGTTCTATTGGAAGTGAGTTATGCAGACAAATCATGAAAAATAAACCTGCATGTTTGGTATTATACGAGCAGTCTGAATATGCTTTGTACACAATCGATCAGGAACTTAGAAGCCTCATTGCTAGTAATGTCATTAGTAATATTGAATATCAAGATACTGAGATTGTCAGCATCATTGGAAGCGTGGGTAACGAAAAAAAATTAATCAATATATTCGAAAAATACCATATAAAAACGATTTATCACGCTGCAGCATACAAACATGTACCGATTGTCGAGTCCAATCCATTTGAAGGCACAATAAACAATACTAAAGGTACCTATCATTGTGCTTGTGCCGCGATAAAGGCTCACGTTGATACGTTTGTACTGATCTCTACTGACAAAGCAGTGCGACCAACCAACGTGATGGGAGCTTCCAAACGCTTAGCTGAACTCGTCTGCCAAGGACTGAGCCAAAGCAACAGTCATACATGTTTTAGTATGGTGCGTTTCGGCAACGTTTTGGGTTCATCAGGCTCTGTGGTACCACTATTCACCAAACAAATTGAACAAGGTGGTCCGATTACCATCACTCATCCAGACATCACGCGCTACTTTATGACCATACCAGAAGCGGCCAGTTTGGTTATCCAAGCAGGGGCCATGGCGTTCGGTGGTGAAGTATTTGTACTTGATATGGGTGCACCCGTCAAAATCGTGGATCTCGCCAAACGTATGATTCGTCTAACAGGGTGCGAGCTAAAAGATGCGAGCAATCCTAATGGTGATATCGAAATTGTGTTTACTGGATTGAGACCAGGTGAAAAGCTCTATGAAGAGTTAATCATTGGTGCTGACAACATAGAGACCACGTTTCATCCACTCATTATGCAAGCAATGGAGCATAGTTTTCCATTGGAAGATATCGAAGCTATCTTGTTTGAGTTTATCGAAAGATCAAAGCGGCACGATACTGAATGGTTGAAAGCACAATTTAGGACCTTCGTTGAAGGCTACCGAGAAGGCGATGAAGCTGATGTCACAAAGACAGATGTAGAGCAGTTAGAGGTGGTCGGTTAAGGAGTAGTAGTGATACTAAGTAAGGGTATTAAATAGCGGTGATAGGGTTGATATTGAAAAGATGATGAAATCACTTATTGGTAAGATTGTTTAGGATATGGTGATTTATATAAATGCTGTGACATACCAAATTGGATGATGAGTAATGACCTCTGAAGTGTTTTTATCGATACAGAGCATAATCAGTCGATTGAAAACCAGTCACTTTGTACGAGATGTGGCTATGGTTGGAGGCGGTATTGCTGCTGGTCAGGCAATCGCTATGGTCTTTATGCCGTTTCTCACCAGATTATATAGTCCTGAAGATTTTGGTATCGCTGCCGCATTTGCCGCAGTCATCAGTATTATTACTCCGATTGCGACCATGGGTTATGCCAATGCCATTGTGATGCCTGATAGTGACGAGGATGCCGCTGCCATTATTAGATTGTCTGTATTGCTCAGTTTGTTTATAGCGGCTATAGCGTTCATCGCTGTCTATTTCGGCAATGTTTATTTGGCACGATGGACGGGTATGGAAAGTGCACCATACATGTTGTATCTCATACCGTTGACGCTATTGGCTGGTGCGTTTCTAGCTGTTGCTGATCAGTCTGCTATCAGAGTAGGTTTGTTTAAAGCCAAGGCTCGCGCTTATGTGGAAAGCAAACTTGTGACAGATATCAGTAAGTTGATAGGTGGTGTATTGGCCCCCTCTGGTATGTTGCTTATTTTATTAGCGATAGCAGGACAGCTCACGAATTTTATGATGCAGATGCTTCGGGTGCCTAGGATTGGTGTATTAAATATTCGAGACTGGTTTGGCACGGTTGGTATTCGTAACGCTGCTATATCGCAGCGTGACTTTGCCATATACCGCATGCCGCAAAGTATGCTTAATGCTGCTTCAGTAGGGCTGCCAACTATCTTATTAGCATCACTATTTAGTGCTTCTTCTGCTGGGCAGTATTCATTGGCTGTTCTTGTGCTCGGTGCACCAGCGATGTTGTTAGGGCAAGCTGTTGGAGAGGTTTTTTATCCTAAAATTACGCGTGCGATCACAGCAAAGTCACCAGAAGCTTATCAATTTTTATTAAAAGTAACGGTAATTCTATTAGTAGTTGGTATTGTTCCCTTCGGTACAGTATTCGTTTTTGGCGATTATCTTTTTTCTTTAGTGTTTGGCGCAGAGTGGGCACTAGCAGGGAGTTATTCGCAGTGGCTTTCTATTTGGCTTTTGACCAGCTTGGTATCGGGTGCGAGTACTGCAGCATTGCCAGCATTGCGTTTGCAGCGTTTTCTTTTGATTAGAGAGATTTTTGCAGTGATATTTCGTGCTGCAGCGCTGTATATAGGGTTTTACGTTTTTGAGTCAGATATGGTAGCCATTGCCCTGTTCTCATCTGTTGGGGTATTGCTTAGCTTATCTATCGTTTATGTCGCTTTTCGGCGTCTGGTTCATATCTATAAAGTGCAGCAGTAGGTAAATATGTTGACTGCGTTGGATGGCACAAAGGATATGCATTAGAAGTCTCAACTCAAGAGGCTCACTATGATTTCAGTTATTATCACCGCATTTAATGCCGCTGCTACTATTGATCGTTGTATTGGTAGTATTGACGTTGCGAAAAAGAATCATGAGATTGAATTGATCATTATTGACGATGGTTCTGATGATGAAACTGCTAGGTTATTGCACAGGTGGGAAAGTGATAGGGCATGGGTTACGGTGAAATATCAAAAAAATGGGGGCGTGGCAGATGCTCGTAATACTGGGCTTGATATCGCAACCGGCGACTACATCGTTTTTATAGATGCGGACGACACTATCGATGATTGGTATTTTGACTTTGTCATTGCACAAATGGTTGATCGGAATATCGAAATGTTGGCGTTTGGTCATAAGCGCATCATGTTAGATGACTCTGTTATCGAGCGACGTAACATTACAGCAGAATATTCACGGCAAGACATTAAAATGCTACAGCTGAGAGTGACAGAGAATAGAAATATATATTGGTATGTAACTACCAAGGTTTATAGCAAAAGCCTGATAGCGGATTTACGGTTTAATTGTGACATAAAGCTTGGTGAAGACGGTATTTTTAATATTGAGTGCTTGGGGAAAGCGAACCATTTATCTGTCGTACCCGACTGTCCATATAACTACTATGAAAATGCCACTTCGATGACGAGTTTGCAATATAAGCCAGGGCTGCTCGAGTCTATTGAAGCAGACTATAACGCCAGAGTCAGGATACATGACTGGTCTATCAGTGCTACTGAGAGACAAATACTGCTATCAGATTTTGCCCGTAGTTATATCGAGCATATGCTGCCATATTTACTCAATAATTTGGCTCATATTCAGATGAGAAAACGCCATGCAGAGTTGATAAAAATACGCCAGTCTTTCGTTTATCAGAACTGTTTGCCACATTACCATCAATGGCACCCAGCACGCTGTATTCGTATTTTGATTTCATGTTTTTCACGACGTTGGTATGTGATGACATTGGCTTTTTTACAACTGTCTTGGTCTAAAGCGAAGGTAAAAAAACATGTTTAATATTGATTTGTTTCCTCAGGCATTAAAAAGTGACGAAAATGGACAGACTCGTTCTTGTTTGCTGAAAAAAACAACCATGGGTGAAAGTGTCACTGAGCAAGAGTTGTGGTTTTTGTATCCTATCAATCTACCAATGCCAGAAGACGATGATTGCGACTCTTATTTGTTAGCCACATTGTTGCCTGCGATGCAACTACGTGCGGCTATTCGGGTTCATGGCAGTGTGTCCCACGAGCTATTAGCCAATCTGACAGAACTACAGTATGTCTGGAATAAATGGTTACCAGAGCGTTATTTTGTGATTGATATACAAGTTGATTGTATTAGAACGCGCGACGTACAAGTAGATGGTGCGATTGCTGCATTTTCTGGTGGCGTGGATGCTCAATTTACCGCTTATCGTCATGCGACAGGCAAAGCAGGATATGCCACACGAGATATTAAGGCAGGGGTTTTTGTACATGGCTTTGATATACCTTTAGATGATACAGAAGGTTTTGATAGTTCTGTAGAGGTAGCGACCAAAGTACTTTCTGATATTAACGTTGATCTACTGCCCGTTAAGACGAATGTTCGAACATTGTGGTCTATCGATTGGGAAGAATATCACGCGGCTGCCATTGCTTCCGTTCTATGTGGATTGAAACGATATGCAGGAATTGGACTCATTGGTAGTGGCGATTCTTATGATGTATTACTTACTCCATGGGGATCACATCCCATAACAGATCCATTATTGAGCGGTGGCAATTTTAGAATTATTCATGATGGTGCAGGGTTTCGTCGATCTGAGAAGTTAATCATTCTTTCAAATTGGTCTATAGGCATACGAAATTTACGTGTTTGCTGGGCTGGTAATAAGCATGATAGAAACTGCGGTCACTGTGAAAAATGTGTACGAACTCGACTGAATCTCTTACTTGCAGGTGTTGATAATCCTGCTTGTTTTGACACCCCGATAGATTCGTCGCTTTTCAGGTTCATGGTTCTGAAAAGTGACGCTGTACGCATAGACTGGTCTCTAATTCGTCAAGAAATGATTGAAACGGGCAGGGGTCTTGAGTGGCTTCCATACATTGAAAAAGTACTCAAACGTAAATCATCTCCAAAATTGAGTGGGTTATTTCCTTTTGGGTCAAAGCGTCGCATGTGGGTAAAAAAGACGTTAATGAGAAATAAATAAGGGAGTGTCAAAAATGAATACTACCGCCATAAAAAAGCTCATACCACTTAGACTAAAAAAACACTTAGTTACTTATATAGGTGCGCGAGATTTGCCTTTGCCTAGCAGTAATCGATGCTTCATTTTTCTGGCGGCTGACTATGGCAATATTGGTGATATCGCTATCTCTTATGCACAAAAGCAATACTTGCAACATGTGATGACTGATTATGAAGTTGTCAGTGTTCCTATTAGTCAAACCAGATTGGTGCTTAATTCGATTAAACAACAAATACAACAGAGGGATATTGTCACTATTATTGGGGGAGGCAATATGGGTAGCTCGTATCCTGATATTGAAGAGCTGCGCCAATTAGTTATCAATACATTTCCTAAGAATCGCGTTGTGTGTTTTCCTCAGACCTTGGATTGGAGTGATTCTGCTAAGTCTAAGCGAGCATTGCATCGTATCGTAAACGTCTACGCCAAGCATCCAGATATACACATTTTCGCTAGAGAGTCGATGACAGCGGCCAAACTTATCAAGCTTTTTGCCGAGTATAGCAATGTCCATGTTGGGCTTGTGCCAGATATCGTTATGAGTGCAAATGCAGCAGTACTTGGGACGACAAATGACGTAGAGTCGTCAACTATTCTGCGATGCTTAAGGAATGACAAAGAAGCTGCTCTCTCCACTGAACAATACGGCTTTATAGATAAAGCCTTAGCAGATACTGGCTATCATATTGAAAAGACAGATACCCATGCTGGTGGTTCGCAACTCGATGAGGTAAATTGCAAAAAATTATTGACTGACAAACTTAGCCAGTTTCGAGCTGCAAAATTGGTCGTGACTGACCGCCTACATGGCATGATTTTATGTTTACTATCGGGTACACCTTGCTTGGTATTGCCGAACTCCAATCATAAGATAAGACAAACGCAGTTAGACTGGTTACGTAATCATCCAAGACTCGTGTTTTTAGAATTAGATGAGGTTGCTGAGATTTCAAAACATATCGATAAACTGCTATCCCTGTCTCATGGCACCATGACTGAGTCACCCGTTCATATCAATGAATATAATGAGTTGGAAAAATCGGTGGTTATTATATGACTAGCGTAGCAGAGCCATTGGTGAGCATTATCGTGCCAGTATACAACGTCGTGTCATATGTCGACGCGTGCTTAGAATCTATCAAGCAGCAAACCTATAAGAATATTGAAATCATTGTCGTTGAAGATTGCTCTACTGATAATTCAAAACAAGCACTTGCCTTATATCTCACAGATAAGCGTATCAGAGTCATTCAACATAATGAAAACAGTGGTCTTTCTGCTGCTCGTAATACTGGTATTAAATCTGCAGTAGGTGATTATATGATGTTTGTTGATTCTGATGACATTGTAGATACTCGCTTAGTAGCAGCTTGTGTAGATTGCGCTCTTACTACCAATGCAGAAGTAGTGACATATGGTTTTGCACCGTTCAAAGAGGAAGCGGCAGAGAATGAACTACCGTATCCAGCTGCCAGCTTAGCATCCGAGACAACCAAGATAGACGATTCGTATTTCAGCCTACCGCATTTTGCATGGCTAAAATTTATTAAATCCAGTGTCGTGCAAACGGCTTCTCTAAATTTTCCAGTGGGTTTGTATTACGAGGATTGGCCTTTCCATTGGCATCTTGGCTTATCTACTAAGGCTAGATATCAGTTGCCTATTGATTTTTACCTGTATAGACAGCGAGGCACATCAATTACGGGTTCAACAGATAAAAAGCTATTAGACCTTTTCGTTATTCATTCAGAAGTCATGAACCTAATAGAAGACTATCAAGCAGATGACGTTAAAAAAATACTTGCTAATAAAATAAGACAAAGTCATTGGAGCATTCTCACCCGTATAGACAATGAGTATTTAGTAAAGGCATTGGCCCAAGCTAAAAAAGCAGATAAAACACTACGGTTAAAAGGTTATCAGAATAAGTGGACGTTAAGGAATATAGTAATCAGTAATATAGTACGTATGCCAAGCCAAATTGCGCTGCCTATAATGCAGGTGCTTCGTCAAGCACTAGAGAAAGAAAAAAGATTAAAAGGAAGTAAATTGGAAATAGTTACGAGAAGCAAAGTTGGCTTTATGTTTCTTAAAAGGTAAATGATATGACTATTCGCAGAGTGCTGCACATAGTGGGGAAAATGGATCGTGCTGGGGCAGAGACCATGCTTATGAATTTATATCGTCATATAGATCATAGCCAGATTCAGTTTGATTTTGTCACTTTTACCGACGAGATCGGCGACTATGACGCTGAGATAGCAGCGTTGGGCGGTAGGGTTATACCGATTTTAGCTGGTCATTCATTGACGCGCATGCTCAAACTTAAAAAATTCCTTAAACAGCAGCCTGATTATCAAATCGTTCATGCTCATATGCTATTAAACAATGCTTTTCATCTGTTGGCTGCTAAAGGTGCTGGCGTGCCGCATCGCATTTCGCACTCTCATAGCACCAGTAATGGTAAAACCAATATTATTAAAAAAATATATGAGCAATGGGCATTAATTATCAATCGTACATTGGCTACTAAGAGAATTAGTTGCGGTGACCATGCTGCAAATTACCTATTTGGTACTACAAAAGATGTGTGGCTATTGCCCAATGCTGTAGATATACAGAAGATGATATCAGTCGCTAACCAATCACGGCATTATATCGATCAGGAGTTTGGTACTAAAAAATTTGGAGATAAAGGGTTAAAAATCATACAAGTTGGTCGTCTCAATGAGGTGAAAAACCATCAGTTTTCTTTGGAAATCGCTGAGCAGCTGAAAAAACGTCAGATTGACTTTACCTTATATATCGTTGGACAAGGTCCATTGGAAGGTCAATTAAGACGACAAGTGAAAGAGCAAGCCTTAGGGGATAACATTAAGTTTTTGGGTATGCGTACTGATATTACTGAGTTAATGGCCAGTGCTGACTATATGATTATGCCATCCCTACATGAAGGTTTCCCAGTGGTCTTAGTAGAAAGCCAGACAGTCGGACTTATGGCATTGGTTTCTGATCAAATATCACCTGAAGTAGATTTAGGACTTGGACTTGTATGTTTTTTACCTATACAGTCAGCCAATATTTGGGCGGATAGTTTGCTGAGTTTTCAGCCTCCAATATCCAATGTAGCAGAAATAATGAATGCGCTAAATTTACATGGCTTTAGCGCCGCGACCAATTCGCAGAAGTTAACGCAAATGTATTTGAATATGCGATAAGGCTTTTACTTAATATTCAGCTACTTTATAGAGGGTTAGATGCTTCCTTATCTGTTGGTCCTTAGCCTTGTTGTTTTCTGGATAGTACTGGAGAAAAAATCTCTCAATCGTACGTCTTTTTGGCTGCCTTTAATTGCTTTAGCGCTGTTCGCAGGCGGTCGCAGTTATTGGGTCGGTACGGATACTGCAAGCTATACCAGAAATTTTAATAATAAATTGAGTCCTGAGTCCTTTAGATTTAATGAAGACGTTGAGTACGGCTACCAGCTATTTGAGTATTCATTACTGCATGTGACAAATAACTATTTTTGGCTACTGATTATCACCAGTTTGGTTATCGTCTATTGTTACTTAAAAGTCATTAAAAGATATAGTGTGAACTATTGGCTCTCTGTATTTCTGTTTATTACGCTAGGCGTCTATACCTTTTCATTCAATGGATTGCGTCAAGGAATCGCAATGGCTTTGTTTACTTTAGCCATTCCTTATCTGCTAGAGAAACGGCTTTTTCCTTATTTATTAATATGTGCCATTGCATCGTTTTTTCATATCACGGCTTTATTTATCATTCCATTTTATTTGATTGTAAATTTGAGAGTGAAGCCAGCTTATAAAATACTTGCGACGTTTTTCGGGTCTTTATTCGTTAGTAGGTTACTCGTATCTTATATTTCATCTACTAATGATCGATATGAAGACTATGCAAAAGTATCTGAAGAGTCAGGTGGGTTTTTGACACTTGGGTTTTACACAGTGCTTATGCTTCTCATCATTATCGCGAGCTATGTATATAAAATTAAAGATAAGAGCTTTCAACAGCTATTGATGTTTTATGCGTCAGGCGTGGTTTGTGTCATACCGCTAGCGCTGTTAGGTACTAGCGCTTCAGGCCCGCAAAGAATCATTTCGTATTTCACATGGACTTTGATTTTGTTACTGCCTGTGGTTTTGAAAAAGATAAATAATATTTATGTCTATATCATCAGTGTGTTTATCTTCCTGGTGTATTTCATATTGACGACATCAAAGTTCAGCAATCTGAGTCCTTATATTATCAATCCTATGTTTGAGGTGTTCTGATGAAAAGTCGCGCTTATATCTCAATTGGCATTCCATTTTATAATACAGAAAACTATCTAGAAGATGCTATATGTTCAGTTTTAGCTCAAACGTATCAATATTGGGAATTGATTTTAATTGATGATGGTTCTTCCGATAAGTCATTGGAAATTGCTAGAGATTTTGAGAGTAGAGATACTAGGATCAGGGTGATATCTGATGGTTTAAATAAAAAATTACCTTATAGATTAAATCAAATTGTTCGTGAAGCCAAATATGATTATATTGCACGTATGGATGCTGATGACTTGATGAGTAACCATCGTCTTGATAAGCAAATACAAGTATTAGAAAGTAATAAGGAAGTTGATTTCGTTACTACAGGTTGTTTTACCATTGGTAAAAATAATGAGCTGACAGGTGTGCGATTAGGTGATAATTACCAAATGAATGCAAAAATGATTCTAGAGGGAGTGACTAATCTGTTACATGCTTCGCTATTAGCACGTAAAAGTTGGTATATAAGAAATAATTATGATGAAAGTAGAATTTTGGCAGAAGATTTCGATTTATGGTTACAAGCTGCAAAAAATAATGACTTAAATTATTTAGTTGTTGAACAACCTTTATATTGGTACAGAGTTGTTGAGAATGTAACTGTAAAAAAAATGATTCAAGGTTATGATATGCAAATGGAAATCATTAATAGTAATTATAAAGGTATAGTGTCTGTTAGTAGAAAAAATAAAATAATTAGGAGGTTTAGGTTAAAAAAACTAGTAGTGAAATATTTAGATTTTTTTAATCTCATGAGTATTTTACTCAAAAGTAGGTGTGATGATTGTAGAGACCAAGATATTAGTGATTATGATGAAAGTTATACAGAAATAAAAAGAATAGGATTATTCTAGATGATTATTATTATTATTGGTACGGTAGCTTCTAGTTTTTTGGGTTTCCGTGCTGACCTGATAAAGGTGCTGATTCAGAAAAATCATATTGTTTATGCGTTCACGTCAGAATATACAAATTCTGAACTAGAAAAAATTAAGTTGTTAGGTGCCATACCAGTCACTTATGAGCAAAAGCGAGGTGGTTTAAACCCTTTGGTAGATGTAATATCAACATATCTCTTAACAAATAAAATTAAAGCTATAGCACCGGATTTAGTATTTTCTTATTTTTCTAAACCAGTAATATTTGGTACTTTGGCAGCTAGATGGGCTAAAGTACCTAAGGTAATAGGTATGCTTGAGGGATTAGGGTATACCTTTACTAAGCAGCCTAAAGGCTTGATAAAAAGAACGCAATTAATAAAGCAAATACAAATAGCGTTGTATAGAATTTCTTTACCAAGGTTAGATACTCTCATCTTTCTTAACCCAGATGATCCAAATGACCTATTGGAAGAATACTCAATAAAAGTTAGAAAAGTAGAGATTTTAGGGGGGATTGGTTTAAACCTTGATGACTATAGTTATTCAAACAACTACCCTAAAAACCCAGTATTTATTTTCATAGCAAGATTATTAGCAGAAAAGGGTATTCATGATTATATAGCCGCTGCTAAAATTGTAAAAAAAATATATCCACAGGCAAGGTTTGTTGTGTTAGGAGCAATAGATAAAGTAGCTCTAGGTGCATTGACAGAAGTAGAACTAAGACAAGCTATAAAGGCGAATATTATAGAGTATCCGGGTCATGTTAATAATGTTTCAGACTGGATAACAAAATCTAGCGTATTTGTTCTCCCATCTTATTACAGAGAAGGTGTGCCGCGCAGCACTCAAGAAGCGATGGCAATTGGAAGACCTATTATCACTACTGATGTACCTGGTTGCCGTGAGACGGTTATTGATGGAGTAAATGGGTTTTTAGTAGAGAAATGGAACCCAAAAGCTTTGGCAGAGAAAATGATTTACTTTATAGAACATCCTGAACAAATTAAAGAGATGGGTGATGAAAGCTACAAGCTAGCACAAGAGAAATTTGATGCAGATAAAGTCAATAAACGACTAATAAATATGTTGGGTTTATAAATGATAAAACGACTATTTGACATTGTAGGTGCAACGACAGCGTTAGTAGTGCTGTCTCCTGTCTATGCTGCAACTGCATACAAGGTGAGTAAAAATCTTGGTGCGCCTGTTCTATTTCGTCAGATTCGTCCAGGTCTATATGGTAAGCCATTTGAGATGATAAAGTTTCGCTCAATGAAGGATGATATAGATGCAGATGGCAATCCTTTGGAAGACGGCGCGCGATTGACATCGTTTGGTAAAGCGCTGCGTAACACCAGCCTTGATGAGTTGCCCGAGCTTTGGAATGTCATAAAGGGCGATATGAGTCTAGTGGGCCCGCGACCATTATTGATGGAGTATCTACCCTTATATAATGATGAACAAGCGCGCCGACACGACGTCCGCCCAGGTATTACAGGGTATGCTCAAGTTAATGGTCGCAATGCTATTGGATGGGATGAAAGGTTTGCACTTGATACATGGTATGTGGACAATCAGTCGCTGTGGTTGGATATCAAAATTTTACTTAAAACAGTGAAAAAAGTCATTATCAAAGATGGTATCAGTGCTGAGGGTGAAGCAACTATGAGTAAATTCATGGGCAATAGTATTAATGAAGAAATGCTTTGAAAGTACTCTTTGGTGATAGCAGTACAGCTAATTAAAAAAGTTGTGTATCAAGAAAGTCATGATAGATAGTAAGGTTAATAACATAGTGAGCAGTTTATCGTAGAGCGTGACACAACATTAGACATAAGTACCATAGAGGAACATATGCTAAATACCCCTTTTTCACCTTGGCCAAAATTCACGCAGCATGAAGCCGACGCTGTCAGTCGAGTGCTACTATCTAACAAAGTCAATTATTGGACAGGCGAAGAATGTCGTCAGTTTGAGCGAGAGTTTGCTGACTGGGTAGGTAGTAAGTACGCAATCGCATTGGGTAATGGCACCTTGGCATTGGATGTCGCGTTACAAGCACTCGATATAGGTGCAGGTGATGAGGTCATTGTCACACCGCGTACCTTTATTGCTAGTATCTCATCAATCGTTAATGCAGGTGCGACCCCCATCTTTGCAGATGTCGATGAAGCAACTGGTAATATCACTGCTGAGACCATCACAGCTGTATTAAGCGACAAGACGAAAGGTATCGTGTGCGTCCATTTAGCTGGCTGGCCATGCGATATGGACAGTATTATCGCACTGGCAGATGAGCATGGCTTATATGTTATTGAAGATTGCGCACAAGCTCATGGCGCACGATATAAAGGGCGAAGCGTGGGCAGTATTGGTCATGTTGGGGCATGGAGTTTTTGCCAAGATAAGATTATGACCACAGGAGGTGAGGGCGGTATGGTCACCACCGATAGCGAACTGCTATGGCGTAAAATGTGGGCGTATAAGGATCATGGTAAGAGCTATGCGGCAGTCTATGAAACGGAGCAATCACCTGGCTACAATTGGCTCCATGAAAGCTTTGGCACCAATTGGCGTATGACTGAGATGCAAGGCGTTCTAGGGCGTATTCAACTGGAAAAAATGAATGAGTGGACAGCAAAACGGACTACTAATGCGCAAGCCATACTAGAGGCCTGTAGTAAATGGGAGTCCAAAGGTTACCTTTGTGTGCCGAGACTAGAGCATTTAGCGCAGTTCTCCAATACGAACCATGCTTACTATAAATTATATGTCTATGTGCAGTCCGATAATCTACCTGATCGGTGGGCACGTGACCGCATTATTGAAGCAATTAACAATCAAGGTGTGCCGTGCTTCTCTGGATCTGCGTCAGAGGTTTATTTGGAGAAGGCCTTTGATAATACTGGGTTACGTCCAAGTGTTAGATTGCCAATAGCAAAGCAACTAGGAGAGAGTAGTCTAATGTTTCTAGTGCATCCTACGCTTACGGCGGCTGAAATTGAACTTACGATACAGGCGATCGATAGTGTGTTTGGTTCGATGGTCGAATAAAATGGCAATGAATGATTATTTTTAGAAATTTACTTTGTGGTCGATGCTACTCTTACTAAAAGCATAAGGTACATTTGCCTATATATAAGCAATACTGTTTAATTGACTTATTATGAAAATTTATCAGTGCGCAGGCTTTATCTTACGCTAGGATTTTGTAGCGTACACAGGTACAATATTACTCTTAGTCAAAGATTGACGAACCAAAGGACAGGCATGCAAAGTATTTGCGCGCGCTGTCTTTATTTTTTTATATCGTACCCTCTATTGGAGTTACTATGTCTACTGCCCAAGAATCCGCTACCGTTTTGGACGGCAAAGCACTTGCCAAACAAATAGAACAGGATCTGCGCACGCGCGTAGATACGATTAAGGAAAAGACTGGCCGCACCCCAAGCTTAGCGACGATATTGGTTGGTGACGATCCAGCCTCTGCCACTTATGTTCGTATGAAAGGCAACGCCTGTAAGCGTGTTGGCATGGACTCTATACGCGTTGAGATGCCGAGTGCCACGACCACTGAGCAGCTCATGGCAAAAATAGATGAGTTAAATAGCAATCCAGATGTACACGGCATTTTGCTACAGCATCCGGTTCCTGAGCATATTGATGAGCGTGCTTGTTTTGAGCAGATTGACTTAGCAAAAGACGTCGATGGCGTGACTTGTCTTGGTTTTGGTCGTATGGCGATGCAGCAGTCAGCTTATGGCTCATGCACACCGCAGGGCATTATGCATTTGTTAGAGCATTATAATATCGAGCTATCAGGTAAAGAAGCCGTAGTCGTAGGACGTAGTGCTATCTTAGGTAAGCCAATGGCTATGATGCTATTGAATGCCAACTGTACAGTGACTATCTGCCATTCAAGAACTCAAGATTTGGCAGCGCATATCAAGCGTGCAGATATCGTGGTTGGTGCCGTAGGCGTACCTGAGCTTATTAAAGCGGAGTGGATCAAATCAGGAGCGGTTGTCATTGACGCAGGTTTCCATCCGACAGATGATGGCGGTGTTGGTGATATCGAAATGCAAGGCATGGAAAACATTGCCAGTGCTTATACGCCAGTACCAGGCGGCGTTGGCCCAATGACTATCAACACGCTTATTCGCCAAACGGTCGATGCTGCTGAAAAATCAGCGGGTTTGAATAACGGCTAAAAAGATAGTCATACGAATACTGATAGCCGATATATAAGGGGCCTGAGGTAACATAAACTCAGGCTAAATCAACCACATTTCAGTTGATAGGACCTAAACATGGCTAAAAAAAACGTAGGTGTTCATGAGCGACTACAAGGTATTGGTAGAGAGTTTGTCGATGTCTGTCATTACGTTATTTTATTTCTAATCAGTGTGGTTGTCGTTTGGACCGCAGGAAAAGAGTTCATTGGTATTATCCAAAAAGGCTCAGCGGATCTAAAAGACATATTGATGTTATTTATTTATCTTGAGCTACTGGCTATGATAGGTATCTACTTTAAAACACACCGTCTGCCAGTACAGTTTTTGATATTTATTGCCATAACAGCCTTGTCACGACATCTGGTGGTTGATGTACAGGCAGTTTCAGACTATTTCCATTTATGGCTGCTTGCGACAATTTCTGTGGCCATCATGCTATTAAGTGGCTCTATCGTAGTATTAACTTGGACAGCAAAAACTTTTGGTCGTCCAGAGGACAATCTCGATAAACAGCATGCAAACCTAACGGTTAAAGCATTGTTGCCTGATAATGCTCAAGCACCCGATAGCCATACTAAGCATCGCCGCGAATAATTAGATAGCGTTACAAAAAGATAGCAACATAAAAAAAGAGCGACCAGTGGTTGCTCTTTTTTTATGCCTAGCGTTTGGTATTACAACCATTTTAATCTTTTAAAATTGTAGTACAGATAGCTACATAAGGCGATAATAATGGTCATAATGACAAGGTAAGAGTATTTCCAATGCAGCTCAGGCATAAAGTCAAAGTTCATGCCATAAATGCCAGCGATAGCTGTCGGCACTGCCAGAATACCTGCCCATGCAGCGAGCTTACGTACGACTTCATTCTGACCCATATTGACCATCGCCATATAGGTGTTCATCACCACGCTCAGCATTTCATTAAGACCATTAATAGCATCTAGGGAGTGCAATAGGTGATCGTTAACATCGCGAAAGTAAGGCTTAGCGGCTTGAGAAAATCCAGAGACAATCTCACTTTTTTTATGATTGATAAAAAAGCTACAGATGTCTTGCACAGGTAAGATAATGGCGCGCATATGTACCAGTTGTGACTTTAGCTCGTAAAGGTTTTTTAGGGTGCCTTTATCAAACTCATAGGTGAAGACTTTGTGCTCCTGCTCACGCAAATAGCGACCCAATCGGTCAGTGATGGGCATGTAGTTATCAACGATAAAATCGAGGATAGCGTGCAATACAAATATAGGCCCCATGCGTAACTTCTCAGGGCGACGATGGCAGTGCTCACGTACTGGCGCATAAGAGTTTGACGGGCCATTGCGAATCGTAATCAGGTAGTTTTTACCCATAAATATCGCAGTAGTACCATAACGGATGACATTGTCTTCGAGCTTGGCTGTACGTAGCACCACAAAGACCATATCATTATCGTAGTTTTCGACCTTAGCACGTTGATGATCAGCAAAGGCATCTTCAATCGCTAGCTCATGCAGGTCAAAGGCTTCTTTTACTTTGACCATGGTTTCTAAGCTTGGATCATATAGCCCAAGCCAAATAAATTGACCGTTGTTCCCTAGCGTACGACTCACATCGTTGAGCGCCACTCTATTAAGGTTCTCACCTGTTTTACGTGAGTAAGCGTAGCAATTGACCACTTCGCCTGCGCTTGATGAGTCAATATCTTCATAGCGTTCAGAGTCAGGATCGTAGACCGTCATGGTCTCAATAGTATCTTCAGTAGTGGCGTCCACATCACCATAGATATAGCTATCATCATCGTCCAAATAGAGATGCTTGTCATTCATATTGGCGTAGATATGATTCATATTGGAATCAGGCGCAATATGAGCCGTTTTTTTAATCAATTGATTATTATCATTTTCCATATACTTTCCTGTCATATAATAAAAAAATTCAATAATCCAAATATGCTGTGAACGTGGCTACGGTTTTATCGTGTGCCAATACTAACTATAGGGCGTAGCTTTTTAGCGTATCGATATCTACCAATGCCAATAGACTCTCGTGACAAGCTTCTAGTTTGATTTGCGGTGCAATATCGAAGTCCAGTGCTTCAACCCAACGTAGCGCGCAGATGCACCAGTAGTCACCAGGTTTGAGACCAGGAAAGTTGTATTCAGGTAGTGGGGTAATTAGGTCATTACCGCGACTGGCAGAGAAGTTTAAAAACTCGCTGGTCATCTTGGCACAGACAGTATGTTGACCAACATCATGGTTGCCAGTATGGCAAAAACCATTGCGATAATAGCCAGTGATGGGATCGAAACAACAGCTGGCAAGTGCGGTGCCTAAGACATTGGTTTGGTTGATGGCAGGGTTTGGGTGGTAATCAGATGACATAAGGCTTCCGAGATAAAAATATGTGTTAGTGTATCATGAGTCTGTGCCGAAGACGCTGCCGTAATCACGCTCATTATCTTATGGTTAACAAAAAATAAACCTCTCGACTATTTGCCCAATATTGAGCCAAATACATCAACGATGACTGTTACATCTGCTAAGCTAATAAGCGGTAATTGAACTGTAATTAGATAGTGATTGTGGCTAATTGTCACTAGGCGAACCTTGAGTGCTATGCTAAACTAAAGCATAAAGTGCCTTGATTATTTGTCGCAATTTTTTAGCGCATAAAGATACTCGTCTTATCATTCTAAATTATACTTATTATTCACCCTTTTGCGGTTACCTGGTTTGTTTATAAATAATTGGGTCAATGATGTTGCGCGTTAAAAATAAACACACACAGCGTCAATACCCGGCAAACCACCCTTTAAGTACCGCATCAGTACCGCGTTTTTGGTAAGCGATACGCCAAACAAGGATTTATTGTGTCTGTTAGTTCTGATTCTGCAAAACCTGCCCAGCCAAATTCTACCAACGAAACAGTGTCTCAGCCTGCCGAAAACAGTGCTGCACCCAATCGCATGCCATATTTGAGTAACTTTGGCAGTGATGTTGCCAATAGTTGGCTATTGCCTGATGGGGTGGTTGATGTTCTGTTTGAAGATGCGCACAAGCAAGAAGTGCTTAGACATCAGTTAATCGAACAGCTTATTACTCATGGTTATCAACTGGTTTGCCCACCGATGATCGAGTTTACTGAGTCTTTGCTAAGTGATGCGTCAGAAGATCTGAAACGCCAAACCTTCAAAATTATCGATCAGTTGACGGGTCGTCTAATGGGCGTTCGCGCTGATATTACCCCGCAGATTTTACGTATAGATGCGCATCATGGCGGTACGGGTATTGCGCGTTATTGCTATGTTGGTGATGTGATTCATACCTTGCCATCAGGTCTGTTTGGCTCACGTACGCCGCTACAGTTGGGTGCTGAGATATTTGGCTGTGCGTCACTAGCAGCAGATATTGAGCTGATAGACGTGCTGTTTACGATGGTAAATAAACTCAATATGAGTGCAGCGCTTCATATCGATTTGGGTCACGTAGCGATATTCAAACGTTTGGCTGAGTTGGCTGAGTTATCAGACAATGATACTGAGCAATTGATGTACTTATATGCCAATAAAAATCTACCAGAGCTCAAGCGTGTTTGCCGTGCTTTGCCAATGGGTGATGATTTTTATGTGTTGGCACGCTTTGGTCACGATATCGCAAACTTATTGGCTAAATTATCAGATGCGGCGCAGCAAGACAGCCAAATCGCAACGGCAATCGATGAGCTACAGCGTTTGAAAAATTATCTACAAGACCAATGGCAGTGCCCAGTCAGTATCGATGTGACTGAGCTATCAGGTTACCACTATCACACTGGCATCGTCTTCAATGGTTATATCAATAGTGAAACGCAGCCACTCGTACGTGGTGGTCGTTTTGATGGTATGCAAAGTCAGACGCAAGCGTTACGTGCGGCCACGGGCTTTAGTATGGATGTTAGCCGATTGCTGGCTCATACACAGTTAGATGCACCAACCGTTGTCTTGGTTGATTTTGCTGCTTTAACCAATGCAAACACAGATGAAATGCAGACGCTATTACAGCAAGTAGAGAGTCTACGTCAGCAAGGCTATCGCGTCACTATGCCGTTAGATGCACAGGATAGTCCAGATGATGTGACGCATCGTTTGAGCATGGCTGATGACAGTCAATGGCAGCTACAGACTGTTTAACTGTCTGATAGTAGGCGATTGAATGGCGCACGCGGCGCACGTAGCCAAAATTATTCAGTACAGATTACGAGAACGTAAAATTATTTGTTAGATATCTCAGTGTTTCTATTTCATAAATCACTGAGATAAAAAGATATAGCTAAGAAAATCATTTTAATTTTCAGCTTTTATTGCACACACCTCAATACATAAAGGTAAGGATTGATCATGGGTAAGAATGTTGTAGTTTTGGGTAGCCAATGGGGCGACGAAGGTAAGGGTAAAATCGTTGATTTACTTACCGAAAAAGCCTCAGCAGTAGCCCGCTTCCAAGGCGGTCATAATGCTGGTCACACGTTGGTTGTCGATGGCAAAACCACTGTCTTGCATTTGATTCCATCAGGTATCTTGCGTGAAGGCGTCACTTGCTTTATCGGTAATGGCGTGGTGTTAGCACCTGACGCACTACTCAAAGAGATGAAAGAGCTAGAAGACAACAACGTACCAGTACGTGAGCGTCTACGTATCTCTCCTAATTGCCCACTTATCATGCCTTATCATGTGGCACTTGATCAAGCTCGTGAAGCCAAGCGTGGTTCTGGTAAAATCGGTACAACAGGTCGCGGCATTGGTCCTGCATACGAAGATAAAGTAGCACGCCGTGCGATTAAACTTGCTGATTTGTTCCGTGAAGATCTAGAAGAAAAACTACGTAACCTAATCGAATATCACAACTTCCAACTGACTGAGTATTATAAAGTTGAAGCGATTGATTTTGATGAGACACTTAAGCTTTGTAAAGAGTGGAAAGAAGAGATTAAAGGTATGGTTACTGATGTAACTGAAGACCTAAATCAATTACGTCTGGCTGGCAAAAACCTAATGTTCGAAGGTGCTCAAGGTACGCTACTTGATATCGACCATGGTACTTATCCGTTTGTAACTAGCTCAAGTGTAACTGCTGGCGGTGTATCAACGGGTACAGGTATCGGTCCATTGTATTTAGACTATGTACTTGGTATCACCAAAGCGTACACTACGCGCGTTGGTAGTGGTCCGTTCCCAACTGAATTGTTCGATGATGTTGGTGCTCATTTAGCCAAAGTCGGTCATGAATTTGGTGCAACGACTGGCCGTGCCCGTCGCTGTGGTTGGTTCGATGCTGAAGCATTACGCCGTGCAGTAGTACTTAACTCTATGTCAGGTATTTGCTTGACCAAGCTTGACGTACTAGATGGTCTTGAAGAGTTGCTAATCGGTGTAGGTTACAACCTACCTGAAACTGAGTGTGCAGGCGCGCATGATGCTGAATTCTATGAGTCAGTCACACCTAAGTACGAAACAATGCAAGGCTGGAGCGAGTCTACCGTTGGCATTACGAACTATGATGAGCTTCCAGAAAACGCTAAAAAATACATCAAACGTATCGAAGCATTGATTGGTTGCCCAGTTGATATTATCTCAACTGGTCCTGATCGCGAAGAAACGATCGTACTGCGTGATCCGTACGACGCTTAGTTTTTACTACAAACTTGATTAAATAGTTTTTAGTATTAATAAAAAACCTCAACGCTAAGCGTTGGGGTTTTTTGTGTGTGCTACTTCAAGAAATTGATTGATTACCTTGATCTTCAACAGTGTAAGAGTATAGGGCTACTAGCTATAATGTCATCTAAAAATATTATAAATAATGGATATACTGACATTATTTTGGCTTAATTAAGTGTAAGATATTATAGACGGATTTGGTTTTATTAACATACAAAAAGGAATTTGCTATGACAACGAATACGCTTAAATCCACGATTCGCAATACCTCTATAGCAATAGTTACATCCGCAGCTTTCATGTTGCCTATGTTTGCTTGGGGTGCAGAAAACTGTGACAAACCAAACAATGACTTTGATGGGCTATATTGCCTCACGAAAGTATATTTGGAAGCAGATAAGGAGCTTAACAACTCTTACAATAAATTGAGTAAACTCCTAAACAAACAGCAAAAAGCCACGCTTAAACGCGGACAATTAGCGTGGATGCGCGAGCGCAACGACCAATGTAGTTATAACGATGGCGATGGTTTCTTTGTCAATATGAGCTGTGCCACCAATAAGACAGCTAATCGAGTTAATTTTTTGAATGAACGTGTGCGTGAATGCAATGCAGGTAGTTGTCGAGACAGTCGCTTAGATGATTAAATGTTTTGATTGGTAGTAGGTATTAGCAAAACTCTTAGCAAGGTGTGTTGAGGGTTTTCTAATCATTAATAATGATACAAATACTCTATAAAATCAGTCTGGTAGCTATAAATGATAAATATGAGTAGCGATAAGGTAAGTAAGTCGATAGCTCATGCATCTGTTGTTGATGAGTACTTAACTTGGATGTAAGTAAGATACTGTTATAAATTTACTTTTATGCAAGGTATGGTCATAAATTAACCCTATCATTTATGGCCTTAATCATTATAATAGGCAGCAATCCGATGTTGGCGCTTATGGTTATACACTGATATACCATGAGTTGTGTAAAACAGTCCAAGTCAACATTGTGGCTAAAGCTAAAACAACGCATTATTTTTTTCATATTTTATTGAATTTATCATTTATTAGGAGCTTCTCATGGCTAACGAACGTACTTTATCTATCATCAAACCTGACGCAGTTGCTGGCAACCACATCGGCGCTATCTACAGCCGTTTCGAACAAGCTGGTCTAAAAATTGTTGCAGCTAAAATGCTACAACTTGATGATGAAAAAGCAGGCGGTTTTTACGCTGAGCACGCTGAGCGTCCATTTTACAACGACCTAAAATCTTTCATGATGTCAGGTCCAGTATTGGTATCAGTACTAGAAGGCGAAAACGCTATCGCTCAGCACCGTGAAATCATGGGTGCAACTAACCCAAAAGAAGCTGCTGAAGGCACTATCCGTGCTGACTTCGCTAGCAGCATCGACGAAAACGCAGTACATGGTTCAGATTCAGCTGAATCAGCAGCACGTGAAATCAGCTACTTCTTCAGCGATGATGAAGTTTGTGCACGTACACGCTAATATAGTAAATCAGCGATAAGCTTTTACGGCATTCGATTTGTTTGAGGTAACTGCTATAATAAGACAGCTACGATTTAAACTGATCTTACCTGTATGAGTTTTATACTTGATTGACTATAGACGAATTATTTACAACATTGATTGTTTATAATTGGTTTGCGAGACGGCTTATATCTTATGGGTATAGGCCGTTTTAGCTATTATAATAATATTATAGTTAAATAATTACTAAAATATTATAGTTAAATAATTACTAAACTGCTAGGGCGTTACCCTCCTTAGATGTACTACTTGTACAATATGCAATCGGCTGCCTTGTATCCGCTTTAGAGTTCTATAATTATATTATTCATTGAAATTCTTAGTGACTTGCCTCATTATTGATTTTACTTAGCGTTATCAATCCCTTATCAGCATGTTTCTGTCAATTTAGAAAACTGCGCTCATAGCGGATTGCTCATGCACCCATGTATGTATGGCAAAGCCCATATAAATAATTGCACCGCTTATCTAAGCTTCTGCAAAAAGGTTACCTATTATGTCAACTGTTCAAGCACCTACTCAGCACGTACCTGCTAAGATTACTGATAGCATCAAGCTAGTAGATGAGGCACATGCCAAAACCAATCTATTGGGTATGACGCAAGCGCAACTGGCTGATTACTTCAAGAGTATTGGCGAAAAGCCATTTCGATCTACTCAGGTGATTAAGTGGATTTATCAGCATGGCGTGACAGATTTTGAGCAAATGACCAATTTGAGTAAGTCATTGCGAGACAAATTATCGCTTAATGCTTGTGTGGTACCGCCCAAAGTGATTCATCGTCAATATAGTGATGATGGTACGCGTAAATGGGTATTTGAAGTCACCGGCGGCTCGTTGGTTGAGACGGTGCTTATCCCTGCAGATGATAGCAAGTTAAATGGCCGTAAGACATTATGCGTGTCTTCTCAAGTAGGCTGTGCACTAGACTGTAGCTTCTGTAGTACGGGCAAGCAAGGGTTTGAGCGTGACTTAAGTGCGGCTGAGATTATCGGTCAGTTATGGGTCGCTAATGCGTCATATATGACAGATGAAAATGAAAGTTTAGAAAACGTCGACCATAGCCTATGGGAAAATAACGTCACCAACGTGGTGATGATGGGCATGGGTGAGCCGCTATTGAACTATAAACCTGTAGTAGGTTCAATGGAGTTGATGCTAAGCGATCATGCTTATGGACTGTCAAAGCGTCGCGTCACGTTATCGACTTCTGGTGTCGTTCCGAAAATGTATCAGCTAGCACAAGACATCGATGTGGCATTGGCCATTTCACTGCATGCACCAAATGATGAGCTGCGTAACGAGCTGGTACCAATTAATAAAAAATATCCGTTAGAAGAGCTGATTGCAGCGGCAAAAAACTATGTCTATGATGTCAATCCACGTCATAAGAAGCACGTTACGATTGAATATGTGATGCTTGATGGGGTCAATGATAGCAATGAGCATGCCCATCAGTTGGTTGCGCTGTTGGAAGGGTTACCAAGTAAAATTAACCTTATTCCGTTCAACCCATTCCCGCATGCACCGTATGATAAATCAAGCAATAACCGTATTCATGCGTTTAGCAATATACTGAGCGAAGCAGGTTTTGTTTGTACCATTCGTCAAACCCGTGGTGATGACATCGATGCTGCTTGTGGCCAATTGGTTGGACAAGTGGCGGATCGTACTAGACGCTCAGCCGCATGGCAGCAGAGCATTAAAGATCGTGAAAGCGTTTAGCACGTTCTCTAGAAGATAAACGTTATATCTGACTGGTATAGCGTTTTAGCTATCTTTTGTCTGTCGCAATGGTAAGAAAATGTAGCAATGACTGTCAAGATTGCAGAACGCGGCAATTAATAACAACTAAATTGTACTTATAGGGGTTAAATCTATTAAACTGAGGTCTCGAAGATCGAACGCATTGAATCCCAGTTTTATGATGGCGGCTATGATGACTTCTAAAAATTCTTGTCAGTTCAAATATCAAAAATCATTTTCTAAATTTTATAAGCAGTCGAGTATCAATGCTGCCCAAACCGCTTTGCCAAAGCGTGCAGTGCTGTCGGCAGTATTTGGCGTCCTTGTATTAAGTGGCTGTCAGACCACCCCGACTAATGATTTGCTAGGTAACTCTCCTTATCAAACATCTACGCGCGCTAGCAACGATCGAAATTTAGATCAGCAGGAAATCGCCCGTGTACGTACCTCACTTGCCGCGCAATACATCCGAAAAAATGAGCTTGATACCGCGCAGCAGCAGCTTGAAAAAGCCTTTGCTGCCGATAGCCGTTATGCGCCAGCCTATGATATGATGGGCGTTTTGTTGCAGCAAGAAGGCAGCCGTATCAATCTAGCCAAAGCTGATGAGTACTTCAAAAAAGCAATCGCGCTAGATAAAGACTTTGTACAAGCACACAATAATTATGGCGTATATCTGTCACAGACAAAGCGCTATCGTGAAGCAGCAGAACAGTTTGAGATTGCAGGGGCGACGCTAGGCTATGAAGGCCGTATTGGCGCGCTAGAAAACCTAGGTCGCACTTATCTACAGTTAGGTGATAATAGTGCCGCTTCAAAAGTATTTTTACGCGCACTCGATGGCAATCGTAACAGCATCATTGCTCATATCGAATTGGTAGATTTGCTGCTGCAACAACAGCGTGTACCGCAGGCACAGAGACTGTATGATGAGACGCTGATATTGGTGCAGGGGCAGGGTATTAGCCCGCGCTTGCTCTTACAAAGTATCAAGCTTGCAGCAGCACAAAGTAATATAACAACGCGCCAGCAATTGGCACAGCAGCTTTTATCCGCTTATCCGCTAAGTGATGAAGCAAAACAACTTAAGACTTGGCTTAACAATCCAGAGGCACCATGGAAATGATCACCCCATCATCTAACACTCAATCTAACGCTCAGGGATCATTTGGTGCCGTGTTGCAGCAAGCCCGTAAAAACAAGCAAGTAACTTTAGAAGCAGCGGCGGCTGAGCTGTTCATTCTAAAGCGTCATTTGGAGGCCTTAGAAAGCGAAAACTTCGCTGAGCTACCACAGGCTGCATTTGCTCGTGGTTTTGCGATTAACTATGCCAAATATTTGGGCTTAGATTCAGCAAAAATCGCTAGTAGCTTCGATGCTGCCTATCCTAATGAGCTAAAGGCCAAATCAACCAGCAGTATCGATACGCCACTACGCCCAATGGGGACTTTGCAGCGTGATACTCACAACCGCATCCGCTTTAACCCACTATTGATCATAGGCGTTATCGGATTGATTATCTTGGCGGTGTTCCTATTCCGCATGGTGAGTAACGCTAGCAAAGAAAATACGCAAGAGCCTGTATCAGCTGTTGAAGACATGTCAGCGATAGAGCAAGCCCAAGGTGCCGCCATCAATAGTGATGCAAGTGGCGTGGGTGCTTCTGGCTCTGCATTGAATTTAGGTACTGCTGCAACGACTGCTACCTTAAACCTTGTATTGACAAGCGACGCTGTGGTTAGTATCACGGATGCTTCTGGAAACAGTTTGATAAACGGTTCTCAATCTGCAGGTAACTATGACTTGTCAGGTATGCCACCGTTTAATGTGCAAATTGATAATATCGACAATGTTAGCTTGATGCTCAATCAACAACCAGTCGCGTTAGATACGTATGCAACAGATAAGCAAGCTACTTTTGAATTAGCACCATAGTTAATTGTATAAGCGCCAAATTTAAATAAAGCACTCATATGTTTGAATGAAGCACTCATGTGTTTGAATAAAGCGTACATGTGTATCCGGATTTAGCTGGTTTATATTATATGTACAAAGGCCTAGGGCTTTTCTATTTTTGATTCAAGGATTTATGTATGTCAATGCCATCGCCTATTAATCGTCGTCTGACCAAAAAAATCTATGTCGGTGATGTCGCGGTTGGTGGTGATGCACCAATTAGCGTACAGAGCATGACCAACACTGACACCTGTGATGTAGCAGCGACGGTCGCTCAAATTGAGCGTTGTGTCGAAGCAGGTGCTGATCTGATGCGTGTATCTACGCCAACGATGGATACCGTTAAAGCCTTTGGTGAAATTCGTAAATTGGTGAGCGTGCCTTTAATCGCTGATGTGCATTTCGATCATAAAATCGCTTTGGCCGTTGCTGAAGCGGGCGCTGACTGCTTACGTATCAATCCGGGTAACATTGGTAGCGATGCCAAAGTACGTGAAGTGGTCGCTTGTGCTAAGTATCATAATATCCCGATTCGTATTGGCGTCAACGCTGGCTCTTTAGAAAAAGACATACAGCGCAAGTATACTGAGCCAACTGGCGAAGCGATGCTAGAGTCGGCAATGCGCCATATTGATATTTTAGAGCATCTTAACTTTGACCAGTACAAAGTATCTGTCAAAGCCAGCAACGTGTTTTTGACACTGGATGCTTATCGTTTAATATCAGCGCAAATTGATAATCCATTACATTTGGGCGTGACGGAAGCGGGTGTCTACCGTACGGGCGCTGTTAAATCTGCTATCGCGCTAGGTGGATTATTGCTAGATGGTATTGGCGATACCATTCGTATCTCATTGGCCGCCGAGCCTGAAGAAGAGATTAAGATTGGTTTTGATATCTTAAAATCGCTTAATATTCGCTCGAACGGCGTAAACTTTATCGCTTGCCCAAGTTGCTCGCGTCAAGAGTTTGACGTGATTAAAGTAATGACAGCGTTAGAGTCGCGCCTAGAAGATATTCGTGAACCGATGAATCTATCTGTGATCGGCTGTAAGGTCAATGGTCCAGGAGAAGCAAAAGAGGCCGATATCGGTATCGTTGGTGCTGCCCCTAGATCACTGGTCTATCGTATGGGTGAAAAAAGCCACCTTATCGATACAGGCAATCTGGTCGATGAAATAGAAGGTATGGTTCGCGCCCATGCAGAAGATTTGGCGAAAAAACGTGAGAATGAAATCATTCGCGTAAAATAAGCCATAGAATAGATTGATACGTTAGGCCATACCGTCACAGTATCAATCAGATATAACGCTTATTTGAGTGCATAGAAAACAATAATAGAATACTTGTTAAATATTTAAGGATACGACCGTACCATGATCAAAGCTATCAAAGGTTTTAATGATATTTTGCCTGACCAATCAGCAAAGTGGCTGCATTTAGAAGCGATATTGGCTGATGTACTTGGTAGGTACGGTTACGAGCATATTCGCTTGCCTATCGTTGAACAAACGGATTTATTTGCCCGTGCTATTGGCGGCGCGACTGACATTGTCGAAAAAGAAATGTACAGCTTTACTGATAAATCTGAGCCACCAACGCCATTAGCGTTGCGTCCTGAAGGCACAGCTGGAGCAGTACGTGCAGTTATCGAGCACAACTTGCTACGTGGTGATACGCCCAAGCTTTGGTATATCGGTCCAATGTTCCGCTACGAGCGCCCGCAAAAAGGCCGCTATCGTCAGTTTCATCAGTTAGGTGTCGAGAGCTTCGGTAGCGCACTACCGGATGCTGATGCTGAGCTGATTGCGATGACTCATTTGATGTGGCAAGAGCTAGGTCTCAACAATGAGATGCGTTTGCAACTAAACAGTTTGGGTGAGTTGGATGAGCGTTATGCTTATCGCGAAGCATTGGTTGCTTATTTGACTGATAAAAAAGACCAGCTAGACGAAGACAGTAAGCGCCGTCTAACGACTAACCCTTTACGTATCTTGGATAGTAAAGAAGCGAGTACGCAAGCAGTATTGGCAGATGCGCCAAAGCTTGCTGACTTCTTGGGTGAAGAGAGTGTGGCACATTTTGAGCAGGTCAAAGCCTATTTGACTGCGCTTAATATCGATTTTGAAATCAATCCGCACTTAGTACGTGGCCTTGACTATTATAATAAAACGGTATTTGAGTGGGTAACAGATAAGCTTGGAAGCCAAGCTACCGTTTGTGCTGGTGGTCGTTATGATGGGCTAGTAGGGCAATTAAAATCAATCGGTACAGATGGTAGTAAACCAGTCAAATCTGAGCCTGGTGTTGGTTTTGCAATGGGGCTTGAGCGTTTATTGCTACTCATAGAAGCGGTTGCGCCGATTGCTGATATACCTGCTTGTGATGTATTCGTTGTGGCCCATCCTGAGGTATATAGTGCTGGTATAAGCTATGCACAGAACTTACGTCACAGTCGTCCAGATGTACGAGTAAAGATGGCCAGTGCCACGAGTCTAAAAGCGCAAATGAAGAAGGCAGACAAGTCAGGCGCGGCATTGACAGTCATCATCGCACAGCAAGAGCTGGATGATAATACGATTAGTATTAAAGATATGCAGACAGGTGAGCAAAAGACGGTCGCCCAAGATTGGTTATCAAATAAAGATAACTTTTCTCGTTGCTAATTGACTTTGACTAATCAGCTTTGTTTGTCGCACTAGCAATTTAATGTAAATTTTATCAGGTAAATATATATGGCTCTGACACCTAATTCGCCGAATGCAGATAACTCCATGCAAGCGCTAAAGCAATATGGTAGTTATATCGTCACTGCGATTTTGTTAGCACTGGCCGCCTACTTTGGTTGGACGTACTGGCAAAACAACCATGCGCGAGTAGATACCGTCGCCGCCGATCAATATGCGGATATTCAGCAGCTAAACGAAGAGGTCAAACTGGCCTCGCAAAACCCAGATTTAGAGGCAGAGGCTCAAGAAGCACTTACCCAAAGTCGTGGCCAACTAGACAAAGATATTGATACTTTAGTCAGTACGCACGGTGAGTCGGTTTATGCATGGCAAGCGCTAATGATAAAAGCACGTCAACAAGTAGACAATGATGACTTTGCAGCAGCGACTGAGACATTCAAAAAAGCATTGGCCATCGATTTGGGTGATGCTGGTCTAGCAGCGATTACTCGTTTACGCTATGCAAAAACGTTATTGGCCGCAGGTGATACAGATGCTGCATTGTCAGAAGCAAATAATGATATGCCAAGCTCGTTTGAAGCAAGTCAGCAGGAGCTGCTAGGAGATATTTATTTAGCACAAGACAATAAAGATTCAGCGATTAAATCCTATAGCAATGCGTGGGAGCTATTACGTAGCCGTCAAGAAACGCGTGCAGTATTGGCATTAAAGATGGAAAGCTTAGGTATCACGGCTGAGCCGATTGCTGAGCAAACCAGTCTTATTCAAGAGCCATCTGCTCCTGAGCCGTCGCTAGTGATGGATACCTCGAACGAAGTCGCTGTCGAAGCAGGGCAGTAAGTCAGTAGGCTAGATATTAAGTCAGTAGTATAGTATTGAGAGTTAGTAATCATCCAAAGCTCTTTTTTAATATAACCTAATGATTACTAATTTGCGGTTGGCCAATTTACCAATTAATAATAATTTATCTGTAGTGAGAACATACAATGACTCAATCTATTCGCTCTAGCAAAATGTTAAACACCAAGACTATCAGAAAGACAGTCATGCATGTGGCCGTACTGGCAGTAATGAGCACGGCAGTGATTGGATGTAATCGCGGTATTAAGCCGGTCGTTAATGATCCGGTAAAATTGGTACAAATCGCTCAGCCGATTAGCGTACTACAGCCTGTTTTCAGTACCGATGTTGGCAACAAAAAAGCCAGCAAAAAGGATCCGCTAGATTTGCAAGTTGGCTATGCCAATGGTCAAATCGTTACTGCATCACGCGGTGGTGAACTGTCAGGGTTTAATAGCGCAGGCGAGCGCATATGGTCAATCAATGTTGATGACCAAATCACCGGCGGTGTTGCATTGGATGCATTGAGTCAGACAGCTATCGTTAGTACTCGTGGTGGCAAGGTCATGGCGTTTGATAGCACGACTGGTGCAAAGCGTTGGCAGCAGCAGTTGTCAGGTTCGGTTTTGACGCCAGCACTGATTACCAATAATCGTGTGGTATTATCAGCAAATGATGGTTTCTTACATGGTCTGTCACTACAAACCGGACAATCAGTATGGCAGTTCGCAACTCAAGTACCTGCTATCAGCGTTCGCGGTAGCGCTGCGCCAACTTTATTAGACAATGAGACAGCGCTTTTAGCAACAGCTGATGGTCGTTTGCATGCAATTACTGTCGATAATGGTCTTCCGCTATGGTCAAGACGTGTTGGCGTAGGTGCTGGTAGTAGTGAAGTTGAACGCATGAGCGATGTCGATGGCAAACCTATCGTAGATAAAAATCAGTTGTTTGCGATCAGCTATAGTGGTCAGCTATTAGGTATTGATTTAGCCTCGCGTCAGGTAATGTTCGTCAATGAAATTGCAAGTCTCAAATCACTGGCGGTAAATACTCAGCAAGTCATTGCGACCAGTCTAGATGGCAAAGTAGTTGCTTATGACCGCAACAGTGGCGAGACACTCTGGGAAAGTGACGAATTGGCTTACCGAGATCTTACCAATCCTGTGATGATTGGCAACTATATCGCCATTGGTGATTTCGATGGCGTAGTGCATTTGTTTGACCCTGCTACGGGTAGCATCGTCAGCCGCGTAGAGACAAAAGGTGCGTTGACCAACTTGCAAGTTCAAGGTAGCCGTTTAATGACTCAAAGTACGTCAGGACAAGTTGCTATCTGGCAGTTAGTACGCTAATAGCTATACGGATAGGTGCTTATCGGTGATTAACGAAGTTTAATATTTTACTATAGCCTTTGAGCCTATTCTCAATTATTATTTATGAAACACAAACGCTGCTTAGTCAGCGTTTAGTGCGTTGTGTAAATTGCTTGTTTAAACACAGGCTTTCGCGTACTCTATGCGACCGATGTGCTATCCATATACACTACTTATTTATGTATAATGAAGCCATCCTATATACTATTTTTAATCGTAAAATAGCCATCTATTATTTTTGCTATTGTTCTATCATTCATTTTAATTCACGGTCAATTGCAGCATATCTATTACTATTGTTATGTCACTGGTTATAAGAATAACTGTACTGCCCGTCACTGTGCCTTTCACTGAGAGTAACCCATGAGTATCAAGCCTGTGGTCGCCTTAATTGGTCGTCCAAACGTCGGTAAATCCACCTTATTTAATCAGTTCACAAAAAGTCGGCAGGCATTGGTTGCTGACCTTTCAGGATTGACTCGTGACCGTCAGTACGGTGATGCAACTTATGAAGATAAATCCTTTATTGTTGTAGATACGGGTGGTATCGGTGAAGCTGATGACGGTAGCGGTAATATTGATGACTATATGTCTGAGCAGTCGCATACAGCAATCCATGAAGCAGATATCATCGTATTCGTCGTTGACGCTCGTGCCGGTATGATTGGCGCTGATGCTGAAATTGGTAAGTTTTTGCATACGTTAGGCAAGCCTGTCTATGTTGTTGCCAATAAAGTCGACGGTGTACATGATGCAGCACCTGCTGAGTTCTATGCACTAGGATTGGGCGAGCCATATCCGATGGCAGCCAGTCATGGTCGCGGTGTGGGCAATTTGCTTGAAGTGCTAACGGCTGATATGCCTGAGCAAGAAAACATAGTAGAGCCAAGAGGCTTGAAGCTTGCTATTATCGGTCGTCCAAACGTGGGTAAATCGACGCTCGTCAACCGCCTGCTTGGCGAAGACCGAGTAGTGGTATTCGATATGCCAGGCACGACGCGTGATAGTATTTATATTCCTTATCAGCGTGAAGGTAGAGACTATGTCTTGATCGACACTGCTGGTGTACGTCGCCGCGGTAAAATCGATGAAAAAGTAGAAAAATTCTCTGTCATCAAGACCTTGCAAGCGATTGAAGATTCTAACGTAACTGTGATTGTTATTGATGCTCACGAAGGTATCGTGGATCAAGATTTGCATATGATTGGTTATGCGCTTGACGCTGGACGAGCGTTAGTCGTTGCGATCAATAAGTGGGATGGTCTAACACAAGATCAAAGAGACTATATCAAGCTTGAAATGGATCGCCGCTTTAGCTTTATTCCTTATGTAAAAATACATTTGATTTCAGCACTGCATGGTACAGGTGTCGGTAATTTATATCCGTCTATTTTACGTGCGTATAAATCTTCGATGTTTGAAGTATCAACCAACCGTTTGACCCAGATTTTGCAAGATGCTGTGACGGCCAATCCGCCACCAACCGTGGCTGGTCGTCGTATCAAGTTACGTTATGCGCATATTGGTGGCCACAATCCACCCGTTATTGTTATTCATGGTAACCAAACCAGTGCGCTTCCCAAGAGCTATCAACGTTATCTAGAGAACCAATTCCGTCAAGTGTTTAAGCTAGAAGGCACACCGCTTAACGTTATCTTGAAGCAAAACGATAACCCATATGCGAATAAGAGCGACACGCCGACTAAGGCAAAAGCCCAGCAATTGCGTCAGCGTGAGCGTAATCGATCACAGAAATTTACTACCAAAGATAAAAAGCCTCGTTAATTCTAGTGTCTATTGGCTTATAGTTAATGTCATCCGCTTGATAGTGTGATGACATTTTTCTATTAATACTCTATAGGTTGAGCTCATAGGTATCTATCTTGCTTAGTACTTCAAAAAATACTCAAATGTTTTACTTATCACATCTTCAAAACACTTGTACTATAAACGAAAGCTACCCGCGACTCAGTAGAGTGATATGAACAACCGTTCGTTTCAAACCATCCATATGCTTATCTGGCGTTCTGTCATACAAGCTGTCGTATTGGCAGTGCTGGCAGGTTTTCTGTTGCCTTTTATTTATGGCTTAGTACATTACTATCAAGAAAAAGAACAGCATATTCAACAATTGGCATCGCTACTAACGACTAGCGCATCGACTGCAGATGGGGCAGATGTCGTGGCTGAGCAAGTCAATATTTTATTAGAAAATGAGCCGACTATTCAGAGTATTGTTTTCTATTCCACCTCTGAGCCAATTGAAGATATAGATCAGTCGCTTGCTGATTGGAAAAATGCTTTATTTGCGCATACGGTCAGTTTCAACTATCCAGTGATTAGTAAAGACCTTGATGCCAGTATTGTGGCGTCCAATAAGTCTGATTCCAATCAGCAGTTGGCACTGGCTTTATCAAATATTATGAGCGAATCGTCAGCGCCAGATGAGACGACTGATATAGCTACCGAAAATAGTACATTGATTGGTTATATTAATATTACGATGGACGTAGAGTTGCTACGTTTACATTGGTTCCAAAATATCCTGTGGTTATGGCTAACAACAGTGGTACTGATTGTTCTATTTGCCTTATACATTTTTAGAAAGCTTAATTGGCCAGTTAAAGATATTGAAGTGTTAACTGATGTTTGTGCCATTGTCATGAACAACGCAAATCTAGAACAATTACCAGTTATTCCGCAACAATTCAATTTCCAAGAACTGACCCAGATCAAGAAAGCATTAATTGTGTTATTCAATCGATTACAAGAAGCAAGGCAAGGTTATGAAACCCTTGCGGCTTTTGAACAGCAATTACACAATAAAGATGTATCGTTAGATGTGCAGTTGCACAATTTTCAAAGCATGATTTCTCACGAGTTAAAAACGTCATTGAATGCAATTGTAGGCGGTTTACAACTGTTAGATTATGAGACTCTCAGCAGAGAGCAAAAAGACGCGGTAGAGATTATCAGTAGTGGTAGTGATAAATTGGTATTGTCGTTAGATCATATTATACAGTTGAACCAGATCCAAAAAGGCCAGATAAGAATTCATAAAAATGAGTTTAACCCATTACAGCTAATCGCTGATCTGTTAGCTAAGTTTGAAAATATGGCTACGCAAAAAGGGTTAGAGTTAATCAGTAATATTCATCATATAGACTATAGCCTATATGGTGATTCAGAAAAAATATATCAGATACTATCGATACTGCTCAATAATGCGATTAAGTTCACGCCTGTCGGGAAAGTTACGATTACGTCGCAACTGACACATTTTAATAAAAGTAATCGTTGGCAGATTAGCGTGAAAGATACGGGTATTGGTATCAATAATGAGCACCTAGACGATATATTTAATCCGTTCTTTCAGGTAGATTCGTCGCAAACTCGCCAGTACGAAGGCTCAGGGGTTGGCTTACCGATTGTTAGACAAATGGCGCAGCTTATGGGTGCTACGATTGATGTTGATAGTGTGCTTGGTGTAGGTACACAGTTTACGCTGACCATAGCGATGCCCAATCAACAGCAATCAAAACAGCAGCGCTTATTGTCTGGTCTAACGATTATTTATTATTACTATCATGAGACAGGCTCCTTATTAAATGAACTGGAATACCTAGGGGCTACGATTATTTGTCGCCAAGGTAACCAACTCGTCATAGAGGAGATGCGTAAGCAGAAAGTTGACATGGTGATGTTTGCTGAAGATGTTTTTCCAGAAAAAGCTGAGATGCTAGCGAAACGTATTCGTCAATATGAAAGCGACGAGGGTAGTAAGAGCGAGCATCGTGCGTTATTAGTATATTGGTATCCGCAGCATCGGGCGCGCAATGTAAACAGTTTTGAGTATGGTTTAAAAGCAGCTGGTGTCGATTATTGCCATATTGCTACTTATAAGGACAAAGCGTTAAGCGACTTATTAAAACAATGGTTGGTTTGGACGTAGAGCTGTTCTACCAAATCCGTGTTCCTAGTTAGGTTCATTTTATTAGGTAGCATTTTTTATATTTTCTACTTTTCAATATCGAAGCACTTTTAAAATAAAATAGGCATAAAAACAAAAAAGACGCCCATTTTGAGGCGTCTTTTTTTAAACAGTTTTTAGCTAAAATTGCTTTCTAAAGGATTCTCTTAGAAAAGATTCTTTACCCAGCGTACGATATGTTCCCACGTACGGCTCATAAAGCCTGACTGTTCGATATCATTGGTTGCGATGATAGGAACTGAGGCTACTGCTTTACCATCGATTACAGCCATCATTTTACCAACTTCCTGACCTTTTTTGATTGGTGCTTCTAAGCTCTCAGGAATATCCACCACTGTGGTAATTTTGTTTTTCTGGGTTTTACTGGTTAGAATTTGCAAGTTGTCGCCAGTTGCCAGTTCTACCTCGTCAGCTTCTCCAAACCATACTGGAAGCTTGCTAACGAACTGTCCAGCAGGCGCCTTGGTAACCGTTGTAAAGTGACCGAAACCCCAGTTAAGTAGTTCGCGTGACTGATCGGCGCGAGCTTGTTGGCTCTTGGTACCCATAATGACAGAGATTAGACGCATGCCTTCACGGTTGCTTGATGCAACCAAGCAGTAGCCTGCCGCATCAGTGTGGCCAGTTTTTAGGCCATCAACGGTTGGGTCAGTAATCAGCAAAGCATTACGGTTACCTTGGGTAATACCGTTATACGTAAACTCTTTTTCTGCGTAGATACTATAGTAGTCGCCGCTGTTTTTGATAATAGCGCGCGCGAGTTTAGACAAATCCAAAGCAGATGCTAAATGACCTTCATCAGGCATACCGGTAGCATTGACAAAGTTAGAGTTCTCCATGCCAATTTTTTGTGCTTGTTCGTTCATTAAGATCGCAAACGAGGCTTCGCTACCAGCAATATGTTCAGCCATGGCTTTCGATGCATCATTACCTGATTGAATAATAATACCGCGTAGCATATCGATGACGCTGGCGGTTTTGTTCACAGACACATACATACAAGATTGGCTGCTGCTACCACGGCACCATGCGTTTGGACTCATCAATACCTGTTCATCTTCTTTCAGGTCGCCTGATGCTAAGCGTTGCTCAATGATATAACTGGTCATCATCTTAGTCAGAGAGGCCGGCGGTAGCGCCTCATTGGCGTTCTTTTGAGCCAAAATTTCGCCAGTGTTATAGTCCATCAACACATAGGCAGTATTGTCCATTTCAGGTGGTTGAATGGCTGCGTTTGCCACTACTGCACTCATCGAGATACTTACACCAACTACCAGCTGTATCAGCTGATTTTTTACACGCTTTACTGTCATATATCATTACACCGCATCATGGAACCAAATGTATCTATCGCTTATGTTTTGTACCTATTTCCATACATTATTTTAAGCAGCATGTCTTAAATGCAGTGTTTAAAATAATGTATCGATGAAAATAGTAACGCCTACACAATAGACATAAAATTAACGCCTTATCTTAGCAAAATGACTACCGATGGGGAATCGATAAATGCAAAAATAAGGCAAGTTTGAAAAGAAAAATGAAGGCCTATCATATATTTGTTGTGACTATCATCTGACCAGTCTCTGTAATAAAAATTTAACGCTCACAAAAAAGCCTGCTGCACTGCTTGTGAATAACAAGTAAAGTGACAGCAAGCTTTGATGCTACAGACGTCTAAACAACCAGTTGATAAACTTTGCTTAATTGATGTTATAAAGAGTACATAGCTTTTATTTTATTATCATTGATACCAATATTATTAACACATTAAGCAGAGGACGCTAGTTATTGAATTAAACTAGCTAGTTGTCTAATAATCCGCGTTTGCCAAATCTTCACATAGTGCTTTGTTTTCTTGCTTTGAGAATCCCATCGTCCAACTACGAATACCTTGTAGTATCTGGCGGTAGTCTTGCTGTGTAGATAGGTATTGAATAGCCGCTTTTGGATCTTCTAGAGAAGGCATTAGCTCATGCAGCTGTACAGTGTACGACTTATAGAACCGCTGTTTTTGCTTACCATTTAGCATTGGTGGGCATATCTCTGATAGTACCTGCATCACCGCAATTTCGTGCTTAGTGATATTGATGCCAGACATGTCTAGCGGAATGGTAGTGCCAGAGTTATTCGCAGCATTAGAAGCTTGAGACAGCATAGCAACAGACGTTATCAGTCCTGCAATCCCAACTTTTGAGGCAGTATTTGCTATCACAGAAGCTATAGATAATATCGATTGTTTATTCATTCAGTATTACACTCGCTCGTCTTTATTTAATGGTCATATGTTAATTGGTAAAAAAACAAAAGTCACATAAAATATTGATTTATGTGTAGATATCTTGTGAGCCAACACCATTTTTTAGCAACATATCAGTAGCATACCCTAATGACGTTACTTCAGTATCAGTACATCGGTTTGTATTGTTGTGGGGTGTTGCGTATTGTAACGCGATGCTTAATCTACTGGTTGTTATTCGTTTGATACAGATCTTGTTACGCTACTTTCATCGTATAATTATCAGCATAAGAAGAACACGATACTTTGCTAAAGACAGGGTTCGTGTCTTTATATTATTCAGTTATAATCGCCCATGCTATCAAAATGAATATTTTTCTCTAGACTGAGATGTCATGTCATTGAAGAATTAGAGTATCATGTTTTCATTTTAAATATGAGCATCGTTCTTTGATGGCTATCTTGAACAGACATGGCACGATAGCAGAATGATCAAATAGAGATATAGAAAGACAGCTAACAAAATATTAACCACATACTGAGTAGAAATGAGATTTTTAATTAGTAATGATGACGGTGTGTACGCGCCAGGATTATTGGCACTATCTCAGGCATTATCGACTATTGGAGAAGTGGTTGTCGTCGCCCCGAACGATGAACAAAGCGGTTATGCCAGTGCGTTAAGTGTTTCAAGACCACTGCATACGCATCAGTTGCCTTCTGGATTTGTAGCGGTAAATGGTTCACCAGCTGATTGTGTTTATCTAGCAATCCATGAGTTGTATCGTGATACTGACTTTGACTGCGTGATTACAGGTATCAACTCAGGGGCTAACTTGGGACAAGATGTGATGTTCTCTGGTACGTTCGGTGCTGCATTGACCGCGCAACTATCTGGTATCCCTGCTATAGCAACGTCTTTGGTAGGCGGGGGTGTCAAAAACGGCGGGCAAGAATCAGCCAGTGATTATCAAGTGGCTGCACATGAAATCGTCAAGCTGCTTACTGAAACTTCGGTTTTAGAGATGCTCAAAAGTTTGCCCTATCATGTATTAAACGTTAATATTCCTGATGTGCAGCATGCCGATGATATCAAGGGTCGAAAAATAACCTCGCTAGGCCATAAGCAGGCTGCTCAGCCAGTACGCCATATGATAGACCCACGCGGTCGAGATGCGTATTGGTTGTCTCTACGAAAAGGTAAAAATGAGCGACCATCAGAGACGTCAATCGATGCGATACAAGCAAAGCAGGATATGATGATAGATTATCAAGCTGTAGCGGCAGGGTATATTAGTTTATCACCAGTACGCCTACATCATACGCCAACGGCAGCGCTGGATAGATTATCAACACTCGCGCTATAAATTCTATAAGATATAATCCATACCGGCTTATTAAACACTGACGTGTTATGAGAATATCAGAAGACTCTTGTATGGCATTAAGATCTTTTGAATGATTAAACAATGAATGAGCAACACAAAGAATAGGAACCTTGTATGAAAAAAATCATAGCTGGATCGCACCTTGTTAAAGCCGCGTTGATTGGTACTATGGCAGTCGCTACTCTATCTGTCGTTGGCTGTGCAACGAAGCCTACCTATCAATCAGCAAACCAAGCAGGTCCTAAGATTATTACTAACGCGCAAGGCGTCCCTAACTATCACCGTGTACAACGCGGCGATACGGTCAGCCAGATTGCAGCGCGCTATCGTCTGAACTACCGCCAAATCGGGGCGATGAACAATTTAGATAGTAAATACACCATCTATAGTGGCCAATGGCTCAAACTATGGCAAGGCAATGCGGCCACCACTGCAAGTAACAATAGCTATAGTGCCCCAGTTCAAACGCAACCAACTTATACGCCACCTGTGACCCAATCTCAAACACCAGCTTATGAGGCCACTGCCAACTCGACCTCTGGTTATGATTATCCTACGCGTAACCCAGTGACTCGTAATATTGACCCTGCTACGGGCAATATGGGAATGTGGTTTGCGGGCAAAGTTGGTGATCCAGTACTTGCCAGCCAATCAGGAACTGTGCTTTACTCAGGCAACGGTCTGCCAGAGTATGGCAATCTAATTATGATTCGTCATAGTGATAACTACATCACAGCCTACGCGCACAATAGCCAATTATTGGTGCAAGAGGGCGATACAGTACAGCGTGGCCAACGTATTGCTAGTATGGGTAGCAGTGGTCAGACCAATGAGGTAGGCTTAGAGTTTCAAGTTCGCTTAAATGGTAATCCTATTGACCCACGTAGCGTACTTGGGCGTTAGACTTAAATAATAGCTACGGATAGCTTGGCCACTGTGAGCCATTTTATTTATTCATGTTTGAGATTTTTTATGAGATTAAAAAAGCAATACCTCACCTTTATGCCAGCATTAGTGATGGTTGGGTGTACAAGCCAGCAGGCAATGCAAAGTAAGCCTGTTCGTCAAGGCGGCGTTGAGATTACTCAAACTCAAACCGTTCAGGTCAAACCAACACCTGCGCCAGTCGTAAAGCCGCAGCCTGCGCCCAAGCCTAGCTATAGTAGTTTTTCTGATTGGAAGTCAGACTTTTCTATGCGTGCTATCTCGTCAGGCTATGATGCCCAAGTGATTGGTCGATTGCTTGACTCTGCTTATCTAAATCAGCAAGTCATCTCATTAGATTCAGGTCAGCCTGAGTTTTCTAAGATGCCGTGGGAATACGTAGATTCTGCGGTATCAAGTGGACGCGTCAGTGTAGGTAAACGTAAATTTGCTGAGCAACGTGCTTATTTGTCTCAGCTAGAGTCTCAGTATGGGGTTAATGCAGAGATTATCGCTGCGATATGGGGTATGGAGTCATCGTATGGCGCTGTGACTGGCAATAGTGATTTGCCAAGTTCGCTTGCCAGCCTTGCCTATGATGGTCGTCGTCAAGAGTTTGCTGAAACACAGTTGCTATCGTTAGCGACACTGCTACAACGCGGTGACGTATCATGGTCACAACTCGATGGTTCTTGGGCAGGCGGCATGGGACAAACCCAGTTTATCCCTGAGACTTGGCTCAAACAAGGGGTCGATGGTGATGGCAATGGACATCGCAATCCTTGGGCGACTGGTGATGCACTAGCCTCGACGGCCAACTATCTTAGCAATTCAGGTTGGGTTCGTGGCTTAGCACCGTTTTATGAGGCAACGGTGCCAGCATCGTTTGATTACTCAGTGGTTGGTAGCAAACAACCTGCTGCTAGATGGGCTGCGATGGGTGTCGATACGATAGCGGACGTTTACCTAGATGCCAATACTCAGATGGAGCTATGGTTACCCGCTGGTAAGGATGGTCCAGTATTATTGCTAAGCCCAAACTTTGATGTGATTAAAGTCTATAACAACTCATCAAGTTATGCGTTGGGTGTCAGTCTGCTAGGCAACACGATTAATGGACAAAGCGGTTTGCAAAAGTCTTGGCCTCGTTATGAGCGTCCATTATCGACCACACAAGTGACTAACCTACAACGTCGTTTGACTAGCATGGGTTATGATACCAAAGGCGCTGATGGTATCGTGGGTACCAATACTCGTATGGCATTCCAGCGCTGGCAAGCAGATAATGGCCAAACGCCAGATGGATTCATTACTCAAAACAGTGCGTCTTCATTGGCTGGATGGTGAGGTAGGCTGAGGGTATTTATACATTGTATAAAAGCGGCTCTTTTTAATCGTATTTAGCCATTATTAATTAGCCACTAGTCATCAAATGATAATTTACTTTGTTCTACAAAAAGCACCTTGCCAAGGTGCTTTTTTTGTCTCAATCTATGTCTGATTTTGCTGACATCTTTAACACAATGGACAATGCAATAAATATCAAATATTAAGACCAGTGTAATCTGGCTTTATTCAAAACTTATCAGGACAAGGTTAATACAAGAAAGTTGATACTTTGAATGATAGACTCTAGATAATGTGTTTTTTAACGATGACTTTTACTCAGAGTTTTCAGTGACAGTCTTTAATGATCATCTTAAATAACAGTTTCGATTACGAATAATTAGAACGACAGTAATTAGAACGACAGAAAGAGCGTGACCTTATGATTACCATGGAAGAATTACAAGCTGCGATACAGCATCGGATAGATAATTATCATATTACTGACTTTCCGCTACAAAAAAGAGCCGTCTACACTCTAGAGTTGCTGGATAGCTTAAACCATATACTGGCTCAAGATATTGCTTCGCCTTTTGATGTGCCGCGACAAAATCTATCTGCTATGGATGGCTATGCGATTGCAAAGGGAAGTGAGTTATCAGAAAGCAGTACTATCGAAATCATTGGTGAGTCGCAAGCTGGCAGTGCTTATACTGGTGAGATAGCGGCAGGGCAAGGGGTACGTATTTTTACGGGTGCAGTCGTGCCAGATTGCTGTGATACGGTCATTATGCAAGAGAATACGAATTTTGCAGATATCAGAGCAACCATTGATAAATCTCGACCTTATAACATTACGCTCACGCAAACTGCCGAAGTTAACAATAATATCCGCTCACAAGGCGAAGAGATTGAGTCTGGCGAAGCCGTACTAAAAATTGGCAAACGCCTCAATTCTGCCGATATTAGCTTACTGGCTAACCTTGGTATTAGCCAAGTGTACGTGTTCCAGCCGCTTGTCGTAGGTGTGTTAGCAACAGGTGATGAGCTCGTAGCTATTGGCAATGAGCTGCAAAGCCTAGCCCAAATATATAACTCTAATACTCCGACGCTCAAAAGCTTGCTATCAGATCTGCCTATCACTATTCGTGATTATGGCATTATCCCTGATAACCTAGAGCAGACAACTATCGCAGTCAATGAGGCTATGCAGGACTGTGATGTACTGATATCGACTGCAGGTGTCTCTGTTGGTGACTATGATTTTTTGACCACTGTGATCGAAACATTAGGTCAGATTAACCATTATAAAGTGGCGATGAAGCCTGGTAAGCCTTTCGTATTTGGTGAATTGAATAAAAATCTCGATAAGCCGGTATTGTATTTTGGCCTACCGGGCAATCCGCTCTCTACGGTTGTAGGTACGCTACAGTTTGTGATACCTGCATTATGGCAAATGTCAGGTGCTAGCGTGTCAGAGCAGCCGATGCCGCTAACGATCAAAGCCAAACTCATCAGTGATATCAGAAAATCTCCCGGCCGCAAAGACTTTCAGCGTGGCGTACTGTCACGAGATGAGACAGGTCATTATCAAGTTGAGTGCTTTTCAAGACAGCAGTCACATAGAATCAAACAGCTGAGCCGCGCTAATTGCTTCATTGTGTTGGATAAAGATAGTGGGAACGTAGCAGCTGGTAATGACGTCGTTGTACAACCGTTTCCTTGGCTACATCGCTAATTCATCGTTTGCCAATTTATTGTAAGGTGGTCGCACAAAATCAGAGAGCAACCTTACACTGGTATGCTAAATACGAATAACAAAGTAGTGCTTATAGTAAGCAGTACTGATGGCAGTAACATATGATTGATGACAACATAGATGACAAACACAAAATAGACAGCCCGCAACTGTATTCACCGAGCTTGGCACCGGCATTATCTGATGGCTACATAGAGCCTTCCTTGGTCGTGCCCACTGAGCAGATGAGTGACTATCACCAACCGCTAACCGATGGGCTTGCACGGCGTCTGACTTACTTGCGTCTATCCATTACTGACTTTTGTAATTTTCGCTGTGAGTATTGCCTGCCAAATGGCTATCAAGGTAAGCGGCCTGATGATGAGCTGAGTATCTCTGAAATTGCAACTTTGGTGCGCGGCTTTGCTCAAGTAGGTACCAAAAAAGTTAGAATTACAGGTGGTGAGCCCTCTATTCGTCGTGATGTTGTCGAAATTATCGAAACGATTAAGCAAACTGACGGTATCGAGACGGTCGCGATGACCAGCAACGGTTATAAATTGGGTAAACATATAGCCAACTGGCAAGCTGCTGGACTTGATCAGCTCAATATCAGTATGGACAGTTTTGATGCCGCTACTTTTCATAAAATGACAGGCTTTGATACCTTGCCGCAGATATTGGCTGACATGGATACGTTGTTAGAAACGACTGATATCAAACTGAAAATAAATAGTGTCTTAATGGCAGAGACTGCTTTTGAGAACTTAGTCACGGCGATCGACTATGTCAAAGACAGACAAGTGACCTATCGCTTTATTGAATTTATGCAGACCAGTGACAATAGCGATTTGTTTTTTGCTCAGCATGCTCAGTCTGATATTATCACTGATTACTTGTTAGAAAATGGCTGGCAGCCGCACGAGCGCGGTAGTGCCGATGGTCCCGCAGTAGAGTATAGCCACCCTGAATATGTCGGTCGTATCGGTATGATTGCCCCATATGCGGCGCACTTCTGTGATACCTGTAACCGCTTGCGCGTAAGCAGCCAAGGCAAGGTGCATTTGTGTCTGTTTGACCAAGGCAACTACGATATCCGTCCATACCTACAGCAAGACGATATCCAAGGACTGGTGAACACTTTACATAGTTTTATGCCAATCAAGCCTGAGCATCATCATTTGCATGACTCTAACAGTGGCATCATGCACAATCTATCGATAATCGGCGGATAAAAAATCTTGAGTCTGCAATCATGACGCTGATAGAGACTGCTTTCCAATGCAATCATTTTTCAATATAGTTTTTTGATACAACCGTTTTTTAATACAATTATAAAATGACATCTATAAAGGATTATTTATGAGTAAGCCTGCTGCACAATTTACACCGCTTAATATTGCTGTATTGACCGTTTCTGATAGCCGTACGCTGGCAGAAGATACATCAGGTCAGTACTTAGTAGATAGCTTGACTGAAGCAGGGCATCATTTGGCAGATCGCCAACTAATCACCGACGATATTTACCAGATTCGCGCAGTCATCAGTGGTTGGATTGCTAGTCCAGACGTTCATGCGGTTATCACCACTGGCGGCACAGGGTTCTTCATCAGAGATAGCATGCCAGAAGCTGTGAGGGTGCTGTTTGATAAATCAATCGATGGTTTTGGTGAAATGTTCCGTTTAATCTCAAAAGATGAAATCGGTATGTCTACCGTACAATCGCGAGCAGTTGCTGGCATGGCCAATGGTACGGGTATATTCTGTCTACCAGGTTCTTCTGGTGCTTGCCGTACTGGTTGGGAAAATATCTTAAGAGATCAGTTTGATAGCCGTACTCGTCCGTGCAATTTTGTGCCGCATTTTTTGGCACAAAATCCTAGCCATGATTGAGTTGTAAATAATTGAGCCAAGATTGATATTAAATCAAAACTGATAGGTAATGGCACAATGACAGATCGCTCAAATAATCTGGATGGTTTGGCAGGTGTGGTTATCTTGGCAGGCGGAGCCTCTAGACGTATGGGAACGGCTAAGGCTATGCTGACACTACCGTCAGGTGAGCAGCTGTTAGATTATCATGTTCGCCATGCGAGTAAGTTACAAGTTCCTATATTGATTGCAGATAATGGTCGCGACTTTCAAACTGGTTTAGATGTCCATTTAGAAAGCCTCAATGTGCCTGTTATTCATATTGCTGATTATGGTGCTGATGTTGACTCTAGTGAGCATGATGAGCAGATTAAAACTGGCGGCGCTTTGGTCGCTATTGAATCAGCCTTACAAACATTGAACGGTTTGATCAGCTTGAATGATTCAGGCGTATCAAAAAACGTACAAGCTTCGTGGTTACTGGTTATTAGCTGTGATAGCTTAATACCAGCAACTGACTTGTGGCAGAAATTACAATGTGAAATAAGCCTTGCTGCTGATAAGAAAGTAATTTGCTTAAAAGATGACGGTCACTTATATCCACTATTAGGACTGTATCAGCTAAGTATCGAGCCTGATTTGAAAAACTATATAGATAGCGGACAGCGTAGGGTGATGCAGTTTATTCAGCCATTAGTGCAAGCTGTACCATTTAGCAAAGAGTGGCAAAATCTAACCAACTTTAATACGCCTAAAGATTTTAAGCAGGCATGTGCTGTTCTACCAAAATAATAAAAATATCACATAAGAAAGGTTATATAAATGAATGACAGCGTTCAGATAAATCAGCAATCTACTTTATCTCACTTGGATAGTGATGGTGATATTACCATGGTCGATGTCAGTGGCAAGACAGCAACGACGCGAGAAGCCAATGCCTCTGGGCAAGTTCGTTTTCCCAGTGAAATTTATACGCAGATTAAAGCGGCTGATGGGATGACCAAAAAAGGCAGCATCACACAAACGGCTCATATCGCTGGTATCATGGCGGCCAAACGTACTCATGATCTGATACCGCTTTGTCATCCACTACCGCTAGACAAGATAGGTTTGAGCTTTGAGTACAATGACGCGCTCAGCAGCCTCACGGTCAGTGCGGTGGTCAAGGTTACGCATAAGACAGGGGTGGAGATGGAGGCTCTAACAGCGGTTAGTGTTGCCTGCTTAACTATCTATGATATGACTAAAGCACTATCGCATGATATCGTTATAGACGATATTCATCTGGTCAAAAAGACAGGTGGTAAATCAGACTATAGTCATGCTTAAAGTGACAACATTGCAGAGTGTGTCGTCAATTAATTAATCAATCAATAAAAATATGCTAAGTGCCAAGCAAGGAAGCTTGCATAAGAGGGAGAGGTTTATGAGTGCTATCGATATGACAACTAATATCGAATCAACGATGAATATTAATGTCATGTATTTTGCCAGTTTGGCTGACGAGGCCAATTGTCAACAAGAGAGAGTAAGCTTACAGCAGGATACGTCATTGACTGAACTATACGAACAGCTTAGTCAAAAACATCGCTTTAGCCGTCCGCAGTCGGAGCTACGAGTCGCAGTGAATGACTACTTTGTTAAATGGACTGACCAGATAAATAATGGTGATAGCGTAGTTTTCATCACGCCAGTCGCTGGTGGTTAGACAAGCGTTTATTAGTGTCCATTTTGTCAGTAGCTATTCAGTGGTTACAAAGAGAAAATAATAAATAGAGAAGAAAAATGACCGACAACGTCCACGATCATTCAATGAGCATCAAACGTAGTGCTGACGAAGCTTACCTTATCGCTGAGCGTGATGGCTTTGCGCTACTAGATATTGCGATTGATGAAGATAGGCTAAAAAGTACGTTAGATAATGACAGCTGCGGCGCGTTTGTTTGTTTTGAAGGGCGAGTGCGCAACCATAATAATGCCGCGAGCGTTGATAGCCTTACCTATTATGGTTATGAGGATTTGGCTATCAATCAAGGCCGCACCATTATAGAAGAAGCCAAAAAGCGTTTTGAAATTACGCATGCTATTGCGATACATCGTATCGGTGCGTTAGAAATTGGCGATGTAGCTGTGTGGGTTGGGGTAGTGTCAGCGCATCGTTATCCAGCATTTGATGCTTGTCGCTGGATATTAGATACCATCAAAGCAGACATTCCTGTGTGGAAGCAAGAATACTACGAAGACGACTCGTCTAAATGGCTCAGCAATAATGGTTAAGTCATTAGTTACTGTCTGTGTATCTGCTTGTCTGCTATTATCACTAAATGCTTGTACGCAAGACAAAGACGCTAATACGACGCTTACTGATACTACTGAGCAATCTCATACATTGCGTATTGCTGCGGCTGCTAACTTATCTGATGTACTCCCTCATATCATTGATAGCTATCAGGCTGATAACAGCTCATCTGCCCAAAATATTTCAGGTATCTTAGATATTGAAGTTACTTATGCCTCTTCTGGTAAGTTATATGCGCAAATCAAAGCAGGGGCACCGTATGATATATTCTTGTCTGCCAATCAAGATTTTCCTGCTAAATTGGCTGATGAAAATTTAGTTAGTATTATTAACGAAGATAATAAGCTAACCAAGCCTTTTACGTATACCAGAGGTCAATTAGCACTCTATAGTGTCACCAAACCTTTAAGCGATTTTACGCCAACATCGCTGGGTGATGTGTTTACCAGTGCTGACTTTACTCAGGACAGCAAGGTAGCTATTGCGAACCCTGACCTTGCGCCTTATGGTGCGTCTGCCAAAGCCTATCTGCAATCACAAAATATGTACGATAAGTTAAATGCTCAAAAAAGCTTGATACAGTCAGAGAATATCGGTCAAGCGTTTCAATATGCGTATACGGGCAGTGTGGAGTATGGTTTTGTAGCACAGTCTCAGCTTGTTGCGATTAAAGCCAAGCCTGAGCAGTTTATTACCTTATTACCAACGTCTTATCCAACTATCTTACAAGATGGCATAATTATCAATAACACCGCCCCAGCAGCAGACTTCACCGACTACCTGCGCTCAAAAGCAGGACAGCAGCACTTCTTACAAGCAGGCTATCTGGCCGTCCAGTAATACGTTAGACTAACCCCTCTCATCATAGAACGAGCAGTGACATTATATGATCGACCAGTCTCTTATGTCAGATATGCTCAGTCCATTTTGGGTGAGCATCAAGCTCGCTTGTGTGACCACTTTATGTCTATTACTATTTGCAACGCCCATCGCTTATTGGTTGGCTAAGCCGAGCCGTATAAAAGCAATAGGACGTCTTAAGGTACTGCTCATGGGCATCATTGCGATGCCCCTAGTGCTACCACCTACCGTGATTGGTTTTTATCTACTGTTACTGCTCAGTCCTAGTGTGGGTATCGGTAAATGGTTGAGCGAACATAATATTAGCCCGCTGATTTTTACCTTTGAAGGTCTGGTCATTGGTTCTATTATTTACTCATTGCCTTTTTATATACAGCCTGTCTATGCACAGTTTTTGCGTATTCCGCAAAGTGTCACGGAAGTCGCTCATCTTTTAGAGCCCAATCGTATGCGACGGTTTATGAAAGTGGCTTTACCGCAAGCGCGGGTGGGTATTATTTTGGGTAGTTTAGTAAGCTTTGCTCATACCATTGGGGAGTTTGGGGTTGTACTGATGATAGGGGGTAGCATCTCAGGCGAAACTAAAGTGGTATCGATTGCTATATATGAGCAGGTAGAAGCGCTTAATTATGAGGCGGCGCATATGATGTCTGGTATTTTAATTATCATGGGTGTAGTGATGGTAGCGTTAATCGCTAGCGTAAGCCGAATAAGTCAACGTCCATAGCACTGGAACATTTGTATGCGGGTTAAGAAGTGTTAGGTAGCACAGTAGCTATATAAACAATGTCTAAGCAAAATACGCAGACACAAAAAAACCTCAAACAATCTAATGCTTGAGGCGAAACTTGCTTAAACTCGAAAGTTTAAATTCGTTTTAAATATGGCGCAGCGGACGGGACTCGAACCCGCGACCCCCGGCGTGACAGGCCGGTATTCTAACCAACTGAACTACCGCTGCTTAGGTCTCTTAGCTTGTTTAGCCACTTGCTAAGAAGTGGTGGGTGATGACGGATTCGAACCGCCGACATTCTGCGTGTAAGGCAGACGCTCTACCAACTGAGCTAATCACCCTTCGAACAATTGCTAGGCAATTTATTCAACATCAACTGAGCTCTTAAGTTTGTCACTAAGCTCCGTTGCTGTGGGTGTGTATTATATAGATTTACAGTTGGGTGTCAAATGTTATTTTAATATTTTTAGAAAATAATTATAAATCGCACTTGTAATCTATCAAAAATAGCACTCAAAGCCATGTATTATATAGCATTTCTAAAAGTACACTTATTATCATTACTTGTTGTTTAGAGGTGAAAAGCTACTATACTATGGATGCTTTGCTCGTTATGGATGCTTTATTCGTTGAACACGGTTGATGGAGGTCAATATAAACACTTTTGCTATTAAAGATACTTTTACTAGCTGGACCTGGGGAGACTTAGCGGGTCTAGGTCTGGTGCTGCATATTGTACTTATGATAGTAATGACGCTGCGAGTAGTTTCTGTGCAGCGCAATATTGGCGTGTCTATTGCGTGGGTTGCGGTGCTTTACACGTTGCCAGTATTTGGTTTTATTGCTTATATCCTGCTCGGTGAGCCGATGATTGGACGGCGCTATCGTGAACGCGTAGATCAAGCCAGCATCTTGATGAACGATATGGCAAGGCGTGAGCATCTGATTTTTGATAAAGGGCAAGACTTATTACCAACCAACTACCGCGGTGTTAGCCAAATAGGAACGCGTTGGACTGGGTTTGGTGTATTTCCCAATCATCAAATGCAGCTGTTGACGGATCCTGCTTCGATTTTTCAGCGTTTGATTGAAGATATCCATGCCGCCCAGCGTATTGTCCTCATGGAATTTTATATTGTCTATCCAAAAGGACAGGTGCTAGAAGTCATAGAGGCGCTGTCTGTAGCGGCTCAGCGCGGCGTAGAGTGTCATATATTGGCTGATAGTGTGGGCAGTTTTAGCTTTATTAATAGTAGCGTGCACCGCAAATTAGAAAAAGCAGGGGTTTATGTCCATCAGTCATTGCCAGTAGGGTTGTTTAAGACATTATTTAAACGTTCTGATTTGCGCAATCATCGTAAAATGGTGGTTATCGATGAACATATTGGCTATATCGGCAGCTTCAATCTGGTTGATCCAAGGTTTTTTAAGCAAAATAAAAACGTTGGTCAATGGATTGATGTGGCGCTACGAACGACTAGCCAGCACTCAATTAGTATCAATACAGCGATGGCCAAGGTAATTGTTACCGACATCGGTGCTGAAAGTAATGACAATCTTGCCGAGCTGCATCAACGGGTTAATAACTATACTCGTAAGTTATATGTGATGCATCCGACCATCAATGATCTAAATAGCCGCGTGAAGGTATTGGCGGATACGATTGATGATCATGAGCAGCCAGATATAGGCGCCACCTCGATTGTCGTACCAAAGATGCCTGTCGTGGACAAAGTCTTGGCGCAGCTAATACCTTCAGCACCGCAGCTAACGGCTCATGTGATTTACAATACGTTAGTTTCTGTGATTCATCGTGCCAATAAGCGCATTCGCATTACCACACCTTATTTTGTCCCTGATGAGTCCCTATCGGGTGCGCTGACGATAGCGGCTAAGCGCGGCGTTGATGTGACGATTATTGTTCCTGAAAAGGTGGATTCATTTTTGGTACAGCATGCTTCTCAGGCTTATTATCAAGAGTTGTTGGATGCTGGGGTAACGATTGCATTGTTTAGAGGTGGTTTGCTACACGCAAAAACAGTGGTTATCGATGATGATTACTGTTTATTTGGCACCGTCAATATTGATATGCGCAGCTTTTATCTAAATATGGAAGTCAGTTTGGCGATTTATACGCCAGAAATGGTTGCCCAAGTAGCGGACTGTCAGGAAGTCTATTTAGAAAACTGCCGAATCTTGGATAGTGATGAGTGGCAACAGCGTCATGGCTCAAAACGCTTGTTTGATAATGTCGTGCGCTTGTTCAGTCCTTTATTGTAGCACTCGGATTTTCAGGGTAAGGTAATCTACCAGTACCGTTCTATTATTTTAGTAGTATTAGCACTTTTATAGCCTATGCTTTTTTGGTTTATCTATCTGTAAAGAGGACTCGCCTGTCTATGTCTGCATCACCTTTAACGCCACTGGACTATATTGCAGAAGGCTATTGGCAAGATTTCTTAGCTGAGCGTCCTATTGCAGGTGGTATCGCCTACGAAACTGAGCTGCGCGCTTGTACGTTAGACGAGTCGCTTGAGAGTTTACAGCGTATCGATACGCTATTGTCCCAAGTGCGCCGAGATATGATCAAGAGTGGTATATGGGATGAGATGACGTTGCTGGTCGATGAACGCTATCGTAATTTTATGGTGTTTTTGGCGTTTTATGCAGGTCGTGTATTGGCACAGCAGTGGCAAAGCAAGTCACATTGGTATGGTCAGTTTGAGCTGCGTAAACGTTACCCTGAGCTAAAGTTGATCACTGATGATTTTTATCAGCATATGGCAGTCGGTTATGATAATGATAGCGTGGTTAAAGAGCACTTATTTTTTGCACTAGAGCCAATAGGGCTACGTCTGTTTGGTCATATTGATCGGCAGTTTGACGCAGTACAAGGCGGACAAGTAGAGAGTGGGTTGTATCAAGCGGTTAGCCTTAGACTACCAACTACTTTAAGCAACGATGTTCATTCAGTGCCTGAATTAACAGCGGATAAAGTAACAACGCATAAAGCAACCACTCATCAAGTCACTGAAAGCATCGTTCCGAGCGCAGATTTAAATACGCATATCGGTACTATCCAATTAAATGCTCCTCTTAACAAGCCAGAGGAAGTATCGATAGGAGCTGAGCATAACCAAGCAAACGTAGTGCCTCCTGAGTCTGAGAATTCAATAAAGCCTGAGCTGACTAAAGTAGCGCAACCAACGGCTAAGCCTGCGTCACCTGTAAAAAACACATCAACGCCAGAGATGTTTACGCAACTGCTCGTAGAGTTAGATGAGATAACGGTGCCACAACCAACTGGTGATGTGCAATATCAGCAAGCACGCAAAGTATTAGATCAGTTCGAGCAGCATATTGCCAAACAGAACAAATCTCGTCGCCAAGTTATATTTTCAGATGATCATATCGCAGCAAAAAACAAAGCGTTGCTATTACTACAAGCGGCTGCTGAAGATGGTAATACAGCGGCTATGTTACGTTTGGCCATGTATGAATTGTTAGGTGAAGGTTTGACAGCGGACAGTGACAATCAAAAAAAATCTGGCGTAGATTGGGTTAATCAAGCCGCCAGCAAAAACGACAGCCGTGCTCAGCGTCTACTCAGTAAAATGTATTATCAAGGAGTAGGGGTGTCTCAAGATATAGATAGCGGTAAATACTGGTTAGAGCAGGCAGCGGATAATGGTCATGCAGAAGCGGCCAATCTGGTCAAGCAATGGCAGCAAGCAGAAGTGCTGCTGACCACACAGAAGCAAGAGCAGCATAGCACCAAGCGTTATCAGCTGTTAATCGGCGCAATCATTGCAGTCGCTTTATTGATAATAGTCATTATCTAACCATCGTTATCTAATAACTATTTACTCAGTAACTTTTTAAAAGCTTATTGTTACAGCTTAAATTCAGGTAGAATTGGCGCGCTTTACCTTTACCCTTTTATTGTTTGATTCATAACTAATTTGGGCTGTTCCATGCCATCATCTAATACCCCGTCTGACCACTCTGCAAATCCAATTGGCCCTGTATCATCGCCTAATCGTGCGGTATATGAGACACCTTTATATTATCAGTCTCTTATTGGGCTGCTAAAGCCACTATATCGTCTGCAAGTATGGCGTCGATCTCATAAAAACGACAACTATCAGCAGGAAATTGATCAGCGTTTCGGTAAGCAGTATCCACCGCGTCCAGTGGTCAATGCTGATATCGATAAAGGGGTGATTTGGTGCCACGCAGTCTCATTAGGCGAAACCAATACGGTTGCGCCTTTACTGGATATGTTATTGGTTAATGGCTATCAGATATGGTTGACCAATACGACTCAGACAGGTTTTGCTCGTGGCGCTAGTCGTTTTGCAGAAAAGATAGCTCAGGGTCAGATGAGTCATAGTTATGTGCCAGTCGACAGCCCTGCTGTGATCGAGACTTTCTTAACGCATGTGCAGCCGATCGCTGCACTGTTTGTAGAAACAGAGCTATGGGCAAACATCTTGACCAAATTATCCCAGCACCGTATTCCAAGTATTCTAGTCAATGGTCGACTATCTGCTTCTTCTTTTCAGAGCTATCAAAAAATTGGTGCAGTCAGCGCCAGCATGATGAAAAATCTTTCTTTAATTATTGCGCAAGACAGTGACTCTGCTAAACGCTTTAGGCGACTAGGGGCTAGTAGCGCCCAAATTCGCGTAGCAGGCTCATTAAAGTGGGTAATCAATGCGTCCACAACTAATGACAAAGCGGTAGAAGATAACAGTATTCATAGTAAGAAAGCTGATCTGCGAGCAGAGTTTGGTATAGCAGATCGTCCTGTGTGGGTAGCTGCGAGTACTCATGATGGTGAAGAGGCAGCAGCGTTGTCATTGCAGCAGCAACTATTGTCTCAAACGACATTAGCAGATACGTTGCTTGTTATCGTTCCTAGGCATCCTGAGCGTTTTGATGCAGTAGCAGAACTCATTCAGAAAACTGGGTTAAATATGGCTCGGCGCAGTGATGGGGAGGCGATTGATGCAGATACGCAAGTCTATCTAGCAGATAGTATGGGTGAGATGATGACTTGGTATACAGTGGCAAATGTAGCGTTTGTGGGCGGCTCGCTGGTAGATATTGGTGGGCATAATCCAGTAGAGCCTGCAAGTGTGGCCACGCCTGTATTGATGGGGCGTCATACTCAGTCTTGCCAAAATGTGATAGATAAATTGGCTAGCGTAGGCGCTTTATATCAGCCAAATAATGACTTCTATCGTCCAATTGAGTCAAATAACTCAAGTAGTTCGGATGCACAGATAGTCATTGATGATCGGTTAAAGACTAATAAAAAATCCTCTCGTAAGAAAACAGTTTATAATCGTGAAGATGCTGTTAGCATTTATACGCAGCTGGAGACTTGGCTGTGCAATTTGCCATTGGCCGCGCAGGCTGGGCAAGCTGGCGAGCAAATGACGATACAGCAGCAAGCGGTATTGACCCGTCAATTTACTATGATTGAAGACGCAATCGAGCTGTCTTCTAACCAAGATAGCTTATGAACTGTATATTATTGCCCGCTAAAAACTTCTCAGTAGACACAGCGAACATCGATGCCTTGTCTCAAGTCAGCCATGTGACTAAAGTGCTGGGCGCAAAAGTCGGTGATACGCTTAAAATTGGCCAAATCGGCGGCAATCTTGGTACTGCTGTTATCGAAGATATTACCTCTAATAGCATTCAGTTAAGTAACGTTCAGCTCAATACTGTGCCGCCTGCCAAATTGGATCTGACTGTTATTTTGGCGTTACCACGTCCTAAGGTGCTACGGCGGTTGATCATGGATATGACGGCGCTTGGTGTACGCGATATCATTCTTATCAATAGCTACCGTACCCAAAAAAGCTATTGGCAAAGCCCAATGCTTGAGCGGATTGACGAGTTTGTATTAGAAGGTCTGCAACAAAGCATCGATACGATCGTTCCTAGTATTACGCTACAAAAACGTTTTAAGCCATTTGTCGAAGACTCACTTGGAAGCCTAATAAGCAGTCAAGCGATTGTCGCGCATCCTTATAGTCAGCAGTCCTTTTCTGAATTTTTACAACAGCAACCATCACGAGAGCTACCAAATCTAGTCTGTATAGGCGCTGAAGGTGGTTGGGTTGACTATGAGATAGAGCTGTTGTTAGCTCAAGGCTGCACGCCTGTACATATAGGTTCTCGTATCTTGCGCACGGAAGCTGCGGTCAATGCAATTCTAGGACAATGGCTGCTTTAGATGGATACTAAAACGCGTCGCTAGACCAAATTATTGAAAGAGCTGGTGAAAAATAGTTCTTAAAAATCAATGCTAAAGACTCATTAAAGGTATATTTACCAGTTAAACAAATGTATTGATAATTAATCTCACTTCCATTAGTATGTTGCTTTGACATATTATGGCCTGATTACTGCTAGCGTTTAGCCAGTCATCGTTATAATCACTGTTATTTTGTCTCACCATCCGTCTTACTTTTTTTACAGCATTACTATGGGGAAAACCATGTCATTGAACGCTATCAGCGCTAATCTAACCTCTACGAAGCTTATCCTACCTGCAGCCGTATTTGGCATGATGTTGGGTTTGGCAGGTTGTAGTAATTCTTCAACCACAGAAGAGAGCGTAGAAGTAGAGTCAACAGAAACAGGTGCTGAGCAGCAAGCAGCAACTGACGAAGCTACGACTGCTGATGGTCAGACAATTACTATCTACTCATCACGTAATGAGCAGCTGATTAAGCCATTGTTAGATCGCTATACTGAGCAAACAGGTGTAAAAGTTGAACTGGTTACAGACCAAACTGGGCCTTTGATGGCACGTCTAAAAGCTGAAGGTCAGAATACTCCTGCTGATATGCTATTGACCGTTGACGCTGGTAACTTATGGCAAGCTGCAGAGCAAGGCCTATTACAGCCAGTAACGTCTACTGTGTTAGAAGCCAACGTCCCTGCAAAATACCGTGATCCAAAAGGTCAATGGACAGGTCTGTCACTACGTGCACGTACTATCTTTTATGACCCAAGCAAAGTCACTGCTGACCAGCTATCTACTTATGCAGATTTAGCCGATCCAAAATGGAAAGGCAAATTATGCTTACGTACTTCTAAAAAGGTCTATAACCAATCGCTTGTCGCTAGCATGATGGAGCATTTGGGCGAAGAGAAGACCGAAGCAGTTATTAAAGGGTGGGTTGATAACCTAGCGACTGATGTGTTCAGTGACGACGTTGCGATGTTAGAAGCTATCGCTGCTGGTCAGTGTGAAGTAGGTATTGCCAATAGCTACTACTATGGTCGTCTATTGGACGAGAAACCAAACTTCCCTGTTAAAATATTCTGGGCAAACCAAGATACGACTGGTACGCACGTAAACATCTCAGGCGCTGGCGTGGTTGCAGGTTCAGACAATCCAGATGGTACGCTTAAACTGATAGAGTGGTTGTCATCTGATGAGGCACAAGGTCTTTATGCCAGCTCTGACAAAGAATTCCCAGTAAAAGTAGGTATCGATGAGTCAGACATGCTCAGATCATGGGGCGAGTTCAAAAAAGACGATATCAATGTACAGAAATTCGGTGAACTACAAACTCAAGCTATCCAAATGATGGATAAAGCGGGTTATAAATAAGGGGTCGCCAGTAATACTGATACCAATCTTAAAATCATAACTTTTAGGCAATAGCTTTTAAACAAAAGCTTTTACAGAATGTGTTCAAAGGTTAGCTATTACAGATGAGTTATTTGGGTAATGACGATTTTAAGGTTGGTATAAGCTTACAAGGTCTCTATACGTATGACACGGTAATGATAATATGATCACAACGCCAGATGCGTCTGTTAGTCAAAACGATACTGTCAATAACGGTGTTAATGACCAGCAGACTGTCAGCCAAGACCACGCTCTTCGTAAACGTATTATCTCGAAATCAGTCTTAGGGCTGATTTCGTTGTTTATGCTAGTACCGATTTTAATCGTGCTGCTGTCGTGGACTCAGCCAGTGGCAGAGATTTGGACACACATGGCAGACTATGTACTGCCGCAAGTGCTCAAAAACACGGCGATTTTATTGCTAATGGTGACTGTTGTTTCAGGCACTATTGGTACTGCTCTGGCTTGGGTTACTAGTATGTATCGTTTCCCTGGTCAGCGTTTCTTTTCGTGGGCGTTGATGTTGCCACTTGCCATCCCTGCTTATGTGTTGGCATTTGTCACTATCGGGATTGTTGATTTCAGTGGGCCGCTACAGACAGCTCTGCGCGATTCTGGCATTAGTACTGCCATACCGTCGATAAGGAATGTATGGGGTGCAGGCTTGGTATTATCGCTAGCGTTTTACCCTTACGTATATCTGCTCGCGCGTCAGGCATTTTTGTCGCAAGGTAGGCGAGCGATAGAAGCGGGGCAGATGCTAGGTTTGAGTCGTAGCCGTGTATTTTTTCGACTGGCGCTACCACAAGCACTACCGTGGATCATTGGCGGCTTGTTGCTAGCCAGTATGGAAACCTTAGCGGATTTTGGTGCAGTATCGGTATTTAATGTCGATACTTTTACTACTGCCATTTACAAGGCATGGTTTGGTTTTTTTAGTTTGACCACAGCGGCTCAGCTAGCAGCCTTGCTTATTGGTGTGATATTTATCGTGGTATTGTTTGAGCAGTATTGGCAAGCTAAGCGTGGTAGCTCACTTACCCAAGGTAGTAGCCAGCGCTTTGACGCTAGCAAACCTGCCAAACTAGCCATGACACTGCTGTGTACGCTCATTTTTTTAATCGCCTTCTTAATTCCTTTCTTACAGCTCATTTATTGGACAGCATTGAATTTTCGCCAAGATTTTGATGCGCGTTACATTGATTTTGTTACCAACAGCCTCATGATTGCTAGTATGACCACGCTGTTTATTGCCTTTTTGGCCATTATCATTGCGTGGATCAAACGGCAGTACCCTGATAAATCGACTAAGCTAATGACCACTTTAGCCAATTTAGGCTATGTCGTACCGGGGACTGTGTTGGCGGTAGGGATATTTATACCCATTGCGTGGCTTGATAATCAAATGATTGCCTTTGGTATCACCTCACAGCAAGTGCTCTCTGGCAGCGTCATTGTTATGCTACTGGCGTTATCGACGCGTTTTATGACGGTGAGTTTTCAGCCTGTTGACAGACAGTTGCAGCGATTGACTGTCAATCAAGAAGCTGCTGCAAAATTACTTAGCGACAGTCCTTATCAGCGCTGGCGTCATGTAATGCTACCTGTGCTTAGCCCTGGTGTATTGACTGCACTATTGATGGGCTTTGTCGAAGTGATGAAAGAGATGCCCATTACGCTAATGACACGGCGTCAAGGCTGGGATACGCTTGCAGTACGAGTGTTTGAAATGACGAGCGAAGGTATGTGGGGACGAGCCGCTTTGCCGAGCTTACTAATTGTGCTGGTTGGTTTGCTCCCTGTTTGGATATTACTGCGTCAAAGCGACAAACACAGCTAGTAACAACAAAGTTAATAGCAATAATTTGGTATAAGTTTAACAGCACACGCGTAGTGTCAGCTATATTATAATTTGCTCTGTTTTATCGATGGTTTTACTTACTAATAGCGAACTGGTACCGTTTATGTACACTGATTCAATGAACGACTCAACAAATTCTAAGTCAGAAAAGGCTCGGGCTAGCCATACGCCTGTAGCAAAATCACCACTGTCACAAAATAGAACCAATCCAGTTCAGCCGAATAAAACTGTAGAACAAAGCAATACCTCACAACAAAATACTGAGAAATATATCGCCACAGATCCTTATTTTAGTGTGCAAAATCTCATCGTAGGCTATGACGATACTATTGTTGTCAATGGTCTATCATTGATGCTGGAACAAGGCGAGATTGGTTGTTTCTTGGGTTATAGCGGCTGCGGGAAGACCACAGCACTTCGAGCAATCGCGGGACTGGAGCAAAGTCGCGGCGGCACTATCTATCTAAATAATCAACGCTTAACTGAAAAAACAGCTCGCCAATCATTCGCAGTTGCGCCAGCTAAGCGTGGCATGGGCATGGTGTTTCAGGATTATGCTCTTTTTGGTCATTTAAGCGTGGCAAAGAACATCGCCTTTGGTCTCAATAAATGGTCAGCTGCTGACAAAAAAGCCCGTGTAGCTGAGATGCTAAGCTTAGTTGAATTGACTGAGCATGCGGATAAACGTCCTAATAAGCTCTCTGGTGGTCAGCAGCAGCGTGTGGCTCTTGCAAGAGCGCTAGCACCCAAACCAAAACTACTATTACTTGATGAGCCGTTCTCTAATCTAGATGTAGTACTGCGTGAATCACTGGCAATGAATGTCCGTGATATTCTCAAACGTACCAATACCACAGCGATTTTGGTCACTCATGATCAAAATGAAGCGTTCGCGCTAGCGGATAAAGTAGGGGTAATGGATAAAGGACGATTGGTACAGTGGGCGCGACCAAGTGAGCTGTATCATGAGCCTGTCAGTTCTTTTGTCGCAGAATTCGTAGGCGAAGGCGCTATGATAGACGGTATTATCAAAGAAGGTCATGTTGAGACGGCGCTTGGCAATATCTATCGCCGCATGGAAGTCTATGATCAATCAGGACAACCACAGTACTGCGAATATGATTATCCAAATGGTACACCAATCAAAGTGCTCGTGCGTCCTGACGATATTATCCATGATGATGATAGTACGCAGACAGCCTTGGTGATTGGGCGAGTGTTCCGCGGTGCCAACTATTTGTACCGTCTACAGTTAGATGACGGACAGACCATATTATCACTGGTTGCTAGCCATCATAATCATGAAATTGGTTCACATATTGGTATCTTGCCGTTATTGGAGCATGTGGTCGTGTTTGACGAAAAAGAGGTCAATGCCACCACTTGGTCAGAATATGACAGATCATCGAGAGTTGATGAAGACGTTTAGCAGCCTTCACAGCTTTTGAGCGGTTGTCTAAGTTTACCGTTTAGCCAAAATATGCAAATACCGTCCAAGCCATTTGTATGGCTCTAATTGTGAGTAGCGCAGCTCCATCCTTATCACCGCATCTGGATCGTTATGACCGCCACGCTTGAGCGGTGCATAGTCATGAAATACCCGTAGACCACTGCTACGTACCGTCTGATAGTCATGCGCCTTCAACCAAGACTCCACTTCTTCTTTAGCAACGGGATGATTGGGTGTGAGGCTTTTCTTATTGTCCGCCTTGTAGTCTGTATTATCGAGTAAATTAAAATTTCCCATGATGAGGTTGCGATAATCAAAGCTTGCGGGATTATAAAAGCACAAAGATAGCGCGCCATCATCGGTTAGATATTGATCAAAGAAGTCCATGACGGCAGCAGGCTCTGCCAACCATTCAAGTAGCGCGTGCGATAGGATCAAATCAAACTTATCGTTTTCCTCTTTACCTAGCGTTTCTTCAAGCGCTTGGTATGGACAGACGTGCCATGTGATATCCAGCGCTTGATCGATTTGTTCAGCGTTTGCTTTTGCCTTCTCAAGCATATTTGCGGATATATCATTGATGACTACGCTATGACTTTGAGCAGCCAGCTCTATCGCAATTTGCGCAAGCCCTGCACCCACATCCAGGATACGTAAAGGTCGCCCAAGCGCCTCACTCATCTGTGAACTATATTCAAAAATATCACGGCGTAGCACAGCCAATCGAATCTCGCCTTTTAAACCACCATAGACTTTCTTTTCGAAATGATCGGCAATAGCATTGAAACTACGATCTGCTCGATCGTTTTCTGCTGGTATAGAAAGGTTTGAGTCAGGCTGGCTATCTTGATGTTTAATTGTCATAGGTATTTAGATCAATAAGTAAGAGGGTCAAATTAATAAAACTATTCAGTATTAACTAGCGTTTCAGGCGTCTGTTAATTACCCATTTAAAAACGACTTTCGCTAAAACAATAACGATAAATACCACGATAACAAACACCCACATACCATTGCCTTGTAGATTTTCTTGATAGGCTTTTGACAAGTATGCTGATAAAGCCATAGCGACTAAAAGTGCTCCCCAACGGACATAAGGGACAGCGCGATTGTTATGGTTAGGAAAGCTAGCAACATAATCGCTCGAAAAACTGTATAGCACCATTGCTAAAATCCAAACAATTGCAAGAATGATATCCATAATAAAAGTAGCCTGTTAGGTCGTTATTTAAGTGCTATAAAAGATGAGGTAGTGTAGCGTTTAGAATTTTTTTGTCCAGTATCACTAAAAAATAACCGCATTAAAGTCGTTTAAATCACCATGTACTCATTAAAATAATATGATTTTGAAAGCTATTAGCTCATGGCAAAGCATTATGGTTATGAAAACAATATGACCATAACAACAATCAGTTCACGTCAGAGACAGTTGTAGGTGTTGTTGTATTGGCTAAATATTCTAAGCATCCTAGTTGTTTGGTCAATAGAGCTTATATGCAAACCACGTATGAGTTCTATATTCAAGATTTTAGCGTTAAATTAAATGTTATGTTGAATTTTAGATAGAAATATAAGTATCCACTCAGTTAGTCAAAATAAATCTTGTCGAACTGTAGCTAATGAGTATAGTATTTTTCTATTTAATATCCATCAGATATGGAGAATAAACAATGAAATCAATCAGCACAGCGCTACTCGCCCTAGTATTTGCCTTTACATCTATGAGCCAAGCACAAGCTCGAAATACGCCTTGTTCAGGTAAAATGGGCGGGCTGTCTCATTGCTCAGCAGATGGTAAGTTCGTCTGTAAAAATGGCAAAATCAGCCAATCAAAAAAAACCTGTCATTAGAATTATTTTAGTGTGTGTCAATAATTCAAAATATCACTGCGAATGAACCGTCTAGCTTGATTTTAATGGTACTCAGAACCCCCTAAATCAGCAAATTTGTGCTAAAATAGCTTCTTTTATTAAACATTGTTTTTAACAAAAACCGTATCACTATTTTCCTATTGTTTTGCACGTGTAGCAGTGTTTTTTTATGGTGTCTATTTTGGTCATGACTGCCCATTTATGTGGCAGTATTTTTATATGATCTATGGGTGCCATAAGCGATGTGTCAACGTTAGAAAAAAATGTGAGTGAAGGAGTGTATATGAGCGAATCGGTCAGTCCTATTGGCATCGTAGATGAACTAAAGCAGTCGTATTTGGATTATGCGATGAGCGTGATCGTCTCGCGTGCGCTGCCTGATGTGCGTGATGGGTTCAAACCTGTACACCGCCGCGTGATGTATGCCATGCACGTGCTATCAAACGATTATAATAAACCGTATAAAAAATCAGCACGTGTGGTCGGTGATGTTATCGGTAAGTACCATCCACATGGCGATAGTGCCGTCTATGATGCCATCGTCCGTATGGCGCAGGATTTTAGCTTGCGCTATCCAATGGTTGATGGTCAAGGTAACTTTGGCTCGATCGATGATGATCCTCCGGCTGCGATGCGTTATACCGAAGTACGTATGACCAAACTGACCCACCAGATGCTCGCTGATTTGGACAAAGACACGGTCGATTGGGAAGACAACTACGACGGCTCTGAGCGCATGCCAAGCGTGATGCCAGCGCGTATTCCTAACCTATTGGTCAATGGCGCGACGGGTATCGCTGTTGGTATGGCGACCAATATGGCACCGCATAACCTGACCGAAGTGATCAATGCTTGTCTTGCTTATGCTGAAAACCCACAAGTTTCAGCTGAAGAGCTGATGTCGCATATCTCAGGTCCTGATTTTCCAACCGGCGGTATTATCTATGGTCGCGCTGGCATTTTAGATGCTTATCGTACGGGTAAAGGCCGTTTGCATATTCGTGGTCGTTATCATATCGAGCCGATGAGCAATTCTGGCGTCAACCGTGATCGTGAGCGCATCGTATTTACCGAAGTACCTTATCAGGCCAATAAAGCCAAACTGATCGAGCGTATCGCAGAGCTTGTCCGTGATAAAAAAATCGAAGGCATTAGCGAGATTCGTGATGAGTCTGATAAAGACGGTATGCGTATCGCTATTGATTTGCGTCGCGGTGAGACGGCTGAAGTTATTGTTAATAACCTATTTCTACAAACGCCGCTAGAGTCTAGCTTTAGTATCAATATGGTGGCGCTGGATAATGGTCAGCCAAAACTATTGACCTTGCGTCAGCTTATCGCTGCGTTTGTTCGTCATCGTCAAGAAGTGGTGACCCGCCGTACGATTTATGAATTGAACAAAGCCCGCGTTCGTGGGCATTTGCTAGAAGGTCTAACGGTCGCTCTAGCCAATATTGACGAAATTATTGCGACGATTAAAGCCTCTGCAAACCGTGGATTGGCGCGCGAAAGTCTATTAAATAATACATGGGGTTCAGGTAGTGTCGTTGCGATGCTTACAGCTGCTGGTAGTCAGTCAGTACGTCCTGAGTTTATCGATGGCGAAGATCCTAAAGCGCCGTTTGGTCTAATCGAAGGCGAAGAGCGTTATCGCTTATCACTTGAGCAGGTCAATGCGATTTTAGATATGCAATTGCATCGTTTGACTGGTCTTGAGCAAGATAAATTGACCGAAGAATACCAAGACTTACTGCGTGAAATCGCGCATTTAGAGTCTATCCTTGGCGATTTTGATAAGCTGATGGCGATTATCTCTAATGAGATGATCGAGATTCGCGATAATTTTGGTGATGAGCGCCGTACCGATATCATCGATTCACGTATGGACTTTAGTCGCGAAGACCTTATCCCTGAGCAAACGGTCGTTATGACGGTATCGCGTACTGGCTACGCCAAAACTCAGCCGATTGATGACTATGTTGCACAAAAACGTGGCGGTAAAGGTAAGTCTGCCACAGCAATGAAAGAAGACGATGTAATCGATCATTTAGTCGTGACATCAACGCATTCGACGGTACTGTGTTTCACTGATAGTGGACGTGTCTTTAGTCTACGTGGTTTTGAAGTGCCGATTGCTAGTCGCGGTGCTCGTGGTCGTCCATTGGTTAATCTAATTGGCCTAAATAGCGACGAAACCGTTACAACCATACTACCAATTCCAAAAATTGTGGAAGATACATCAATAGTAAGTGAAGTATCAGAAGTAAGCAATGATGACGATTCGGTAGAAGATACCAACCAAGCAGAGCCACCTTTTGTGTTCTTTGCCACTGCCAATGGTACAGTGAAGCGAGTAGAGCTGAAGCAGTTTGCCAATATCAGATCGAACGGTTTGATTGCAGTTGGATTAGAAGACGGTGATAAATTGGTCAGTGCTCGTATCACCAATGGTAGCCAAGAAGTGATGTTGTTTGCTTCAAGTGGTAAAGCCATTCGTTTCGATGAGAATGACGCGCGTGCGATGGGCCGTACTGCAAAAGGCGTCCGCGGTATGCGTCTGGCTACTGACGAATTTATCAAATCATTAGTCGTTATCGAAGATGATGTACGTGAAATCTTGATTGCTTGTGAAAACGGCTTTGGTAAACGTACCTTTATCGATGAGTTCAATACGCAAAATCGTGGCGGTGGCGGTGTGATCGCTATCAAGACCAGCGAACGTAATGGCGCACTAGTAAGAGCGACCAAGGTTGACTCTACCGATGATATTATCCTAATCTCTGATAAAGGCACATTGGTTCGTACCCCAGTTGAGCATGTTGCTAGCTCTGGTCGTAATACGCAAGGCGTAACATTGATTCGTCTGTCAAAAGATGAAAAACTGGTTGCTATGGCGCGTGTTGAGCACGAAGAGAGCGATGACGAGCTTATCGATGCCATGAGAGAAGACGGTACGTTTGAGGTAGAAGGTCAAGAGCAGATAGATATTGATGCGACAACTGACAATACTGCAACTACCGACGTCGATGATGCGATTGATATTGCAAACGACAATAAACCAAGTGACAATCTATAATAGACTAACTATGCATAAGACGATGACGAGTAATAGTCTTGGTAATTAGCTTTTGAGTCTAGTCTCTTAGCATTTTTCTAGAAAAAAGCCTCTGACGTTATCGTCGGAGGCTTTTGTTTTTTCATTCTCATTTTTTCAATACTGTAAATAAGGTTCTATTTTTTAAGGCTGTTGTTATGCTTACGACCAATCAAACTTTTCAGGGAACGGTTGCTTCGGTATCATCGAGCTTTTTATTCGCGATGATGTTTTTGTTTGGGTTGTTTATGCTGCCCTTAACCGGTACGCAGGTGGCATCATGGCGTGTGCTCATGATGTTGCTCAGTTTGGTGATACTGGTCAGTTTGACCAAGCAATGGCAACATGTTTTTGATTATATAAAGACGCTAAAGACACTAAAAGAATGGTTAATATTTATACTGCCAGCGCCAATCCTAGGCGGGCAGATTTGGTTGTTTATGTGGGCGCCGGTTAATGGGTTTGGTCTCGATGTCACGTTGGGTTATTTCTTATTGCCGCTAGTGATGATTGTGCTTGGTCGATTCTTTTATCATGAGTATATGAGCATCTTGCAGTGGGCTGCCGCGATATTTGCAGCGCTCGGCATCGGCTACGATATTGTTCAGTATGGCTCAGTCTCTTGGGTGACACTGTTTGTATGCTTGGGTTATCCGCCATATTATCTGCTACGGCGTACCCTTTCTGTACCGCCCATTACAGGATTATTGTTTGATTTGACGCTGTTGACACCAGTCGTGCTGATCGTGCTTTATATGACGGGTGGTTTTGATGTTGCGGCGCAAGATGTGAAGTTCTGGTATCTATTGCCGCTGCTTGGTGCTTTTAGTGCGCTTGCGATGTCGCTGACGATGATTGCCAGTAGCAAGTTGCCAGTATCACTGTTTGGGGCATTAAGTTATATCGAGCCGATGCTGTTATTTGTGTTGTCTATCACGGTTCTGAGTCAAAGCCTTGAAGAAGGTGGTTCGCTCTTTATGTATGGCATGATTACGCTTGCGCTACTGGTCATGATGGCCGATAGCATAAAAGGTTACCTCGTTCGTCAGCGTAATGACCGCTTGCATGGCTATAGAGAGCTTCAGATTGGCGGCTTTCCACCGCGTCGTCACTTTATCAATCAGCGTATCGATGGCGTGCTAAAAGCCCATCGTTTTCGTAAGATTCGTCGTTATCAAAAAAAGATGGATAAGATACAGCAAAAAATCGAACAACTTGATGCAAAATAAGCACTTACCTGCATTAAATTTACTCAATTTAAAAGTTTAGACACTAGATGAACAGTGGCATTGCTTATTCATTCTGACTTTGACATAATGCCGACCATGATGTAAGCCTAATACATCAAAAGCGTTCAACTTAGATTGCGCGACGACCTTATATGCAAAAGCCTCAGACGTTCTCGTCTGAGGCTTTTGTTTTTTTTAAAAATTGCCATGGATGTGCCCCAATCTTTAAAGGCTGTTGTGATGCTGACTACTAACCAAACCTCGCAGGGTACAATCACTGCTGTCGCTGCAAATTTTTTATACTCATTGCTGTTCTTATTTGGTCTACTGCTGCAACCATTATCAGGTACGCAAGTCGCTTCGTGGCGCGTGCTGACAATGTTTTTTAGTCTCGTGCTGCTGGTCAGCGTATTAAAGCAGTGGCAGCACATTTTCGATTATCTAAAAACACTAAAGAACGCGAAAGAGTGGTTTTTATTTATACTACCCACACCGATTTTGGGCGCGCAAATCTGGATATTTATGTGGGCGCCAGTCAATGGGTTGGGGCTTGAAGTAACGTTGGGTTATTTCCTATATCCGATGATTATGATTGTTGTCGGCAGGTTCTTTTACAACGAAGACATGAGCTTACTTCAGTGGGCTGCCATTGTGTGTGCAGGTCTTGGTATCGCTTACGATATTTTTGAGTATGGCGCTATTTCTTGGGCGACTTTATTTGTTTGCTTGGGTTATCCTCCTTATTATCTACTACGCCGCAAGTTGGCAGTACCGCCTATTACTGGTTTGATTTCAGACCTCGTATTGTTGTTACCAGTCGTACTGGTCGCGCTGTATATGAATGGCGGTTTTGAAGTAGCAATCACCAACCACAAGCTTTGGTACCTGTTGCCGTTATTAGGCATTATCAGTACCGCTGCAATGTCACTAACAATGGTGGCCAGTCAGAAGCTTCCTGTCTCACTTTTTGGCACTCTGTGCTACCTTGAGCCAATATTCTTGTTCATATTCTCAATCGCAATTTTAGATCGCAGCCTACATGATGGTGGCTCCATGCTGATGTATAGCATGATTTTTGTCGCATTGCTGATTATGATTGCTGATAGCGCGTTGGGCTATATGGCGCGTAAACGTGAAGACCGCTTACATGGCTACAATGAACCACAAGTAGGCAGTTTTCCACCACGTCGTCGCCTGAAAAATCGCCGTATCAAAGGCGTGCTAATCGCGCATCGATTCCGCCAAATCAAAAAATATCAGCAAAAAATAGATAAAATGACGCGCAAGATTGAAGCATTGCATTTAGATTGATGTTGAAGAGTACACCGTCTGAGATAGTATCGATTCGGTAGGCATTGTTTTCCAGTATGTCTACCAACTCATAGTATTAAACAATTAGAAATTACGCTATTATCGAGAGCAGTAGGGCCACGATCGAGTAAACGTATGGCGCTATATCTAAGATACTATGGCTGATTTACTACAATATATAACTAGGACGGTTTATGTTACATCTTCATCATTTAGCAAACTCGCGCTCGTTTCGTATTATCTGGCTGTTGGAAGAGCTCGGCGTTGATTATAAACTGACTTGCTATGAGCGCAATAAGGCATACCGTGCCCCTGATAGCTTAAAGCAAGTGCATCCGATTGGTAATGCACCGATACTAGAAGCGGACGATCGTGTGCTGATTGAGTCAGGGTTTATCATTGAATATTTGATTAAGCACTATGATAAAGAAAAGCAGTTCAAACCTGACGATAATAACGAAGCAGCGTGGGAAGCCTACACGTTTTGGCTACACTTTGCAGAGGCTTCATTGATGCCACTGTTGGTCATGCGTTTGGTATTCACAAAAGTAGTGTCTCAGTCGCCGATGCTAATCAAACCTATCAGCAAAAAAATCCAAGGTCAGATTGAAAAGAACATGATCAGTAGCGGTTTGGAGAAGATGTTAGATATGATGGAGCGTCATCTACATGAAAACCATTGGTTTGCAGGTAGTGAATTTAGCGCCGCTGATATTCAAATGCATCTTGCAGTCTTGGGTGCCAATGCTGGTGCAGGTTTAGATCAGAGTAAATATACCAATCTTTTGAACTGGCTCAAACGCTGCGAAGAACGAGATGCCTTTAAGCGAGCAGAAAAAAAGGGCGGCCGTCTGAATTTTTAGAGGATACTGGTATAATCATCTCTCAACGCTTAAGTAGCCATGTAGACCAAAGGCTTTGTTTATGAATAAACAAAGCCTTTTTTAGGATAATATCATGACAGATCTAAACACCTCGAATAAAGACCATCTGAAACAAGATAGCCTAGACAAAGATGACAATCAGTCAGCAACTCAAACATCACTTAATAAGCAAGATATCAGTATGCAAGAAAATAATAGACAGCAGATTAATAGCCAGCAAGTCTCTATCAAATCGTGGTCACAGAAAATTCTAGTGGTCATTCTGTGTGCAGCGAGCTTTTATGGTGGCTGGAAATCTTACGAATCGAATATGGTAAATGAGTGCACCGCCAATGGTGGACAAATGGTTGAAGGTCAAAAAACCATGATATGCCAACTGTCATAGCTAGGGCACACTCTTCGTTTATTCTACTTTTGTTATTTTTATAATGAAGAGACACACTTGTGCTTTTCAGCCAGTACTCCTGATAAATAAAAGGCATCATTATGCTAAAGCTAACCTTTTTGGGTACGTCCGCGGGTGTACCGACTAAACAGCGTAATGTGACTGCACTGGCGATAGAGTGTCTGAATCCGCATAGCTTTGGCGTACAGCAAAGAGGCCGTCAACAGAACAATCAGAGTAAGAAATCGCGTCCATGGGTGCTGATTGATTGCGGAGAGGGCACACAGCAGCAGTTGCTACATACTAAGCTCTCCTTACATCAATTGGCTGCTATCTGCATCACTCATGTGCATGGTGACCATTGCTACGGTCTACCAGGGCTATTAGCAAGCGCTGCTATGTCAGGACGCCGTGAACCATTAACTTTGATTGCCCCAAAAACGATTGCTACTTTGCTTGAAGCGATTACCGCCACTACAGAGCTGTATCTACCTTTTGCTCTCAATTTTGTAGAGATTGAAGAGGTGTTGGCTGAGCAAGGTGATACGAACAAAGTTAACATTAGCTTAAGCGGCCAACATCAGCTTGATATTGATATTACGCGGCTATCACATCGGGTTGCTTCTCATGCCTTTGGTATTACTCAGACTATTAGCCGCCGCATCCTTAATACAGATAAGCTTGTGGCAGATGGTGTTCCAGCAAGCGCACTATGGGGCAGATTGCAGCAAGGCGAAGATGTCACGACTGAGGGTAATAGACAATTGCACTCAGTAGACTATGTTGATGAGGAAATACAGCGGACGCGAGTGGTGGTGGCAGGAGACAATGATACGCCAGAGTGTTTGAGTGAAGCAGTTATGGACACAGATTTATTGGTGCATGAGGCCACTTATACGCATGAGGTCATGATGGCTATTCAAGCCAGAAACCCTGACTATGACCCGATGCATAGCAGTGCGCATGTGGTGGGCACATTCGCGCAAAAGATGAACCTGAAAAACATCATTTTGACCCACTTTAGCGCTCGCTATCAGAACTTTGATAATCCAGATAGCGAAACGCCAAATATGGCATATATTCGCTTAGATGCGCAAAGTGTCTATCAAGGCAATCTATGGCTGGCCGCAGATTTTGACCAATATATGGTTGATGGTGCAGTTGAGTCGGTAAGCAATCAAGAGGGCAGTCAAGAGGAGAACTGCGTGCAGTATATAGGCTCTGCACGCAATGATTAGACATGGTTAAGCTTAGATATGATTTAGCGTCAAATATGACCTAGCGCTTACTGTCTTCGATAGCCAATTGTGTTTCACCACTCCAAAAACGGCTAAATTGATAAGCAACTCGTCCTGAGCGACCACCACGCTCTGAGGCCCAACGTAGCGCATCCTTTCTGATCTTATCAGGCATAGACTGACTTTCCAAAATGTTCTTAGCCTCACTATCCACATCAGCTGAGATTTTTTGCTGCTCTAAATTCAGATAATGCTGAACGATTTGTAGATAAGTCTGCTGATCCATAGGATGGAAGGTGAGGGACAAACCGAATCGATCTGATAATGACACGGTTTCATCAATGGCCTCATAGGGATTGACTTCATCCGTCTGCCCATTATAAATATCGACATTGTCTTTCATCATCTGTGGTAGCAAGCGACGGCGATTACTGGTGGCGTAGACCAGTAGTTTGTCTTGCTCAGAGTCTAGCGAGCCATCAAGCACGCTCTTTAGTGCACGATAGCTTTCGTCTTGACCATTAAAAGCGAGGTCGTCACAGTATACGATATAGCGGCAATGACAATTTGGTGGTAGGGCATTAATAGCAGTACGAATCTTATCCAATACTTGCAGATCATCGCGGGCAACCTCAATAATACGCAAGCCTTCACTATGATGAGCTTGTAGCAAAGCGCGAATCAATGATGACTTACCGGCACCGCGTGTCCCTGACATCAATACATGGTTGGCAGGGTAACCTTTAATAAACTGACGGGTGTTTTGTACCAGTTTCGATTTTTGCGTATCGATACCATGCAAGTCATCTAAGCTCAAAAACAGGTTGACCGACAAAGGCTGCAGGTGACCAGTGCGTCCACCAACCCAGCGATAAGCAAGCTGGCTCGGGTCGATTTCAATAGTTGGTGTGACTCGCTCTTGTAAGTACTGACTGAGTAAGTTTAACAAAGGTGCGGGTAGGGCGTAAGTAGGTTGATCAGATGGCATAGTCGGGATAGTTGGTTGTGACATAGTGGCTCTAGCAATTAAGGTTGTCTTTAATACCATACCCAAAAATACAATTAACGCTGCTAACATTTCAGTGCCTACAATCTTAGTACCTATTGATCGTAGTACTTGTAATCATTATTCACGCTATTATTATCTTTGGAAATGATACGAATGGGAAGGCAATAATCTCGCTATATTATGAGAAACAATACCATGGAAAATAGTGCCAGTAATGCGTCTATTACGCAAGCTTTGCAAGCGCAGGCGATGCAGCTATTGCCCATTATCACCCAAGAACTGGACGCACAATATTTTAGGGAGATAGTGCATCAACGTATTGCTCAGCAAAGCACAGAACAAACGCAAGATGTCAAAACGCAACATATCGACAATACTTACTTCCAAGGTCTAACACGTGCCCAGCATCCGCAATTTGGTAGTGTGATGATTAAATGGCAGTTGAGTGATGGCGCTTATCCTATTGCTGCCGATTTAACTCATGAAGCGGATATTTTAGCTGCTGTAAATGCTTCATCGAAAATCAAAGATAATGCTATCGCACCGCCACTACTGGCTCATCATTGCGTGGACGTTCAAATACTAGGGCAGTTGCAACACTTAGTTATAGTAGTCACGCCTTATTATCCTAATGGTAGCTTGGCGAGTCAGCTGACCGCTTCAAAACATCTGTCATTGATAGCATCACAAAAGCATCATTTCATCATGAAGTCTGCATACTTGATAGCCAATTTGCATCAGGCTGGCTGGCTACATAATGATATCAAGCCCAGCAATATTATGCTTGAGGGTTCTGACGATGCATGGCCAGCAGATACCATGAGTAATAGTCTGACCCCTAGATTGTTACTTACTGATTTTGCTTTAGCACAACGTATGACGGTGGCTAATAGCCAACCAAATCCTGCTGGCACACCAGCGTATCTCGCACCTGAACGCTGGCAAGGTCAGCGTGCAACTATGCAAAGTGATATCTACGCGTTTGGCATCATGATGGTTGAGATACTAACAGGGAAACGCCCGTTTCAGGTAAATGCCGACAGCCATGAAAAATCAAAAGCGTGGGCGATTCAGCATTGCCAGCAACCCATTCCAACGTTGTCAGCAGAATATAGTCATTATCAATTTATTGTCGATAAAGCATTGGCGAAGCGGGTAGAGAGACGATATCAGAAGATGGATAAGATATTGATAGATTTGAAGTTATTAGAAAATAGCTGAATTTATTATTTTATTTTAAAAAGTGATTGTTTGTAGTATTCACATATTACCTAGTCGTTGTTTTTTATGTTTGAATGGATATTCAGGCTCATTTTAAGCGAAGTCGCTATAAACTAATTTGGGTTCCCATATTTCATTACAATGTTTTATTACAATACAGTGAGAATATCATGGCTAAAGTACTTATCATTACCGGTGATTTTGTTGAAGACTATGAAAACATGGTTCCGTTCCAAGCGCTACTAGCGATGGGGCATGAGGTTGATGCGGTCTGCCCAGATAAGGTTGCAGGTGATAGCATTGCTACCTCAATACACGATTTTGAAGGTGATCAAACTTATACCGAAAAACGCGGTCATAATTTTGTCCTTAATGCGTCTTTTGCTGATATCAATGTAGAAGATTACGATGCCTTGTATTTACCAGGTGGGCGTGCGCCAGAATACTTGCGCTTGAATGCTAAGGTCATTGCAATGATTCAGCATTTCGCAAATACTGATAAACCGATTGCCTCAGTTTGCCATGGGCCACAAATGCTGACGGCTGCTGGCGTATTGAAGGGTAAAAAAGTATCTGCTTATCCTGCGTGTCAGCCAGAAATAGAAATGGCTGGCGCTGAGTATGTCAAGTTGCCTATGGATGGCGCTATTACAGATGGCCAACTGGTAACGGCACCTGCATGGCCTGCCCACCCAGCGATGCTAAAGCAGTTTGTTGCTTTGCTATAAGCATTAATTCGGGTCTATTGAACGTTCAATAGACCCCAGTATCGAGAGAGGATATATTATATATGTGCCAACTTTTTATTAGTGCTGACGACAGCTTGTGGAGCTCTAAAACCAAATCACTTCGAATTCAGGGCGTTGTCACCTCAATTCGTTTAGAAGTGTTTTTTTGGGATATATTAGAAGAGTTGTCATTTCGTGATCAAATGACGGTTAATCAACTGATCACTAAGCTATACCTTGAATCTCTCGATGCTGATCATGATATTGGCAATTTCACCTCTTTTTTAAGAGTTTGTTGTTCTCGTTATTTATCTTTAATAGCCGATGGCGATCTTTCTCGCGAAACAAGATTGCCTTTAGAAAAAGTCGATGCAAAAAATATCATTCAACGTGAAACCCTCCGTAAAAATCAACGTAGTGCATTATTCAATGATAATGAGGGAAACCTTTCTATTAATTAGTTCTGTCTATGGCAAGTACATGAAAGCATTGGCAAAGCGGGTAGAGAGGTGCTATAAAAGTACGGATGAGGTGCTGAAGGATTTATAAAGGGTAGAAAAGTAGATTAATACTTTTAACAAGATACTTTATAGTTTTAACACCAAATTCCAGACACAAAAAAACCTGCTAAAAAGCAGGTTTTGATATTTGGTCTAAGATGTACTATCCGAAAATGGTGGGGCTGGAGAGACTCGAACTCTCACACCTTGCGGCGCCAGAACCTAAATCTGGTGCGTCTACCAATTCCGCCACAGCCCCATTTTCGTTACTCTATCATCAAAAGCGATTAAACTCAAACGCTATATAGATAGTTAACTGATTCGGTAGTGCGTCTCAGTGGTTGGCTATTATATAGAGTTTTAATTGTTTGGCAACCCCTATTTGCAATTATTTTTAATTATTTATCATTTATTTTAGATATTAATTTTAAGTGATTGATATCGATAATAATTTAATATCGTGTTTTATACATTTTTTATTCCTTAGTTGGTACTCTCGGGGCAGAGATATCTAATTGCTGCAATTTGCGTGTCAGAGTATTGCGTCCCCAACCAAGTAAACTCGCGGCTTCTATCTTTTTGCCTCCACTGTGATTGAGTGCTGCTGTTAATAAAACGCGCTCAAACTCAGGAGTTGCTGTTTGCAAAATATCAGTTTCACCCGTGCTTAGCGACTGCTCAGCCCAATCAGCCAATGCTTGCTGCCAACTTTGGTTTTTAGGTAACTGGCTACGTCGCTCATTTTGATGACTGTTTAATGAACTGCCATTTAACACATGGCCACTTTGTGCCAAATGCTCTTGAGCATCTTCCTTTGATGAGCCATGCTCTTCATAAAGCACCGTATTAGGTGAGATGTTTTCCAGTAGCTCTGGTGGTAAGTCTGTCGCCATCACCGTATCACCAGTGGCCATCACCGTGAGCCACAAGCAGACGTTTTCTAATTGACGCACATTACCGCGCCAGTCAAACGTCTGCATAATTTGCAATGCAGCAGGATGTAGATGCTTCGGGGTGGTATTCATTTGCTCTGCAGCAGACTGCATAAAGTAAAGGGCTAATGCAGGAATGTCCTCAGGGCGTGTACGTAGTGGTGGTAGGGGTAATCGAATGACATTAAGGCGATAAAACAAATCTTCGCGGAATCGGCTTTGTTTTACCAGCTCTTCTAAATTTTGATGAGTGGCTGCGATGATACGTACATCGACCTTTATCGGCTGCTGACCGCCAACACGATAAAACTCACCATTGGCTAGGACGCGTAATAGCCGTGTCTGAGTGCTAAAAGGCATGTCACCGATTTCGTCTAAGAATAAAGTACCACCGTCTGCCTGCTCAAAACGGCCTTGACGCATCGTTGTTGCACCAGTGAACGCGCCTTTTTCATGACCAAATAGCTCAGACTCGATCAAGTCATGTGGTATGGCTGCCATATTAAGCGCAATAAACGGTTGCTGCTTACGTGGGGAGTGTTGATGTAAAGCACTGGCAACCAACTCTTTACCCGTTCCAGACTCACCAGTGATTAAGACGGAAATGGGAGATTGTGCCAGCCTGCCAATAGCACGAAACACTGTTTGCATGGCTGGAGACTGTCCAATGATGCCGCTAGGGTTCCCATTATCTTTGGTTACGCTGGCACCTTTGTTCTTATTTTCTTTAGTTGTCTTACTAGAAGATGCTGCTTTAGGTTTTATCAGGTCTTCGGTAGACGTGTCAGACGTTGTATTGGTATTGGATTCATCTGAAAGGGAAACAGTCGTTGTTTCTAAATTGGGCTGATAGTTGATGGCTTTATAAATCGTTGCAACTGCATCATCTAAGTCAAAAGGCTTGGGCAAGTATTCAAAAGCACCAGTCTGATAGCTATTGATAGCAGAGGTTAGGTCTGAGTGTGCCGTCATAATTACGATTGGCATTTTAGGGAAATGCTGATGGACCCAGTCGCTAAAAGACAATCCATCCATCATTGGCATACGAATATCGGTCAGTATGACGTCTGGTAATTGCTCGGCTGACTCTTGCTGTTTTAACACATCATTAAGGCGAGTCCATGCTGCTTGTGCTTGAGTAAAACTGATAACGGTCAATCCAGCATCTTCAAACGTGTCGGCCAACACCATACGTAGGGCTGCATCGTCATCGATTAACCACAATGTTGCAGGGTGGTCGCTGGGTGCATTATTCACAGTTACTATTTGTGATTGTGTTGATTGATCATCGCTTTTAGGTTGGAGGTCGTCGCTATATTCAGTCATGTATTGGGCCTAATCAGCAATTATTGATGGTAAGTTGGGGATTGGGAGTTGGCGTTATGAAACTTAGCAGCCTTTAATTCATAAATTCATAATTTGGTTTATGTCTCAGTGATGGGTTGAGTAAATGGTAGATATAGCGTAAATCGGGTTTGCTTATCTTCTTGCTCTTTTGTCGAGCTCACATCAATCATACCATGATGATGACTGATAATATCTTGGACGATGGATAATCCAAGACCTGTACCGGCCGCACGGCTAGTGACCATTGGGAAAAATATTTGACCGATCAATGCTGGATCAATGCCTGAGCCATTATCAGTAATAGTAATTTGCATCACTTGCTTGTGCTGCTGCCCGACGATCGTATGCTGAAAGGCAACCCGAGTTTGGATATGCAATGTCGGTTGATAGTCAGAATTGCCCTCAGTTTGTACGGTAGCTTGTGGTGATTCTTGAGACTCTGAGATTTTATTCTGTTGTAGCGTTTGTTCGAACTCAGTCATCGACTCACAAGCATTGTTAATAAGGTTTAAAAACACTTGAATCAGCTGATCCTTATCTGCACACAACTCTGGCAATGATAAATCATAATCACGCTGTAACACTACCTGTGGATACTGATTGGTCACTAAGGTTAAGACATGCTCTAGAGGCTCATGGATATTAAGCGTTTGCCAGTTTGGCAGTTGATTGGAACCCAGAAGCTGCCCAATAAGATGGGTTAACCGATCAGTCTCTGAAATAATAATGTCCGTATAGTTGCGCAGTTTTTGATTCATTTTTTGCAAATCATGCTGCGCGTCAATGTTAGTAGTTGTCAAAGCATTATCAACACTAGGGGTGCTAGTGGTAGATGCGTCGCTGAATTTAATAAACTGCCGTTGCAACAGTTGGGCTGCCCCGCGAATACCAGCAAGAGGGTTCTTTATTTCGTGTGCTACCGAGCGTAGCATATGACGGGCAACTGTGTATTGCTGCTGTTGACGCTGCTCCTCAGAGATACGACTTTGACGATCTTTACCCCACATCTCGATAATAAAATAAGGCTGCTGTTCATAGATGACAGGCGTGACGCTATAGTCGACTGACAATGATAAATTACCATTTAGCGGTGTTTTTATGATGTGGTCATGATCGATAAAAGGTTGTTGATAGTTTTGCGCTTGCACAAAGCGCTCGGTCAACGAGTATGCTGGCTCGCTCGAAGCCTCGTTTTCATTTGTATCATTACTATCCTTATCTATAGATACAGTATCTTTAGTCTTTAACTCATCGGGTGCTAGCAGTGTCAAGATAGATTGATTGATTAGTCTTCCGCTACTAATGGCAAGTAGTTGCTCGGCTTGAGCATTCAACCGTGTGATTGATAGCTCATCGTTAACCCATAAAATAGCGGTGAATAAATGCTGAGATATAAATGCGAGGTCGGGGGTTGTTTTGGCGGTTATAAAATCAGCGTTCATCAATAGGGCCCAAAAAAGTCAGATGCTTGAGATAATATTTAACCACAAATCAAGACTATAGAGCGGCAAAACTGGTGATTTTTGTAAAAAAAACGTACAATGCGCTCAGCCAATTTATCTCTAGCAAGGTCAGCCATGTCCAAAACTTCTACCGAGTCAGTGAATACGACAGTAACAGCTCCTCTATCTGCCGCAAAAGACACTGCCACTATCTTCAATCCTGCCGCGCCTACCATAGTACAAGCGCAGAGTCAGGCAGATGCCAGTCAAACAGACACTAAACAACCTTACCATCATAAAGCCAACCACAATCAGAACCGTAGTGTAGCCCAAAGCAGCGATGTTACGACTGCCAATGCGACTGCTACGATGCCAGTTAGTTCAGCGCCAAAGATTGGTTTTGTGTCACTAGGTTGTCCAAAAGCATTGGTGGATAGTGAGCGTATTATCACTGAGCTAAGCCGTGACGGCTATCAAGTAGCCAGTGATTATGACGGTGCTGACTTAGTCGTGGTAAACACTTGCGGCTTTATTGAATCAGCGGTACAAGAGTCGCTTGATGCGATCGGCGAGGCCATTAGCAAAAACGGTAAAGTGATTGTTACTGGTTGCTTAGGTAAAGAAGCAGACAAAATCCGTGAGATGCATCCGGCCGTACTAGCAGTGACGGGCGCGCATGCCTATGACGAAGTAATTACGGCAGTAGCGCAGCATGTGCCTAAGCCAAATCGTAGTCAGGACGCTAACTATGATCCAAAAATAGATTTGATTAATGAAGCGGGTATCAAACTGACCCCAAGCCATTATGCTTATCTAAAAATATCAGAAGGCTGTAATCACCGTTGTACGTTCTGCATTATCCCAAGCTTGCGCGGTGATTTGGTATCGCGCCCGATTGATAATGTGATGAACGAAGCTCTGGCGCTCAAAAAAGCTGGCGTGAAAGAATTACTTATCATCTCGCAAGATACCTCGGCATATGGTCTTGACCTAAAGTACAAGACCAGCTTTTGGAATGGTATGCCGCTCAAGTCTAAGTTTTATGACTTATGCCAAGCATTGAACGATTTGGGCATTTGGGTACGCTTGCATTATGTCTATCCGTATCCACATGTAGACAAAGTCGTTGAGTTGATGGGTGAGAAGAAACTGCTGCCTTATCTGGACATTCCGTTCCAGCATGCCAGCCATCGTATTCTAAAGGCGATGAAACGTCCTGCGCATAGCGAAAACACCTTGGCTCGTATCAAAGCGTGGCGTGATATCTGCCCTGATATCGTGATTCGTTCGACCTTTGTGGTTGGCTTCCCTGGCGAGACAGAAGAAGATTTTCAGTGCTTGCTTGATTGGCTAGTTGAAGCACGCCTCGATCGCGTGGGTGCATTCACTTATTCAGAAGTAGAAGGCGCAGTGGCCAATGACTTGCCTGATCATGTGCCTGAAGACGTCAAACAGTCTCGCTATGAGCGTTTAATGGCGCTACAGCAAGATATTTCAGCGCAAAAGCTACAGGAAAAAGTCGGCAAGACCTTAACGGTATTGGTCGATGAAATTGATAGCGATGAAAATATTGCTATTTGCCGTAGCTATGCTGATGCACCTGAAATTGATGGTCATGTCTATGTTGATGACATCAACGCTCAAGTTAAAATAGGGCAGTTCTTAACCGTGACTATCGATGATGCTAGCGAATACGATCTATTCGCCAGTTATCAAGGCTAGATATCCAATAAGATATGCGAGTGAAAATTGCCCAATGGCGGGCAGTTTTTGCTACAATTAGCGCAATTTAGCCTTTTTAATACGCTTAGCTGTAAGTGTAGCGTTGTGGGCAAACTCGATTTGTATTTTACCGATAATTTTCTTTATAATTTCATGATAACAAGGTGACCTCATGTCTGACAAAAACCCGCGTTACGCTCGTATCTTGCTGAAACTCTCCGGTGAAGCCTTAGCTGGTAGTAAAGACATGGGTATTGATACCGAAGTGCTTGATAAAATGAGCTTGTCTATTGCTCACTTGCGTGGACTTGGTGTCCAAGTTGGTATCGTAGTTGGCGGTGGTAACTTATATCGCGGTGCGCAATTGCAAAAAGAAGGTCTCGTTGGCCGTGTTACTGGTGATCAGATGGGCATGCTAGCGACCGTTATGAACGGACTAGCAATGCGTGATGCGCTTGAGCGTCGCAACATAAAAACGCGCTTGATGTCAGCGTTACCGATTGGTGAAGTCACTGAAAGCTATAGCAGTCGTAATGCCATTCGTTATCTTAAAAACGGCGAAGTTTGTATCTTTGTCGCAGGTACGGGTAACCCATTCTTTACCACTGACACTGCTGCTTGTTTGCGCGGTATCGAGATCGAAGCTGGTTTGATTTTAAAAGCGACCAAGGTCGACGGCGTTTATGACAAAGACCCAAGTCTACATGACGATGCAGTCAAGTATGACGGTCTGACTTTTGATGAAGTACTAGAGCAAAAGCTAGGCGTCATGGATTTAACGGCTATCGCATTGTGCCGTGAGCATAACGTACCGCTACAAGTGTTTGATATGACTAAGCCTAATGCATTATTGAATGTCATTATGGGTGAAAATGAAGGCACACGAGTTTTTCATTAATTGATGCGATACGGGCAACTAACGTCAGTAAATAGCTAACGATTAGCAATAAATAATTAATATCCCAATAGCAAATAAAAAATTTGTCGGTAACGATAAATAAGGATACACAATGATTAAAGAGATTAAGCAAGACGGCGAAGCACGCATGCAAAAAACATTGGAAGCGCTTGAAAGCACTTTCAGTAAAGTTCGTACTGGCCGTGCGCATCCAGGTATGTTGTCAGGTGTGATGGTTAGCTACTATGGTTCTGATACACCATTGAACCAAGTGGCAAGCGTCAACGTTGAAGATTCACGTACCTTGCTGGTTCAACCATTTGACCGTACGATGGTACAAGCAGTAGATAAGGCCATTCGTGAAGCAGATTTGGGTCTAAACCCAATGTCTGCTGATGTGATTCGTGTGCCGATGCCAGCATTAACAGAAGATACTCGTCGCGATATGCAAAAACTTGCACGTGGTGAAGCTGAGAGCAGCCGAGTTTCTATCCGTAATATTCGCCGTGACATGATGAATGACATCAAAGATTTGGCAAAAGAAAAAGAAATCTCAGAAGACGATGAGCGCCGCGCTAGTGATGACATTCAAAAAATCACTGACAAATATATCGAAACGATCGATGCTCGCTTGAGTAAGAAAGAAAGCGATTTGATGGAAGTTTAATACTGATATATTTGGTGTTGAGAGCAAGAAACAGTTCGGTAGATTATCTGTAATTGAGCAGCCAATACTTTATAGCTATTGGCTGTTTATTATTGTGTAGACTGATATAGTCAATCCTTTCTAAAAGAGCTACAGCGTTAACCTCGCTTGAAGTATCACAGTTACATTTGCACTCGGTTGCCTTGTCTCTCTTTTAAAATGAATCAATCATATAGGGCTATATCTAAGGCATGTAAAATATGTGGTTGATTGAACTGGATTTATCGCATTCTGAGCACTAAAAACTAACGACGCAATTATGATAAGTTAGTGAATTATATAAATGGCGCTTTTTAATCGCTGTTGCACACGTTATTATTATTTTACCTCAACAATAAGCAAGTTCGCCTATGTCCACTTCAGCCGTTTTGGCGCCCGCTATTCTTCCTCGTCATATCGCCATCATTATGGATGGTAACAATCGCTATGGTAAGGCCAATGATTTGGGCCACGGTCAAGGACATGTGGCTGGCAAAGATGCGCTCGATCCTATCGTTGAGTATTGTGTCAATACAGGCATTGAAGTACTGACCGTATTTGCGTTTTCTAGCGAAAATTGGCAGAGACCGCCTAGTGAAGTGGCACTATTGATGCAGCTACTCACATCGACGATTCATGAGCAAATGCCGCGCATGAATGAGTATCGTATTCGCTTGCGTTTCATCGGTGACCGTAGTCAGCTTAGTGAGTCATTACAAACGCTAATGGCTGACGCGGAAGAAAAGACGGCGGATTTTGATGCGATGACGCTGGTGATTGCGATTAGCTACGGTGGACAATGGGATATCGCAAATGCAGCACAACAGCTGGCTCAGCAAGTGCAAGCTGGCGAATTAAAACCTGAAGATGTCAGCGAAGAGCTGTTAGGTAACTACGTACAATTAGCCGATACGCCAGCAGTAGATATGCTGGTACGTACGGGCGGCGAGTATCGTATTTCTAATTTTTTATTGTGGCAATCTGCTTATGCTGAGCTGTTTTTCACTCCCACATTATGGCCGAACTTTGCAGCAGAAGAGCTAGCTTCGATGATCGCAGAGTTTGCAAAACGTCAACGCCGCTTTGGCAAAACCAGCGAGCAAGTAGTGATAGAGCAGCAAGGTCACTGAGCAGCGAGTGGATAGATAAGTTTAGTTGGTTCAGTTCAGTTAGTATTGTATAACTGGTCAATAGGGTTGGTTTATGCAATGATAAACGGCTTGAATTAGTATTGAATGCTATCGCTCGGCCATCGTTAGTTAGCTGCTATAATGCATTTTTTGACCATCTGTTCTTCATTATTATAAGGCTCGATAAGTATGTGGCAACGAATTAAAACGGCAATTGTTCTCGTTATTATCGTTGGTATTGCAATGTTTGCGAGCCAAACGCCTATTTTATTTGCACCACTGTTGGCCATTGGGGTCATTATCGCCGCTCATGAGTGGGCTAAATTGATGCCTAAGTGGCGCCAGCCTGCTGTATTTGTTTTGTTAGTGTTGGCGATAACGCTCATATCACTAATGTTCAAAGTGACTTGGTTGTTTTGGTGGGTGGCATCACTCGTTATATGGCTGATGGCACTGTCTTGGGTCAGGGTCTTCCCGACACAAACGAGGTGGTACGGCAACCAGCTGGCAATGATGGGCGCGGTTATTTTGACGGCATCTATCACGGCGATGTTCTATCTCTGGCAACTGTCGGCATGGTGGCTGCTGTATGTGTTCTTATTAGTATGGTGTGCAGATAGTGGCGCATATTTCGTTGGACGCAAGCTTGGTCGCCGAAAAATGGCACCCAATGTCTCACCCAACAAGAGCATGGAAGGGTTGGCTGGTGGCCTCGTCACAGGGCTGTTAGTTGTGGTAGCCATTAGCGTCTTTAAATTACAGCTGACCGGTATACCATTAATCGCATTTGTAGCGTTATCGGCCATCACTATTCTTGCCTCTGTACTTGGAGACTTGTTCGAGTCGATGCTCAAGCGCCGTGCTGATGTAAAAGATTCAGGCACTATCTTGCCAGGTCACGGTGGTATCCTTGACCGTATCGATTCTCTGTTGTCTGCAACACCGATATTTGCCCTTGGTTTTTGGGTGATACAGCAGCTTGGTTTGATAGTGGTGTAAGGTTTATAGTTAACAGACGATATTCTATTTTTATTACTTTTAAGTATCATGGGCATTAATGGTTATGACGCAACGCATCGCCGTACTAGGCGCGACAGGCTCGATTGGCGATAGCACTTTAGCAATATTAGCGGCGCAACCGCACACTTATGAAGTCTATGCTTTGTCAGGCTATCATCGCTTAGATAAGCTATTTGCACTCTGTCAGCAGTTTTTGCCGAAACGCGTCAGTGTGCCGATGTCAGCCGTAGATGATTTTGCTCACAGGCTTAAAGCAGCAGGGATTGATAGTGATGTCGTAGGGGGCGAGGCAGGATTGGTAGATATTGCCACTGACTCACAGACTGATACGGTTGTAGCGGCGATTGTAGGGGCGGCAGGGTTGCCGTCTACATTGGCAGCAGCACGTGCAGGCAAACGTATCCTATTGGCCAACAAAGAAGCCTTAGTCATGGCAGGTAAGGTCATGATCGATGCAGTCAAAAAGCACAAAGCTACTTTGCTGCCGCTGGACTCTGAACACAATGCCATTTTTCAATGCTTGCCACTCGCTATTCAGCAAGACAATACTCAAATTCATCAGTCAAATCATGGTGTCCGTAAACTATGGTTAACAGCCTCTGGTGGGCCATTTTTGCAGCAGTCGTTCGAGCAAATGCAGCAGGCAAGCGTCGCAGAAGCGGTCAAACACCCGAATTGGTCAATGGGTCAAAAGATATCTGTCGATTCGGCCACGATGATGAATAAGGGGCTTGAGCTGATAGAAGCCTGTCACTTATTCGATTTGCCTGAAGATAAGATAAATGTGGTTATTCATCCACAAAGTATCATTCACTCAATGGTAGAATATAGCGATGGCAGCTTTTTGGCGCAGTTGGGTAGTCCAGACATGAAAACGCCCATTGCGCACGCGCTTAGCTACCCTGATCGGATGGATAGTGGCTCACAGCCGTTAGACTTATTTGCACTTAGTGGTTTGGAGTTTATTGAGCCAGATCTACAAAAATTTGCCTGTTTGCGTTTGGCCCGCCAAGCCATGCAAGCTGGAACGCAAGCCACTATTGTGCTCAATGCGGCAAACGAAATTGCAGTGGCGGCGTTCCTCGATGGGAAAATTCGTTTGACGGATATTGCTAATATTAACGAACAAGCCTTAAATGACATACAGCTGCCTCCATTGAACGAAACTGCTGACATAGAAGACATATTGGCAATCGATAAGATTGCACGCCATCTGACTGATAAGTTGGTAGCAAAGCTGACATAATCGTAGCAAGCGTCTCTTAGCTGATACGTGACATTGATAAACGATATTAGCGAAGATGTTGATGAAAATGCTGAGAGACAATACTGAGAAAAAATCATGACGTTTTTACTAACACTTCTTGCCGCTATATTTGTCTTAGGCCCGCTTATTGCCTTACACGAATGGGGACATTATATTGTGGCGCGGCTTTGCGGTGTCAAAGTGCTAACGTACTCTATCGGTTTTGGCCCTAAAGTTTTTGGTTGGACCAGTAAAAAAAGCGGCATCGACTATCGCATCTCAGCATTGCCACTCGGCGGTTACGTAAAAATGCTGGATGAGCGTGAAGGTAATGTCGCAAAAGATGAGCAGCATCTTGCATTTAATCGGCAGCATCCGCTAAAGAAAATTGCTATCGTTGCAGCTGGCCCTATCATGAATTTTGTCATCGCTATCGCGCTATTTTGGGTACTATTTATGACCCCATCTGAGCAGTTGGCGACTAAGATTGGACAAGTACTACCAGATACGCCTGCTGCGATGGCACAGCTGCCAGTCGGTGATAAGATTGTGGCGATTGATGGACATGATGTGCAGACATGGGAAGGTATTAACTATCGCCTTGCAGGACGTATGGGTGAGACGGATAATGTCAGCATTACCTTGCAGTCAGACGCCCAAACCGATCAGTCGACTAAAACCTATCAAGCACCAGTCACGCAGTTTATGCAAGGCGAGGCTCAAGGTAAAGACGCATTGACCAGCTTTGGCATGTTGCCATGGCAACCGCAGATTGCGCCGATTGTAGGCGGTTTGGCTCCCGATGGTGCCGCTAGCCGCCAAGGTCTAAAGGTTGGCGACCGCATTACTGCTATTAATAATGAGTCAATCGAAGATTGGATTACTGCCACACGTATCATCCGTGACAATCCTGAAACGCTATTGAACTTTACGGTGTTGCGTGATGATAAGTCTGTACAGTTGCAGATTATGCCTCAAGGTAAAAAAGACAACTTGGGTAATGATTACGGACAGATTGGTGCAATGGTGGATCAGACTGAGATTGTTATCCCTGATGATTACAAGACTACCGTGGTCTATGGTCCTAGTGAGTCGTTAGTTAAGTCGTTTGAAAAGACTGAGCAGCTCGCAGTAATGACCGTAAGCTCAATGGGAAAAATGCTGTCAGGTATGATTGGTTTAGACAATCTATCAGGGCCAATTACCATTGCCAAAGTCGCCAAACAAAGCTTTGATATCAGTTGGCAGATGGTATTGTCGACAGCGGCGCTAATTAGCTTGAGTCTTGCCGTCTTAAACCTTTTGCCGATTCCAGTATTAGATGGTGGTCATATTGTCTATCACTTTATTGAGTTGATTCGTGGTAAGCCACTGTCTGAAGGTGTGCAAATGGTCGGTCTAAATATCGGTTTACTCTTGCTGGCAGGTTTCATGGTGTTAGCAATTGGTAATGACATCAGCCGGCTATTTTGATCGGCTGATAAGCAATATGGCTGATAAAGCACGATATACTAATGGTTTTACGCCTATTATAGGCTGATTATTGTTATGATAGGCATGCTACTCTGTGTCTTAGCCTCTGTACTAATCGTAATTTTTAGTTTATTTTGTGATGCAATTTATATAAAGTGTTCTGAGTTACCCTTGCATGGGTTTATAACCTTGCGTGAATGGGTTAGACAATACGTGCCTTTTAACTTAACTTAAGCAATTTTTTTATTGACGGATAGTGTTTATGCGTACGCCTTTAATTATGAGCGCGGCTGGGTTGCCGTTAGTTGTAGCGATGATGAGTATGCCAGTACAGGCTGCAGAATTTGTAGTAACTGACATCGGTTTTAATGGCTTACAACGCCTAACCCCTGATAGCCTCTATCCGGTCTTACCTGTTACGGTAGGCGATACGGTGAATGATAGCAGCTTAGCTGCCAGTATTAAGGCGCTATATGCAACTGAAAACTTTGCTGATATTCAAAGCCGTGTCGAAGGTGGCAAGCTAAGATTTGACGTCATTGAGCGTCCAACGATCGCTGAAGTAACCTTTGAAGGTAACAAGCTTATTCCAAAAGAAGGACTTGAGCAGGGACTGAAGAATGCGGGACTGTCTGCTGGTGACGTACTCAAGCAGTCTACTTTGCAAGGCGTGGCCAATGAGCTACAACAGCAATATATTAGTCAAGGTTACTACAATAGTAATATCGAAGTAGATCAAACGGTACTTGATGGTAACCGCGTGAAACTTGACGTGCGCTTTGTAGAAGGCAAACCTGCAAAAGTTGTCGATATCAATATTATTGGTAACAAACACTTTAGTGATGAAGAGATTAAAGACGTTTTCGCGGTAAAAGAATCTTCATGGACACGTCTATTATCTAAATCTGATCGATACGCTCAAGAGAAACTGGCCGCCAGTCTAGAGAGTTTAAAGGCGCTATATCAGAACGATGGTTATGTGCGTTTTTCAGTTGATAATGCCGTATTGAACATCAGTGAAGACAAAAGTAGTGTGTTTATCGAAGTCAGCCTAAGCGAAGGCGAACAATACCAGTTTGGCGAAGTGAACTTTTTAGGTAAACCTACCTTTGAGAATAGTGAGCTAAAAGAGCTGGTTAGCTTTGCATCTAATGAAAAATACTCGCAAGCAAAACTAGACGAAACCACTGCTTCTCTTAAAAGACGCTATGGTAACGAAGGCTATTATCTAGCTCAAATCAGACCAGTACCACGTATCAATGACGATACGAAAATGGTCGATGTCGATTACTATATCGACCCTGCACGTCCTATCTACGTTCGCCGTATCAACTTTACGGGTAATATCAAAACGCAAGACGAAGTATTACGTCGTGAAATGCGTCAGTTAGAAGGTACGCTGTCGTCCAATGACAAAATTCAGCTGTCACGCACGCGTTTGATGCGTACTGGCTTCTTTAAAAATGTCACTGTAGATGTTAAGCCAGTACCTAACCAGCCAGATCAAGTCGATGTAAACTATGTGGTTGAAGAGCAGCCTTCTGGTAGCTCAACGATTGCAGCCGGTTACTCACAAAGTGGTGGTGTGACTTTCCAATTGGATTTGACCCAAAACAACTTCATGGGTACCGGTAACCGCGTAAAGGCTGCGCTTTCTCGTTCAGAGACACGTGACTCTTATAGCCTAGGTTATACCGATCCGTACTTTACAGAAAACGGTGTTTCTCAAGGTATCAGCGGTTATTATCGCAAAACCAAATATGATGACGACAACGTTAGTAACTATGTGACAGATTCATATGGTGCGACGCTGAACTATAGTTATCCTATTGACGAAACCAAACGCCTGAGTGCTGGTCTAAATGTAGACAACACAAAGGTTCGTGGTGGTCGTTACCTAGGTATATCTAATGTTCAGGAAATTCTAGACGAAGGCGGTACAAAAACGCCGGAAGTTGAGACTGATGGTGTTGCTACCTTCAAGAATGATTATCAGACTTACAATCTATTGTTTGGTTGGGACTACAGCACTTTAGACCGTCCCGTATTCCCTACCAAAGGTATGAGCCATGCAATTGATGCAACCATCGGTCTTGGTGATGCCAATTACCAAAAGCTAACTTATAGCGGCAATATATATTACCCTATTTATAAAGACGTGATCGCGCGTGGTTATACTAAGCTTGGTTATGGTAATGATTTACCGTTCTATGAAAACTTCTATGCTGGTGGTTATGGCTCAGTACGTGGCTATGAATCATCTACTCTGGGACCTAAATCACAAGTCTATTATGATGCGGTCAATGATCCAGACAACCAAACCTTTACCGCAGAAGAGGTTGGTGGTAATGCACTAGCAACGTTTGGTGCTGAACTAATTTTACCAATGCCGTTTAAAGGCGATTGGGCAGATCAAGTACGCCCAGTATTGTTTGCTGAAGGTGGTCAGGTATTTGACACCTCTGATAAAGAAGATCGCACTTTTAATGATTCAGATGTTCCATTACTGACCCAAGATAATGACTTCCGCTACAGTGCTGGTGCTGGTATCACTTGGTATACGCCAATTGGTCCAATCTCACTTAGCTACGCGGTACCATTTGGTGACAAAGAGGGCGATGAGACTGAAAAAGTCCAGTTCCAGATTGGTAATACATTCTAAATTAATGACACCATTCTCATCTATTTGAGTAATTGTAAAGATTTTCTCAAATAGACGGAAATATCATTAGAGCTTAGTAGGTCGTCAAAACGCATTGTTATTTTGGCGACCGTTTCATTTATAACCATATTTTATTAATAGTCATTATGATAACGATTGAGCAACTCATTACTCGAATTGAGCAGCGTCAGCCTATTATTAATAAGGCTGAGATTGATACTGAGCAATTGTGTCAACCATTCAGTAGCGTCGGTAGTTTGACGACAGCCAGTCAGCAGCAGTTAAGCTTTTTGGCAGATCCTCACTATATTTCTAGCTTGGCGAGCAGTGCCGCAGGGGCAGTGTTGGTAACGGAAGCATATCGTGATCAAGTGCCTACCTCAGCGATAGCGCTAGTCGTCTCAAATCCATATCTGGCTTATGCCAGTGCCAGTCAGCTGTTTGCACGTCATTCTTTATCTAACGGAATTCATCCTAGTGCTGTGATTGCAGACAGTGCTGTTATTGGCGAGCAAGTCAATATCGGTCCTTTTTGTGTGATTGGTGACAATGTACAAATAGGGGCGCGTAGCTCACTTGATGCTCATGTCGTGGTTGAGGCCAATACCAGTATCGGTACCGATTGTGTCATTAAGTCGCAAGTCGTTGTTGGGCCTGAGTGTGTCATTGGCAATCACGTTAGATTGCATGCAGGAGTAAGCATCGGATCTGAAGGGTTCGGTTTTGCGCCTACTAAAGATCCTAGTAACACAGGTTGGGAGCGCATTGCCCAGTTAGGCCGTGTCATTATTGGTGATTATGTACGAGTTGGTAGCCAGACATGTATCGATCGTGGCGCTATCGATGATACCGTTATTGGTAATCACGTGATTATTGATAATTTGGTACAAGTTGCCCATAACGTCCGTATCGGTGACGGCACTGCTATTGCTGCTCAAACCGGTATTGCGGGTAGTACTACGATAGGTAAGCGCTGTATAATAGGCGGCGCTGTCGGTATCACAGGGCATATCGAGATTACAGACGATGTTGTTTTATCTGGCATGACCATGGTAACCAAATCCATTAAAACCGCTGGCTCATATTCATCTGGTACTGCTGCAATGCCAACTGCTAATTGGCGACGTGCTGCTGTACGTTTTCGTCAGCTAGGCAATAACTAATGCAAACACAAACAAATAATAGATATTCAAAACACAGCAAGGAAGCGTCATTATGAGCAATAGCAATATAGATATCCCAACTGATGAAGACGTTAAAAGCTTGGCTGAGCAAGGTCTTACGCTACCATTGACGTATCATACGATTAAGCATTATTTACCGCATCGTTATCCTTTTATGCTGGTAGATCGTATTGTAGCTTGTACGCCAGGCGAGTGTATTACTGGTATCAAGAACGTGACTATTAATGAAGAGTTCTTTAACGGTCACTTTCCTGATGAGCCGATTATGCCAGGGGTATTGATGGTGGAGTCAATGGCACAGGTGTCAGGTGTGCTTGGTTTTATCAGTGCAGGGCTAACGGCAGAAGACGGTTACCTCTATCTGTTTGCAGGTGTAGATAAAGTCCGTTTTAAACGCCGTGTGATTCCTGGTGATCAGCTTATCATTCGCGCAAAGACCGTGATGCAAAGACACGGTATCTATAAATTTGATTGTACTGTTCATGTCGAAGATGAACTGGCTGCTAGTGCTCAAATCATGATTGCACGTCAAGAGCAGCAAAAACCTGCTAACACGAAGGGTGCTTAAGTTTTCAATAAGCCATACTGTACAAAGAGCGATATTGAAATCGCTCACTATCACTGCAATAAACAGCTATATGTAAACTCAACAACATAACTGGTATTAGCTTCGTTAGTAACACTGAAATAGTGATACTTTTTTATTATTTACTCGCATCAAATGATACAAGGGCCCATCTTATGAGTCAGATTCATCCTACAGCACTCATCTCACCGTCCGCGCAGATTGACGAGACTGCTATCATCGGGCCCTATTGTATCGTTGGTGATGAAGTATCAATTGGTGCGCATACGGTTTTGCATAGACATGTCGTTGTGACTAAACTGACTCGTATTGGCCAACACAATGAGTTTTATCAATTTGCGAGTATTGGTGAAGATCCTCAAGACTTGAAATATGCAGGTGAGCGCACTTGGCTTGAAATCGGCGATCACAATACGATTCGTGAAGCCTGTAGCCTACACCGTGGTACAGCGCAAGACGGCGAGCTGACTAAAATCGGCAGTCATAATCTACTGATGGTAAACACCCATGTCGCACATGATTGTGTCATTGGCGATCATAACGTACTGGCTAACAATGTCGGTGTAGCGGGGCATGTGACTATTGGCGACCATACCATCATCGGTGGTAACTCAGGCATACATCAGTTTTGTACAGTAGATGACTATAGCTTGATTGGCGGAGCCAGCCTCATTCTAAAAGATGTGGCTGCATTTACGATGGTATCTGGCAATCCAGCAAAGGCTCATGGACTCAATATCGAAGGCATGCGCCGTAAAGGTTGGTCAAAAGAAACCATTAATGTATTGCGTCAAGCGTACCGTACGATTTTCAGATCAGGTTTGACCACGGTACAAGCGTTGGAAGTCTTACATAATGAGCTATTAGCTAAAGAGCCAAAAATTCAGCTACTTATTGATTCATTACAAAATAGCAGCCGCGGTGTTGTACGCTAAAGAAAGCATAACTCGATTAATGATGAGTTTGATACTTTTAATCAGCTAAATTCTTATGGAATGAAGGCGAATTAGATAAAAGCCATAACTATTTGTTATGGCTTTTTATATTTATGAGCACTTGACTTTTTTGGTCGCTTAGCAGAAACTGAGCGTTTACGATATTGTAATCAATTCTTTCTTAATGTTGCTGGGCGTTTCACATCGAAGCGTTTACTAAATAGTTCAACGGTAAGGCCGACTATTTATGTTGATCAAGGAAGATTATCAGTAACGTTAATTGAAGCACGAGGACGGAAAAAATGGCTATCAATAAACAAGAACATGCCCAATGGAGCTCAAGCTTTGGCTTCGTATTGGCAGCAGTAGGCTCAGCAGTTGGTTTAGGAAACATATGGAAATTTCCATACATGGTTGGCGAAAGCGGTGGTTCAGCTTTCGTTATTGCTTATTTGTTCTGTATCGCGCTGGTCGGTTTTCCAATATTAGTTGCTGAATGGTTAATTGGTCGACGTGGTCAAAAAAACCCAGTCAATACTTTTTCAGACGTAGCAGCGACTGAAGGTAAGTCACGTAGCTGGGGCATCGTTGGGGCTACTGGTATCTTAGGTGGCTTCTTAATTCTATCGTTCTATAGTGTGATCGGTGGTTGGGCGCTTAATTATATCACTAAAGTTGCAACAGGTAGCTTTGCTGGTCAAGACAGTGATTCTGTTGCTGCAACCTTTGATGCTATGCTTGCATCAGCTGGTACATTGACGATCTGGCATACGGTATTTATGATTTTAACCGCTGTCATCGTTGGTATTGGTGTGACAAGTGGTATCGAAAAAACAGCTAAGATTTTGATGCCATTATTGGGTGTGATTCTGTTTGTTATCGTTGGTTATAACGTGATGAACGGTGGATTTGGTGAAGCAGTTGCTTACCTATTTACGCCAGATCTTAGCAAACTAACGGCTGATGTTATGCTTGCAGCATTAGGTCATGCATTCTTCACCCTATCAATTGGTATGGGTATTATGGTCGCTTATGGTTCGTATTTGGGCCGTGAAGTCAACTTGCTAAAGACAGCACGTACCGTTGTTATTTTGGATACGGTTATTGCGTTGGCTGCTGGTCTTGCCATCTTCCCAATCATCTTTAGCAACGGTCTAGATCCTGCATCTGGTCCTGGTCTTATCTTTGTAAGCTTGCCAATTGCTTTCGGTAGTATGGGTGCGGGTACTATCATTGGCGCATTGTTCTTCTTACTTATTACCTTTGCCGCTATTACCTCATCTATCTCGTTACTTGAGCCAACCGTTGAGTTGTTAGAAGAGCGTACATCGATGAGTCGTACTGTATCGACTATCGTGGCAAGTACAGTAATCTGGTTGCTAGGTATTGCAGCATTGCTATCGTTCAACCTATGGTCTGACTTCACTATTATGGGTAATGGTATCTTTGATGCATTAGATAAGCTTACTAGTAAGTTCCTATTACCTCTAACCGGTCTGGCTGCAATTGTATTTGTTGGTTGGAAAATGGATCAACGCAACATCCAGCAAGAGCTTGGTTTATCTAATGGTACATGGCAGCTGTGGCAAATCGTTGCGAAATTCATCGCACCAATCGCTGTTATTGTAGTATTTGTGACGTCATTGATGGGATAGTAGTCAAAGGACACTATTCGAATCATTAAATGATAAAAGCATCATAGAAAAAGGGCTTAAGATTATTCTTAAGCCCTTTTTTATTTCAACAGATTTAGATAACAAGTAGTAAATATTAAACAGGATTAACGCAAGTTCAACTCAGGAACTGTTTGACCGCGTTTGGCATAAAACTCGCTGACAAACTCATCAAATTTATCTTGCTCGATAGCATCTCTAATACCCTGCATCAAACGTTGGTAATAGCGTAAATTATGAATAGTGGCTAACTGAGCACCTAGCATCTCTTTACACTTATTAAGATGGTACAGATAAGCACGGCTAAAGTTTTGGCAAGTATAGCAGTCGCATTCAGGATCTAATGGGCCTTCATCGTTGCGATATTGGCTATTACGAATACGTACCACACCAGCATTGTCTGCATCGCCCGTCACAAAGTAATGACCGTTACGCGCGTTACGTGTTGGCATCACACAGTCGAACATATCCACGCCGCGGCGTACACCTTCAACTAAATCCTCAGGCTTACCAACACCCATAAGATAGCGTGGCTTATCTGCTGGCATATCGTCAGGCAGGTAGTCTAGGACGTCTATCATCTCTTCTTTAGGCTCGCCAACTGATAGACCGCCAATAGCATAACCATCAAAGCCGATCTTTAACAGACCTTCAAGTGATTGCTGACGCAAATCAGGGTACATACTGCCTTGCACGATACCGAACAATGCGTTGGTACTGCCCAGTCTGTTGTGCTCATCGATACAGCGCTGTCCCCAACGTAATGATAGCTCTAACGACTTTTTTGCTTCATCATGAGTGGCTGGATACGGTGTACACTCATCGAACTGCATGACGATGTCTGAGTTCAAGCTGTACTGAATCTGCATAGATTTTTCTGGTGAGAGAAATACCTTTGCGCCATCGATAGGAGATTTAAAATTTACGCCTTCTTCGGTAATTTTACGCATTGCGCCGAGGCTGAATACTTGGAAACCGCCCGAATCGGTCAAGATAGGCTTGTCCCAATGCATAAACTTATGTAAGCCACCGAATTTATCAATGACTTCAGTACCCGGACGTAACCAGAGATGGAAGGTATTGCCCAAAATAATATCAGCACCGATGGCTTCGATATCACGTGGCAGCATGCCTTTGACCGTACCATAAGTACCAACAGGCATAAAAGCAGGCGTTTGCACGTCGCCATGATTGAGATGAACCGTACCACGGCGTGCACGCGTTGCACCGCTGGCCGTTTTATGTAAGACAAATTGCATATGATAACCGCTATTTAAGCTATGAAAATGGCGCTAATTATAGCATTGTTAGCGGTTTTTTTGGACATGGATATTTAGTGGTATCGATACATAGTTAATATGTTCTTTAGGGATTTTATTTGACATCCCTTTTTCATAACCAAAAAATACAGATAGCACGCCAAAAGACACAGACAGTGCTAGAGGTCTATTGATACAGTAGAAGTTATACAGGTGAGGTAATAATCATTGCCACACCATGCTTTTAGATGCTGGAGACATGACATGAAAAAGACAGCTTACTTATTATTGAGTGGTTTATTATTGATATCAGGAGGGGCTATGGCTACTGAAGAGCCGAAATATACGGTGTTGACCCAAGTAGATGACTTTGAGCTGCGTCGTTATGATGAGCAGCTAGTAGCGCAAACGTGGGTGAGTGGTGACCAAGACTCAGCAAGTCGTGAAGGATTTAAGGTTTTAGCGGACTATATTTTTGGTAATAACACCGCACCAAGTGGCGACAGTAGTAAAATCAGTATGACGGCACCTGTCACGATGCAAGCTGATAACAAAAAAAGTGATAATAAGTCACAGAAAATTGCCATGACAGCACCAGTCAGTATGCAACAAGACGATGGTAAGTGGCGCGTGCAATTTACGATGCCTAGTAAATATACGCTGCAAACACTGCCTAAGCCGAACAATCCAAACGTTGAGATTATAGAAGTACCGGCACAGACGTACGGTGTGATTAAGTTTTCGGGATTGGTAGGTAGTAAAAAGGTCGCGAATAAAACGGAAGCGCTGCAAACATGGATGCAAGACCAGAGTTTGACGCCTATAGGCGAGCCTGAATTGGCACGTTATAACCCACCTTGGACGCTACCATTCTTACGTCGTAATGAGGTGATGATTGCGTATCAATCTAAATAGTAATCGATCCATAAAAAAAGACAGCAATCGCTGTCTTTTTTGTGCTTCATCTAAAGTATCTGAGTTAGACGTTTTGCTCACGGATGATATTAAGCATACGACGTAATGGTTCTGCTGCGCCCCATAACAACTGATCACCAACGGTAAAAGCACCTAGATACTCAGGGCCCATATTAAGCTTACGTAAGCGACCTAGGGCAACAGTTAAGGTGCCAGTCACTGCCACTGGAGTTAGGCGATTCATAGTAGCTTCTTTGTCATCTTCGACCAAGTCCAACCACTCGTTGCCACTGTTTTTAAGTGCAGCTTCGATTTCTTCTAGCGGAATGTCTTTTTTTAGTTTGATCGTTAAACCTTGCGCATGACAACGCATGGCACCGACGCGTACACACATGCCATCGATAGGAATCGTACTGGCTTCATCATTACCTAAGATCTTATTGGTCTCGACGCCGCCTTTCCATTCCTCTTTTGACTGTTTGTTTTCTAGCTGTGCGTCGATATAAGGAATCAAGCTACCTGCCAGTGGTACACCGAAGTATTGTGTAGGGAAGTCTGCTGAACGCTGAGTCTGAGCGATTTTTTTATCAATCTCAAGAATAGCACTAGCAGGGTCAGCCAATTCGTCTTGGACGGCATCACGTAACACACCCATGCCATTGATGAGCTCGCGCATGTTGTTTGCGCCAGAGCCACTAGCGGCTTGGTAAGTCATGGCGCTGACCCATTCGATCCAGCCTTTGTTAAACAGCTCACCGATAGCCATCAGCATCAATGATACGGTACAGTTACCACCGATGAAGTCTTTTTTGCCGTTGGCTAAGGCACTATCAATAACGTTACGGTTGACTGGATCAAGAATGATAATGCTGTCATCTTTCATACGTAAGGTACTTGCCGCATCAACCCAGTAGCCGTTCCAACCACTATCACGCAATGGTTGATGGACTTTTGACGTATAGTCACCACCTTGGCAAGTAATAACGACATCACAAGCAGCAAGTGCTTCAATATCATGAGCGTCTTTTAGTTGGCCGGTTTCAATACCATCGAATTTTGGTGCATCACCACCAGCATTACTGGTAGAAAAAAACACGGGTGTGATACCGTTGAAGTCATTTTCTTCCTGCATACGTTGTATCAATACTGACCCTACCATACCGCGCCAGCCTACCAAACCTACTGTTAAATCACTCATGAAGTTCAATCCTATTTACAATTATTTGTTGCATCGCCAACCGATAACAATGCCGTGAATGGCGCGAAAAAGCAAGGCGTTTTGGCTATTATTTGGTCGTTTTCCATACACTATTAACTATGTCGACTATAACTTTAAGTTATTACTATTGAAGAGATACTTAGCTATCTAACGACCTCAAAAATATAATGTCTAATAAAGCACTCATTACATTGAGTGAGCCAATATTGTAACGTTTTATGATAGTTGTCGCATAATTGAGACTCACCAGTAGGCGAGAATCTTCTGAAATGCTAAAGTAAGTCTCAAACACAATTACTCGACGTTAGTTATTTGATGTCAGGCGGGTTACAAACACGATATTTCTTATCAAACAAAAGCTTAACCAATATACATCATCAGCTCTATCAACACTTTAATCAACGGTTAGTACCTACTTATGGATCTCTCACTATTATATTACGCCTTACAAGGTCTAGCAGGATTCATCGCCTTTGTCACAATCTGGGGCTGGTTGCCACTGGATAACTGGTGGGTGCGCGGTGTTGAGTTTCCACGTATTCAAATAATGGTGCTTGGTATTATTGCTTGGTTTGGCATGTTAGTGTTTTCCTCAGAATGGGAATTAGGGCAGTGGATATTGTTTGTTGTATTGAGCGGTACGTTAGCATTTCAGCTGAGAATGGTACTGCCATATACTAAGCTATGGAAAAAAGAAGTTCAAAAGGCAAAAGATAAGCCAGAAGGGCAAGCGCATCAAATAAAAATCATGGTATCAAACGTATTGACGCCCAATGACGAAACGCAAAAGCTGGTCGATTTAGTTAAGCAAAAGCAGCCTGATATCTTAATTACGTTAGAGAGTGATAAGAAATGGGAGCAAGCCTTACAGCAAGTCGAGTCTGACTATCCCTATACCGTGAAAGTGCCACTAGATAATTTATATGGTATGCACTTGTATTCTAAGCTTGAGCTGATTGATCCTGAAGTTAAGTATTTGATGATAGATGATATACCGTCTATCCATACACAATTGCGTTTGCAAGGAGGCCGCGTCATTTGGTTATATTGCTTGCATCCCATGCCGCCTAGCCCAACTGAAGCTGATAAGTCCACCACACGTGATGCTGAGCTACTCATGGTAGGTAAACATATAAAAGAAAACGACCAAACGGCGATACTGGCAGGTGACCTCAATGATGTCGCATGGTCAAAAACTACTCGACGTTTCCAACGTATCTCTGGCCTGCTAGATCCTCGTATTGGTCGACATTTCATTAATACCTTCCATGTTAAATATCCATTTCTGCGTTGGGCTCTAGACCATATCTTTCATAGTGCCTGCTTTACGGTAGTTGATATTCAGCGTATGCCATCCGTAGGATCTGATCATTTCCCTGTGATGACTACCTTGCAATATGAGCCAGAAGAGGCAAGCAAGCAAGAAGGCAATGCGCCTACTGCACAAGCAGAAGATATCCAAGAGACTGATAACAAAATCGAAGAAGGCAAGAAAGAAGGCGAAAAAGTGTCAGAAGAGCACAGACAAGAACAGCGCAGTTTTGGTTGATAAAAGAGGCCGTTTATTAGCTGTAATGTATAGAGATAATGTAAGCATATGCTTACGCAAAATAGAGTCTTTAGCTTCTATCGGCACCAAATTCATTGGCCTATAATACATCCATCAACACAAGGATACGCATGGATGTAGTGTTGAGACAGTATCAATAAAAGCACAGGTCAGCCCGCTGTCTTATATAATACTGTTAAATGACTTAGGATGAGTCAGCACGGAAGAGAGATAATAACAATAACACGAAGTATTGAAACCCTGAACCAATCGCCCTAGGTTCGGGGTTTTTCTTTGTGTGGATTTTGGTTTATCAAGATGTAAACTATTTAACTTTGAGATTTTCTCATCAAAGCTTTCTGTTAAATATTTGACTGCGCAAAATAAAGAAGGGTATATGCCATTGCATATACCCTTCTTTATTTAAATCGATTCAATATTCTAGCTAACTTAATACTATTAGCTTATTGCAACATATCAGCCAAGTATCTGAATATAAGCGCCAGCACGTAGCTCTTGTAACCAGTCTTCTTGAGCTTGTGGTGCTAGGCGTTGATACAATGCTTGACGCGCCATATTGCGACGATATTGCTCGCTAATATCTTGATCGCGCTTACCGTCGACTTTTAGGATATGCCAACCAAACTGTGTCTTGAATGGCGCAGAGTAATCGCCAACCGCCGTATTCTTCATTGTGGCTTCAAATGGACCAACCATATCTTCTTCGCTAACCCAATCAAGATCACCGCCACGTCCCGCAGAACCTGGGTCGTCTGAATACGTTGAGGCTAAGCTAGCAAAGTCAGCGCCGCCACGAAGCTGCTCGTATAGATCATTGATTTTTTGTTCAGCAAGCGCGTCAGTCTGTAGGTCATCGACTTTGACTAGAATATGGCGAGTATGCCATTGTGGTATCAGCATCGTATTGCTGGCTTTTTTATCAGCAAGCTTGATGATATCAATCCCTTCAGGAGTCAATAGTGGCTCGCTTACAGTACCAACGTCTAGCTTGGTAATTTTGCTAGACAGCTCTGTCGGTAACGAGGCTGCCTTGTGAAAGCCCATATCTCCACCTTGCAATGGAATCGGATAGCTACCTTGGCTAGCAGCAACGGCTTCAGCGACGTTGACATTTGGCTCAAGCAAACGCGTACGTAATGCTTGCGCGACTTTTAATGCTTCTTCACGTTGAGCGGCCGATAGGCGACTATAGTCATCTATATAAGGCACACGTACGTGAATGGTTTGATATTCGCTTTGATTCAGACGTTTGGCTTCAGGGGAGGCCAAAAATGCATCAATGTCTTGCTCGCTAATACGTACTCGGCGAGTAATTTGACGCTGCTGAAGCGCTTGGATAGAAGCCTCTTCGATCAGTTTGGCACGTAGATTGGCATAACTACCAGGTTGTGCGGCATCTAGACGTTGCTGCAATGCTGCGATGCTATTAAGGCCTTCAGCTTGAGCGATTTGACCAAGACGTTGATTGATCTCTGCTTCATCAGCAGACAGTCCCGCACGTTTGACCATAGACAGTTGTAGTTCACGCAAAATAAGCGCGTTTAACACTTCAGACTGTAGTTGTGCTGAGTTTGCGATAGGCTCACCAGCAGTTTTGGCACGTGCTTGAGTTTGCTCGATAGCATCAACCAGTTCGCTTTTTAAGATAGCATTTTCATTGACTAGGGCAATAATACCGTCTGTGCTATTGGCTGGCGTCAAGCGATCAACTGAGCTTTGCGCAGCAGAAGTAGAAGCTTGAGCCGCTGCAGGTTTGACAGTAGCAGCGTTGGCACTTAACGCAAGCGTAAGGCCTGCCATAGATAGCAATACTGCTCTGCTAGTCTGACGTAAAGAAAAAAATCTCATGATGCTCCTCATCAATGTCATTGCATCGGATGGTAGTCGGTCAACTCTATCCAATACTCTTAATAATAAAATATTCGACAGCGTTTCCCATAATAGGGGTTCAAATAGTGTCTTATAAATATTTACGTAAATAACTCTAATCTAGCAAAAAACTGGTTAGTCTTTCCATGCCGTCTGTACAGGTTCAAAGCCCAAAATCTTATCAGCAAGCAATCGTGTCAAGCGGCTACTACCGCTGCCAAGACCATTTAATCTAACTTCTGCCATAATAGCTTGTGTTGGCTCGTCTTTTACGTTTAGGTCATTGTAATAGCGGCGACCATAAACAGCAAAGCCGAAACAGCAGTCTTCATAATCAACGCCAATGAGTGAATCAAGCATTCTGTCGCTGTTCAGGTCATATTGACCTTGAGCCAATATTCGCCAGCTGTTATTGATAGGGAAAACAGCGGAAGCTGTAAACGCGGATAGTGGCAACTGCTCGGTATTGTCATCACGCTGACGTTTGACATAGCCCACATTAAATAAACTATTATTTGATGGTTGATAACGTAGTTCAGTCGTAATGTAGTTCAAATCATAATTACTGGTTAGGGCACCGCTAACATCAACCCAAAAATTATTATAAGGCTGAGTGCTGGTATCCCATACCATACCTGAAGAAGACGAGGTAAAAACAGGCTGATCGTCATCAAGTGTTACACGTCCATCATCTAGATAGAACTGTTCTGCAATGCTACCATCAAAACGTGTCACACCCGTTGCATCGATGTAACGATAATTGACACCAGGCGTAATAGAATGCAAATCCTGCAAACGATCATGACCTAAGAACCAACTGTCCGAAAACAGCTGCTCATAGTTAATAGAGGCAATACGCGTATTAAAGTTAGGAATGTCGTTTTGGTTCTTATACGGTGAATACGTATATTTTACGCGTGGACTAAGTAAACGATAGCCGCCCATCGTATCGTCAAACGCACCAAATGGTGAGCCCGCTTGATAGAAGTGTAGACCTGCATCGATACTAGCTTGCGGAACAAATACAGATTGACTGCCATCTTCTTCACTAAGCTGATTATCTTCTAAGCTATCTTCATCATATGACGTATATAGATGCTGCAAGCTCAGCTTAGGTTTGATATAACCCCAAGAGGTTTCCATCGGATAGGCAGCACTCAGTTTATTATAAATACGTGCGCCACTTTTTTCGTTTTCAGAACCATCATCGATAGATTTTTTGAAGTATGCAGAATCATGAATACCAGTGATATCGAAGCGCTCAGCCCAAGGCAGGCGATAATTTAATTTGAGCTGTGGCAAGCGTGAATACGGCTTGTCTTTGTCTTCTAACGCTTCACCGCTATCAGTGAAAGCATCTAAAGTCTGGAAGGTTTCGACCTTTAGTTCACCATCGACATAATCATTGTAATAATTGACGCGGGCACGACGTGGCAAGTTTATGGTGCTGTCTGACAAGCCCAACGTATCAAAATCATTAAGGTAATCGGCATCTGATACATAGTTGTATTCAGCGTCAGCGCTTAATCGTGGAACGCTTTTCGACGACCAAGTGTGGTCATAAAACAAGCTGGTACGATCTTCGTCGTCATACTCTTTATCGTTTGGTAAGTATGAACCGTTTAAAATACCTTCCCCATAATTCTCAGTCAGATAACGGAACTCACCTGATAGCATCGGGTTACGGTCAGTATAAATATGCGTGTTAAGAGTGGCATCATAGTTAGGTGCTAAGTTGAAATAATAAGGAATATCAACTTCAAGACCGCTTTCACTACTGACACTGGCACTTGGTAATAAAAATCCACTACTACGGCGACTGTCTATCGGGAAGTTAAAGTAGGGAAGATAAAATACGGGTATATCAGCCACACGGAAAGTAGTGTTATACGCTTCGCCGCGTCCTGTATCGGTATTTAGATCGATACTTTTGGCTTCAAACTGCCATTTACGATTGGTAGGTGGACAGGTACTAAACATAACCTGATCCAGCTCGTATTCACTCTCGTTAGGTTTGTTTAAGCGTTTGGCATAGCCGTGCGCTTGTAGACCGACACTGGCAAACGCCACATCATTGGCCGTTGATTGACCAGTCTCAGTATTGTAATTCAAGCTGTCTGCAACGCCAATTAGGCCGCCTTGTGCCGCTCTATCATTAAAGCTGGCTTGGCCGTTATTCGTAGCTGCATTGTTTGTAGAGACGTTGCTTGTACGCTGTCCAGTCGCATTATCTGTAAACATGACTTTGCCTTGAGCAGCTGCAACGCCATTGCTCAAGTCAATCATGACTTTTTCTGCTTCGATATGCTGAGTGCCTTGGTCAATTTTTACATTGCCTGAGAGCTCAGCGTAATTCACGTTATTGTAATAACCGTAATCAGACTCGGTAAATAAAGGGGCTTGATTGTTCGGAACGCTAGCCACATTTGGTGCTGGTTGTCCGTTTGCCGTACCAGCTTCGTTTACAGCGCGTTGATAATTAGGGTTACTCTGCGGATATACCCATTGACCTTCACAGCGCTGGGCACTGTCCACGGCATTTGGCAACAGACGCAAATCTCTACCGACCTTTGGAATCGTCTGTGCAGCAGGCATCGCATTATTATGAGTATTGTTCGCTTCAGTATTGATAGCCTCATTGTTTAATGTTGACGCATCGGTATCTGGCGTTAGCTCATAAAACTCTGCTAAGCGCATTAGACTGGCTTGAATACTCTTATCATTAAGATCTAGCTTGCCATTGTCAGTTGTTATCGCTTTAGGAACAAAGGCACTGCTATCTGGTGTATCAATGCTTGCTTGGTTGTTAGTTTCTGTATTTAAATTAGCAGTATTAGAAACTTCGTTGCTAAAAGCTTCAGAGTCAGCAGCCTCATTAATATCTGTGATATCTAGGTCATTGTTCTCAGAGAATCTGCTATCTAACGCAGTATCATTTAATAAAGTAGCGTTGTTCGTATTAGCAGAATTAGCATCGTCTGGATAGCTATCATTTAGAATATCTGCTTCTTGATAGCCCTCATTACTTTGAGTACGACTAATACTATTGGCGTCAGTCGCCACACTATTAGACGCATAGCTGCCTGTACTGTCCGTAGTGAGTGGTTCAGTTTTTTGCGTATTGGCATCACCAATGGCAGCACTGACAGTTAGGCTAGATAAACCTAAGGCACCAAATAAGATCAAGCGGATGCTTTGGTAAAGCGGAGAATATAACAAGGGCACACCTATGATTGCAGAGCTTATTGGATTGCATGACTGAGTTTAGTAGCGGTATCACCGAACGACATAAAGCAGTGAACGAGCGACTAAAATATGACTAATGTATTCTCAAAAATTTGGATGTTTTACATATAATGACGACTAATCATAGTCAAAAAAAACCAAATCAGCTACACTATTTACCAAAATTTATAATATAGCCATGCTGATTTTTAAGTAGCGATAGCGATTCTATCCGACATCAAGTATTGAATGATATAGCAATACGTTTGTGGCAGCTTGTATAGCACCGCCGCATATCGCTATTTTAGCAAGTATTTGTCAGACTTATCACTACTTTAATTATTTATGACTTATATTTAACCAGCGATGCCTAATATGACTGACAAAATGACTTTAGAGACTGATATGATCGATGAAAATAACAACCGCCAACAGCAATTAGAACAATGGTTACAGCAAGTATTTTTAGATCAAACATTTAGTCTAGATAGCTTACCTGGTGACGCTAGTGCCCGCCGATATCATCGTATCGAACTATCAGAGACAGACAAAAGCGCCAACAAGCATTATATCGTCATGGACTCTGCTGACGAGCAAGATGCGATGCTGCAGTTTATCAATGTCGCTAAGCTGATGGCACCTGCTGTCAACGTGCCGACTCTGACTGCACAAAATGTAGAAAAAGGATTTTTGGTATTACAAGATTTTGGCACAGTAGAATTTGCCCATTTGCTTATCGATGCAACCGCAGACCAAATCAATGACTACTATCAGCTAGCAATGCAGACATTAGTCGCGCTCCAAACGGTACCAGTAGAAACGGCAAAGTCGCAACACCAGCTGCCAGATTATGACACAGCACTATTAGACCGCGAGATGGATTTATTTAGCGAATGGTTTATGCCTTATATTGGTGTCGCGCTAAATGAGCAGGTTTGGGGAAACCTAAAAACAGCGTTAATGAATGAGATTTTGCGACAGCCACAAGTGGTGGTCCATCGTGATTATCACAGCCGCAACCTTATGCAAGATCAAGCAGATCAATCAAAGTTGGGCGTGATTGATTTTCAAGATGCCGTCATTGGTTCGTATGCTTATGATTTAGTGTCGTTAGTCCGCGATGCTTATGTTGAGTGGTCAGAGAGCCAAATATCTGCATGGATTAATGATTTTTGGCAGCTACAAAAACAAAAAGCACTAACCACTGCTGACAGCGCGGTGCAGTTTGAAAACGATGTAAATGTCATAGGCGTACAACGTCACCTAAAGGTATTAGGGATTTTTATTCGTTTGTCCGAGCGCGATGGCAAAGACCGCTATTTGGCGGATATTCCTAAAGTCATGCGTGATTTGATTATTGAATTAAACTGTCTTGCCGAACATGGCAATGATGAACTAAAGCAATCAGTTATATCGTTTAATCAATGGCTACAAGAGGCAGTGCTACCTGCTTATAAAGAGAAGTTTGCTTCAGCGTAGATGACGCTCAGCTAAATTAATTTAAATAATAAAGATAGGAGCGCAGATGTCTACCTCTACGATTACACAAGCCATGATTTTGGCAGCGGGCAAGGGCACACGCCTACGTCCATTAACGCTTGAGACGCCCAAGCCTTTGGTTGAAGTCGCAGGTCAACCGCTTATTGTATGGCATATTAAAGCACTAAAAGCAGCAGGCATTACCGATATCACGGTCAATGCATCATGGTTGGCAGATAAACTAATGGACGCCTTAGGTGACGGTTCACAGTATGGCGTAAAACTGCATTGGTCAATAGAAGACGATGAACCACTTGAGACCGCAGGCGGCATTTTTCAAGCATTACAATCAGGTAAGCTAAAGGATGAGCCGTTCATTCTGGTCAATTCTGATGTCTGGACTACCTATGACTTCTCTCAATTAACAGACTATACATTGGGAGCGGATCAGCGCGCGCACTTGTTATTGATTGATAATCCAGAGCACAATAATGGTGGTGATTTCGCCATCAATAACGGTCTTGCTAGTGAGCAGCCGGTGGGCGATGCAGATAAGTATACCTTCGCTGGTATTAGCGTAATGTCACCAAAATTGGTAGAGGGGCTGGTATCAGGACAGCCTGCTGCATTGGCACCACTACTAAAGCAAGCAATGATAAAGTTTCAGATTACTGCTGAAGTGACGACAGATAATTGGATAGACGTGGGGACACCTGAGCGTCTAACACAGGTTAATGAGTTTATCGAACAGAATGATATCGAGCATGCAGGTAAACCAAACTGATAAATTTAAGATAAATAAAAAGCAGCGTTGATTATTCAACGCTGCTTTTTTTATGCATATAGAGTTATTTTTTACGACATGTCTAAAAGGTATATTGGCAAGATAGAAATGCAAATTTAACATCTAGCAAGCTATTCATTAGCTAACTAACTAGCACTCAATCGTATGATTAGGCGATTACGCTAAACACCCATGGCTAGTTTAATTAGCTGAGCAATGGTAAACACCACTAAAAACCCTGCCAAATATAGACCCACGAACCATGCCCATTGCGATTGTTTTTTACTGAACTTTTTCATAGAGATCTCCTGATTAGCGTTTGAAGTGTGACTACCATCTATAAACGATGATAGCCATCCTTTTTAGCTGATCCGTTGCCCGCCGCGATTAGCGACTAATACATCGGATTGTGATCAGATTTACCTTTGAAGGTGTAGTAAGCAAATGCCGTATAGCTCAAGATAATCGGCAACATGATACAGGCGCCAATCAGCATGAATGATAACGAAGTATCGGCAGCAGCAGCTTCATAAATCGTCATTTGATACGGTACGATATAAGGGAATAGGGCGAAACAAACCCCAATGTAACCCATTAAAAATAGAGCCACCGTTAGTAAAAATGGACGATACTCACGCTCAGTTTTTAAGTCTTTACGCATGATAAAGAATAAAAGCATGACAATGATAGGCATAGGAGCAAGGTATAATAAATCTGGGAAACTAAACCATCCCTCTAACGCGTCAATGTCTGAGAAATACATAAATGCTGTGACCACAACCATCGCCACTAGTAATGCAGTAAGCATCCATTTAGAAACTTGGCGCGCCCATACTTGTAATGTGTGCTCTGTTTTTATGATAAGCCACGTTGAACCAAGTAAGGCATAGCCGATAATCATGGCAAATCCGCACACAATCGAGAAGGGCGTGAGCCAATCAAATGGGCCACCAGTATATAGACGATTACTGGCTTCTAAACCTTGCACTAACGCCCCAAGCATAATGCCTTGAGAGAAAGTGGCAACGACTGAACCGACAAAGAAAAAGGTATCCCATACATGTCGACGTGAAGAGGATTTAAAGCGAAACTCAAACGCCACACCGCGCATGATAAGACCGAACAGCATGGCAGTCACCGGTAAATACAGACCTGTCATAATGATGCCATAAGCAACAGGGAATGCTGCGAATAAACCACCACCACCTAGCACTAGCCACGTCTCATTACCGTCCCAAAATGGCGCGATAGAGTTCATCATGCGGCTACGGTTTTTATCTGAGCCTGCAAAAGGGAACAAAATACCGCAGCCCAAATCAAAGCCATCAAGCAGTACATAGACAAAGACAGACAAAGCAATCAAACCGCCCCAAATAAGAGGTAAATCTAATACATCACCGAAGTTAAACATTAGCGTAATCCTCCATCATCGACATCATTTGCAGGCTCATCTAAGCCTTCTTCAGTACCTTTGGCAGGATTACTATCACCACTTAATGCGCGGCCTTGGCTCTCAGTCACTGAGTGCTCGTAGAAGTTATCTTCTGCAGGGTCTGTATAAGGTTTCGGCCCTTGAGCAATCAAGCGCAAGATATAAAAACTGCCTGCACCAAAGACAAATATGTACAGCACGATAAAGCCAATCAATGTTGTCGCTACTTGCTGTGCTGCAAGCGGTGACATACTTTCAGCAGTACGAATCACCCCATAAACCGTCCAGGGCTGACGTCCTGTTTCGGTTACGAACCAACCTGATAATAAGGCGATAAAACCAAGCGGAGTCATCATCATCCAAGCACGGTGGAACCATACACTGTCAGTATTGAACTGCTGTTTTTTGAAGTATTTGTATAGACTGAATAGGCCGACCAGTACCATAAGCATGCCAATACCAACCATGATACGAAACGCCCAAAACACGATAATGACGGGTGGTTGATCTTCAGGCGCCCAGTTTTTAAGCCCCTTAACTTCACCATCTAACGAATGGGTTAAGATTAAACCAGTCACATAAGGAATTTTTACTTCGTACTTATTGGTCTGATTTTCTTGGTCAGGAATCGCAAAGAGACGTAGTGCGGCACCGCGCTCATCTTCCCAGAGCCCTTCCATCGCAGCTACTTTAGCAGGTTGATGCTCAAGGGTATTTAGACCATGCTCATCACCAATCAATACCTGCGCAGGCGCAACGAAGATGGCCATAATCATTGCCATACCTAGCATGACACGACCATGCTGACGGTGCTCGGCGTGTTTTTTGGACTGGATATAGTAGGCACCGATACCGCCAATGACAAAGGCAGTGGTTAAGAACGCCGCCGTCACCATATGTGCGAAACGGTAAGGGAATGAGGGATTGAATATAATCTCAAGCCAGTTGGTCGGATAAAGTAGGCCGTCTGCACCCACCATAAAACCTTGAGGGGTTTGCATAAAACTGTTAGCCGACAAAATCCAAGTAGCTGATATCAGTGTACCAATGGCAACAATGGCAGTGGCGGTAAAATGCATGCGTTTGCTGACGCGGCCCCACCCAAATAGCATAATACCTAAGAAGGACGCCTCTAAGAAGAACGCTGTCAATACCTCATAGGCGAGTAATGGGCCTAGAACGTTACCAGCTTTATCAGAGAATACAGCCCAGTTAGTACCGAACTGGTAGGACATTACCACGCCTGATACCACGCCTAAACCAAAGACGACAGCAAATATTTTGACCCAATGCTTGTAGACTTCAGCATAGATAGGTTCACCAGTTCTCAACCAGCGGAATTCAAGCACCGCAAGCCAGCTGGCAAGTCCGATAGAAAAGGCAGGAAAGACGATATGGAACGAGATAACAAAAGCGAATTGGATACGCGCAAGCATCAGCGCATCGAGCTGGTCAATCATAAATGTAGCGAACATAAACGGTTACTCTCATCTGTTAGCTGAATAGCGCTGACTTCCATACAACGCTCAAGTAACTGTCCGTAACTATCCATCGATCAAAGTGGCAAGCATTACGGGCAATAGCTCAGTGACGTGGACTTAGCTCCATTAGACATAAATTGTGGCTAAGTTTGCGACTCACTGTTTAGCTGAATTGAATAATTTATGTCCTTATAAATTTACATATTACTGTCATGTGCTATAGATATATTATGCGCTCACCTAGATATACACGCAAGCAACCCAGTCTGTCTGTTGCAGACCTAAGAGTCATCAAAATAACATAATTCAAACATTGAAAAATAAAATTAATATTATTAAAAACAAAGCAGTATGCGTGAACATACTGCTTATTTGAAACCTATAACTAATATTTGAAGGTTACGATTTATACGTCAAAAACCTTGTGAAATAACAAAAATCTACATCATTCTTGTAGCTGCTTATGCAAAATTCTTCGCAATGTCAAAATGGTCTGCGGATTGGTCTGGATACTATGACCGCCATTGATAATGGTTTCAGACGCAGCACCATCGAGATGGGCACTATTATAAGGAACGATACCATCTGACAAACGCTCGGTCAGTGCTTGACTGATATCATCATTGACTGTCACAGCGGCAACAAGCGGCTCGGGTGGTAGCTGTGATGTCTCAGTATTATCGCTGACATCAACGCTCCCCGTTTCATTTCCAGAATTGTCTTCTACCGCTTGAGACAAATCGATCTTGGCACCGTTTGGTTGCGTTTGTGCCAGTCCTTTAGTGATATCGGCATCATTGTTGGCTATGATTGAATGGTAAGTGATCCGCTCATTAATAGTGATGTCTTTGGTTAACTCTATAAAAGAAGACTTATCACTTAACTGGCTGGCACCGTTCTGCAAATATAACGCGCCCAGTGGGTTTTGCGCCAAGTCGCCTTGTGTTGCAATGGTCGCTAAGTTATCAGTGAATGTTTTGACCAGACCTACAGGTAAGTAAACGATGCGGCGTAGTGCACGGGTGAACCAACGATCTGCATAATCGGTACCACGGAAAGGTGCAGATAGAAAAACAGCAGTGTCTACTTGCGGCAACGCCTGTAGCTCAAATCGTTCCTTTAACTCATCTTCGCCAAAAGAAGTCTTAATCGCGTTACGGATTTGCTGTTTCTCATTGCTAGAGAGGATATCTTTATCATTGAGCTTATCTAAATCATCGACTAAATTTTCATCAGAAAGCATCATGCGAGCGATAATGGCACCCATACTATGACTGATAATCACACTATTTCGACTGGCACGATTTTGTCCATTGGGATCAGTCTGCTGGTAGGTGCTGTTGATTAACTGCTGAATCTGATAACGATTTTCTAAAATAGGCAGATTGGTTGGATAGAATATTTGCCAAACTTGGTAATTATCACGCAGCTTGTCATCATTAAGAATATCGTTGGTTAGATTGACCCAAGTGGCCGGACTAGAGGCTAGCCCGTGCAACATAATCAACACGCGTTTATCAGTATCATAAGGCTCAAGCATGAAGAGTTTGGGCAGCTGAGCATCTGGCTGGCGTGTAATCAAGTTTAAATAACCCACACCATCTAACTGGTTTTCTGATAACCATAAGCCATATCCCGCGGAAAAATTGGCTGCCAGTGGGTAGTCATCATTGAGGATATTGACGGATTCGGTTTGGTACGGATTGTATAAATTAATATCAAGCTTACGACTGCTCAGTGAGTCTAATACGCTATCGCCGTCTGGCTTAATCAGACCCGTTAATAACAGGTGTCCAGTCGGATAAATACGAGAGCTTGGCTCGCTGTCGTCGGTGTTTTTATCTTCATTTGTTAGTCGACCAGATAAGGAGGCGACCAGTAACTGACGGATTGTGGTGGTGTAGCGATCATCCAATGACGCCACCAAACTGATGCCCAAACCAGGGCGCTTACTCACGGAATTGAGACCGGAGAGTCGCAGTTCATAAGTGGATGATAAGTCTGCCAAAGCGGAAGTTTGTTTATGAGCGTTTTGCAGATAGTTGTTTTCGTTGGGCAAATAAATATCAAGGTTATAGTTATCTACTGTCACTTTCATGACTTTGACTTGGTCTGTCGCTTTGCCCTTTAGTGGAGGTCGATTGGCAATCGCTGCTTCATCCGTGTTGTCACGCTTGGTAGAGGTTATTGGCAAATACTCTACCGTCGTATCACCCATCAATTTATTGGCGTTTTCAGTCGATTGATAAATTTGAGTAATAACGTCATTGCTAGCAGCGTTATAAATATCTTGGGTTTGGATATCATTGTCATTCGGAATACGGTTTTGCGCACGATGGCTATTGCTATTTTGCTCTGCACCTTCAAAGTCATGGGTCAGACTGTCATAAAACAGATAGGTGTAGCTGTATTTGACGGCATCAAATAACCTTGCTTGATAATCGGTCAAACACAGGTCAGTCTCTTCTTGCTGTGTTTTTGAATCCTCATTACTTAAAGGCGCATTGGCGTAATACGGATCAAGTGGCGGGCGTGCAAGCGCATTACGACAGTTTTTTGAATCAGATAGTTGACGCGCTTTTGCATAGTGCAGTTCTGCAAAAATAGCTAAGGCAGGCCGATAGTGCCTGTTAAGCATACTATCAGAGAGCTGAGTCAAGCATAAGTCAAATTGCTGCATACAGGCTTGCTCATTCAGTCCTGCTGATAGCAAAGCAGATGTTGTGTCGCTACTTAGCGCATTGTCAGTGACGATATTGCCGCGCTGCGCTGAGATGGTCTTGGCCGAGGCTTGTTTATCGACCGTCACTGTACTACACGCTGGTAGCAATACTGCTGCCGCCAAAAGCATAAGTGACGTAATGGGCAGGGTTTTTTTATTAATATGCATTACTGTCTGTTTGCTAAAGCCAGCGAAAGTCATAAGTCAGTCCAATAAACGGTGGTTATGAGAGTATCAATAATGAAAGTAGCAATTGATAATGAGTGTAGCGCAACTTTTGGCATTAGACTATTCATTTGCAGTTCTACAAAAGCATGTTTTAAAACGAAAGTGTTTCTACTAGTCGAAAAAAAGCGCTTTTGTCTTATAGATATAAAACAAAAGCGCTTGGTATTTAAAGCTTGGATTTAGATTATTTATTAGAGATTTGACCTAGTGAAGGTTTTATTAAACAAATATCTTATGAATCAAACCCTCAATAGCTAATCTCAACAAGTATAAAATTTCTAAGCACCTGGTTTTACACTGATGTCAGGGGCAGGAATATCCCAAATATAGAATTTGCCTTCTTCAACGAGTTTGATTTGTTGAGGAATAACAGTATTGTTAGGGTATTGCCCTTCAAGACGACGTAGGCGCTCTAACGCATTAGCACGGCGGTCACTAAGTAGATCTGACTGTGCCAAGCTTTGTTCTGCTTCGGTGTACCCTAAAGCGACCGCACGATCTAGATACTTTTGACCTTCTTTAAAACCGCCACCTTCTGATAGCATCATACCGTATAAGAAGTTAGCCTCACCACTATCAGGTTGCAGTTTGATAGCGCGATCGACATACTGACCACCACGTACCGTGTAGTCTGAACCCAAATCTAGATTACGACCCATACCGTTTAGCTTAGCGGCACGAAGCAATACATCAAAAGACGCGTCTGGCGACTTGGCATATGGCTCGATCCAATCAGCCAATACTTTGATTTTTTCACGCGTGTAATGGCGCTGTGAGCGGTTAGGGAAGTTTGGTGGATAGTGACGCGCGTTAGGGGACACGTCAGCGATGAAGTCATCTAATAAACTGACATCAAGCTTATCAGTACCTAGCCCTTTTTGTTGTGGAATTAGTACGGTTTTGACAAAGCTCATGTCTGAGAGCTGTACCTGCGGTGTAGGAATATTCGGAAGTTGTCCGCTACGCAAGTCGATACCGGTAGCTGTCATTGGACCAGGCTCATAGACACGAGTAGTGCCGTTCATGACAGGTGCAGCAGCAGGCGACATCATTTGTGGTGTTTGAGGTTGAGCAGTGCTAACAGATGCGTTGTTTTGCAGAGTGCCGCTTAGTTGCATGTTAGTTGTTTGCGCATTAGTCGGCTGGCTGTTGCTCGCAGGTGTTGCTGGCAAGCTTGTTTGAGCGGCATTGGCTTGAGCAGGACTGATAGCTGCATTAGGACGAGCAAGACGAATCACACGTTTGCTTGAATCCATTGCACTAGGTACAGCCGTTGCAGTGGCGTCAGTTTCTGCAGCGTTTACAGGTGCAGATAACAGCATGGCACAGGTTGCAGCCATGACGGTCAACTTTGCAAACTTCGGTGACTTAATAGAGTGGCTACTAGAGAGAATCGCTTTCATAAAAATCGTTACCTTGTTTAATTTATTTGGTTGTTATTCATTGATTGGACGGTAATATAAATAGCGCATTGCTGCAAAATCGTACAAATTTTTAATACCGTAGCAAATTAAGCTTTACGCTATCTGTGGTAGGATTGTTAATCGCTAGAATTAAGCAAACTTACGTAAATCTGTGCAGACGTTGATGAGTAAGAAAGTCGACAACAGCAACTAACCACAGTACCTGTAACCATAAGCTATAAATGATAAGCGGTATCTTTCATGCGATTTGCCATCCATCGCATGGTCCGACGTACTGGGGGAGACAGGGCAGCGCCGCCACTTGCAAGTGCTAGCTCACGATGGTGCAGCTCCTCTTTATCCATTTGTGCCAGTATTTCTTTTGAGCGCTGATCATGTTCAGGTAATTGCTTGATATGATCCTGTAGATGCTCGCTGACCTGAGCTTCTGTCTCCGCTACAAACCCTAGACTAAACTCGTTTGAGATCGCGCCTGCGACTGCACCGAGTCCAAAAGACATACCGTACCAAAGCGGCGTAAATACGCTAGCATGGCTACCAAGTTCGCTTAGACGAGTCTCGCACCAGACCAAATGATCGACTTCTTCTTCGGCCGATTGTTGCATGGCTTGTTTGACACCACTATCTTTTGCGGCAAACGCTTGGCCATGGTATAGACCTTGCGCACATACTTCACCGGTATGATTGATACGCATAAGACCTGAGACGTGCCGCGCCTCTGTGATGGTCAGCTCAGGAATCTCATCGCTACTGACGGGCAACGGCCGCGTGCTTGGATTGGAATGTGGCACGACAGCTCGTAATGCCTTATCGACCCCAAGTAACAACTGGTCAATTTTAGATAAAGGACGCAGGGTCATAACTCACTCCTGATGGTGTTAAAAACTGTCAATAAAATAAAATGTATTACCGTTTAAACGCAACGGCATGATGCGTATTACTATAACAAACAATCCAAATTATCGGCTCGAATATTATTGTCTAGATAGCTCATAAATAATCTATAGATAGTGGGCAAACTACTATAGCTATCATAATGACGAAGTCATAAACGTAACATTAGACTGTATCTATGGAACCAAACTTATTTAAGGCGTTAACCGTATTTACGGCGCTATACCATCGTTGGTTTGGATAACGGCATGCTTAATATGTTTATTGAGTTTGATGTATAAAAATGCACCAAACACTATATTCAATAGCCCTGTCACCAAAAATAGCTGCGGTAGCGTAAATCCTAAAACATTTAAGATAACAATTGCAAAAATCGCTGAGGTAACCATAAATATCGCGTTAAAAATATTATTCGCGCCAACAATACGTGCTCGATGACTCTTAGGTGCGTAGGCTTGCATAGAAGCATATAGCGGTACGATGTACAAACCACCGCTGAAACCTAATAAGAATAAATCCGCGAAGACACGCCAGCTACCACTTATATTAAACAAATCACCGATGCCAAGTAATGTGTCATTATTCACATTTATATCTAAACCTGAAAGTGAAAAATACAAATCAATAGCAAAGATACTTAATCCAGCAATACCAAAAGGCAATAGACGCAAGCTGACTTTGTTTTTGGTCAATGTTTTGCACAGCACCGAACCGATTGACACGCCAACAGAAAACAATGTGAGTAAGAAAATAACGACTGACTCATCACCAAGCAAAATCACCTTGCTGAACTCTGGCACTTGGGTCAAAAACGTCGCCCCATAAAACCAAAACCAGCTGTTACCAAGAATGATAAAGAACAAAAAAGGCAAAGAGTATAAGTAACGAACCGTGGCTAAGCTGGTTGTAATAATATTCCAGTTAATCTTCAGGTCAGGCTGCATCGCTGGCATATTAGGAATATATCGTGCAGCTAAATATCCCAAAACAGCGACAATCAACACCGTGGCACTAATCCAATACAGTGACTGCGATAGCTGAGTCAAAATACCAGCGACAATCATCCCGACCAAAATAGCCAGCGAAGTACCCATCTGAAAAAGGCCGTTGGCGCCGACCAACTCATCTTCTTTCATCGCTTGTGGCAAATAAGCGTATTTAATCGGTCCAAAGAAAGTTGAATGTGTACCCATCAAAAACAACGCGACAAACAGTAGCGCATACCATTCAAAGACAAAGCCGACTGCGGCAACTGCCATGATGACCAGCTCAAGGAGTTTGATAAACTGCGTGAGCTTTGATTTTTCATATTTATCAGCAATCTGTCCTGCCAAAGCAGAAAACAAAAAGTAGGGTAGGATGAATAACATAGCGGCCAAGTTATTAAGGATGCTGACCTCTACACCCAATTTACTGGCGGCAGTATAAGTAAGCACCAATATGAGCGCCTGCTTAAAAATATTGTCATTGAATGCGCCCAAAAACTGGGTGAAAAACATAGCGCTAAAACGACGGCGCTTGAATAACTGAAACTGGTTGGACATGGACATTCCTACAGATAAATCGCGACTGATAGAGAAAATAGCGGCGCTGAACGACAATTTTTTTATGATAATAATCGTCAATTTTATTAAAAACTATATCAAGATATAGCATAGGTTTTATCAATATTAAGCCGTATAATAGCAAGGCTTCGGTGAAAATACATGCAGTCAATGCTATGATTCGATATTTAACTAAGTTATGATTTATAAATTTTATGTGATTGCGTTTTAGGGTATAAATAGTAGTGAAAACAAAGGCTACTACCCATTAATGCTATCTATAAGCTAGTAGCCTTCTCTAAGCTAGTAGACCTACAAGGCAGTAGACATACATTGCTAAAGCCGACACTATAGATAACCAGTCATAAAATTAAAGTAGTAAACCATTAATTCCAGATAACTGCTATAAGTTTATTCACCGGTCAGACTTGACGATCGTTATCGTTGATAAGATTGTGCCGCGTGAGCTGATAGGACGTAAAGATGATAAAGCAGCCTTCAACTCGAGCATTCAAGGGTCTCATGATGCAGCGTGACACAGCCATAATTCAAAACGATAATAATAATCCAAGTACATATCCAGCAACGCCGCGTAAAAATTTCAGACGTTCGGCATTGTGCACTGCGCTTGCGACCAGTTTGTTCGGTATGGCATCTGCGGCAATGGCAGATACCATTAATAATGCAAACAATACGGCTATCACCAACTTATCTGCTAGTAATCAAACGCTTAGCAATCAAACGCTTAGTAACCAGACTAACAATAGTCAAAGTGCGAATGATCAGGCGTCTATCAAGCAGTCAGCTATATTGTCCGATGACGATACTCAGCTAGATATGGCTCTAGATGCGCTACGTCTGAAAAAAGCAGTAGAACAAGGCATCATCGATCAGTCAATATTGGACGACTATAGCGAACAGAGCTTGGGCATTAAGAAACCTAACTCGACAAAGTCAGGATCTAAAAACTCGTCCACGCAAAATGCCAATGCTCAAAACTTATCTTCTCAAAACAACAACACTCAAAATCTAGAAACTTTCACTGATAGTCCAAGCAATTCATATAATCCAAATAACGCTCAATCAATCGCTTCTAATGATGACCTGTTGCAACAAGCAACCGAGATTCAGCAGCAGGGTTATCAAATGATGACCCCTGAGCAGATCGATCGTGAGCTAGCGGCAATGGATGCGCAGAATGCTCAAGACATTGACAGTATCAATATTAGCAATAATGATAGTGATTTTGATGCGCCAATCGCTACGTTAGATGACACAACATCGCCAATTGGTCTAGATACAGAGCTAGATGCAACAAACTTGCCAGCACCCAACAATCTTGATACGTTGGGTAGAAGTGAAACCACGGAAGAACAGGCGAGCGCAGCTGAAGGGATGTCACGTCCGATCGAGGTAAGTGGCGCTGTTAGCAATGAAGATGTCGTTAGCAATGAAGCTATTGTTAAGAATGAAAATAGCCTGACGACTGATGATAGTAGTGATGAGGTGATAGCTGGTACGAATGTGCCTGCCAATGTAGAAGGTACGACGACAGATATTATCAATCCTAATGACTATCTACCAGATTATCAGAATGATACTCAGGCCGTTGATCAAAGTATCGAACAAGCCAATAGACCACGGCCACGCGCACGCAATAGAGGTAATATCGTGACGCGTCTCTACAATCGCTTTTTTAATGACGGTGGCGTGGTGGCTTTGCCAAATGTAGAAACCGCTATTTATCTAGAGCAAGTATCTGCTGAAGACTCTCCTAATGGTAAGGCTCAGCTAGTTGAAGCTGATAATGACATTCAGCCAATGAAAAACATCAAAGCAGCACTGGATGATACTTCCGTTCAGTCGGTTATTGACTTTACTGCGGCATTGCCACGTTTGCGCGAAACAGCACAGAATGCTGCTAAAGCCGTTGGTTACTATGAGGTTGAGCTGCGTTTGACCCAGCCTGATCGCGATACAGTCAATGTTGTGATTGAAGAGCTAGGCGAGCCGGTACTGGTAGACAGCCGTATTATTGAGATTCGCGGTGAGGGCAGTGAGCAAGAAGAGTTTGCATCGCTTGAGGCAGACTTGCCGCCGCAAGAAGGTGATATTTTTAATCACCGTGTCTATAAGAGCAGTAAAGCGGCTTTAGAGTCCTTGAGCAATACCTATGGCTATTTCGACCAGTACTGGCTGAACAAATCTGTTGATATCATCTTGCCTGATAACAAAGCGGATGTCTCGTTGGTTTACAACACAGGTGATCGTTACGAGTTTGACGATGTGGTGTTTTTTACTTACGACAAAGAAACCAATACGCTGACCCAAGATCCTGACAAGTTACCAGTAGAGCTTTCATTGTTACAACAGCTCTATGGCTTTACGCCTGGCGAGCCGTTTTATCGTCCAGCAGTCACGAAGTTTAGTAATGACTTATCGGCAACTCGTTACTTTAATACGGTCAACGTCGAGTCGATACTACCACCAACTGATAGTAGTGAAGCTGGTACCTTGGCGTTTGACAATGCTGCTACCGAGGGTAACGACACATTAGATGACGATATTAATAATGTGGACAATGATAGCGTCGCAGATCTGAGTAGCAATGATGGCGCAGCTGCCTTAAATGTGACGGCTAGTAAAGAAGATACGGTTAACGATAATAGTGATATAGGTGCAGAGAGCGATAGTGCTCTGAGTGCTAATAGTGGCGAGACGGTCAATGAAGCGGATATCGCTGCTATTGATTTTGAGGCTGATGAAGCCACCCTTGATAAGCTGCAAGCCATCAGACAAAAAGCAGAACGATTAAGCCGCTTGCCGAATGATCGCGTGCTTGATGAAAAAGATCAGGAAGCCGATAATTTATTGGGCAAAATCAGTGATTCAATCAGCAATGTCGCACAAAAGATATTCCCTGATGAGAAGAGTCTGATCGCTGACGAAAACTTTGTACCACCAACGCTAGCAGGACGTAAAACGCCGCAAGACGTTGCAGAAAGCAAAAAAGTACCTTTATATGTGTTTGTATACGCGGATAAACCACGTGATGCTCAAGTTGGTCTGGGTTATGGTACAGATACTGGCGTTCGCGCCACCGCAAAAATAGACTACAACTTGCTCAATCGCCAAGGCTATCAAGCAGGTGCAGAAACGGAAGTTTCGAGAATCAGCAAAAACGTGGCTGTGTATGCCAGTCGACCATGGAAGCACCCGCTCAATGATAAGCTAGATGCACGTCTTACTTATGAAGAGGAAGTGATTGACCAAGGTGAAGGCAACTTTGATCTATCAACCACAACGCTAAAAGCGGCTTTGGCACGTAACATTCGTAGTGACACTGGCTGGAATCGCAGCTACTCTGTGCGTTATCGCTTGGATGAGCTTGAGACAGGGGTTGATGGGGCAGCACTAGATGATCTGCCTATCCGCTTTACCTCTTCAAGTCCGAAACAGCGCGCGCTGCTATTTGGCTACGGTATGAATAAAACAGATACTGACAATGCTACCAACCCAACGCAGGGCATGCGCCAGTACTACTCAATCGAGGCTGGCACTGATAGCGCATTCAGTGATACCGATATGGCGATTATTCGCGCAGGCGTTAGTGGTATCTATAGCTTTGGCGAAGACAAAAAGCATCAGGTATTAGGTAGTGCCAATGCCGGTTATATCTGGGCGGATGATTTTTACGATGTGCCTTATAAGTTGCGTTTCTTTGCAGGTGGCGATCAGAGTATCCGCGGTTATGACTATGAGAGCTTGTCACCATTAGATAAAGGCTATCTGACGGGCGGGCAGGTGCTAGCGGTCGGTAGCGCTGAGTATAACTATGAATTTAAACCAGGTTTCCGTGGCGCATTCTTCACTGATGTCGGTAATGCCTACGACAAAGATTTTGACACTGAGACAAAAGTCGGTGTCGGTGTCGGTATCCGCTGGGCATCGCCTGTAGGAATGGTGCGCGTCGATGTGGCAGCTGGCGTGACTGAGGAAAGTATTCCAGTACGACTACACTTCTTTATTGGTTCACCGTTATAATCGCTTAATGTAGTAGTTCCAAATGTTTAGTAGCTCCAAATGTTCTAATCATCACTTATCGTACCGATTGCTGGTCTTCATTTTTTAACGTAGTTGAGTGTCATGCTGACAGAAAATACCCCGCCTAATAATGCTCCAGATGAAGATCCAGCACAGCGTGATGCCCGTGCCGTTAGGCGTTGGTATCCGTTGTCATTTCTGCTCAAACTGCTGGTATTGGTGCTTATCGTACTGGCGATTATGTTTGCCATATTTTTTTATGCGGCAGGGACTGACGCTGGTACGAAGTTTATATTAGAAAAAATCAGTGTTGAAACAGGTATTGATTTCAAATACGGACGCGGTAACTTGCGCGATGGTATTTGGGTTACTGATATCGATATTGAAGCGACTGAAGATCTTGAGATATTAGTAGATAAGGCCTACGTCAAAATAGGCTGGCGTGCAGTATTTGCAAAAGAAGTGCATTTAAGTGATGCAGACATTCAGACCATAGAGATTATCAATAAAAAACCGCCTACTGGTGAACCATTTGATTATAAAACTTTAAAATTGCCAGTAAACTTGCGTTTTGATCAAGCAAGAATTAAGAAAATCACCTATAAGCAAGTAACCAAAGATCCTATCGTTATTCAAGATATTACGGCGCGTGATCTGACGTGGGTAGGTAGTACGGTGACCGTTGGCCGTGGTAATTTGCAGTATGCTGATATCGTGAAAGTTAGTGCCTTACAAGGAGAAATCTACTTACAGGGCGACTATCCATTAGATTTGAGTGCGATTGCGGAAGTCAGCGCCCTTGAAAAAGCCTATATCGACCCATTGAATATCTCTGCAACGGGAACGCTTAAACGTACTGTCGGTAAAGTACGTAGTCGTTATAACGATAGTGATGTAAAAGGCGACTTTGTAGTACAGGGGCTGGATGCAGGTGCGCCGTTTGATGCAAAACTACAGTGGGATGATATTCTTATCCCTTATGCTGATAGTCAAAACATTCGCCTACAAAGCGGTACAGCCACAGCTTCTGGTGTCATCTCTGAGATACGATTGCGTATCAATACTGAATTGACAGCCAAAGACATTCCATCAGGTCATTATCAAGGCCGCGCCGTTATTGCCAATAGTCAGCTACGTATAGATCGCCTAGATGCTGACGTGCCAGCGGGACGTTTGGCGTTACAAGGTATTTTAGATTGGAAAGACAGCTTTGAAGCCACGGTGCGTGCGACGGGTAGCAATTTTGATATTCGCCAAGCTATTCCGGCTGAGTATACTGACTTTAAAGCTTATGCGCCGCAAACCCTTAACGGTAGACTGTCACTGCGTTATCAGCAGCAGAATGCCACTGGTAACACGCAGATTGATGCAGATTTGCGTCAGCGTGATGGTGAGCATATCAATGCCAATATGGTTCGTGGTAAAACTTCTGCTAAATCTAAGCAGGTCGCGCCTTGGTATATTGATGCTAACTGGAAAAACTTGACCCGCCGTAACGTACCCAATATTGGCAATATCGACAGTCCTAGTGGGCAGGCGGACGTTATCGTTCGTGGTTCAACCCTATCAGTCGATGCCAATGCCGTTATCAATGAGCTAAATGCTGCCCCCAAAGGCAACTATGATCTACGTATACGTAAGGCTGGTGATGTCATAGATATCAATCGTCTTAATTATAACGGCATAGTAGGAGACTTATCCGGCACAGGACAGATTCAGTTAGCGAGCAAACAGCGTCCACTGACATGGCAGATTGATGCCAGTACCAAAGGTCTACTCCCTAAGAAATATCGTAGCGACTTACCGCTTGAGCGCCTAACAGGTAGTATAAGTGCGCGTGGCCGACTGCTAAATATCACCAAAAATGGTGTTAGCGGACAGCGTCATGTAATTACTTTAAACGATACCGATATGCAAGCGCAGCTCGATGCAACGCAAGCAGATCGTTCTATCGGTATCACAGGTGCTGGTGATGCCAGTGTTGATATCGTAGGTGGTGAGCTGTCAGTATTTGATGCGCGTTTTGATGGTCGGATTGATACAGCAGATGTACCACAAGGCCGTCTGTCTATCGATGCTGCGGGTACGCCAAAGCTGATTAGTATTCGTAAGCTGAACTATAAAGGTGAAGCGGGCGCAGTTGATGCAAAAGGTGTTATCGACTTACGTAAAAATATCGGCTGGAATATAGATGGTCGTTTTGATCAGTTCAACTTGGGTTATTTTTTACCCAATAATCCAGCGATAATCACAGGCGATCTAAAGACCAGTGGCGAATGGCAAAATGCACCAAAGAGCAGCAAAAATACCGCAGGCACATTGCAGCGCTTTGCCGTAAATTTCAACGGCATATTGGATGCCGAGCAATTGCCAGCAGGTAAGCTAAATATAGAAGCCAGTGGTGACAGTCAGCTGATCCGTATCAATCGTTTCCGTCATGTGGGTGCGGCAGGTAGTATCGATGCCAGCGGTACCGTTGATGTGCGTCAAGGCGTTGCATGGGATATCAACGCAGTCATGGATCGTTTTAACATTGGCTACTTTCTAAAAGATACTCCAAGCCTTATTACTGGTACGATTGATACAGATGGCCGCTGGAGTGACACGCAGCAGATTGTTAATATTAAACAAGTTAATCTGAATGGCATGCTAAAAGGTCAGCAACTGAGTGCCAAAGGCAGCCTATCAGCGAAGATGCGTTTGCCTAAAGATTTAGCAAGTTACTTCAAACAACTTCAGACCCAAGATGCCCAAGCACAGTATAAGCAAGTGAATGCTTTGATTGATAGCTTAAATGCTAATAACCTTGTACTACGTTGGGGTGACAACTATGTCACGGCTAACGGCAATGCCAAGCAGCTACAAACCAAAATTAATATCACCAGTCTAGATCAGCTGTCTAGCCAACTGGCTGGTAAAGTCACTGGCGGTGCCACGCTGTCTCAACCAGCTGGACAAGCACTGCCTACTATTTATATTGATTTGGTCGGTGAGCGACTCGCGCTACCTGGCTTTATATTGCGTCAAGGCCGTGTACGCGGCAAGCTGGTCAACTTAGCCAATAGCCCAAGCCAGCTAATTGTAACTGCTGAAGGCCTAGATGCTGCTGGTCAGAGTTTCGATAGTGTTAAAGCGTCTTTTAATGGGACAGAGAAATCTCATGTGGTCGATCTCAATGTGGCCAATAAGCAACTCGATGTCGGCGCTAGGCTAAAAGGTGGTTTTGATCGAGACAGGCTAAGCTGGTCAGGTGTCATTGGAAAAGGCCGCATTAAATCTAAATATGCGACTTTGAATCAATTGCAACCTGCACAGCTGATTGTGAATTTACCTTACAATCAGGGTGGTGAGAACCGTGATCTAAAAGTACAGCTTGCCGCTCACTGCTGGCAGGCCACGGATCAAACCGGTAAGCTGTGTCTACGAGAAAAACTAGTGGCATCACCAGACCAAGGTGAAGTCAATGTAGCGTTGCAGAATTTAGATACGTCGTTATTCTCAGTGTTCTTGCCAGAAGATATTGACTGGAATGGTAAGATTAATGGTAAAGCAATCGTTGGATGGCAACGTGGTCGTCCGCCAACTATCAATACCACGCTATATTCAGACAACGGCAAGATTGGCCTTGTTCAAGATGGTGAGAGCACATCAATGACCTTGCCATACAAGCGTGTCTCTCTTATTGCTTTGTCTGTGCCTGAGGGCATCAAGCTGCGTACTGATATCAATACTGGACGCGGGGCGCGTGGCTATGCTGAAGTGATCGTCGATCCTTATAAAGACCCTAAACCAATCTCTGGTGCACTGGTGCTGAACGAGCTTGATCTTGCGATATTTAAGCCATTCTTCCCCGGTATGCGCGTCCTAAGAGGTAACGTCACAATGGCGGGTGGTCTAGGTGGTACCTTAACCAAACCGCAGTTCTATGGCGACGTAAAACTCTCTGACGGCCGTATAGCCATGCTTGATTTGCCAGTAAATCTGTCCAAAGTAAATGCGGCAGCCAAAATCCGAGGTACACAAGCGACCATTGATGGCACATTCAATAGTGGTACAGGTGAAGGCGAATTGTCAGGGACAGTCAATTGGCAGCAAAAACTGCAGGCCAAGTTGAGTATCGTCGGTGAAGGCCTAGTCATTACTCAGCCGCCATTACTGGTCGCTGAAATTGACCCTGATATTGATATTATCGTGCGCCCAGGCGATCGTTATGTTGATATAAAAGGGGCGATCAGTGTGCCGTCTGCGACCATTCGTCCGCCTGAAGCCAGCGAAGATATCATCACTCAGACTGAAGATGCAGTCGTACTAGATCGTCGTTTGATTGGTAATATCGATGAAGTACTGGCTATCTCAAAACCTTGGTCAATCAATGCTGATATCGGTGTTGATTTAGGCGATGATATTAACTTCCGTGGTTTTGGCGCAGTCATTCCATTGGCAGGGGCGATTAATGTGACTCAGAATGGCACAGGTATCATGCGTGCCAGAGGTGTTGTACAGGTCTCACGCCGTACCAATATCAATGCCTTTGGACAAAGCCTAGAGCTTAATTATGGTCAAGTGCGTTTCAATGGCGATGTGATGAAACCGAACTTGAGTATTGAAGCGGCAAAAACGATTAATGGCAAAACAGTTGGTCTGCGTGTCCAAGGGACGACTGAAAGCCCCAATATTATCGTCTTTAACAATGCAGGACTGACCCAGCAACAAGCCATGAACGCGTTGGTGACAGGTCGCATCGATAATAAGAGCGCGACACAAATCAGTGAGCAAGGGTTTAAATCGCAAGTGACCAATAATCTGGCCGCCGCTGGATTGAGCTTTGGTCTGAGTGGCACTCGTAGCCTGACCAATCAAATCGGGCAAGCGTTCGGCTTGCAAAGTCTGACAGTCGATGCCTCAGGTAGTAGCGAGGACACCAATGTCAACGTTACAGGTTACGTTACCCCTGATTTGTACATTCGCTATGGCGTGGGTGTTTTCAATGCGCAAAACAGCCTTTCTGTTCGTTATCAATTGACGCGCCGCATCTATGTAGAAGCAAGCTCAGCAGCAGAAAATGCAGTAGATGTGGTCTATAGTTGGCAGTTCTAAATTGTTTACTTAGAGGACGACTGCTTTTTAATTGATGTCAGCTGAGAGAGCTTCTAAAATTATTTTTAAGTTGGATAGCATACAAAAAAACGCCTTCATTATGAGGCGTTTTTTTATAGAAGTATTGAAACAGATAATATTGAAATAGACGTTATTTGGTTAGAATCAAGCGATTGTTGCGAGTTAGGCGTAGTCGATACTCTTCGCCTTCATGCTCGATACGTACCTCTTTAGTCAGCGCAAATAGATGTTGTGATTGCAGAGTAGGTAAACGGTTTTCACGACAGTTTAAATAACGAGAGATGACCATGCTCATAGTAAATTCCTTTTGAGAAGAAGTGGCTTAAAAAATTGGCTAACCATAGCGTAATTGTTTTTAACGATAATAATTATCATTTAGATTTGATAAATTTGCAAGGCAATTGATAAAATAAAATGCAGTTATTATGTAAACTTATCTAAGTTCGCTGTCATAAACCATCTCGAATGAATTTTTTATCTATATAAATTAATAGGTTAGGTGATAAATTTAAATAAGTCATCTAGCCTATAAAAACTATTAAATTATCAGAAATAATCAGAGTAAACACTGAAATAAAGGATATAAGTATGTCGAATAGGTCAAATCAACAATCAGAAACCAAGCCGGAAAGTAAGACAAATAGTAAGGCGAAAACTGACAAACCCAGCATTGTAAATGTTGCAGTGGCTGTCATTCATTATAAAGACCAGTATTTGCTTGGGTTTCGAGATGCTACTCAACATCAGGGAAATCGTTACGAGTTCGTCGGTGGAAAGATAGAAGCAGATGAGTCAGCAGCGCAAGCGTTGATAAGAGAGGTAGCTGAAGAGACAGGTATCCTGCTTGATAATAATACTGTCGTTAAGCTTGGGCGTTTGCATCATGATTATGGCGATAAGCAGGTCAGCTTACAGGTTTATAAGATTGAGCTGACAGCAGAGCAGTACGAGCAGCATAGACACCGTGAACAGGGTTTGGAAGGGCAGGCATTAACTTGGGTAAGCAAATTACAGCTTTTGGCAGGAGCGTATCATTTGCCTGCTGCTAATAAGACAATCCTTGAATGGTTGAAACTTCCATCGAATATAGCGATTACTTATCCTCTGGCACACTTCAACACACACACTGACGCAGCAGCATGGCTACAGTATCACCAAGAAAATCTAGCATCAGAATCGTGGGTATATATCCGCTTGAAGGACGCAAATTCTAAACATCTTGCTGAGCAATTGATGACGGCACGCCCAGATATTTTAACGATTTTACCTAATGATAATGAGCAGCCTTTGAATGTTGAGGAATCACTAACCGCTAATGAGACAGAAACTGGCCAGCGGATAATTGCTAAGCATTTAACACACTCGACACTGATGCAGTGTTTCAATGAGGTAGGCAGTTCTACAGCTCTTACACAGTCGTTATCTAAAGACTATCCGCTTATCGTCAGCTGTCATGACATTGCAAGCATAACGGCAGCCAACAAACTTGCCAGCATGCGCATACAGAATGCATTACCACCAGTGATTGGTACTTTCGTATCACCTGTGCTCGCTACCCAAACGCATCCTGATGACACACCGCTTGGCTGGGAAGCATGGTCAGCATTAGTAGAGTTAGCTGATATGCCTGTTATTGGGTTAGGTGGTCTGGAGCCTGCTATGCTCAATCAAGCATTGCAGTATGGCGGTATCAGTGTGGCAGGTATTCGTCACTTTATATAATCCGCATGACTCAAAAAAGCTATAGGGAATCCATCGTGTCATTTGTCTGAATGTGACCCGCATTAGACTTCTGTATTAAGCTTAGTAAATTCAAATAACTGATTTTTAACTTAGTTATCTAGCAAGTAACTGTGTGGTTATGATGTGTTCAAACAACACTCAAACCCTATAGTTACTTACAAACCGTTGCGTTTTCCTACATTGCACTACTGTTTTAATAGTCCAGTTGTCCTTAATATATATTGCATATCTACGATACGTTGATCTTATTTCTATAGACGAGTGACTGATCAAAAGTGATGTTCAAAATACAATAATAAAAAAGCTTTTGTAGAGTCAAGTTTTGCACGAATAATTTATACCAAAGCAAATGGCTTTTAGAAAACGAGACCAAATAGATGCCGTACATAAAGCGTTTTTAACAATCACTATTTAAGAATGGTACTCCTATGAAAACCAATAAGTTACCTGAGTCAGCATGGACTGATTCACAGGCAGCTGGTTCTCAACTTCAGCAGCCTAAGCAATCGCTCAATGACAATGAATATGGCGATGATACGCAACAGACAAACCAAGCTAGTAACGATGCTAGCTATAATCACGACAGCTCGAATGGCGAATATTCGCACCATCTGGCAAAAGACACGTCTTCGCAAGACAGCTATTTTGGATACAAAAGCGCCGACAAAAGCCCTAGGGCAAAAGAGTCAGCTATGAGTAACAATGAAATAAGCAAAGATCTAAAAAATAGCAATGAGGAAAATCATGACGTGGCTAGTGGCTATAAATCATCTGGTTATAAGTCAGCGCAAAATAAGCAACTACAAAATAAGCAACCACAAAAGCTAAATGAAGATGAGCCATTAATGTCAGGACTGTTAGAGGATCAAATAGATAATCTAAACAGTAGTTCTGAACACGCCATCGACGCTGAGAAAATCAGTGATTCATCAACAAATAATTCATCTTACAAAGAAATACCGGAGCGCATATTTATGAATGGACTTATCAAACATACAGGCATTGCCTTAGCGATTATTATACCGTTAGCAGCGTTCTCAGCCTATGCGGCCACGCCACCAGTAAACATGGCAACTAATAACACGGCGACTAATGGCATGTCTGATGATGCGATGAGCGAGAAGACCACGACTGATGTGCTATCGGTTAAGCCAAGCGATATTATTCATAAATCTGCAAGCACGCCAACTACTGTAGATAGCGTAGATCTGAACACCTATGCAGGTACTTGGTATGAAATCGGCCGTTTGCCGATGTATTTCCAACGTAAATGTGCTGGTGATGTTACCGCTAACTATGCTCAAAAAGAGGACGGCTCAGGAATCACGGTTACTAATAAGTGTGTGAGCGAGGATGGTTCGGGTATTGTTGCAGAAGGCTTGGCTAAGCCAGTCGATGAAAGCGGTAGCAAACTAAAAGTGACGTTCTTACCGAAGTGGATTCGCTGGATTCCAGTCGGCCGTGCTGATTATTGGGTGCTGGCACGTGATGCAGAGTATAAAACTGCGCTAGTAGGGACGCCTGATAAGAAATACTTATGGTTACTAGCACGCTCGCCAAATATCAGTCAGGAAACGTATACTAAATATCGTCAAATTGCTCAGCAGCAAGGTTATGACTTAAAAGGGTTTACATTGACATCGCAGAGCAACCAAACAGTGAATCTAGCACCATAATAGATGTAACTGAAATTACTGCTTCAGTTAGTTAAGCTCTATAGCAATTATTATTTCATCACGTCTCGATAAGGCAGCACATATAGCTGCCTTTATTTTTATTACTAGCTGTATATGAGAATTATATATAAGAGCTATATACGAGAGTAAAACCTATTATGCACGCTAGCTAATCGGTTACCACTGGCAAAATGAGGCGTTTTAGGCTAAAATCTAGGCGATTCAAATACTCTAGCGTCAATAACCCATATTGATAGTGGTTGATTATCATATTAGAGTCGCCATTTAGAGCATACACGACCTATCTATTTTACACTTCTTCATATTTTATTGATCATACATTACTGACCATAAGGATGTTTCTCGTGAGCAACGCTGATACCTTACGCCAATTACATCAAGACCACTTGAACAACTACAACAATCAAGAGCAACAAGCGATTGAGCTTATGGGGCTACTAAATAAGCTCTATAACAAGCAAGACGTACAAGTGACTTTGTTTGGCGAAACGCTAGACTCTACCTCAGTTGGTCAAATACTTGCTTTACATCAAAAAGTAGCACTACGCGACCATGGCGCCAAAGCTATCGATATCGCTGATACTCTAGCGATGGTAGAAGTTATTTCAGAAAATGCTGATATCCAAGCCACTCGTATCGATGTTGGTCAATTGATTGCTAATGATACTGACTTACAAACCGCTCTACAGTCTATCAACAACGCTGGTGCTGTAAACGGCGCCACGGACGTTGTACTTTACGGTTTTGGCCGTATCGGTCGTATCTTGACTCGTCTGCTATTGTCACAAGCGTCAAGCGCAAAAGGTCTACAGCTAAAAGCGATCGTTGTACGTCCAGCTGCTGCTGGCGACTTGGCTAAGCGCATCTCATTGCTTGAGCGTGACTCAATCCATGGTAGATTCTTAGGTGGCATTAGCATTGATGATGATAATAACGGCATGATCGTTAATGGTCGTTTTGTACAAGTTATCTATGCCAAAGACCCAAGCGAAATCGACTATACTGCTTATGGTATCGACAATGCTCTTGTTATCGATAACACAGGTATCTGGAAAGATGAAGCAGGCCTTGGCAAGCACTTACAGTCTACTGGCGTGAAAAAAGTGTTGCTAACAGCACCTGCTGGCGGCGATATCAAAAACGTCGTTTATGGCGTGAACAATGATACCGTTGGTGATGATACGATCGTTAGTGCTGCTAGCTGTACGACCAATGCGATTACGCCAACGCTGAATGTATTGAATGATGAGTACGGTATTGTAAATGGTCATGTAGAGACTATTCACTCATTTACCAATGATCAGAACTTGGTTGATAACTATCATAAAGCTGACCGCCGTGGTCGTAGTGCTGTGATGAACATGGTTATCACTAGTACTGGTGCTGCAAAAGCCGTTGGTAAAGCATTGCCAGAACTAAACGGTAAGCTAACGGGTAACGCTATACGTGTACCAACGCCAAACGTCAGCCTAGCAATTTTGAACGTGAATCTAAAAACTGCTCCAGCAAGCGCTGATGCGTTAAATGAGTTCTTGCGTAAAATGGCTAATAGCAGCACTTGGCAGTCGCAGATTGCTTACACAGATTCTACAGAAGCGGTATCAACGGATTTCGTTGGTACGACTCATGTTGGTATTATCGATGCTCAAGCCACTATTTTGACTGACAACCAAGCTATCGTATATGTTTGGTATGACAACGAAGTAGGTTATAGTACTCAGGTATTGCGTTTGGCGACACAAATGGCCGGAATCAGCTACGCTCAGATTCCAGCATAGATTACTAAATACAGTAGAGCAATAATGTCATACCAAGTATAGTAGGGCTATCGTGTCATAAGATTGCGCTGTAGCAGATATTACTTTGAATAGCTTGGTAGGACTTTAACTGTCATACTTAAACACCCGATAGTCCGATTGATTATCGGGTGTTATTGTCATAATGGGCACTAAGTAAAAGTAGACTTTATACAGTGTTTATTTTGACGCAACAACATAGCAAAACCCCAAAATACAACCGTTGGTTGTAACCAGTTTCTAGACTGGATTGTGAATTAAGGAACGTAAGATGCGATTTATTGATGAAGCCGTCGTAACGGTAAAAGCAGGTGACGGTGGTAACGGAATCGCCAGTTTTCGCCGAGAGAAATATGTCCCGCGTGGTGGACCTGATGGTGGTGATGGCGGCAAGGGCGGAGATGTGTATGTCATTGCAGAAGACAACACCAACACCCTAGTTGACTATCGTTATACGCGTCGTCATGACGCCATGCGTGCTGAGAACGGCCATAGTAGAAACTGTTCAGGTAAAGGGTCTGATGATCTTTATTTACCAGTACCAGTTGGTACGACGGTAGTTGATACCGAGACAGACGAAGTATTGGGCGATTTGATTGAGATCGGCCAGACACTACTGATTGCCAAAGGTGGTGATGGTGGTCTGGGGAATACCCATTTCAAAAGTTCGACCAACCAAGCACCGCGTAAAGCGACGTCAGGTTTTGAAGGTGAGCTAAAAGTTCTCAAGTTTGAGCTAAAAGTAGTGGCTGATGTTGGTTTGATTGGTTTGCCGAATGCTGGTAAATCGACCTTTATCCGTCAAGTCTCTGCTGCTAGACCAAAAGTGGCTGACTATCCGTTTACTACCCTAGTACCAAACTTGGGTGTGGTCGATATTGGTCGTCATCGCTCATTTGTGATGGCAGATATTCCTGGTCTTATTGAAGGTGCGTCAGAAGGTGCCGGACTTGGTATTCGCTTTTTAAAACATGTTGCGCGTACGCGTCGTCTGCTACACTTAGTTGATGTTAAACCTGTTGATGGCAGCGACCCAGTCGAGAATGCTCGCGTTATCTTAAACGAGCTTGAGCGTTTTTCTCCTGAATTGGCCAACTTGCCGCAGATTTTGGTATTAAACAAAATCGATCAGGTTAATGATGAAGATTTGAATGCGCTTTGTACTCATATTGTCGCAGAGCTTGGTTGGACTGGTATGGTCTTCCGTACGGCAACGTTAACTGGTGAAGGCGTTGATGCAGTCAAATATCATCTAATGAATGACATTGAACTTGAGCGTGAGCGTGAAATAGAAGATCCTATTTTCGCTGAAGCACAAAAAGAACGTTTCGAGCGTTTAGAAGCTGAAGTACGTCTTAACACTGAAGCCCAGCGTGAAGCGTATCGTGCAGCTCGTAAAGCAGCACGTGAAGGCTTGGATGCGTCTGATTTTGACGACGATGATGACGATGGCGTTGAGGTAATGTACGTTCCTTAAGCTAGTATGCTTGAGCAGTTATATTTGAATTGTGAATTTAATCCCTACAATCAATTGATATGAAAAAAAGGAGTTTATATGGCAGATGACATAGCAAACACGATGGAAGAAGCAAGATTTGTTAAGCAAACTCGCAACTTTGATATTCAGCGCGTTATTGTCAAAATTGGTTCATCACTATTAACCAATAACGGTCGAGGGCTGGATCGTACTGCCATATATGAGTGGGCAAAGCAAATTGCTAAGCTGCACAAAAAAGGCGTTGAGGTACTGCTAGTATCATCAGGTGCTGTTGCTGAAGGTGTGGTACGTATGAACCTTGAGGAACGTCCCAAGAAACTAGCAGCACTACAAGCCTGTGCTTCTATTGGTCAAATGGGGTTGATTGAAACATGGTGGTCAGCTTTGATTCAGCATGGCATTCAAAGCTCGCAGCTACTCCTAACTCATGATGATTTGTCTAATCGTAGCCGTTACCTCAACACGACGGGTGCGCTGACACAGTTATTAGAATGGCGCGTACTACCTGTTATCAATGAAAACGATACCATTACGATTGATGAGATTAAATTTGGCGATAACGATACCTTGGGTGCGATGGCAGCCGCAATGGTTAATGCTGATTTGTACATTATCTTAACCGATCAAGAAGGTGTCTTCACTGATAACCCACGTGATAATCCTGACGCTAAGATGATTCGTCAAGAACGTGCAATGGCTGATTATTTATTTGATATTGCAGGAGACGGCGGCAAGCTTGGACGCGGTGGTATGCTAACCAAAATCCGTGCTGGACGCCTTGCTGCTATGGGTGGCTGTCCTACTGTTATCGTTAGCGGTGCTATTGATGACGTTATTACCCGTGTGGTATCAGGCGAAGCGGTAGGTACGTTATTGACGACTAATGACGAAGATAAAATCATTGCGCGTAAGCAATGGCTAGCTGCGCATCTACGTATGTCAGGTAGCTTGGTCGTTGATGCAGGCGCTGCAAGAGCATTGACTGAGCACAACAGAAGTTTATTGCCAGTGGGTGTTGTAGAAGTGCAGGGCGGATTTGATGAAGGTGATGTGGTAGAAATCATTCATCAAGATACGGGCGAACGCATAGCCGTTGGGCAGGTAAACTTTTCATCGAATGATGCGCGCCGCGTCGCTCGTGAGCGTACTGAACAGTTCGATAAGATCTTTGGCAGTAGCGAAGAACGTGTCGTCATGGTACACCGCGACAACCTTGCATTAACTGTATAGCGCTTTTATATAACCTTTTTTATTCAACTTATTTTATCCAGCACAATATCCATTGATAAATATGGATATTGTGCTGTTTTGGAGATTTGTACATGAGTGCTTCAGACGGTAGTAACTCGGTTCAGCAACAGTTTGCACCTTTAAAAAATGATAGATTGCTACGTGCATTACGTTTTGAACCCATTGATACCACACCGGTATGGATGATGCGTCAAGCTGGTCGTTATTTACCAGAATATAAAGCCACTCGTGCTGAATCGGGTGATTTTATGAGTCTGTGCAAAGATACAGCCCGCGCTACTGAAGTGACTCTACAGCCATTGCGCCGCTATGACTTAGATGCTGCTATTTTGTTTAGTGATATTCTAACTATCCCTGATGCGATGGGATTGGGCTTGTATTTCGAAACAGGTGAAGGCCCGAAGTTCAAACATCCTATTCGTAAGCAGGCTGATCTTGATAGATTGCCAGTGCTTGAGCCAAACGACTCTCTAGATTATGTAATGCGTGCTGTAACCAGTATTCGTAAAGCATTGAATGGTCAAGTTCCATTATTTGGTTTCTCTGGTAGTCCGTGGACGTTGGCTACTTATATGATAGAAGGCGGTAGCTCGAAAGATTATCGTTATACCAAAGGCTTCTTATATAGTAACCCTGATTTTCTACATCAGTTATTAGACAAGCTTGCGACGTCAGTTATTGACTATTTAGATGCCCAAATCGTCGCTGGTGCTCAAATTGTACAGATATTTGATAGTTGGGGCGGGGCGTTAGGCCATCGTCAATTTATCGAATTTTCACACATTTACAATAAGCGTATTGTCGCTGAACTAAAAGAACGTCATCCACAAGTACCTGTAGTGCTATTCACTAAAGGTGGTGGGTTATGGCTTGATATTCAGGCTGACAGCGAAGCGGACGTGTTAGGTTTAGATTGGACTATGCCGATTGATCGTGCGCGTCAAGTATTGACTGAAAGTCAGCGTCAGTTGAACAAGAAGCATAAAAAATTGCAAAGCAGCAAAGCTATCCAAGGTAACTTAGATCCAGCGACATTATATGGCTCGCCTGCAACTATCCGTTCGGAAGTGAACGCCATGCTTGACCGTGCTTACGCTGACGGTGAAAAGACTGGTTACATAGCAAACTTAGGTCACGGTATCACCCAATGGGTTAACCCTGACAATGCCAAAGTGTTTGTAGATGCAGTACACGACTATAAAATTTAAGAGTCAGAATATTTAGAGACTGATTCTGTATTTGTAGAATTACACGCATTACAGGCAAACATAGAATCTATCAGTGCATATTTAGTATTTACCAAGAAAAGGGTGTTTTATGATTTCAGCAGCGATCGTCGGTGGTACAGGCTATACGGGTATTGAGCTCATTCGCTTATTATCTGCCCATCCTGAGGTTTCTATTGATTTATTAACTTCTCGTAGCGAAGCTGGCACTCGTGCTGATGAAATTTTCCCGAGCTTACGCGGTGTGTCTGACAGCGTTTTTAGCGACTTGGGTAATAATACGCTTGCTGCATTGCAAAAATGTGATGTTGTGTTTTTTGCGACGCCACATGGCGTAGCAATGAAGCAAGCTGAAGCGCTTACACAAGCTGGCGTCAAGGTTATCGATTTGGCTGCTGACTTTCGTTTGCAGTCACTGACTGACTTTGAGCATTGGTACAAGCAGTCACATGCTTGTCCTGAATTGTTAAAAAAAGCAGTCTACGGTCTACCAGAAATCAATCGTGACAAGCTTGCGAATGCGTTATTAGTAGGCAACCCAGGTTGTTATCCAACCACTGCAATCTTGGGCCTAAAACCAATTATCGAAGCCCAGAATAAGCAAGCAGAGCGTTTGATTGAGTCTCGTATCGTAATTGATGCAAAATCTGGTGTGTCTGGCGCAGGTCGTCAAGCATCACTTGCACTTAACTATGCTGAGACAACGGATAGCTTTAAGGCTTATAGCGTCGAAGGCCATCGTCATTTACCAGAGATTGAGCAGGGTGTCGCACAGTTATTAGACAGTCAGTTTACACATCGTATTCGCTTTTTGCCGCATTTAGTACCGATGATTCGTGGCATGCTAAGCTCTATTCATATGGAGCTGACCAATGCTGGCGCTGCTATCGATTGGCAGCAAGCGTTTGAAAGTAGCTATGCGTCAGAGTTGTTTGTTGATGTCATGCCAAAAGGTCTTTATCCTGATACGCGCAGTGTTCGCGCTAGTAACCGTCTACGCATTGCCGTACATCAGGACAATGAGCGCGCTGAGCTAACAGTTATCGTCGTTCAAGATAACTTAGTCAAAGGTGCTGCTGGGCAGGCTGTGCAAAACATGAATGTGATGTTCGGTTTTGATGAGTCAATGGGGCTGAACTTTGCACCGATTGTTCCTTAATATCAACGACTTCATATTCCAATCATTCACATTTACGGTGCTAGGTATTGATTATAAATTCGGCTATAATGACTTGCCCTTACCCTTAAGAGATACTGTCTAGATGCGTGTTCAGCTCGTACTACGCTTTTGCTCACAGCCAGCACGTCTATCGTGCAAAGACTCGGTTATACCTAGCTTGGAGCGCAAACAGCATTCCTTTAGAAATAATAATGTCCCTATAAGTGGTATTGCTAGCTCACAACGCGGCGCTTCTACATTGGTGTTGGCACTGTTCGTTGTAGCCGTATTAGTGACAGCGGTGGTTGGGCTGGTATTCGGTCATAAGCTTGGTTACCAACGTGGCCTTCATTCGATGGAAACAGAAGCCAAGCAAGCAATCATCGATAGCACTGAAGCGACACAAGCGCTAGAAGATTTGCGCCTTAGCAATAAGATAGCTACTAACCAAGCGGCAACTGCCAAACAAGAACTGGCTATCAGTTTGGCTAATTTAAAAGAACTGCGTGAAAGCCAGCAAGAATTGACGGTAGAAAATAAACAAGTGTCACAGCTCAATGAGCTATATTCAGATGTCATCCGTGAGAAAGGTGGTATGCCTTTACAGGTATTAGGTGCCAAAATTTCTCCACTACCTGAAAATGCTTTTGAGTATGGTTTTGATATTGGGATGCTTAGTAGCGATGGTCAAGCCAAACGCTTAAGGCCTGTATTGACGCTACTTAACAATGATGATCTTGTAGAAGTACCTCTTGACCCTGCATACCATATGATCGAAGGTATCGTTCGGATACGTGGTCGCTTTGTAATGCCATCAGGCTTTAGACCATTGCAAGCCAAACTGACTTTGCAAGCTGGTGGTCAGAAAGTAGAGCAATTGTATGACTGGAAGCTCGGTGATAGTGTGGAAAACATGCTACCATCGCTCCTAGATTTACCAGAAGTTGATGAAAGTCCTATCGTACCTTAATTACCTCATGTCTTAATGAAATACTCAGTGACGATGCTGTGGTTGAAATCAAAGCACAATGACCTTAATTAGTAGTTGTGCTTTATACCATGCCTTATCGCCTGCCTTAACAACCTCTTCTATCTTAAACTTACCTTATAATTATATTTTGATTATGATGAAAAAAATGATATCACAAGCCACGCCAACGGTTGCTGATTGGCACTTTCCCAATATGCCTCCTCATCGTGCACAAGACGGTGATACCGATGGTGAAACGTCACCGCAAGCAGATGTATTGGTCGCAGAGCCTGAAGTAGCCAAACCGCCTATGTATGCGGTCGTTATGTACAATGACAACTACACGCCGATGGAGTTTGTGGTATACATATTGCAGTCAGAATTTCGTCATAGTATGGATTCTGCGGTCGAGATTATGCTGACTATTCATAATAGCAGCAAAGGTATTGCTGGCATTTATCCCAAAGATATTGCCGAGACTAAGGCCAAAAAAGTAAATAGTCTGGCACATCGTGAAGGTTATCCGTTATTGACCCAAATCGAACCGCATCAAGGAGAGTAGGAGCCCATCTCAGATTCTGTGTAACTGCCATTTAGATTAAATGCCTGCTTATACGATCATCAAACATAATCATAAAG
>NZ_JAATTV010000041.1 GCF_013414195.1 Psychrobacter sp. BI730
TGGTTTGATTATTATCGTCAAGCTGCGTAACTAAAATCTCCCAAGTTTAATTCTACGGGATTGACGGCAGGGGTCATCCAGTTTTAGTATGTCATTACCTCTGAACATACATTGATAATCGGACTAAGGTGAAATTGATTATTTCTTTAAATAAATCAAAACATCATTTTTTGCTTAGCAGCATTTTCTAAAATTGCTTGAATATACTAGCTTAGTATATTTAGTCGTACCCAAACACACTTCAACCTAATAACTATTCTATTAAACTTCAGTAAAATTATACTGAAAAAATAATATAATACTAGGGCGTGTTGAACATTGGCGACAAATTAATGGCAAAAAAAATAGCGAACGGTTAATCTTTAAGCTCTCACACAAA
>NZ_JAATTV010000007.1 GCF_013414195.1 Psychrobacter sp. BI730
TGTCAGATTGAGTAGTCATTGCTTATTCTCCTGTTAGTGGATTATAAGCAGTTACACAGTTTTTAGGAAAGGCTCGAGAGTAGAGCAATTTATTAATTTCTTATACTGATATATGGCTCTATTAAAGCTTTACCTACAGTTCACTCCTTCTAAGCAATCCATATTAAAGCTCACCTTTATAGTGAGCTTTTTCGACTTTTCAGTCACCTCTCTTATATATGAACTTTGCCTCTTAAAATAGTTTTATTATCCATAGAGTCTTGATTTTTATAATAAATAACCCTATCTATTAAAATAGCCTGTTCAATAGTTTTAGACTAAGTATCTCAGTTAAACCTGCTAAAACCACGTCATTACTAGCTTCTCAACTATCAATCTCTCTTTTTATCTAATCAGTTTTTCAACATTTAATATTCGTTATTAGAGTTGTCGCTACTAGCTTGTAGCACGCTTTGATACATTTTAGTCTGTGTTAATAGATTGACTCCGTTGAAGTATCGTGTTGATATAAAGAAAAGCGGCCATTGATAGTTATGATTACTGTTGGCTGATAGCGAGATTATAGTATTTAATCAATAGTCTACCGCTCACCTCATTTATTCATGACTTCTAATAATACGAATATAGCCCTTGAACAATTCATCTACCGCCCTGATTTACTTACTAACTCATTCATAAAACTATCAATTATAAAGATAGATATAACCGTAGGAAGTTGTTATGTTAAGTCGTCATCTTGAAGTTTCTCTACGTTTAGCAATGACGCTTGCGCGCCAAAAATCGCATGAGTATCTCACTGTTGAACACTTGCTTTTGGCCTTATTAGAAAACACTCATGCTGCCAATACGTTGACTGCTTGTAATGCTAATGTCTCGGCGTTGCGTACTGAGCTTGAGGTTTATATTAATAAACACACGCCAACCATCGATGCTGATACAGAACAGTCACCGCAGCCGACTCAAAGCTTTGATCGTATCTTGCAGCGTGCTATTTTTCACGTGCAATCGATCGGTGGTGGTCGTTTGGTGGAAGGGTCTGATATTTTGGTCTCTATGTTTTCAGAACATGATACCTATGCTGTCTACTTGCTTAAAAAACAAGGCATCAGTCGCCTTGAGCTAACCCAGTATTTATCACATGGTCAAGATAAAGAAGAGCCATCTGAATCACGTGGTTCTGCAGGCACTGAGCGTCGTAGTGCTTCTGAAAAGACCAGTAAAGATCCCTTAGTTGAATTTGCGACCAATCTAAACCAGCGAGCTGCTGAAGGTAAAACCGATCCTTTGATTGGACGTGCTTCTGAAATTGAACGTGCTGCCCAAGTACTGTGCCGTCGTCGTAAAAATAACCCATTGCTAGTAGGTGAGCCTGGTGTAGGTAAAACTTCTATCGCTGAAGGTTTAGCATGGTTAATTATTAACGACAAAGCACCAAAGCCCCTTAACGGTTGCGTGATTTATAGCCTAGATATTGGTTCACTGATTGCGGGAACTAAGTATCGCGGTGACTTTGAAAAACGCATGAAGTCATTGCTTGATGCGCTAAAGAAAAAACCAAATGCTATTCTTTTTATCGATGAAATTCATATGATTATTGGTGCTGGTTCATCTATGAGCAGCAATATGGATGTATCGAACCTTATCAAGCCAGCACTTGCTAACGGTGAGCTACGTTGTATCGGTTCAACAACCTTTACTGAATATCGCCAAGTATTCGAAAAAGACCATGCATTGTCACGTCGTTTCCAAAAAATCGATGTTAAAGAACCAAGTGTGGATGATACCATCGATATCCTGCGTGGTCTAAAACCTCGTTATGAAGAATTTCACAATGTTGAGTATACGGATGAAGCGTTGGTCACAGCGGTACAGTTATCAGCCAAACATATTCATGAGCGTTTTTTACCTGACAAAGCCATTGACGTAATTGATGAAGCAGGTGCGTACAAGCGCTTAGGCGTGGTTCCTGATGTCGATGATATCGAAGCGGAAGAAAGTTTCATTGCTGATTTAGAGCAAGATTTCGATGCGCAGATTGATGCTGATATCGAAGGTATCGATAATGATACAGATAATGAAATGCAGGATGAAGCAGCGACTGCGAAAGCAAGCGATAGTGCTAAGTCAGCAGATGGTGTGAAATTATCAAAGGGTCAAAAGCCACCGATGAAAATTGATGTTGCTGATATCGAAGCTATTATTGCTAAATTGGCACGTATTCCACCCAAATCTGTATCAAGTGATGATAAGAGTATCCTTGAGCACCTAGATCGAGATCTTAAGCACTTGGTATTTGGTCAAGATGAGGCGATTGCCACGTTGGCTGATGCTATCAAGCTATCACGTGCAGGATTAAAAGCACCTGATAAGCCAATCGGTTCGTTTATGTTTGCAGGTCCAACTGGTGTGGGTAAAACAGAAGTGTCGCGTCAGCTAGCCAATTTGCTAGGTGTAGAGTTAGTACGCTTTGATATGTCAGAGTATATGGAAGCGCACACGGCATCACGCTTGATCGGTGCGCCTCCAGGTTATGTTGGCTATGATCAAGGTGGTTTGCTCACCGAAAAAATCAATCAGCATCCACATTGTGTGTTGTTGCTTGATGAGATTGAAAAGGCGCATCCAGATGTCTTTAACTTGTTACTACAAGTCATGGATCATGGTACGTTGACCGATAACAATGGTCGTGTGGCAATCTTTAAACAGGTCATCGTTATTATGACAACGAACGTTGGTGCTGATAGTATCAGTCGCTCGTCAATGGGCTTCACTCAACAAGACCATAGCCGTGATAATACAGAATCACTGAAACGTGTCTTCACGCCAGAGTTCCGTAATCGTTTAGACGCCATTATTCAGTTCAACCCTCTAGATACGTCAGTTGTTGTATCAGTTGTCGATAAGTTCTTGGTTGAATTGCAAGTGCAGCTTGATGATAAGCAAGTGACATTAGAGATTGATGATGATGTACGTGACTACTTGGCGGATAAAGGCTATGACCGTCTAATGGGTGCACGTCCGATGCAGCGTTTGATTCAGGATGAAATCAAAAAACCATTGGCAAGTATGATTTTGTTTGGTGATTTGGTCAATGGCGGTGTCGTACATCTGACTTTAGAGCCTAAAGTCGATGATTCTCAAGAGAATGATACGATGAAGCCTGATAAGGTGTCAGACAAAGGCTCAGCTGATAGTCGTATTATTCTGACAGTCGTTGAAACTCATGAACCACAACCCGATTCTGAATCTCTTGCTAGCTAAGTTGTTTAATATTGATGTCACAAAAACGGCTACCGTATTACTGCGGTAGCCGTTTTTTTATTGCTATAATTCATCAACAAAGTGCACACTATTTTTTGTTAGTATGATTATTTATAGTAAGCTGGCTTTAACAAATCTATTGAACTTATAACAAGATAACAAGTATAAAAAGGACACACTATGGAACTGTTCGATGAACCGACAACCAAGACTCCAGAACAAAAACAAGCGATTTTAGATAATGTCCGTTTACCAGAAGATTGGAAAACGGCATTAGCAGATGAATTAACGTCTGAGAATATGGACAATCTACGTGCGTTCTTAAAAGAGGCGTATCAGTCGGATGATAGTATCTATCCGCCTGCACCATTAATGTTCAATGCGCTGAACCTCACGCCTTTATCGCAAGTCAAAGTGGTAATCTTGGGCCAAGATCCTTACCATCGTCCAGGTCAGGCTATGGGGTTATCATTTTCTGTTCCTAAAGCCATTCCTAAGCCACCATCACTAAATAACTTGCTCAAAGAAATGGCAGATGACATTGGTATTCGCCCTTCAGCGCATGGCGATTTGACATACTGGGCGCAGCAAGGCGTTCTACTGCTTAATAGCTCACTAACTGTGCGAGAAGGCGAGCCAAACAGTCATCAAAATAAAGGTTGGGAACAGTTTACTGATGCCGTCATCGACGCAGTCAATGAACAGACCAAGCATACCGTGTTTATTTTGTGGGGTAGTAAAGCCCAGAAGAAAGGCAAGTATATCGATACAGATAAGCATTTGATTCTGACAGCGGTACATCCATCACCACTTGCGGCAAACCGTGGCAGCTTCTTTGGCACTAAACCTTTTTCTAAAACAAATGATTATTTGGTGCAGTATGGCCAAACTCCAATTGACTGGCAATTACCACAATAAATGCAAAATATACAGAATGTAAGCTTAATGCCGTACCAATCTTTAAATATTCAGGTCAGCACCTTTTGGTTAGCTGAAGATGTTATATGGATGCAACAAGCAATCCAACTTGCTAAGCAAGGTGCTGAGCGTGGAGAGGTGCCGGTAGGTGCGGTATTGGTACATGATCAGCAGATTATCGGCCGAGGTTTTAATCAACCCATCAGTAGCCATGATGCTACTGCTCATGCAGAGATAGTTGCATTAAGAGATGCTTGTACGCGTTTAGAAAATTATCGACTGCCGCTACAGACTACTTTATATGTCACTCTGGAGCCGTGTACAATGTGTATTGGTGCATTAATTCATGCGCGTGTAAACAAGCTGGTGTACGCAGCGAGTGAACCGCGTGCTGGGATGGTTGGTAGTCAAATGGACTTATCATTACAACCTTTCTATAATCACAGTATTCAAGCCTATGGTGGATTATGCAGCGAGCATAGTAGTCAAATACTCAAGACGTTTTTTCGTGAGCGTAGGCAAGTGGCAAAAAAGAATAAGGTCACTATGTAAATTCAAAATACTAATAAACAAGATATCAGTCTTGGTGCTAGTGGTCACGATGATTTTTTGCTATAATATTGCCCTATTTGATAGTACCTATTTTAATGGGCTATTAAAGATCTAACATACGAATAAATATTGTTTTATTAATGACATACGATAAGCGATATAAGTAACGCATATTATTGAGTAAGTATTATGACTAGTTCTACACCTGATAATGTTTTACTCAATACAGAGGATAGCCATACCTCATCAGTGCGCTACCCTGTTATTTGTATCGATGGTCCTAGTGGCGCTGGTAAAGGCACTGTCACATGGCGTCTAGCACAAGTGTTAGGCTATCAGTTGTTAGATTCTGGTGCGCTTTATAGGATTGTTGGGCTAAAAGCCTTTGAAGCGGGTTTGATTAGCGCAGATGCTAGCCAACCAATTGATGAAAATACTGTATTAGCATTGACTGAAAGCTTAGAGATAGCGTTTGTGCCGAACAATGACTCAGGGCGTGTAGACATCATTGTTAATGGACAAGCAGTAGGTGAGCAAGTACGCAATGAAACGGTTGGAGGCTATGCATCACAGATAGCTGTCTTTCCACAGGTTCGCCAAGCATTGCTTAAGCTACAACAAGATATGGCTACCCGTTCAGGTTTGGTTGCTGATGGTCGCGATATGGGTACAGTTGTTTTTCCAGATGCTGATGTTAAGGTGTTTTTGACAGCCAGTGCTGAGGCACGTGCTGAGCGCCGTGTGACTCAGTTATTGAACGCTGGTCAAACAGCAGATTTTGAGGCAATTTTAGCGACGATAAAAGAGCGTGATGACCGTGATGAAAATCGTAGTACAGCGCCATCGAAGCCTGCGGCAGATGCTTTATTGCTTGATAGTTCAGCGCTTAATGCTGATGCAGTATATGAGCAAGTCAAAAAGCATTGCCAAGATAAAGGTGTGTTTTTCACTAGTTAGTTATTTAATAGCTAGTAAAAACAACATATTAAGTACTAAAAAGTTTCCTATTAATCATTATTTTAGTATAAAATAATACGGCTAAGTTAAATTTTATTAAAGCGGTAAGAAAAACTTAGTTTATTCAAGATATTGCATTCGATATAAGACAGTTGTTGTTAGTCAGTTTTAATTACGATGAGCTCGCTATCAACAAACGTTTTTTTATATGATTGCATGGGATATAAAACCAGTATTTCGTTCTATACAATCATAAATTTGATCCGTACTGTGCTGGACAGGATACGGCTATACAAAGGTAGACATAATGGAATCATTTGCTGAACTATTTGAAGCGAGCATTGAAGAGCAGGGCCTAGATATCGAGCGTGGCTCGGTTATTACAGGTGCTGTTGTGGCCATCGATAGCGATTGGATCACAGTAGATACTGGTCTTAAATCTGAAGGTATCGTCGCTCGTGAAGAGTTTTTAAGCGAAGAAGGCGAACTTGAAGTTGAAGTTGGCGATAGCGTTGATGTCGTAGTTGAAGCGGTTGATAACGGCATGGGTCAAACCTTGCTGTCACGTGAGAAAGCTAAACGTGTTGAAACTTGGAACTTCCTTGAAAAAATCGCTGATAACGATGAAATCGTTAAAGGTATTATCTCAAGCAAAGTTAAAGGCGGTTTCACTGTAGATATCGGTTCAGTACGCGCGTTCTTACCAGGTTCATTGGTAGATGTACGTCCTATCCGTGATACAACGCATCTTGAAGGCAAAGAGCTAGAATTCAAAGTCATCAAACTTGACCAGAAACGCAACAACGTTGTTGTTAGCCGTCGTGCAGTTATGGAAGCTGAAAACTCAGCTGAGCGCGAAGAGCTATTGAACAAGCTTGAAGAAGGCATCGAGATCGAAGGTATCGTTAAGAACCTTACTGATTACGGCGCGTTCGTTGATCTAGGTGGTATCGATGGTCTATTGCACATCACTGACATGGCATGGCGCCGTATCAAGCACCCATCTGAAGTTGTTGAAGTTGGCCAAGACCTAAAAGTTAAAGTACTGAAGTTTGACCGTGAACGCAACCGCGTTAGCCTAGGTCTAAAACAACTTGGTACTGATCCTTGGGATAACGTTGGCGGCACTTACCCAGTAGGTAGTGTTGTAAAAGCTCGCGTAACTAACTTGACTGACTATGGTTGTTTCGCTGAGATTTCTGAAGGTATTGAAGGTCTAGTACACGTATCAGAAATGGATCATACCAACAAAAACATCCACCCATCTAAAGTTGTTCAAGTGGGCGATGAAGTTGAAGTAATGATTCTTGATATCGATGAAGAACGTCGTCGTATCAGCCTAGGTATCAAACAAACTCTAGCTAACCCATGGGATGAGTTTGATAAGAAACATGAGCGCGGTGATAAAATCACTGGTACTATCAAATCAATCACTGACTTCGGTATCTTTATCGGTCTAGACGGTGGTATTGATGGTCTTGTTCATCTATCTGATATCTCTTGGAACGAAACTGGCGAAGATGCTATTCGTAACTACAACAAAGGCGACACCGTTGAAGCAATGGTATTGTCTGTAGATGCAGAAGCTAACCGTATCAGCCTAGGCGTGAAGCAGTTAAGCTCTGATCCATTCAACGAATACCTAGTCAACAATGACCGTGGTGCTATCGTTAATGGTAAAGTAAAAGAAGTAGACGCTAAAGGCGCTACTATCGAACTTGCTGACGAAGTTGAAGCTTATCTACGTGCTTCTGAAATCCAACGTGACCGCGTTGAAGATGCAACTAAGCATCTGACTGTTGGTGATGACGTTGAAGCGAAAATCATCAGTGTTGATCGTAAAACACGCAATATCAACTTGTCTATCAAAGCGAAAGACGAAGCTGAAGAGCGTCAAGCGATTAAAGATCTTGGTAGCACGAATACTACTGCTGCTCCAGGTTCTGATGCACAGCCAAAAACGATTGGTGATTTGATCAAAGAGCAAATGCAGTAAGCTGCAAACTATTGATATAAAAGTAATATAAAAAAAGCGACTTCGGTCGCTTTTTTTATGATTAGATTTTATTAACACAGTTAGTAATAGAGGTTTTTAGCCAAATGGGCAAACTCTTATTCCCATTTACGCTAATATCCGCTATCATTTGCACCATTGAGTAACGAGATGATAGTTATAAGCTTTTTATAGTCATAATATGATTCTGAATGTTAGTTTTCAAAGATTCAGTATATATAGTTTAATTATCCAAACGCATTTACGTACTATAGAGCGTTGACTTATCATCAGCTTATCCATCAATCAACAAGGCAAGCGTAATAATGCAGCAAGCGATTAACAAATCCGAATTTATTAGTAATTTGAGTGCAAACTGTGACAACATGGCAGACACCGTGGTTGATGACGCAGTGCGTGAAATCTTAAACTTGATGACCCATACTTTAGCCAATGATGGCCGAGTCGAAGTTCGCGGATTCGGTAGTTTTTGTCTACATCACCGCCGTGCCCGTATGGGACGCAATCCTAAGACAGGTGAAAGCGTACCTGTGCCGGCTAAAGCGATCCCACATTTTAAGCCAGGCAAGGCCTTACGCGAAGCAGTAAACGATACGGTAGCAAACGGTTAATTAAACCAGCACTGGCTATCTAACCGTCAAAATTTATCATTCCAAACTGAGGTAACTGTCTCATGCGCTTTCTACTATTTGTATTGCTATTCTTGAGCTTTGCCTATTCACTTGGTTTGGTATTAGCAAATAATACTGAGGTCGGAGTCAACCTACTGTTTTCACAAGCACCTACGATGAATCTAGGGTTGCTACTTATTTTGTGCTTGATGCTAGGTATTGTTATTGGTATTTTACTGGCATTGCTTATCTTTCGTGTGCTGCAAAATAAGTGGGAAATCTCACGTCTGCAAAAAGCAAATGTAAATCTACAAGAGCAATTGACTCAGGCCAATACAGTTATCGATCGTCAAGCAAGCGCGCCAACAGTAGATGAAGCTGTTTATGGTGCTTCTGCTACCAATGTACAGAATACTGACGCAACTAGCCTTACTGAAGGCTCTACTCTGTCCAAGCGTAGACGAGATTAAGTCGTTAAGTGATTTTTTATGTGATCTGCTAAGTGATAGCTTAACGAACGCAGTACTGACCTCAAATACAATACTTTGATAATTCAAAATATATGGTAAAACCATGAATAATGTAATTAACTCTCCAGTTGTCGTCGCTCTAGACAATATGACGATAGAGGCGTCTCTAGCGCTAGCTGACCAGTTAGATCCATCCCAATGTCGATTGAAAGTCGGTAAAGAGCTATTTACCCGTTGTGGTCCTGATATCATCAAGGCATTACATCAACGTGATTTTGAAGTGTTCTTAGACTTAAAATTCCATGACATTCCGAATACCACTGCTCAAGCAGTATTGGCTGCCGCTGAGCTTGGTGTCTGGATGGTGAATGTCCATGCTAGCGCAGGTCTAGAGGCCATGTCGTTGGCAAAACAGCGCTTGCTAGATAGAGATCTTGATACCTTGCTCATCGCAGTTACCGTATTGACCTCCATGGATAGTGAAGCGTTGATGCAAACAGGCATCACTGATAGCTTAGATACCCAAGTAAGCCGATTAGCACAATTGACCAAGCAAGCTGGTCTTGATGGGGTAGTTTGCTCGGCTCAAGAAGCAAAGGCACTCAAAGCATTATGTGGTCAAGACTTCAAACTGGTAACGCCTGGTATTCGCTTAGCTGAAGACAATGCAGATGATCAAAAACGTATCTGTACACCAAGTCAGGCGCTAATAGACGGTTCTGATTATTTAGTCATTGGCCGTTCGATCACTCAAGCCTCAGACCCTGCTGCTAAACTACAGACAATACTTCAAAGTATTTAAGTTTGAATAAATGTTAAGAAAAAGAGACAGCCTAAATGGCTGTCTTTTTACTTTTTGATGGTCGAGGAAAAGCTGCTACACTACTTAAATTTATTGTTACAACCTGTCTAAAATATAATAACTATATTAAAAACGCTCATTTAGCTAAATATCAGTAGTACTGCTATGAGCGTCTATCGCTAATTAGATTTTTAATAATAACGCCACTAAGTGATGTTGGATAATATGAAATTACAGATATTGAGTGACTTACATATTGATAGTTATGCACGTCAATCGCACCCCGTTGGACATATTCCCAAAACCGATGCAGATTTAGTATTAGTAGCAGGAGATACTGCTAACAGCGACAAAGGTATGCCGTGGTTGCAAGAACAAGCGGCGCGCTTAGAAGTTCCCCTGATTACTATCGCTGGTAATCATGAATACTTTGATGAAGACGTATTGAGCTTTGACTATAAATTGGCAACTTGGGATAACTATGATACTGCGTCTAAAAAAGGGGTTCGCGTCTTACAATGTCAGCATATCGATATCGGTGATATACGCCTTTTAGGTTGTACCCTTTGGACAGACTATCAGTATCATGCTAACGAAGACACCATGGCCGCTGCTAGGCATTTTATGCGTGACTATAAGCAAATCTATGCAGGCAATGAACTGTTTTCACCTGAAGTATCTATGCAGATTCATGCTGAGCATCGTCAGTGGCTACAGCAAGCTTTGATTGAGTCTCATAAACTTGGTAAAAAAACAGTGGTCATGAGTCATCACAGCGTCAGTGCGTTATCGGTATCTGAAAAATATGCCAACCTACCGAGTAATGCGGCTTTCGTCAGTGACTTGTCAGGATGGATGCATGAAGATTGGGCACCGATGCTTTGGGTACATGGACATACTCATGAAGCATTTGATTATAAAATTGGTAATACGCGAGTGATCGTCAATCCGCGAGCTTATCCAAATGAGGTTAGTAGTACCGCATTAGAGTTCGCGTGGGACAAAGTCATTGATGTTGGCTAGGACCGTGTATAAATATCTGGCAAACCTCCATTTATTTTAGGTATAGACTCTTTTGAATAAAGTGTCTTTTCGAAAGAGTGCAGAGTATTTGTAAGATATATTGCAACTAGATTTGTCTGTGGTTCATTCCTAATAAGAAATCTGCTAGGCTTGCTGTCATGAGTAAATATTTGAATAACACCCTGTCAAAAATATCTGCTGACAAGCTTGCGAGTCACACCCCAAGCGCGCCTGCACCTTCGCACCTACCAGATAGCATGATCTCCTCCGTCAGCTTATTGCCTGAAAATAAGCGACTGATTCTATTTACTAGGCACTCTTTACGAGAGCGCTCTGATGGTAATGGTTTTGCCAGCTATCAGTTACCGTTGACTCCTAAAGGCCGTATACTGGCAAAGTCTTGGGGTCGTTGGTTATCAGGTCATCTACCATATTCGCTCGACGTCGATAGTATTTCTAGCCCCATTGGACGTTGTATCGATACCGCGCAGCTGATGCAAGAGGGGGCAGGACTACGGCGTGACATTACGCATCAATCATTGTTAGTTGAGCCTGGTAGCCTTGTCACTGAACCTGAAATAGCCAATCCAGTATTTAAAGAAATTGGCGTCCTGAACTTTATTAATCGCTTTTTGCAAGGAAATCTGGAAGGGACTAAAAACACCTATCAAGGCGGTTTAGATATTCTGTCGCTTTTTTACCAGAATCAGCCGAAGCATGGCCATCTGATGCTAGCTGTGAGTCATGACACGTTGCTATCTGCGTTCTTAGCAGTCATGTTCGATGTGGTAGAGATTGATTGGAATGATTGGCCGAAGATGATGGAGGGCGTATTTTTATGGTTTGATGATAAGCCATTTGATCAAGCGAGCGCGCATTTTATTTGGCGGGGTCAAGTATATACTCGGCCGATTAGTTCATTATTAGACGGTTATCGTGCAGCTGGTTACCATCCTAGCAAATTGCTATTGCCGCCAGAAGTGCAGTGGAATTAATGTTTTGTTTAAACATTGAATGAGTTGATAGAGCAGCTATTCGTTAAATACGTTTTGAATAGGCATAAAAAAACCTTGCCACGGTATTAGAACCAGTGACAAGGTTTTAGTCATTACGCTATAAAAGCGAAATGCGGTCTAACCAATACAAATCTTAAGCTTGTAGGCCTTTGATTGTTTTGTTTAGGCGGCTCTTACGACGAGCAGCTTTATTCTTATGAATAATACCTTTGTCAGCCATACGATCAAGAACTGGTACCGCTTTTTTGTAAGCTTCGGTAGCCGCGTCATAATCTTTAGCTGCGATAGCCGCATCAACACGTTTTAAGTAAGTACGAACCATAGAGCGTTGTGACGCAGAGTTCTGACGACGTTTGGTGTTTTGACGGGCGCGTTTACGAGCTTGTGCAGTATTAGCCACGCGTATCTCCTTGATAAAGATAGATAAAAATATGAATGTTGATTGCAATAATGGGTTTAACAATCATCGGTGACGAGCAGCCGTCTCGTCAAATATGATGTCGATGTCTGATATTAAAGTATCTAATATGAATAGATCATCGTAAGCGCCAGAGCTGTTTGGAATAATTAAACAGCGTTGACGTGTAAAGCCGATTATCTTAGCAAATTATTGAACTAAGGACAATATATTTGATGATTAATGCTCAAAGAAGTTACGTAATATCATCGAATTTGGGTCATTCTAGTAACTAAATCAATAGTAAGCGTTGATAGACGTAGAGGGTTGATAAAATCTCTTACAATATATCCTATATAATAGCGTCAGTTATTGAGGAATTTAGGTATGATATTCTAACGATAGACCTTGATATAGGTATTTTCTCATCAATATAGTTCATCTAATGTTATATAAGTGGATAGGATATGCAGCGAAAAGCAATTGTGATTGGCGCAACGGGGTTAGTAGGGCAGCATTTGGTAAAGCAACTGAGTGAGCTTTATGACACATTGATTGTGATTGCTCGTCGCCCGCCACGCTACATTAATGCCAGCATGCGTTTTTATCAAATCAATGATTTTGATAATCTCTCTGAAGTGTTTGCAAGTGTCGGTGCCGATCGAACCACGGATGCTTTTAGTTGTTTGGGTACGACAAAAAAGCAGGCTGGTAGTGATGAGGCGTTTCGCAAAGTAGATCGAGACTATAATGTAAACTTTGCCAAGTTATGTCGTGACAAAGGGGTAGAGAATTTCTTTTTACTCTCCTCAATGAATGCGGATATTGATAGTCGTTTTTTGTACAATCGAGTCAAGGCTGAGACAGAGCAGGCTGTTATGGCATTAGATTTTGGCCAATTGGTCGTCTTTCGTCCGTCATTATTGCTTGGTAAGCATAAAGGTCGTCCGCTTGAGAGCATTGGTCAAAAAGCCTTTAAACTTATCTCGCCGCTCGTGTCAGAGTCACTATCGTTACATCCTATTTCTGCTAAACGCGTTGCCAGTGCCATGGCGATGAGTGCTCATGATATCTACCATCGTAGTAAATATCGTACTGAACCTCAAATTAAGCATATCGACATTATCGAAAATAAGCAGATGCTAGCGATGACCCGTGTCAAAAAATAAAAGGACAGTTTTTCTAGTGACAGATTCAGTCTCAAAACTGGAAAGCTACAGATACCGATTGTTAATTATGTCAGGACAAGTTTGCATTAGAACAAGAATACAAGAGTAAAAAATACAATAACTATTATCAAAGCATCAATAAGTATTTCAATAACAGTCAGTTGAATCACTAAAACAAGGAGCAGAAGCAATGTCAGAATCGATACAAATGGATAGAGGGACTTTTGTCACTTGTGATCTATTGGATGCCAATCCTGAGTCGCAAGTATGCTTACCAAATATCGAAGGTAAGTCATTCCGTCAGTTTGGTGCAAAAGACAAATTCTGCGGTGAAATCGTGACGGTCAAGTGCTTTGAAGACAATAGCCGTGTTAAGTCACTGTTGAATAGCGATGGCAAAGATAAAGAAGGCAATGGCAAAGTGTTGGTCGTTGATGGTGGCGGCTCTATGCGATGTGCATTGCTAGGCGATATGATTGCACAATCAGCTATCAACAACGGCTGGGCTGGGGTTATTGTATATGGCTGTGTTCGCGATGTTGATGACATGGCAGAGATGGATCTTGGCGTGATGGCGCTTGGTTGTATCCCGCGCAAATCAACTCGCCGTGATGAAGGTCAAACGGATATCGAAATCAGCTTCGGTGATTTAACGTTGAACTCGGGTATGTTTGTTTATGCGGATAATAATGGCATCATCGCTAGCGATAAACCACTTATCAGCTGAAGTTTTAGGCTTGGCTTGATTATCAAAAATGAAAACCTCAGCTGATAAGTTGGGGTTTTTTGTTATGTAACGACAGTTAAAGCGCAATAATCGTTGTTAACCCTCAATCATTAATGAGTAAACTCTTAAGTGACAAACCGTTACGGCATAAGTTTTGGTAATTGCTCAAATATTCGTATAATAGCTTTCTGACTCCTTAACTTTGATTCTACTCTTTATGCCTATTACTGCTTTGACTGACGCGTTTGACCCTATTAACCAGCAGTTGTTTCCTATCCAAAATGCCGAGCGGCGTTGGCTAGCGCCTGTCCATGGTGCGGTCAGCAGTTTATGGTTGGCAAGCTTGGTGCAAACGCCTATGTGGAATGTTGCCGAGCGCCTAAAAGTTGTGGTGGCACGTGACCAGAACCAACTCAATCAAATAGAGACTGAGCTGGCATTTTGCGGAGTCGATGCTTACGTATTCCCTGACTGGGAAACGCTAACCTATGATGAGCTATCTCCGCATCAAGACATCGTTAGCGAACGCATTAATCTGTTGACGGATATGCCAAAAACGGGCGTGCTACTTATTTCAATACAAGCGCTCATGCATCGCGTCGCACCGCCAAGCTGGTTGATTGGACAGCATTTTGATTTGAGTGTCGGCGATCGTTTTGATATCAATACCCAGCGAGGGCTATTGGCAAAAGCAGGTTATCGCGCGGTTGAAAATGTCTTTGAACCAGGTGAGTTTGCAGTACGTGGCAGTATCATTGATATTTTTGCCATGGGTCAGCCTTTTCCGCTACGTTTAGACTTGTTCGATGATGAAATCGAAACGATTCGCTTTTTTCATCCTCAAACGCAGCGTACATTGACTGCCGATGATTTGAAGGCGATGTTAACAGGCAATGATACCAGTATGGCAAAAGAGTCATTGTCACTACTGCACAAAATGCCAGATATCTCTAAACCTATTGACCAATTTCAAATCTTGCCCGCAAAAGAATTCCCGCTCGATGAAGGGCGTGAGACGTTTCGCACGAACTTTGCTGCAATGTTCCCTAATACCAGTAGCCGCAAGTCTGAGCTGCACAAAGACGTAATGGCAGGAATTGCAAGTAGTGGATTAGAGTATTATCAGCCGCTATTTTTTAACTTAAAAGATTGGGAGGCAGAGAGTAGCTTATTTTCCTATTTACCAAGCGATGCGTTGTTTATCACCGATGAATTAATCAATGAAAAACAAGCTGATTACTGGTCACAAATTCAGCGCCGCTACGAAGAGCGTCGCCATGATATTGATAAGCCTATCGTAGCGCCAGCAATGCTGTATCTATTATCTAACGCGCTTAACGAGCAGTTAAACCAGTATCCACGAGTAATATTAAGTGCTCGTGATGAACTGGCTATGATGAATGATGTGGCAGCGCTAGAAGGTCAAGATTCCTCTCAGCCGCAACTCTCACTAACGCCTACTAAACAACAAGGACTGGTGACATTAAGTGCTCAAGAGCCGCCACAATTAGCAGTCAATCATCAAAAGTCTGAACCATTATCAGAATTGCTCGACTTCTTGGATACGCAATCGAAGACTACAACACCCGTATTAATCGTTGCAGAAACCGCAGGCCGTCGTGAGATTCTAATCGAACTGTTCAAAGGCAAGATTGATATCAAGGCGTATGATAGCTTTGAGGCATTTTTAGCCGCAGATAAAACCAGCGCTATTGATAACAGTCATCTACCACATGTCGGTCTGACCGTAGCGCCAATTGAGCGCGGTGTCTATGTGCCTGAGCGCTTGGTGATGATTAGTGAGACGCAGCTGTTTGGTCGTCAAGTTTTACAGACACGCCGTCGTCGCCAAAGCGGGGTATCAGAAGAATTCTTGGTTAAGAGCGTCACTGAAATAACAGATGGTAGTCCAGTAGTGCATATCGAGCATGGTATCGGTCGTTATAATGGCTTGATTACCTTAGATGTGGGCGATGGTGAGCAAGAGTTTATCCATTTAAAATATTCTGATGACGCTAGTATCTATGTGCCAGTTGCCAATTTGCAAATGATTAGTCGCTATAGTGGCGGTGATCCAGCGTTAGCCCCGTTACATAAGATTGGTAGTGGTAAATGGGATCGAGCCAAGCAAAAAGCATTAGAGCAGATTCATGACGTCGCTGCTGAATTGCTCAATATGCAGGCAAGACGTGAGGCCAAAGTTGGAATTCATTTCAAGATAGACCCATCGCAGTATGAGCTATTTGCCAGTCAGTTTGCCTTTGAAGAAACCGCCGACCAAGCCAATGCCATTCATGCCGTAATGGAAGACATGAGACAAAACCAACCGATGGATCGTCTTATTTGTGGCGATGTTGGTTTTGGTAAAACAGAAGTTGCGATGCGAGCCGCCTTTATTGCCGTTAGTGCTGGTTATCAGGTTGCCGTACTGGTGCCTACCACATTACTTGCCGGTCAGCATGAAGACAATTTCCGCGATCGTTTTGCCGACTGGCCAGTCCGTATCGAGAGCTTATCGCGCTTTGGTGGCAAAAAACATCAAGAGATGGTATTGGCTGATTTGGCCGCTGGTAAAGTGGACATTGTCATTGGTACTCATAAACTGCTACAACCGGATGTGAAATTTGCCAACCTTGGCCTGATGATTGTTGATGAAGAGCATCGCTTTGGAGTACGTCATAAAGAGCGTATCAAGGCCATTCAGACAGATGTGGATAGCATGTCTATGACGGCGACTCCGATCCCTAGAACGCTTAATATGGCGCTCTCAGGTATGCGCGATATGTCGATTATCGCCACGCCACCTGCTCGTCGTCTTGCCATCAAAACCTTTGTAATGCAAAAGACAGAAGCCCTGATGAAAGAAGCCATATTGCGTGAGCTGTTACGTGGTGGGCAGGTCTATCTGCTACATAATGATGTTGCCAGTATTGAGCGTATGGCAGAAACCATTCGTGACCTAGTGCCAGAAGCACGAGTAGGAGTAGCTCATGGGCAAATGCAAGAGCGCCAACTTGAGCAGATCATGCAGCAGTTCTATCATAAAAAATTCAACGTGTTGGTTTGCTCTACCATTATCGAGACAGGTATTGATGTGCCCAATGCCAATACGATCATCATTGAGCGTGCGGATAAGTTTGGTCTTGCGCAATTACATCAGCTGCGCGGCCGAGTAGGACGTAGTCATCATCAAGCGTATTGCTACTTACTAGTGCCTTCCCTTAAAGGCCTCAAAGGCGATGCCAAGCGCCGTTTGCATGCGATTGAACGCGCCAATACGTTAGGTGCAGGTTTTATGCTAGCAAGTGAAGATTTAGAGATTCGCGGCGCAGGTGAGATATTGGGTAAGCAGCAAAGTGGTAATATGCAGGCGATTGGTTTTAGCTTATATATGGATATGCTTGAGCGTGCGACTAAAGCCATTAAAGCTGGCAAGGAGCCTGATTTAAATACACCATTGTCGTTGACCAGTGAGATTAATCTACATAGCTCTGCTCTCATTCCAGAAGAGTATCTACATGACGTGCATCAGCGCTTATTGTTCTATAAGCGTATTAGTAATACCGATGATAAAGAGGCATTGACGGATATTCGTACGGAAATGATTGACCGTTTCGGGGCACTTCCAGATCAAACCAAGCAGCTATTCGCCATTCATGGGTTACGTTTACAAGCAGAGCCGCTTAAGATTAACAAAATTGATGCCAACAGTAGTAGTATGACGCTGGAATTTGCGCCAGATACTCCAGTTGATGCGTTAGCGATTATTAAATTGATCCAATCAAATGGTCAGCATTATCGTATGAATGGCGCATCTGGTATCCGTTACCAAAATAGCGATAAACTGGCTACACCGCAACAGCGTGTGACGGTCATACAAGAGCTGCTGCGCTATTTTAGTGAGCATATGGTGACAGAGCCTGCTTAGTACATAGTTGGCTGTCAAGCAGGCTAGGTAGTTAATCTAAGCCAATAAATTATGGTGCTATTTTATCAACCCGATAACTGATAAAATAGCCAAACTAACTTTTTAACCTTCTATATTTTATTTGCATTAAACAACAAGAGAACCGTCATTATGTTCCAACTTCATCATAAACTTGCTGCTGATAGTTTTTTAGTGGGGGATTTTCCATTATCCACTTGTCGTTTAATCAATGACTGCCAATTTCCTTGGCTGATATTGGTGCCACGTGTATCTGGCATCAAAGAGTTATATGAGCTGTCTGAGGCAGATCAAACACAGTTTTTACGAGAGTCCAGCTGGTTATCGAGTCAGTTAGCTAAAACCTTTCAAGCTGATAAAATGAATGTGGCCGCTCTTGGTAATCAAGTGCCACAACTTCACTTTCATCATATTGTCCGTTATCAAAATGATATGCAATGGCCAAACCCAGTATGGGGTGTGCCAGCTGTGCCATATACTAAAGAAGTATTGGCGCAAATGCAGCAAACATTGATGATGGCATTACGTGGTCATCACCAAATGCCGTTTGACTGGCAAATGTAATTATCATTCTATCCTGCATTTAATAAGAATAGCTTGAACCTAAATTCTATATGCAAAAAGGGAGGCCAGATACTTAAATGTATCTGGCCTCTCTTTTTATTTAAATTTTAATAAAAACTGTAAAATAGCGAACAAACTAGACAAAAGGTCGTCTTTTAGTCATCAGTAACCTTGTTTTACCTTATTTCGAAAGTATAATATATTATTAGATATATCTTATGATAAATCGTCATAAGGGCAAATGATGCACGTGTGCTATATCCTTGTCTCTCATATCGCTCGAAACATTTAAGTGAACTTCTATATGTTCTTTTCAGAGACACTAAAATCAAGGTCGCCGCTGAAAGATGCTGGAGTTTGTCGTTTCGATTATCCAGAAGTGTTCGTGTTAATACTGACGGTTGTTTTGCGTGCTATATACTACGACTTCCGCTCTATCTCAATGGCACTATTGGTTATTATTACATTGCCAAGCCTCATGATCCTGATATACAACTACCGACGCCAGACCAGCTTTTGGACGTCTAACATCGTTATTATTCTATTATCGGTTGTCATCGGCTCACTACAATGCTGTACGGTCATATCAATCAGTTTGGCTGCTTTGATTGGTGTACGTATCATTCTTAGCAGACCTGAGAATCACCTCAGACTGTTATCCGTATCCGCCGTGACGATCATTGTATTTTACTATGTCAGCACAGTCTTAAATGCGAATAGTATGGACTTTGATGATGGTCTATTACCATTGATAGTAATGGTGGCAAGTTTAGGCGTTATTTTGTACCAGTTCTGGCGTATCTATCAGCAACATATTACTTTTAAAGCACGTGCCCATCAGGCTAGTGGACGCCTAAACACAATGGTATCAGTGATCAATAAGCTTACCCGTTTTGTACCACCACAAATTTGGGAGCCTATTGTCAAATCGGATAGCCCTGTTAGGGTTTCTAATAAACGCGCAAAAATAACTATCATGTTTTCAGATATTGTTGGCTTTACCGAACTGTCTGATAGTCTAAGCTCTGACAACTTGTCAGACATTCTCAATACTTATATGCATTGCATGACGTCAATCGCTGATAAGCATGGTGCAGTGCTTGATAAGTTTATTGGTGATGGCATGGTATGTTTTTTTGGTGAACCGAATAGCCGCGGCTCGCGTCAAGATGCACTAGATTGTGTGGCGATGGCAATTGATATGCGCCGAGAAATGCGCACTTTACGTCAAAAATGGCGGCTAATGGGGTTTGAAGGCTTATATATACGTGTTGGTATCACCACTGGCTACTGTCACGTTGGTAATTTTGGTAGTAATAGTCGATTAAGCTATACAATTATTGGTAAAGAAGCCAACCTAGCTTCTAGGCTTGAGTCCTGTGCGGGCAAAGATCAGATATTGGTCAGTGAAAGCACTTACGATTATATTTGCCATAATTATGAATGCGAACACGTTGCCGCATTTTGCTTGAAAGGTATTGATGAAAAGATCGATGCATGGCAAGTACTTGACCCTAGTGCCAGTACAGGTCATCTGTCTAAATGGGTTGACCACACATTGCCTGGTTTCAATTTGCATTTGAATTTCAAGGATATGAAAGACAATGATTATCAAGATATTAGAGCTCGTTTGAATTTTGCGCTAGAACGCATCGAGCAAGAGGAAGAAAAAGTAGTAAAGGACATAGCAGCAGAAAGTAAGCGTGAGGATGCTAATCGCAAATAAGCTTTTCAAGTTTGATATCTCAAAAGCATATATAGAAAAAGGCCAGCTATCACATAGCTGGCCTTTTTTAATCTTAACTAGAAAGTATCTTCAGTGTTTAATGATTTTCTTTAGCGTGATTAAGGGTATATTTAGGGACTTCGATGGTCAAGTCTTCATCATCAAGCATGACCTGACAAGATAAACGTGAGTCAGGCTCTAAGCCCCAAGCACGATCAAGTAGATCCGCTTCGATATCATCCATCTCATCCAAACTGTTGAAACCTTTACGTACTACAACATGACATGTGGTACAAGCTTTTGACATCTCACAGGCATGCTCGATTTTAATACCTTTTTCTAACAGTGCTTTGCATAAGTTTTCACCAGCTTGTAGCTCAACTTCTGCGCCTTCAGGGCAAATTTCGTGATGGGGTAGTACGGTAACTTTTGGCATAAATTATCTGTCCGATGCTAATCAATTTAAAAAATATTAGAAGTTAGCTTAACGTGTTAGCTAAGCGATATATGTCGATGTATTTATTACCAGTCTTTGGCACTAGTACCGGCCATACTGGTCTTGACGCTCTGATTCATAATACGTGCAGCAAAGGCATCACTATGTGGCTTAAGCTGTGCTTGTTGCGTTTCAATAAGCGCTAAATCATTAGTGCTAAGAGAGTTACGTAACGCTTGTATATGCTCTGCTAGTGAATGTTGTTCTTCAATAGAAAGCAACGCCGCAAATTCGTTAAGTGCCGACTCTAGGGCAAGTACTTCACGTTCCGCTTCTACTTTTGTCTCAATTAAAGAACGCGCATTTTTGTCTTCTTCTGCGTGTTTAAACCCTGCAACAAGTAACTGTTCTTTTTGCTCATCTGATAGACCATAAGAAGGCACAATCTCGATTTTGCTTTCTGTTTTGGTCGTAGTTTCTTGCGCACTGACAGTAAGCTGACCATTAGCGTCGATGCTAAAGGTGACTTCGATACGAGCAAACCCAGCTTTCATTGGCGGGATGCCATACAGCTCAAAACGTCCAAGAGAACGACAGTTTTCTACTGTTTCGCGCTCACCTTGCACCACATGAATCACCATGCCTGTTTGACCATCTTGATAAGTGGTAAACACTTGACGTTTCTTCACAGGAATAGGCGTATTGCGTGGGATAAGTACTTCGACCAAACCGCCCATGGTCTCAAGACCTAATGATAATGGCGTTATGTCCAATAACAATAAATTGTTGTCACTATCACCATTGACCAGTTGATGAGCAGTCTGAGCAGCACCTAATGCAACCACCTCATCTGGATTCAGACGGCAAAGTGGCTGCTTAGCAAAAAATTCAGTCACAACTTGCTGTACTGCAGGCATACGAGTCGAGCCGCCCACTAAAATAACTTCGTCTAGATCTGTAGTAGACAGCTTGGCATCGCGTAGGACTTGTTCACATACGCTTAGCGTACGGCGACTAACAGGCTCTACGATAGTTAGTACATCTGTACGGCTTAATACGCCTTGATAAGATTGACCATTGACAGTGACACTGATATCTACTTGCTCAGCATCAGTCAATGCTTGCTTATAAGCTTTGGCTTGTTGAGCTAGTATTGATTTGTCATGCAGGCTTACGTCTTTTGGATCGATATTTAATTGTTTAATAATCCAATTAGTAATAAGACGATCGATATCATCGCCGCCTAGTGCGCTATTACCACCAGTTGCCAATACTTCAAAAACACCGTCGGTAAGTTTTAAGATAGAGACGTCAAAAGTACCACCGCCCAAATCATAGATTAAGTAATAGCTTTCTTTTTGACTGTCTTCTGATGATTGGTCAAGCCCATAAGCGACTGCCGCCGCTGTTGGTTCATTCAACAAGCGAAGTACATTGATACCCGCTGCTTGAGCGGCATCTTTGGTTGCTTGACGCTGTGCTTCATCAAAATAAGCGGGAACCGTAATCACGGCACCTTCAATGCTATCTGCAGGTAGGGCACTCGCTGCACGTTGCTCAAGAGAGGCTAAGATACGCGCCGATACTGCAACAGGAGAAACCTCACCTTGAGCAGTTACGAAGGCGGGCATATCGTCTTTGTTACCAGACAGCTCATAAGGATGAGAGAATTTGATATCAGCTTGACTACGACCCATAAAACGCTTAGCCGAGACGATCGTATTTTTTGGATCATCCGCTAGATGGGCTAGGGCATCATAGCCGACCAATGGCGTACCAGTCGCTGGATAATAAACTACAGACGGTAATAATGTATCTGTCGCTGCGCCTGCCTCTAAGACTTGTGCCTTACCTGAACGCACTACCGCAACCAATGAGCGTGTAGTACCAAGGTCGATGCCCAAGCCAAATTTATGTTGGTGAGGTTGAGCGCTTTGATTGGGTTCAGCAATTTGCATTAAAGACATAAGAATAACTCAGAGATAAAATGAATAAGTGAAATGGAGCAAATATAGCATATGCAGTAAGAGAGCTTAACGTCGGTAATCTCATTCCATAAAAAGGATAGATTCTGACTGTTTGATGCGCTTAGACTCAAAGATTATACGGTATCACGGTCACCATTTTAACCAAATATATAGAATTTAGCTTGTTAGTGAAAGCCATAACCACACATGTTTAAACGTATAAGTCATCGTCATCTGAATGCGATGAATTTGCAACGTCATCAAGCCCCGTCGTCACATCAGCATTTAGCTTAACTAAAAATTTTAGTTTCTGTGTCGCATCAATCGCTGTTTGCCAATCTTGATTTTGATAAGCGTTGCTAAAGCGTTCAGATTGATTTGCTAGACGATTTGTAATTTGAGGATGTAATTGCTGCAAGGCTACAAGATCTTTGTCTTCGATAGCATCATCTAGATCCATACGCATCTGCATCGCATCTTCCAAAAAGTCTAAATCTGCGATTGAGTGCTCTATGTTTTGTGCTTGATCCGCCATGTCTAATAAATAACCAGCACGGCTATCAGGAGCGCTTAGTGTTTGATACGCTTGATTGATTAAAGCCGATGCTTTTTCAGACTGCAATTGTGCTTGAACCATATCGATCTGATTTTTGGCAATATTATCAGGATGATAGCGTTTTTGCAGCAAGCGCAAACGTTGTTCTAGACTGTTTTGATTGATTTCAAATTGTACAGGCTGCTCAAATAGGGCAAAGAAGTTATCAAACTGTGGTTCTGAAGTAATATCTGTCATAATCTGATGCCTTGCTTTTTTATTTATTTTTGAAGTCATGACCTAGCTAAGAATACTGAATCGCTTGGCTGCTCAACTACATTAACCTTTCTTCATGGCTATAGCAGAGATACTGCACTATTCTTATGAAAGCTTGGTGAAGCATAAATCTATCAGTTTTCAGCCATTGAACAATTAAACTGTAAACGACTCACCGCAACCACATTCACCTTTTTGGTTAGGATTGGTGAATTTGAAGCCTTCGTTTAAGCCTTCTTTTTCGTAATCCATCAACAAGCCGTCTAAATATACGAGGCTTTTAGGATCAATAAAGATGCTAACACCGCGACTTTCATAACGCGTGTCGTTTTCATCAGGGGTATCTACAAACTCTAAAACGTAAGCCAAGCCCGAGCAACCCGCCGTACGGATACCAACTCGAATGCCTTCGCCTTTGCCGCGATTGTCCAAAAAGTCTCGAACATGCTGAGCGGCGCGTTCTGTCATTTCAATCATACCAACTCCCATTGACTATTAATCATAAATATCAATAAAAAAATCTAGATAAACTGACAACCAGAATTACAAGATTGCCAAAACAATAGGCTTGCGACTATTAGAAAACAAAAGGTGACAATTACATAAGTGTCATTGTCACCTCTTTAGCGTCAGTAGCGATTACACATTGCTACTTTAGCGTTGCTAGTACAACGTAGCGCATACGCTAGCAGGCTTAGCCTAGCTTAACTTAGATCGCAGCTTCTTCTGCTGGAGCTGCTACGCCATGCTTACCTTTATAGTCGCTAATAGCGGCTTTAATAGCGTCTTCTGCAAGTACAGAGCAATGCACTTTTACTGGTGGTAATGCTAGCTCTTGAGCGATATCGTTGTTTTTGATTTCGCCAGCTTGATCCAAGCTTTTGCCTTTTAGCCACTCAGTAACAAGCGAGCTTGAAGCAATCGCTGAACCGCAGCCATAAGTCTTGAAACGTGCATCTTCGATAATGCCATTATCGTCGACTTGGATTTGTAGACGCATTACATCGCCACATGCTGGGGCACCGACCATACCGGTACCAACGTTCTTGGCGTTTTTATCAAGATTACCAACGTTGCGTGGGTTTTCGTAATGATCAATAACTTGGTCACTATAGGCCATGGGGTTTTCTCCTAGTTAGATGATGAGTAGTCGTTTATCGACTTTAAATGTCTCACTACTCATCGATAATTGGGGTCAAACGCTTAATTTAATTGTCTGATCAATTGTTTAATAAATATATATATTGCTAGCTATACTAAAAATCTATATTAGAAATTAATGCTCAGCCCACTCGACTGAGTTTAGATCAACACCTTCTTGGTACATATCCCAAAGTGGTGATAGAGCACGTAGTTTATCAACAGCTTCATGCATCTGTTTGATAACGGTATCGATATCTTCTTCAGTAGTATAACGGCCGAAGCTAAAGCGGATTGAGCTATGTGCCAATTCATCTGGACGACCAATAGCTCGTAGTACATACGATGGCTCAAGCGTCGCTGAGGTACAGGCTGAACCTGATGATACCGCTAAGTCTTTAAGTGACATCATCAATGACTCGCCTTCAACGAAGTTAAAGCTGATGTTTACAATGTTTGGTACGCTATTCTCAAGATCACCATTTAAGTAAATCTCTTCGATATCTTGTAGACCATCCCAAAGTTTTCGACGTAGTTTGGCTGCATGTGCATGGTCAGCTTCATAGCTTTCATTAGCCAAAGCAAATGCGGCGCCTAGACCAACGATCTGATGCGTTGGTAGTGTACCTGAACGCATACCGCGCTCATGACCACCGCCGTGTTGTTCAGCTTTCAAGCGAATACGTGGCTTACGACGAACAAACAATGCGCCGATACCTTTAGGGCCGTATGCTTTATGACCTGAGAAGCTCATCAAATCAATTTTCATTTCTTCAAGATTGATTTTTACTTTGCCAACAGACTGAGCGCCATCAACATGGAAAACTACGCCAGCTTCGCGAGTGATTTCACCAATCGCTGCAACATCAGTAATAGTACCAAGCTCATTGTTCACCATCATAAGTGATACTAAAATCGTATCATCACGCAGTGCTTCTTTTACTTGCTCTGGCAGGATAAGACCTGTGCTTGGCTGTGGCTCAAGATACGTAATCTCAAAACCTTCTTGCTCAAGCTCACGGCAGGTATCTAATACAGCTTTGTGCTCAATTTTACTGGTAATGATATGTTTGCCACGAGACTGATAAAAATGTGCCGCACCTTTAATGGCTAGGTTGTCAGACTCAGTCGCACCAGAAGTAAAGACGATTTCGCGTGGATCAGCGTTGATAACTTCAGCAACTTGACCGCGAGCAGTTTCTACTGCTTCTTCCGCTTGCCAGCCGTAACCATGTGAACGTGAAGCTGGGTTACCAAAGACACCATCTACAGTCAAATACTCGCTCATTTTAGCAGCTACTGATTTAGCAACTGGGGTAGTGGCGGCATAATCTAAGTATATAAGGTTGTTATGTTGGCTCATGCTGGGTTTGCCTCGCTGTTCGATAGAGTAATAGTATTAATGTCTTTTATGGAAATATCTTTTGTAGAGATGTGCTGACGCTCTGAGACTGACTGCACGTTTTCCATATCTAATAATTGCGCTAATGTTATATTTTTCAAGTACTGTTCGATATGATTCGACAGTGCACACCACAGATCGTGAGTTAGGCACATTGTACCACCTTGACAGTCACCGCGTCCTTCACACTGCATCGCGTTTACTGACTCATCAACCGCAGATATGATGCTCATCACATCTATCTCATTCAATGGTTTAGCTAGGTGGTAACCACCTGCAGCACCGCGAATACTCGTGACAAGGCCGCGTTTACGAAGCTTAGAAAATAACTGTTCAAGATACGAGATTGAAATCGATTGCCGTTTGGCGATATCGGATAATGATACAGCACTGTCTTGTTGGCTGGTCTGTAATGCCAAATCTAATAATGCGGTAACAGCGTATCTGCCCCGAGTAGTCAAACGCATGTGTTATCTCCAAACTTGATGTCATTTATGTTTAACAACGATCTTAGCCAAAAGTCTTAATAAGTACTCATAAGATAAAAAGAGCAACCAATCATACGTCAGCTAAGTTTTGTCTTATCGTTATTGAACAACAGATGATTAACCCGATGTGTGCAACGATTAAGGTAATTATACTTAATCCCGAGTAATTTAGTCAAGATTAAAGTGTGGTTCAATGGTTAATCAAGCTTATTGCTGTAATTGATAAAAACAATGATGTTTAGAAGAGAGATATGAGTGAGATATAAGCAGCTTAATTTATTTGGTACAGATATATTTGATTAAGTAAAAAATAAGCGTTCAATATCTGTAGAAGACATTGAACGCTTATTTATAAGTAATTCAGCGAACCAAAACTAATTCATCAATAGTGCGATAACTGAACCGATCATAATGACGAGGGCGACAACACTGACAATCATCAACATTTTTTGCTTGCTCTGAAGCTCTCTCACGGTTGTTTCAAGTTCACGGTTTTTAATGGTCAAGGTATTAATCTGTGTTTGCTGTTCTTTAATACGAAGTTTGTAGTTGTTCTTTTTTTCTTCCAAGTCAGCTTCGGTAGGTTTGGTTTTAGTCTTACCACCCTTTATCTTTTTGATCAGCCCCTGAATCAAGCTGCCAAGCCCAAGTTGCATAATAAACTGTTTGACCAGTTGTACTTGAATCGACTCACCGCGCATCTGTAGCTTTTCGGTGGTTTCGCTATCATGAGTGGTGATGGCGTTGATAACTTGAATGCTGTAGGCATTGATAACCACGTCAGGCTCACTACGACCAATCGGCAGCTGGGCATCTAGTAACACGCCCTTGGTACTAAAGGTGGCAAATACTTCTACATGTGGTAAATACAGGCGAAGTGCTACTACAGTGCCTTGCTTGGCAAGCGGATAAGCGGCCTTACGCAATTCAGGATCCAAACGTAACAATAATGTCAGCGCCGACTCGATAAATACTAAAATGATATTAAGAAAAGAGTGAGACAACGTAGAACGCTTCATGTAAGTAATCCGTTTTTTATTTAGCAAGTTTTAGATATTGAGCAAACAGAAGTCTGTATTTGCCCAAAACTTGCAGTGATATTTTGCTTATAGTAACGTCTTTATAATAAAAAGTAACGCTAGTTTCTGTAGTGGCTAAACTATTACATTACAATTTAGCCGTCAATAAAGACACTCTTATTTATGACCAGTAATATACAAACTTAATGTATAGCAATGCACAGACGGCAATTGACAAATCTTTCAAAGCGTAGAAAATAGGAAAGCCAATCGTCTCAGTTATACAGAGCCACTTATATATAAATTCCTAACGCTTTGCGTAACATTAGGTGTCAAACACGTAGTGTAGAGCACAAAAATATGTAAAATCGCTTGCGCTCCTTATGCTGCCTTGATATAAAGACGATAACAAAGAAGAACCTGTTAATGCGCCAGTTAGGTAGTTTTTATTGCGTAAGCACCATGAGAGCGTTACAATACTTGGCGTGAGCATTTATTACCCCCTTAAACTTGAAGGAAATTTTATGAATAAGTCAGAATTAATTGATAGCATCGCAGACAAAAGTGGTCTAAATAAAACCCAAGCTGGTGATGCACTAAACGCTGTTATGGAAAGTGTTGGCGAAGCGCTAGAAGCTGGCGATAGCATTTCATTAGTTGGCTTTGGCACTTTCAGTGTAAAAGATCGCAAAGCACGCACTGGTCGCAACCCTAAGACTGGCGAAGAGCTAAGCATTCCAGCAAGCAAAGTACCAAGCTTCAAAGCTGGTAAAAACTTAAAAGAGCGCTTGAACTAAGCCGATTTTTTAAGCATAAAATGATAGTCGGTGGTCCATAGCTGAGGTAATAAGCTAACCATCGAAGAGAGCACCTAATATTTAGGTGCTTTTTTTATCGCTATAGTTTGTATCATGCGTCGTGAATATTTTGAGTCTGCATGAAAAATCACGTATCATAGGGCGCGCGATAGGTGTGTCATTTAAGTCAGATTTCTTTAGTAAATTTCGTTTTTTACTATAAAATGCATACGCTCTTACTCTTACCATTGCGAGCTTAGATAGCACTGATATTGGCAGGTTGCACTTAACAGCTCCTAACAGTATTACAATGGTTTTTCATCAATATAGGTTAATAAAGCAGAGATAACTATGGATAAATTGCGCGATTTCTTAAAAAGCTGGCCAGGTCGCATTTTATTGATTTTATGCCTATCGCCGCTCGCTCTCTTGGGTGTCGAAAGCTATTTTGGCGGCAACGTCGATCCCAACCAGATTGCGCAGGTAGGTGAGGCAAGCGTAGGACTGTCCGAGTATCAAACTGCTGTTAATAGCCGTCGTTCTGAAGTACTAGAGCAAGTTGAAGATGCCAGCCTATTGAATGAAGATGTGCTTCATGAGCAAGTGTTAAAGGGTCTAATCGACCGTACGTTGTTAGAGCAGCAAGCAGGCAAGCTTGGTATGACAGTGTCTGACGACACGATCAATCGTCTGCTGCGTCAAGAAGAAATATTCCAAGATGCAGAGGGTAACTTTTCAAACGATCAGTTCTCAAACTTCTTGCGTCAGCGCGGCATGACCAAAAACCAGCTATTTGCAGAATTTCGCAATCAGTTAAGCTTGGATCAATTAAATGCCAGTATCGTTGGTACGGCCGTTTATCCTATGCAAGCGGTCAGTCAATTGATTGACTTGCAACTTGAGTCGCGCAACGTTTGGGTACATCGCTTTAATTGGCAAGATTATGCTGACAAAGTTAAGCTTAGCAAAGCAGACATTCAATCCTATTATGATGCCAACAAAGACACATTGAAAAGTGCAGCGATGGTTGACTTGGCGTATATCCAGCTCAGCCCGCAAGCTATCAAGGTTGATGAGGTAACCACAGAAGAGTTGCAGCAGCAGTATGAAGCATATAAGCAGAGCATTTCGGCTACTGATGAGCGTAAAGTCAGTCAGATTCTGTTTACTGGTAAAGATGCCAAGACAAGAGCCGATAAAGTGAAAGCACGTCTGAATAAAGGTGAAGCGTTTGCTGCGCTTGCTAAAGCAGAGTCGGACGATCCATCAGGTGAAACAGGTGGTGATATCGGACGCTTTAATCCGTCAGTGTTTGGAAGTGATGCAGATACTGTACAAGAGGCACTAGAAGGGTTGAGCGTTGGTGATGTGACTGCGCCTATCAAGACTAGCTTTGGTTATCAGATATTTACGGTTACTGAAGACAATGGCAAAAAAATTCCAAGCCTAGACAGTATGCGTGATGAGCTGACTGCGAAAGCAAAAGAGTATAAACGTCAGGAAATCTATGCTGATAAAGTAACGTCAATCAATGATTTGGCGGCAGATGGTTTCAGTATCGAAGATATTGCACAGCAAGAAAACGTCAGTTTAAAGCGTATCAAAGATTATCGTAAAGTGAATAACAAGTCTGCACTGCCGCAACCAGCAGTCGTTAAACAGGCCTTTGATGAGTTTACTATTCAAGATCAAGCGGTAACGGCGGGCGTAGAAGTTGGTAACGGTACCGTATGGCTACAGCCAAGCAATTATCGTCCTACTAAGACGCTTGCTCTAGCAAATGCAACCCCAAGAATCACTCAAATACTTCGTCAGCAGAAAGCGACAGCATTAGCTTTAAAAGACGCTAAAGCATTGGCTGCTGGTATCAAGACGCCAGCTGATATTAGTAAGCAGTCGGTAAGCTTCCAAGCACTGGGTGAGATTAACCGTCAAACGACGCAGCTAACGGACAAAGAGCGTGGATTGGCATTTAGTCAGCAAGCCGCTGATAATGGTGTCGTTGCGATTGTTAGTGAGACTGAGATGGGTGCAACGCTACTGGTTGGAGACCGTATTAAAACTGAGCAGCAGTCACCACTGTCTGATATGCAAAGAGCGCAAACAGCCAGTATTATCCGTGACAATTTAGGCCAAGACCAGTTGCAAGACTATTTGGACTATCTACGTATGGTGTATACGGTTGAGATTAATGAAAGCAACATGGCAAATGCGCAAGGACGCTAAGTATTTGTTAGATTATTATTCTTATTCTTATTTTTAGACGTAAAAAAGCCACTGTATCGATTGATACAGTGGCTTTTTTTGAGTGATACTTTAACGATAATTATCACAAATATTATATAGACTGAAAATTAGTCGCAGTAATAAATACAATTGCTGTGACTAATCCCAGTCTTAAATTAATAGGTGATTGTTTAATGGCGGAAATGGCGCATGCCAGTAAATACCATCGCAATACCATGCTCATTAGCAGCAGCAATGGTCTCGTCATCACGCATAGAGCCACCTGGCTGAATGATAGCAGAGATACCTACTTCAGCAGCATTGTCGATGCCATCACGGAAAGGGAAGAACGCATCTGATGCCATAACAGCACCTTCAGTTGCTAGTCCAGCATGTTCTGCTTTGATAGCAGCAATACGTGCTGAGTTAACGCGGCTCATTTGGCCTGCGCCAACACCGATAGTACGTTGGCCTTTTGCGTAGACAATGGCATTAGATTTGACGTATTTTGCCACGTTCCAGCTGAACAGTAGATCTGCCACTTGCGCTTCAGTTGGTTGTACATCAGTGACGATTTTTAGGTCGTTAGCCGTGATTAAGCCTAGATCTTGCTCTTGTACCAGTAGGCCACCGTTGACACGCTTATAGTCAAGTTGGATATTGCGCTGATCTGGTGCTGGTAGCTCGCCGCATACCAAGACACGTACGTTTTTCTTAGTGGCTGTCGCTTCAAGTACACCGTCTTCGATACTAGGTGCAATGATTACTTCTACGAACTGATTGTCGATAATGGCTTTTGCAGCAGCAAGCGTCAACGGACGGTTGAATGCGATGATACCGCCGAAAGACGATTCAGGATCGGTGCTAAAAGCAGTACGATAAGCCGCTACTTGGTCATTATCAACCGCGACACCGCAAGGGTTGGCATGCTTAACGATAACGCAAGCAGGCGCGCTGAAAGCTTTAACGCACTCAAGCGCAGCATCGGTATCAGCGATGTTGTTATAAGATAGCGCTTTGCCTTGTAACTGCTTAGCCGTTGCGATTGAAGCTTGTTTGCTTTTCAAAGGCTGGTTTTCAGTATAGAAAGCCGCGTTTTGATGCGGGTTTTCGCCATAGCGTAGGTCTTGTGCTTTTTCAAGCTGTACATTGAATGTACGCGGGAAGTTTTCTGGTTCTTGAGTTTCGTTGACACGGCTACCTAAGAAGTTTGCAATCATACCGTCGTACTGTGCCGTATGCTCAAACGCCTTTACTGCCAAATCATAACGCAAAGCAGTTGTCAGTTCGGTGCCACCATCTAAGGCGCTAAGTACACGGTCATAATCAGCTGGATCAGTTACGATACCTACATGAGCGTGGTTTTTCGCCGCTGAACGTACCATGGTAGGGCCACCAATATCGATGTTTTCGATAGCGTCGTTCATAGTTACGTCAGCACGTGCAATCGTTTCAGCAAACGGATATAAGTTCACGACGACTAAGTCGATACGTTCGATCGAATGATCGCTCATAACTGCATCATCTGTACCGCGGCGTCCTAGAATGCCACCGTGAATCTTAGGATGTAGCGTTTTAACACGGCCATCCATCATTTCAGGAAAGCCTGTGTAATCTGATACTTCAGTCACGGCGACATTGTTTTCTGTGAGCAGACGATAAGTACCGCCAGTAGATAATAAACCAAAACCTGCTTTGAGAAGGCCTTGAGCAAACTCGACGATATTAGACTTATCGGAGACCGATAGTAGGGCAAGTGGGGTTGTACTCATAAGAAATTTTCCATAAAAAAAGCCTGACGTAAACGTCTGGCAAGGTGATGATGACAACGGTATGCCGTATCATGATAGATAAAGCGACGAACGTTTGATTGCCATACATAATGATAGTCAATGATGATGGGTAAGCTCATATAACAATGCTACATTAAATCATAGGTCTTCATTTTTTTGCGCAAAGTGCCTCGATTTAGTCCTAATATCTGAGCACATTTGGTTTGGTTGCCTCTGGTTTTTTCTAGGACGACAGATAAGAGAGGCTCTTCGACTTGCTTCAAAATCAGCTCATATAAATCAGTGGGCATCTCATCTCCTAACATCGCAAAGTACTGACGTACCACACGCTCTACATGAACTCGTAGAGGTTGCTGCGCACTACTTGTATAGTGTTGACTAGCAAAATCAAAGCCCTGCGTAGGTGGTTGGTATTCGTCTTTATTATAATCGGCAGGGTGCTCAGAGCTTTTAGCAAAATGATTGGCATTATGCTGTGCATGAGGTGCCATAAAATAATATCCTTGAGATGAAGAAAAATTCTGATTGTAAGGGGTCAGAACCATAGTATATCAAATTAATATCGCCTAGCGCTGATAGATTCATCGTTATCTTAGCTATCACGGTTTAATTGAAAATGAATTTACAGCGTGTTTTCTACTCAGACTTATTTATATATAACACTCTAATTTAATAAAGAGCGGTCATAGTAATGTCGCGAATTTGCGCATTAGCGACAGGGATAGTAAATAATAGCTGTCTATCTGTATTGGCAGCTAACTGACTTTGCTTTCCTAATAAATAATCGTTTGGATCTGCAATGGACTCTCCAATAAGCCCGTCTTTACCATAAACACTTATTTTTACATTTGGGTATAGTTGTGATTGCGGGCTGCCATTACTTAGAGTAGCGCCTATATCGCTAAATGTACCAGCAGTTTTAATCTGACTGCTTCTATGAAAGGTATTGTTGATGGTAAGCGCTGATAAGTCTGCACTGGGCAAGCTGCAGGCAGCGACAGAGCATATCGATTGGAGACGCTGAGCATAAGCTGGGTTTTTGACTAAATTTTCTAAGTTAAAAATAACATACTGTGCCGCGAGTAGCAGTGCTAGGACCAAACAACCTAGTACCCATAACAATGATGCAATTGAACGTGTCGTTTGGGTTGGTGCAAACGGTAACTGGGTTTTTCTTAAACGATCGTCGGCAGCAGGGTCTTCATCTTTAACGGGTACTCCCATATCAGATAGAAGCTGTGATAAGTCTGTGTCATCTGGCGGTGTTTCTTCGTCTTGATTTTGTTCTTCTAATAGTTTTTGTAGCCATGAATTGTTATCACTACTCTCAACATTGGCATGAATATCATTGGCCGCTGCCGAGCTGAGCATGTTCTGTGTTGATGCTGATGCTGTACTAGTAGACGGTTTCTTTGTTGATGGATTAGAGGTTTTGATAGTTTCTTTAGAAGAGGGCGCTTTTGGTTTTTCTGTGGTTGCTGCGCTAGGACTGGTATTACTGGCTTGGGTTAACCATGCATCCATATTATCTAAAGAGTCATACTCTTGAACGTCTTCTTCTGGCTCGTCTATATCCATATCGTCATAAATTAAGTCGTCATGAATCAAAGTATCAGATGATTTTTTCTTACTGATTGAAGATGTAGGGCGATTTGGCACATTTTGAGGTTTATGCTGATTACTATTAGTAGACGTTTTTTGCTCGTTCGAAATTGGTTGAGTTTGAGCTTTTTGTTGAGCAGGAATATTTTTTTGTGGTGTTGGTTTTTGAATGACCTCAGAATTTACCACAAGATGTTTATTGACCAAAAAACTTTGCTGGCACCGATCACAGCTGATGGTAGCATTGACTTGATTTAGTTGAGTTTGTTTAACACTATAGCAAGCTTGGCAATGGGGGCATTGGGTTTTTATTGGCGTGGTCATAGAGGCGAATCCAAAAAAGTATGGTTATCAATACCGCTTAGCCACTCACCAATAGCTGCCCACAATACTCATTGTACTTTTTCAATTTCGATGAATTATGGGCAAAGACAGAGTGGCGTCAAATACATAATATTTGACTGCCCTCTATCGTAACAGATGTAATTAAATGTTGCTAGCTGGTAAATGTACCTGATAAACGCTGCCAGTGTTGGTCTTCTTGCGCAGTAAAAGCATGCTTCGGATCCAGTGCAAAATATGGCTGATAAGCTTCAGTGACTTGCTCGGTTTGCGACTCAATCAAACCTGCCAAAACGATACGGCCCTTTGGCGCAACCAGTGTTGCAAAGTAAGGTGCTAAACCAATAAGCGGCTTTGCTAAAATATTGGCAACAATCACTTCTACAGGCAACACATCATGTTGCGAGCAGTACTCTGTAAATTCTTCTGGTAGAAATGCCTGTAAACGTTCGCCTACATTGTTGCGTACTGCATTCTGATTGGTAGCAAGTACCGCCTGCGGGTCAATATCGACTGCATATACCTGACGTGCACCCAATAGCAAAGCAGCAATCCCTAGAATACCTGAGCCACAACCATAATCGATAACCACTTTGTCTGTTAGGTCTTGCTCTGTTAGCCAGTCTAGGCACAGGCGAGTCGTAGCATGATAGCCAGTACCAAATGCCAAGCCTGGGTCCATAATGATATTGGTGGCTTCAGGGTTAGGCGGTGTTAGCCAGTCAGGCACAATCCATAGGTCATTAGCACATTCGATAGGATGATAGTTGCTCATCCATTCGCGCTCCCAGTCTTTATCATCAACAGCCGTTAGCCAGATACGAGTAGCCTGTACTTGTGCAGCAATTTCATGACTTAATTGCTCAACCGCTTGACGACTACCTGCATCAGTAGTCGCATCAAACAATCCTGTTAGTATCACCTCATCCCAAAGCGGCGATTCACCTGGAAGTGGCTCAAACAAAGGTTGATCGCCAGCATCGTCTAAAGCTATTGATAATGCGCCTGCTTCTAACAAAAGCGCTTCAGCCAAGTCGACGTTTGATTTTTCGCATTGTAAATGCAGTTGTTGCCATGCCATAAAGATAACCTTAAGCGGAAATAAAAATAAGTGTAGGTGTTAGGGGGCTGCCCTAGATAAGTCTACATACAATGAAATGAATAATGTATATAGATGTTTTAACTAATAAATCTAAGAGGTACAAATACTCGGTTATTAGCGCAATGCTTGTTTTGCTTCATTGACCACGCGTGAGTTACCCTGAGCTTGTCCTGATTGCAATATAACTTGCCATAGTGCTCGTCTACGATTGCTATCTTGAGAGACACTAAGACCACGACGTGCCATCGCTTCTGCCTTACGAGGTTGGTTTTTTTTTAATGCTACTTGTGCCAAATAGAAGTATACCGCCGATGATTTGGGCGCTAAACGCTGCGCACGGGTAAAGCTGCTCTCGGCATTGGTTAGATTGCCCGCTTTCAATTGACTGATGCCTACTTGCATCAAATTGCGAAACGCAGGCAGATTACTATTGTTGCTGGCAGATTGTTGAGTACGTTGCTGCGAGTTTCTTCTAGCGTGCTCTAGTAGCTCATTATGCGACGGTACCGATGGCTCAGAGATTATATAGTCGTTACGAGAAGGCGCAATGATAACAGGGTCAGGCTGAATCACGTCTGGTGCAGGAGGTGTAAATACAGGTGTCTCTTGCGTTAACGGATTTGGGGTTTCGGACTGTTCAACTGCATCGTAAGGCTCGGTTGGATAGTTGCTTTGATCATTTGCTTCCGTGATAGGCGCCCGAGCAGTTGTCGTTGATGGCACAGTCGGTTGTGACGTTGGTAATGTTTGAACAGGCGTGGTTTGCACTGTAGTCGACGTGCTAGGTGCTGTTTGACAGGCACTTAGGCTTAGCATGCCAACGATCGCACTGCCTGCAAGTAAGGTATTGCTTGACGTAATTTTATTGCGCCATAGCACTATGGTTTGTTTTACTGAAGTAGTTGTCCGTAAAGATGACACCATCATGTTAAAACCTTTTTTAAATATTAAGAGCTAAATATCAAAAACACTATTAGAACCATTCAACAGCTAGAACCATTCAACAGCTAGAACCATTCAACAGCTAGAACCATTCAACAGCTAGAACCATTCAACAGCGCGGTCATACCAAGTATCAGCACGGTTGTCATCACCTTCACTTTGCTCGCTGCTACCTTCTGCACCCTCAGATTCAACAGCTTCACCATTTGGAATTTCTAAACCTTCGCGGCGACGTTGTTGATTGATATCACCTTGCTGATTTTGGAACTGTATCTGTTCACGAGCGCGATCTTGCTGATACAGGCTTAGCGCACAACTGCTGGCTTCTTCTGGTAGGTGAGCTGACATTACTGGTAGGTAGCGAGCGTTCGCACAGCGCTCATTAGACAGTTTGCCTGAATTGTTCTCTAGCCATAACCACTCGATACCTTCTGGCTCTGGTAGAGCAACCGGAGTCAGTTTTAGGCGTTTCATATAATCTACCCAAACTGGTAAGGCGCCAGTACCACCACTCAAGCCAATCGGTTTATTATCATCACGACCAACCCAAACGACACTCACATAGTTGCCACTATAGCCTGCAAACCAAGCATCACGGTAGTCATTTGTTGTGCCCGTTTTTCCGGCTAGGTTTAAATTACTGCCGAGCGATTGCGCACGTCTAGCCGTACCATTTGAGACGACTTGCTGTAATGCATAGTTGGTCAAAAAGTTGGTTTCAGGTGGAATGCTACGCTGAGTGTTAAGCCCAGTACGCTGTAAAATACGGCCGCGATCATCAATGACCGTACGGATACTATGAATAGGCGTACGGAAGCCACCAGTGGCAAAGACTTGATAAATGCCAAGCATATCCATTGGACTCAAATTAACTGAGCCTAGTAATGCTGATGGGTAAGGTGGAATTTTTTCTTTGATGCCCATGCGCTGTAATTGCTTAGCAAAGGTATTAACGCCGAACTCCATACCTAAGCGTACTGCCGCTTGGTTATATGATTGAGACAATGCCGTGGTAAATGGTACATAGCCATGATCACGATTGTCATAGTTTTTAGGGTTCCAGTCAGTACCGTCGTTTAGATTGACCGTAATAGGGGAATCATCTACTGAACTGGCTAAGTTATAACGACCGCTCTCAAGCGCAGTCATATAAATGATAGGCTTCAGCAGTGAGCCAACTTGGCGTTTGGCGTCGACCGCGCGGTTAAACCCTGTAAATTCACTACCACTACCTACGACAGATACTAGCTCGCCAGTCTCAGGATTGGCACTCACTAACGCGCCTTGTAAATCCTTAGTTTTGCTACTATTACGGCGCAGTTCACCAAGTTTTCTATCAACGGCTTTATCTGCGGCCAATTGAGCGATAGGGTCTAGAGTACTGATAATAATCAGACCTTCGTTTTTGAGGTCGTCAGAATAGTAAACGGTATTTAGTTCACGTTTGACAATATCTAAGAAATCAGGGAACTGGCTTTTGCCTTCAGCAGGCTTATCCACGATGCCAAGCGGTTGCTTTAAGGCTTTGTCGTAGTCTTCTTGGCTCAATGTGCCCATGGTCAGCATGTTGTTAAGCACCACATCACGGCGTGCTTTTGAGTCGTTTGGGTTACGACGTGGGTTATAGATACTTGGGCCTTTTGCCATACCAACCAGCATCGCTTGCTGATCTAAGCGCAGCTCATTAAGTGGTTTGTCAAAATAAAACTGTGATGCCAAACCAAAACCATTAATAGAGCGATTGCCATTTTGACCTAAATAAATCTCGTTCAAATAGGTCTGTAAAATTTCATCTTTGCTGTAATGCATCTCAAGTAGCACGGCCATCAATGCTTCATTGGCTTTGCGTTTGATGGTACGATCTGAATTGAGGTAAAAGTTTTTAATCAGCTGCTGGGTAATGGTCGAGCCACCTTGTCTGGCCCCACCAGTAAAGTTATTAATTACGGCACGGGCGATACCACGTACCGATACCCCTTTATGCTCATAAAACGCGCGATCTTCGGTGGCGATAAGGGCATCAATTAACGGCTGAGGCACTTCGTCCAAAGACACAACCATCCGATCTTCATTACTGTCGGGATAGATACCACCGATATTAACAGGCTCTAGACGAATGATACCGCTTTTGGCAGGTAGGGTACTCTGGATAGATTCTACTTTATTGCCAGAAATCGTCATCTTAATGACTTGCTCGGCATCTTTGTCATTGGCGCTATACGTAAAGCCGCGCGTGTGAATAAAGTAAGTATTGCCAGTCCGATGATAAGTACCTGTGCGGTCATAAGCCTTGTTGCTTTGATAATTAAGCAACTCTAGCCATGTCTTCATTGTATCTCTATCGACATTGGCGCCTTGATACAGCTCAAGCGGCTGCGAATACACTTTGGCTGGAATGTCCCAGCGCTTGCCCTCAAACTTATGAGTAATGGTGCGATCAAGTTTGATCAAATATAGCGCCAACAGCACCATGCCTGCGATGATGGTAATTAATAGCAGACTACTAAAGACCAAGCCGCGCTGCTGCGAGGGTAGCGTGCGCATAGCAGACTTAGATGACGCTGATAACTTGGTATTTGGTAACTTGTAATTAGGTTTTTGCACGGATGTCGCACCATTTTTGGATAAAAAACTGCCTCATAATGACGCAAATTGATAAATTTTTCAATCTATCATCGTCAACGCGGGCATTTATTGGTCGTAGGCCATGAGCGATGGTACTGCTCATAGCAATGGCTTATAGTATAATCCCTATTAAAATACCGATACTTGTAAGAAAGCATCAGTCACTTTCAATCTGGTAGATAAACGCCATATAAGATAACAATTTACGATTGCCCTCACGATGTATTTTGTATGAATTCGCTGTTGCTAATTGTTTGCTATTAGCCGTTTGTTATTAATACTATGCTACTAGCGGTAGTGATATTTATGTGATTAAAAACGGCTCTATTGCATGACGTACAGTACAGTTAATACGAGCAAGTTTGCTTTAAATGAATGCATTTTAAGCAAGCCTGTCAAAGGAAGTAAGCGCGACTATGTCTAGTATCCCATCATCAGTATCATCTGCTACTAATCATTCTTATGAAGACACTTCTATCATCGAAGGCTTAGTGCTCCCGCTGGCTGATCACTGTTTCCACTGCGGCGACCCCGTACCTCAGCCACCCTTTTATGCTGAGATATTAGGTCAGTCACGAGAGATGTGTTGTATGGGCTGTCAGTTAGCTGCCCAAAGCATTGTAGAGGCTGGTCTTGAGCAATACTATCTTGACCGTTCAGAGATTAACCGTACGGCAAGTTTGCCAACTCAGCTGACGCGCCTCGAAGTCTATGATCATGACGAGATAAAATCGCAGTTCGTTTATGCGCAAGATGGCATGTCAGTAGCAGAGCTGTCTGTTAATAACTTACGCTGTGCTGCCTGTACTTGGCTGATTGAATCACGTCTCGATGAGCTAGAGGGTATTGGTAAATGTCAGGTAAATTTGACCAACCAGCGTATGCGGGTCATTTGGGATGAAAACAAATTACCTATCAGTCGTATTTTAGCGGTCATCAACGAAATCGGCTACGAAGCCAAGCCTTATCGCCAAGATACCCACGAAGCCATGTTGGCGCGTCATAACAGTCAGATGTTATTGCGTCTGGGTATCGCAGCGTTAGGTTCAATGCAGGCGATGATGTATGCCGTTGCGCTTTATTTTGGCGAGTATAGCGACATGTTGATATTCCAGCGTGACTTTTTGCGTTGGGTATCTTTATTTGTGAGCACGCCTGTATTTTTCTATGCTGGTATTCCGTTTTTCACTTCAGCATGGTCAGCGATTCGTGCGCGCCAAGTCAATATGGATGTGCCCGTCAGTCTTGCGTTGATTATTACTTTCTTTGCCAGTCTCTACGCCACTATCACTGGGCAAGGGGAGACATACTATGACTCGGTCAGCATGTTTATTTTCTTTTTGTTGGCAGGGCGTTATATCGAGCATAACGCACGTCTAAAAGCTGCGACTATGGCTAATGATTTGGTCGTAGTTGAGCCGGTATTAGTACAAAAAGTCGCTGAAGACAAATCAGCAGCTGAGCATATTTTACAGCAGCTGAAAGAAAATACGTCTCAACAAGATGAAGCTATCGAAGATAATGCTCAAAAGGGTTCGAGTGTAGCGGCTGAAGTTATGCCTCATTTTATGCAGCGTATGGATGCCAATGTTCATCAGATCACATCGCGTATCGCTCAAGATTGGCAGCAGTCACGCAACCAACAGAGTGCGCTATCACAACCCGAAGGCGATATAGAGTCGAAGCAAATGGTCACCGCTCACAGTCTGCAAGTGGGTGATATTATTTTGGTTGAGGCGGGCTCTGAGATTATCAGTGATGGTATTTTGCTAAGTTCTACTGCAACGGTGTCACAAAGTCTACTGACGGGCGAAGGTGATTTAATCATCAAATCCCAAGGTGATTATATTGTCGGCGGTGCACAAAACGATAGCCAGCCGTTTGAAATGCTAGTCACTGCATTGCCAAAAGATAGTCAGATAGGTTTAATTGATCGATTGATGAATCGTGCCATGAGCGAAAAACCCAAATTGGCGCAGCAAGCAGATAAGCTAGCACGTTGGTTTGTGGCGCGCATTTTGGTGTTATCCGTCTTAGTATTTGTCGGCTGGTATATTGTTGACCCAAGCCAAGCGATTTGGGCAACCGTGGCAGTCTTAGTGGCTACTTGTCCTTGTGCATTGTCATTGGCGACGCCGATTGCCTTGACCGTCTCAACCAATCGTCTGGCGAGTTATGGTTTTTTGACGACGCGTGGACATACACTACAAACGCTAGCTGAAATCACGCATGTCGCTTTTGATAAGACAGGCACGCTGACTTATGGCAAACCAAATTTATTAAATATCGAGTTAATAAGACCAAAAAGCCAGACCGAAATTGACGATTTATCATTAACAGCGCAAAAAGATACGCTGCTGGCCATTGCAGCTGCACTAGAAGTAGGGAGTCGTCATCCAATTGCCCACGCGTTACTGACGGCGGCCTATCAGTTACACCTGCCATCGACGCAAGCCGTACAGCATTATCCAGCAGGCGGTGTAGAAGCAATGATTGATGGCACTGTATATCGAATCGGTCATAAAGACTTTGCGTTAGATAAAACAGATAATAGCGTCAATGATATAGATGCTAGTAATGATTTAACCATCGATCTAGTAGCGCAACGAGCCAGCTCAGCAGTGCTGTTATCTTGTCAGAACACTGATGATAACGGATGGCAGGCGCTGGCATGCTTTTATTTCAATGACAAGGTACGTGATAGTGCGCAGTCGATGCTCAATACGCTCAAAGGACTAGGTATCGAGTCTGTTATGTTGACAGGTGATCCAAGCCCGCAAGCGCTAGTCATGGCTGAGAACTTGGGAATGCAAGCAGCATACAATGGACTATCACCAACTGATAAGGTCAATCATATCCAGCAGTTGCAAGCTAATGGTGCTGTGGTATTGATGGTAGGTGATGGTATCAACGATGCACCAGTGCTAGCCGCAGCAGATGTGTCGACCTCGATTGCAGGTGCGGCAGACTTAGCACAAGTATCTAGTGATAGTATTATCTTAAATGGACAGATCGAGGCCATCACTGCGGCTAAACGCATCTCTGATAAGACGGAACGTATTATCAAGCAAAATTTCCGTTGGGCGCTCGCTTACAACAGTATCGTCCTGATACCAGCGGCTTTAGGCTATGTGCCACCATGGCTCGCTGCAATTGGTATGTCGCTCAGCTCATTGTTTGTTGTATTAAATGCATTGCGTCTAAAACGTGCTTAGTCTCTTTAAAAAGCATTTAATGTAAACAGGTCTGTAAAGTTTGCCCATAAAAAAACCGCCTTGCATCAAATGGAAGGCGGTTTTTTCTATACAGAGATACTGTTAGGTTACTCTTACAATTAGTCTTGTAGATAGCTTAGCAGACGCATAAATTCGATATACATCCAGACGAGGGTTGCAAGAATACCAATACTGAACAACCATTCGTAATCTTCAGACACACCCATCGCAACACCGCGATCAATATTATCGAAATCTAATAGCAAGGTGAAAGAAGCGATAACGATGACAAATAAGCTAAAGCCAATAGCGATAGCGCCACCTTCAAATAGGAACGGCAATGATGAACCAAACGCTAGAGAAAGTACCCACTGTGCTACATAAACAAGCATAATGGCAATAACCGCTGAGGTCACGATAGAGCGGAACTTTTCAGTAACCTTAACTAGACCTGAACGATATAGACCAAGCATAACTGCAGCTGTGACGAAAGTTGCACACATTGCAGTGACTGGTACTGTTGGATACATTCTCATGAAAAATAATGAGATGCCGCCCAAAAAGATACCTTCTAACAAGGCGTAAGGCACTGCCAAAGTCTTGGCTTTTTGCGGCTTAAAGGTAATAAAAAGAGCCAGAACAAACGCAGCAATCATGCTACCAAAGGCTGCCATCGTAATAAAACCTTGCGATAAACCTGCCATAAGCGCATAAAAGAAAAAGCCCACACCAGTAATGGCTGATAAACCAAGTAACAAGCTGGTCTTTTGAATTACGCCCTTGACCGTCATTGGATTACCGCCGATCGCAAGTTCTGCGCGACTGACAATAGGATTGGCCATACATAAGTCCTTAATAATAAAATATAAAAATAGTAATGTTAGTTACTTTAGCAAAACCGCCATTATTGTCAACTGTGTTTACGTGACAACTGCTGCGGTGCAACCTCAGGCTGCTCATTGGCTAGCGCATCGGGCTACTGTATCGCTCAATACGCTAATTGAAAAACTGAACAGACAGACTCGGCTAAGTAAAACATTCGATAGCTTTGATATGGGGTCAGTTACGACAGTTAACAACGATAATTCATAAACATGCTAGTCTAAGCGCGCATTTATCGCTATCATTACCTTGTACCTCACCGTTATACCGAGTCGTTTTATGGAAAACTCAGCGCAGTCAGCAAGATTGCCACACTTACATGAATCAGAGCTATTCCACGCTATTAAAAACCCCGCCTTTAGGCGTATTGGTCTAATGGGCCGTGCTGGTAAACGTAGTGTCACTCAAAGCTTGGTACAGATTGCCCAAACCGTCAATGATATGAATTTGACGTTAATAATGGATGTACAAACGGCCAATTTACCAACGCTTGACCTCACAGATATAGAAAGAGTCAAAATCGTCAAACGTGGTTTGATTGGTGAGATTTGTGATTTGGTTATTGTTGTTGGCGGTGATGGGTCGATATTGCATGCTGCCGAAGCATTGGCACGCTACCGTGTCCCAGTATTAGGGGTTAACCGTGGTCGTCTCGGGTTTTTGGCAGATGTCAAACCTGATGAAGCTGCGTTTAAGTTACGCCAAGTATTGATGGGAGACTATCAACTGGATCATCGGTTTTTATTGACGATGGAGATACGAGAAGGGCGCAAAATTATTCATGAAGATATGGCGCTGAATGACATCGTACTGCACGCTGGTAAATCGGTACATATGATTGATTTTCAGATGAAAATTGATGGACATGACGTTTATAGACAGCATAGTGATGGCTTGATAGCGGCAACGCCAACTGGTTCTACCGCTTACGCCTTATCAGGCGGCGGTCCAATCATTCATCCGAGTATGGACGCTATTTGTCTGGTGCCGATGCATCCCCATACATTATCTAGCAGACCGATTGTGGTCAGCGGTAACAGTGAGGTCTGTATTCGTATCCACGAAGACAATCGTACTCAGCCGATGGTAAGTGCGGATGGTAAGCCAAGCGTGCCACTTGAGCAAGAGCAGCGCTTACATATTCGTAAGCATCCGGATAAGCTTACCTTGTTGCACCCGCCTGGGTTTGATTTTTATGAGGCCTGCCGTACAAAGCTGCACTGGAACGTACATGCCGAAGAATTCAGTCTTGATGTCGATGATGATATTATAGACGATGAATAAGCGTATCTATTAGAGCATGTTTTCAAATCGTCCAATAGCCATCAAAAAAATATGATGAAAAAATAGTAGTGGAGAGTAGGCAAGATGGATAAACAAACAATACTAGCCAGTCTAACACCGGAAGTGGTTGATAAATTTCGTATGGCAATTGAGCTAGGTAAATGGCCTGACGGTCGTAAGATTACCGCTGAGCAGCGCGAGACTTGTATGCAAGCAGTGATGGTATGGGAGCATGAGCATCTGCCGCCAGCTGAGCGTACAGGTTATATTCATAAACCCGTAAAAGACGATGGCTCTGTCGTTGGTGCTGAATGTGATGTCGAGCATGAGAATCACTACCCTAATATGCCAAATCCTAAAGGTGCGGTACAGCCTGTTAAGTTTCGTGATAAATAGGTTTATAAGAAGTCTATAATGGTTGTTATAAAGACAATTATCATAAAAAAGCCACGCTATATAGCGTGGCTTTTTTTATTTTATCAATTATTAAATTATCAGAAATAGCTTAATCATCATAAATGATTAAATAGCAGTCGTATCAACACTAGGACGAACCGTTAGCGGGTTCTTTTGCATCAAAAATCCTTGCCAGCCCCAATGTAAAAAATTACGGATATTGGCATGATCGGTACCGTTAGGCGTTGCTTGAACCTTGGCATAATGCTCGCCAAATAGTTTAAGCGTGTCTAATTGGTTCAGGCCATGGTGCTTAGCAAAACCAAAAATCTTTGCGCTACCTTCGTTCTCACCGGCTGCATTATGTACCATTCCATTTACGAAAGGAGCAGGCGCATAGCGATAAAAATCATCGATAAAGCTGATGACATCATTGAATCCAATGGCTTTTTTGTTCAAACCATTAAGTAATGCCGATACATCTGATTGGCGGATACTCATAAATAAATGACCTCAGAGCAGATTAAAAAAACAATATAATATTTATGTGTGCTCAATGATGATAGTAGCCGTTGAGCGTTCAGCATTATAATTTAGCTAGCTTAGCGATTAAAGTAGTCTTCATCATCAAACGAAGGCGAAAAGTTGCCTTGTTCAAGATGCTGCATTTGCGACTGTACAGAACGCTCATGCTGAATACGTTGATAAATCTCTTCGCGGTGTACTGCAATATCTTTAGGTGCGTTTACACCGATACGTACTTGATTGCCTTTGACGCCTAGAACCGTCACACTTACTTCGTCGCCAATCATTAGCGTTTCGCCCACGCGGCGTGTCAAAATTAACATGCGTCACACTCCTTATGTCGCATCAACAAATTATTACTCATCAGATTACTTCTCAATTGCAGAACATCACCGCAGCACCAAACATGCAATATAACCATTATCACGATGCTCGATATCGTGCCAATAGCGGTAATGATAGGTAGATTCATTTAGCCCAAATGAAAGCCCCATTATAGGCGGCATAACAGATACTGTCACGGTTTTTCACAAAACTATTAGGTAAATGCTCATTTCAACTATGCTAAAAAATAAAAATAGGACCTAAAAAGATCCTATTTTATTTAAGTACTGTTTTTATTTAGATATTATTAATTCAAAAGCTATTAATCTATATGCTGTTTATCTACATACTATATAAAGTTATTAATAGCGGTTAATAGATAACCATCAATGCTAATGCTATATTTTAACAGTTTTTATGTCTTATAGCCCAGCGATTTTACTTTCGCCGTCTTCACGATCTAGGCCAAATGCCGTGTGCAATGACTTAACGGCTTTTTCTAGGTGTTGATCTTGAATCAAAACAGACACTTTGATTTCGCTGGTTGAAATCATTTGGATGTTGATGTTGTTTTCAGCCAGTGTTTGGAACATAAGGCTAGCGACACCTGCGTGTGAACGCATGCCAACACCAACTAGTGACACTTTAACAACTTCACTGTTACCCAATATTTCTTTGGCACCAATTTCATCTTTCACTTCTTCGTTAAGCACTTTTAGCGTCTTATCTAAATCAGTGCGGTTAACTGTGAAAGTAAAGTCAGTGGTACCGTTATCCGAAAGGTTTTGTACAATCATATCGATTTCGATATTGGCACGACCAATTGGGCTTAAGATAGCAGAGGCGATGCCAGGATGGTCAGGCACGCCGCGTACTAAGATTTTTGCTTCGTCTCTGTTGAACGCGATACCTGAGATGATTGCCTGTTCCATATTGTCTCCTTCGTCTATCGTAATTAGGGTACCAACGTTGTCTTGAAATTCTTGGTCAAAGCTACCGTCTGTGTTTTCATCAAAGCTAGAGAGTACACGCAGCGGCACGCCATATTTACCAGCGAATTCTACTGAGCGAATTTGTAGAATCTTAGAGCCAAGACTTGCCATTTCAAGCATTTCTTCGAACGTAATTTTTTCAAGTTTTTTGGCTTTTGAGGTCACACGAGGGTCAGTGGTATAGACACCATCGACATCGGTATAAATTTGACATTCGTCAGCGCCCAAGGCAGCAGCAATCGCCACACCTGTGGTATCAGAACCGCCGCGCCCTAATGTGGTCGCGTTGCCTTCTTCATCGATACCTTGGAAACCTGCCACAATAACGATATTGCCAGCATCTAATTGCTCGCGTATGTTTTTGTCATCGATGCTTTCGATACGGGCTTTGTTATGGGCGTTGTCGGTTTTAATCGCGACTTGGCGACCAGTCATTGAACGGGCACCAATACCAAGCTCTTTAATCGCCATAGCGAGTAGTGAGATAGAAACCTGCTCACCTGTTGAGACCATTTGATCGTATTCGCGAGGATCAGGCTGTGTGCTAATTTGGCGAGCTAGATCAATCAAACGGTTGGTTTCGCCGCTCATGGCTGAGACTACGACGACCACTTGGTGACCATTGTCATGCCAGCGTTTGACTCGTTTGGCGACGTTTTTGATGCGGTCGATACTACCCATCGAGGTGCCGCCGTATTTCTGTACTATTAACGCCATAAAAATCTACCTATTTATTCAATAATGACTTTTTATTGTCATTGATGAGAGTCAATGTGATGCTCGTCAATGCTTGTATAGATAAAGCCAGATGATAAGAGTTATGCCTTTAGGTTTTTCATTCTTCTAATGGTATCTATCAACCTTATAGAATGAACAATATGCCCAAACGTTGACCTTTATACCATATCTACCGCATAACTTTAAGCCTCAGGAGCGCTTAGATGTATGGCGATTGGTTATAGTAGTTATAACCAATCACGTATTCTATGTGTAATAGAGTAAAGCTATGCGATAAATATAAAGTACATTGTGACGCGCTATACCAATATATTCACGAGTTTAGTATTCGCTAGCTTAGCTTAGCTGGGTTTCAATCCAAGCAGGTAGAGCGCTGATAACCGCTGTACTGTTGCCAGACTTCGGTGCGCCGCCTTGTGCGTAGTCAGGCTTACCGCCACCTTTACCACCAAGCTCACCTGCCAAATGACGAATAATATCACCAGCTTTCACTTTGGCAGTGACAGGTTTTGCGACGCTCGCTGCGAGTGCTAATTGGTCATCTTTATCACCAATCAATACAATCACGCTATCAGGGAGTTTTGATTTGATATCGTCCATTAGCGTACGGATGGATTTACCATCGATACCGCTTAAAGTACTGATAAGAACTGGCGTACCTGCGATCGTTTGTACATCATCAAGCAAATTGGCTGCTTGAGCACTGGCGATTTTCTGCTCTAAGCGCTCTAGTTGTTTTTCTAGGTCACGTTGCTTATCAGCCATCGTACGGACACGCTGCGCCACTTCAGGACGTTTTACTTTCAGCTGACTTGCCAATTCGCTCAGTTGTTGCTCGCTTTGCTGAATATTTTTGACCGCGTTCATGCCAGTGACAGCTTCAACTCGGCGGATACCAGCCGCAATACCAGACTCACTAGTGATTTTTAGCACACCGATATCGCCCGTACGCTGTACGTGCAAGCCACCACATAGCTCGATAGAAAAAGGCTTACGCTGACCATCAACGATACGGTCTGTACCCATGGTTAGGACTCGAACATCACTACCGTACTTTTCACCAAACAGTGCCATAGCGCCTTGATTCATCGCTTCATCAATCGACATGTGCTCGATGCGGGCAGGGGTATTGGCTTGAATTTGTTCATTAACGAGACGTTCAACACGCATGATTTCAGCGGCGCTGACAGGTTTGTCATAAGCAAAGTCAAAACGTAACACTTCGCTTGAGACCAACGAGCCTTTCTGCGTGACCGCATCGCCCAGCACTTCTCTTAGTGCTGCATGCAACAGGTGAGTGGCCGAATGATTTTTGGCACTAGCAGCACGAATGCTAGAAAGTACTTGTGCTTCAGCGGTTTGCTTAGTGCTGATATCGCCCATGGTCACGACACCATAATGGATAATCGCCTGACCAGATTTTTTGGTGTCTTGAACTTCAAAAACGCCAGATGCCGTACGGATTTCACCAAGCTCACCAACTTGACCACCACCTTCAGCATAAAATGGGGTGCGATCCAATACCACAACGCCTTCCATGCCTTCTGTTAAGCTGTCTGCTGGGTTGCCGTCTTGATAAAGCGCGTCAATAGTCACGCCGTCTTCTTCAAGCTGCTCATAGCCGATAAATGTCGTTGGCGTTTCTACTTGGATGACACTGCTGTAATCGACGTCAAACTTGCCAGCATCACGCGCACGCTCACGTTGTGCCTGCATATGCTCATCAAATTCGGCTTCATCAATAGCAATACCACGCTCACGAGTGATATCGGCGGTCAAATCAAGTGGGAAACCATAGGTATCATAAAGCTTAAATGCTGCTTCACCAGATAGCGTATCGCCATCTTGTAAGCCTTCAAGTTCGCTGGCAAGTAAACGTAAGCCTTGAGCCAATGTTTTAGCAAACTGTGCTTCTTCTTTTTGAATGGCGTTTTCGATGACGCTCTGCTTGTCTTTTAGCTCAGGATAAGCACTGCCCATTTCAGCGACGAGTGGCGCAACCATTTTATAGAAAAACTCACTATCAGCGCCAAGCTTGTTGCCATGACGTACCGCACGACGAATGACACGGCGCAATACATAGCCGCGACCTTCATTACTTGGCGTGACACCATCAGCAATCAAAAACGCCACGGCACGAATATGGTCGGCGATGACTTTCAATGATGATTGTTGCTCGTTATTGATCTCTAGGATTTCAGCCGCTGCATCCATCAAATGGACAAATAAGTCGATCTCGTAGTTGCCATGAACGCCTTGCATGATGGCACTAATACGCTCAAGCCCCATGCCTGTATCGACGCTAGGTGCAGGCAGTGGTAATAGTGTGCCGTCTTTTTGACGATTGAACTGCATGAATACACAGTTCCAAATCTCAATATAGCGATCGCCGTCTTCTTCTGGCGTACCTGGCAGGCCGCCTTCGATATCGGCACCGTGGTCATAAAAGACTTCGGTGCAAGGACCACAAGGACCAGTGTCACCCATTGTCCAAAAGTTATCAGAAGCGTAGGGAGCACCTTTATTATCACCAATACGAATGATGCGCTCACTCGGAATGCCGATGTTTTTATTCCAAATCTCAAAAGCTTCGTCATCAGTTTCATAGATAGTGACGTAGAGACGATCTTTATCAATCGCTAACCACTTCTCCGAGGTTAGAAATTCCCAGATATACTCGATGCCTGCTTGCTTGAAATAATCACCAAATGAGAAGTTGCCAAGCATTTCAAAGAAAGTATGATGACGGGCGGTATAGCCGACATTATCCAAATCATTATGTTTGCCGCCAGCACGTACACACTTTTGCGAGGTTACCGCACGTGTATAGTCACGTGGTTCCATACCCAAAAAGGTTTCTTTAAACTGATTCATACCGGCATTGGTAAATAGCAATGTCGGATCATTGTGTGGAATCAAGCTAGACGATGAAACTTGGGTGTGCTGCTTGCTTATGAAAAAATCGATAAAGGCTTGGCGAATATCGGCTGAGCGAAATGGCTGGCTCACAGCGGCTCCTTACTGACGGATAGAATTGAGTAAATGACATAAAATAATTTTGCAAGCGATTTTAGCACAAACGCCCAAGCTCTTGGTACAAGAGTTATAACTACTAGGTTATTATACGTGTGCTAGTCACTGCATAATTTGTAAAGTATGCATATTAGTTGGTCAAAATGGCCGCATCCGTTTCATCCAATTTGTCTTGCGTCGTTGGATTAGACTCGATTACTTGCACAGGCAAATAACGTAGTTGAAGCTTGATTGGCAAGTACTCTGGGAAATTCTCTGCCATATCATTAGTAATGAGTGTCTCAATCTGGCGTACATCGTATGAGCTCGGTAAAGTTTCTCCACGTACGATCGCCCGCACCACTTGGTTCTCTTCTGAGGTATCAAACTGTGTATTGGTCAATACATTGCCTTGATCGATAAAGTAGTTGTTGATGGCTTCTTTGACACTACTCTCGAATACTTGCTGCTTAGCATTGGTCTGTAGGTTGATGGTTAAGTAGGCACCTAAGCCGCCAAGTAGTAATAAAGTCACCGCGTTACGCTGCAAAAAAGTCAGATAGGTATTGGACTTGTAATCGTCATCGACCAAACGACGGAACCCTAACACCCACAATACAAGCGCATTGGTAAACTGGATAGCAAGAATGTTTGTCGCTGCCAATAACAGCGCACCAAGCCCAAGCTGCATCTCGCCATTAGCGAGTAAGATACCACTAGCAGCCAGTGGTGGTACTAAGGCTGTGGCAACCGCAACGCCAACAACAGCAACCGAGAGATGCGGAGATACCATCGCGTACGCGCCAGCAGTACCACCTGCTAAGGCAATCATCAGATCCATGGAAGTAGGCTGGGTACGTGATAGGATTTCTGCCGTTAGCGGTTGATCTTTATGTAGCCAACCAACGATAAAGCCGACCAATACCACCAGCGAGACACCGATAATGACGGTAAAAAGCGACTTACGCAGTAAGGGCATACGGTGATCGATAATCGCTAGCGCTATACCCGTGATAGGGCCTAGCATCATCGCAACCAGCATCGCTCCGATGACCACGGCTGCTGAATTGGTCACTAGGCCATAACTGGCAATGATGGCAGACAAAATGTTCATGATGAAGTACATCTTGCTAGGTAGCGCGTTCGCCTCAATCCTAACCCGTACTTCTGGGTAATCTACCTTTTGATTGCTAAATTGCTCGGCGACAAATTGCTTATAAGACTCAAGTTTGGCTTCTTTTTCCTCTTGAACCTCATCTTCGTCACTTTCACCTTGAGACTTTTGAGCGTCGCTGTCTTCTACATCGCTATCTTCTACATCAGTGTCTTTACTTTGGTTATTATCTTCTGAGTCATTATTTTGATTGTCATCATCGCGACTAGATTTGTTTTTTGTCTTTTGTTGATTGGCTGTTTTGTTATCTGATGACTGTGCTGCGATATTTGTGTCATCAGCAGGGTCATCGGCATAGTTGTCTTCTGCTTCTACCGTTACTTCAGCATCACTATCATCTCGAGCACTTTTTTCTGTTGTTTCTGCCGTATCCGACTGGAAGAAATCGGACTTTTCTTTCGCTTCTATAGTTTCTGACTCTGCAACCTCTGATGCTTCAGTATTTGATTGTGACTCAGGTTCTGTCGACTCCAATGTTGCTACGACCACATCGTCACTGATGGTTTCCATGGTTATCTCAGCGTCAGGTGGCTGCGCACATTCAGTGTCTACTTCGGAGTCTGTTTTGCTATCTGTATCAGTCGATTGCTTGTGTTGATTGTCTTCGCTTTCATCATTGTCTACAGCGGCATCATCAACTACTGGGTCAATTGTCGCGTCTTGATTGTGAGAGGCGTCAGTAGCGATTGATGAATCGTTTTGATCCACTGAGTTAGGCGCAGTGTTTTTTTCAGATGAGGACATAGCAGATAGCGTTCTTAGTAGGTAAAGAAAGTCATTATTGTAATGATAAATAGATAAAGATATAGGAGATTCTTGAAAATATAAAAAAGAGTTGAGAGAAGGTGGGAGTAAGAACTGGTATTTCTTATGATTAAGTCTAAAACCTTAATAATAGCATGGTTTTTATTCTAAAGTCATTCAATATAGATGCTACAAGGGTTCACGATAAATACTTACTTTTTTTGTGGAATTAAGGTTAAATATATTATATCCACAATAAAGATAAGGAATAATTTATGAACTGGCCGTTATTTTCTGTCATCTACTCAATGGCAGCTACTGTGACTATCGGACTTTTTATGATTGGTGCTCTCATTACAGGGTTCGATGAGATATTTCATATTCAAATAGCAGTGGGATTGGGCGTTCTAGCTTCGATACCTGCAGGATTATTCTTTACCAAAAAAATTGGCAGTATTACTGGCAATGAAGAAGGCTATAAAACATAAAGTCAAACAGTCAAAAATAAAGACAAGCAGTGTTATCGATATAAAGTGGAACCACCTATCAACAAACAAAAAAAGACCTCAATATTGAGGTCTTTTTTGTCATCATTAAAAATATTTGCTAACTAGCATCGAAGCTAGATTTAATACAGTTCTATTTATTGAAGTTCGACAACCGCGCCATTTTCGATGTTGGCATAAACTTCTAACACATCCCAGTTGGTCAAACGAACACAACCTGCTGAGCCTTGACGACTGATACCTTCAGGTACTGGTGAGCCATGTAAACCGTAAGAAGGCTTAGATAATCCCATCCAAACGACACCGACTGGGTTGTTTGGTCCTGGTGCTATCATATGAACTTTCTTTTGAGCGCCTTCACCAACGGTTGATTTATACCAAGGCATTTTCACTTTATTGATAATTTTGAACGTACCTTTTGGAGACGGTGTGGCATCGCTACCGACGGTCGTCGGATAAGTAGCAACCAATTTGTCACCATTATAGGCATACAATGTTTTGTCGGCTTTGTTAGCGACTACGCGATTGATACGTTGGTTCAGCTTGTCACGAGTATTTAGTACTGTGATAGTCTCGCCAACAGCGTACTTTTTATTTTTGTTGAGTTTATCTAAGTAACGTACATCCATATGGAAACGTTCACCTAGCATCTCTTTAATATCTTGATAATAAAGACCTTTCATTTTTGACTTCGCTTCTGAACCAGAAGGCGTAGTCGCAAAATTGGTATTGATATCGTCTGCGGTCAACGTATAAGTGACCAGTACAGGTTTGTTTGCAGGGATATTTTTAACCAAGGCGTCCCAAGTTTGTTGATCCATTTTACCAGTCGCTGGCAAGCCTTTCATCGTTTGGAAGTTAACAAGGGCTTTTTTGCTGTTCATGCCCCAACCACCATCGATAGGACCAGGAGAAGCATGGTTCCAATCGAGCAGCGCCTGCATTTTGATGGTCATCGCTGAGTTGACTTTCATATTAGGTGACCAGACAGCACCGTTCACTTGCTTAGCATAGTTCGACAAGTTCAGCGTTGTGTGCTTCTTACCATCCTTGTCTTCGATGTTTTTGATGGTTGGATCATCGCTAAAGTCTTGACGCTTCTCACTCTCTGGTAACTCAAAAGCGAGTGGATCAGACGAGTCGATAGATGATAGGTCGCTAGGCGCAGCGACGGCTTGACCTTCACTAATGTCATCATTGCGGTCAGCTTGCTCATCTTTACGCGTTAGTTCTGCTGCACTCATATTATCAGCAACTGGGGCTGGCACGTTTTGGTTGGCTTCTTGCTTATTATTGATAAGCTGGTTCATGCTGTCGACTGGTTTCGCTTTCTCTGTATTTAACTGTACAGTAGCAGCGCCATCTGAGCGACTACGGTTTTCTTGCACATTAAGGCTAACCTTTTTTGCAAGACCTGGCATAGCGTCAGCCGTGCGTACTGGCAATGTGCGAGTACTATCGGCAGGTGCAGCAAGTGCGGCTACACTAGCACTTACAGCTGCGATAGATATGGCAGTAATAATTGGCTTTATTTTCATCATATTGAGTCACTTGTGGTTGCTACTAATGCGGCTATTATGCGCATAATTTGATTGCATCGCAAATTTTTGACACATCTTTTTGCATTTAAGACTTGCCAAACGTCAACTGCTGACGTATTCGCTACAGTTGGGTAATAATTTAACCAAGGTGTGTATGGCGTCGTGCTCGATTCTTACGCAAACTGTTCATTATTCGCACTATTTTTTGTGCAAGTAAAAATGACAGTTATTGGCGCTACTAGAGGTTTACGTCTATAATGTATGACTGAATTTTATTTAATATAACGATTTTTAGCAAAAAGCAATTTAACCCGCTAGCAGTTAATCCACAAGGTGCGATATGTCAGAAGACCAAACAATGAGTGCAGAAGAGTTTCAAAACCAATACTTCAATGATGAGTCTGAGGGCTTAGACGGTGAGATGGAGTATGATTTAGAGACTGGACTTCTTGGTGAGCACGATGAATTTGCTAACTTACATGCAGAGCTAAACGAAGCACGTGAGCAGCTCGTCAGTATTCGCGACTTTATTCGTTTTTCAGTCACGCAGCTGCGTAACTATGACGTTGTTGTTGCACAAGGCACGACCGATGAGTTTGCAGAAGCGTCAGCCATTGTCTTGCATTCTTTGTCTCTCGATTGGTCTGCCAATGAGCAGATTTTAGACTGTCGTCTGACCACGTCTGAAAAGCAGTTGGTACTAGGGCTGTTAGAAGAGCGTATCGCTGAACGTAAGCCGTTAAGTTATTTGATTAACTTGTCGTACTTCTGCGATTTGCCTTTTTATGTTGATGAGCGTGTTCTTATCCCTCGTTCACCGATTGCAGAGTTGATTCGTCAGCAGTTCCATCCGTACTTTGAAGTTACCGAGTTGGCCAAACCACTGGGTGTCAGTCCGAACGAAAAGTCAGCGGTATTTTATGACCATGGCCTAGATGTGAAGCAGTTGTCGCAGCCTGAGCGTATCTTGGACTTGTGTACTGGCTCTGGCTGTATCGCTATCGCGCTTGCTACTCGTTTCGTTGATGCGTTGGTTGATGCCGTTGATATCGATAAAGGCGCATTAGAAGTAGCAATGGTCAACGTAGATCATCATGACCTTGGCCATCAAGTAAACGTAATCGAGTCTGATTTGTTTGCCAAGATACCTGCTGAAAATCAGTATGAGCTTATCGTCACCAATCCGCCGTATGTAGACGCTGCTATCATGGCAGATTTACCGCCTGAGTTCTTATACGAGCCTGAGCATGCATTAGCCGCGGGCCAAGATGGCTTGGATTTGGTACATCGTATTTTATTTGAAGCGCCAGATTACCTTAGCCCAGATGGGTTGCTGGTCTGTGAAGTAGGCGACAGCGAATGGGCATTAAAACAAGCCTATCCTGAAATCCAATTTGATTGGTTGAAGTTTGCACATGGTGGACATGGTGTCTTTGCGATTACCTATGATGAGCTAGTTTCAAACCGTCAATTGTTTGCCTCTTATGTTCAGCTATTAGATAGCCTTCAATAGACAAATATTAGGTTAAATAGACATCGGCTGCACGAGCCGAAACTATAAATAACAATACAATCACTCATTACATACAAGCAGTATAAGCAGTCATCATAAGTGGCATGAGTGATTGGTCAAATAGTCATCAGTAGCGTTTACTTGTTTAAGGACAGTTATGGCAGGCAATAGTATTGGGCAGGTTTTTACGGTTACCACTTGCGGTGAGTCGCATGGGGCAGGCCTTATGGCCATCGTTGATGGCGTACCACCAGGTTTAGCATTATCTGCAGACGACCTACAAGTAGATTTGGATCGTCGCAAACCAGGTACGTCTAAGTATTCAACCCAGCGCCGTGAGTCTGATGAAGTTGAGATTATCTCTGGTGTGTTTGAAGGCAAAACCACAGGTACGTCTATCGGTCTATTGATTCGCAATACCAATCAAAAATCTAAAGACTATAGCGATATCAAAGATACTTTCCGTCCTGGACACGCTGACTATACTTACAGTATGAAATATGGTTTCCGTGACTATCGTGGTGGTGGTCGTTCGTCAGCGCGTGAGACGGCTATGCGAGTGGCAGCTGGTGCTATTGCCAAGAAATATCTGCAAGGACGTTTGGGCGTACAAATCCGTGGTCACGTGACTCAGATTGGCAATGAGCATAGTAATGTCTTAGACCCAAACCAAATTGACTGGGATTTTGTAAATAGTAATCCGTTCTTTTGTGCCGACAAAGAAGCGATCGGTCGTTTTGAGACGTTGATTGATAACTTGCGCCGCGAAGGCACTAGCTGTGGTGCACGCCTTGATATCATTGCGAGCGGTGTGCCAGTAGGCTTAGGTGAGCCAGTATTTGATCGTTTAGATGCAGATATTGCTCATGCGATGATGAGTATCAATGCGGTCAAAGGCGTCGAGATTGGCGATGGGATGGCGGTGGCAGGTCAATTCGGACATAGCGCTCGTGATGAGCTGACGCCAGATGGGTTTGCAGCCAACCATGCTGGCGGTGTCTTGGGCGGTATCTCATCAGGCCAAGATATCCGTGTGAGTATTGCGCTAAAACCAACGTCTAGTATTACCACTGCTGGCAAGAGCATCAACACTCAAGGTGAAGCAGTTGATATGCTGACTAAGGGTCGTCATGATCCTTGCGTGGGTGTCCGTGCCACGCCGATTGCAGAAGCCATGTTAGCCATTGTTTTGCTAGATCACTATCTGCGCCATCGCGGTCAAAATGCGGATGTAAAGCCACCAGTAGAATCGATTACTTAGTATTTTTGTCGTAGAGTAATCAGCCCTTTGTTGTTTCCAGTAGTTTAATACTAGAAATAATAAAGGGCTTTTTTATGTCCAAATAAAATACAGGTGTTACCTAAATACAATTAATGTGTTGAGCGAGCAAGATATCAGGCTGCCAGTTGATACTCATCAATAGCCACACATTGCTGATGCCGAAACACCAACAATAACCGCTGACTAGGAATCGCTAGCCAATGTCCAAACTCAATACTACCGACACCTTGGCTCAATAAAGTTTGTACGCATTGATGACGACTAAGGCCGATTAGGTTCTTGATGATAAGGTTATCAGTTAATTGATATGACATATATTTTCTACTCCTAATTTGCTTTACGAATTTGATGGTTCAATAGATCCTAGTGTTATCGTAAAATAAAGAAGTAGAAATCCTGTGTAGTCATGATGGAAAGTTGATGAACTGTTATAAGTTATTACTCTCAAGCTAAGGGCAAGGTAATACTAACCATCACACCAGAAAGCTGCTTTTTACCAGTATCAGTGTTATCAGTTCTAGCTTTATCAGTGTCTGCTTTATAATCATTGGCATGGACATTATCAATAGTTACCTGACCGCCATGGTGCTCAATGACTTGCTTTACTAAGGTGAGTCCAAGGCCCGTGCCCTTTTTAAGCGTATTACTACTATGGTCAGTCTGCCTTGGCTCAGTCGTTGGATATACTGAGTCTATATTTAGGTCATTAATATCTATACGATTTGTGGTTTGTTCCGTTGCTTGATTTGTGGTTTGAGATGATGATTGGCTTTGATGAGACAAGCTAAAGTAACGCTCAAATGCTTTGGCTATAGCATATTCGGGTAGCAGTTTACCATCATTGAATATATCGATAGTGACGGTTCGAGCAGTGCTATACAATGAAATCTCAACAGTACGATTTGCAAAGTGTATCGCATTATCAAGCACATTTTGCAGTACCTGTATTAACCAAAATTGGTCAGCATACACGCTGGTCGATGCCAGTACTTCTGCTGGCAAGTTTGCAGTATTGGTTACATTCTTATTATCAATATGTATATCGATAGGGTATAGATTCTGCTGTTGCTGCTTGGCTGTATTATTTTTGATCAAATTTTGCAAAAGCGGTAATAGGGGAGTCAATTGTCGGTTGAGTTTAAAGGTAGGCTGTTCTACTTTAGCCAGCAACAGAAGTCGGTCGATGAGTTGTTGCATCTTTACGCTTTGCTCGCCAACCGTCTCAATGAGCATCTGCCGATCTTCATTATCCAGTTTATTTCCATCCAATCCATCGTCCTCTAACAGCTCGCTACTGGCACGTATCGCGGTTAAAGGGCTTTTTAGCTCATGGGTCAAAGTATGGACGTAATCGGTGACGTAAGCACGATTTTCCAATCGATGCTTCATGGTCTCGATGGTATCTGTCAGGCTATTTAATTCATGACCTAGATAGAAATAGGGCTTTTTGGTGTCTTCTGCCAGCGCGCTAGTATATTGAGTCACTAAGGTAATACTTTGCTTAAGCCACCATGCTACTAGACCTGCCAGTATAAGGGCGGCGATACTGATAAGTAGTGCGGTGATGAGCATACGGTTACGCGTATCATCTAAATAAGGCAATACGCTAGCGACAGGCTTACCGACACTGACCACACCGATGATATCTCCAGACGGATTTTTGATGGGTTGCGCCACATACATGACCGAACCATCGCGCCGCTGATAATCTTGCAGTGTACTTCTCGCGCCGTATTGTCCTTTTAACGTGAGATAGACATCATTCCAGCGTCCATAGTTCTGCCCTTCATTATTATCAGGTTTGGGCAGGGAGTCGTAAATGACTATGCCGCTACTGTCTGTCACATATACACGAAAGCTACTGTAGCTTTTGGTTTGATCGACAGGACTGAGCGTTTCGCCCATCGCTGGCATGCCGACAAATGCAGCATCAAGTTGCGCTTGATATTCCTCGTCATATAGCTGCCCTGTAGATAACGGCACCTGTAGACTGGCCGCGAGTAATTTACTGGTATCCAAGAGAGTATCTTCGATGACTTGCTGCGCGGTTGGCTTAACGTAGCCAAACAACTGAGTAAACACCACCACGCCGCATATGACGAGCACCAACGCAACGGCTAGCCAAATTCTAAAAAATATACTTAAATTGAGCAGCCGTTTGCGTTTAGGGGCTTGCTGAGCAGTACCAATTGGATGCAGTTTGGCATACCAATTGCTTTGGTCATTATGAATATCATTTTCAGCAGGATTGGTTTTATTATTCATAAACTAGCAGCCACTGTTAAGCGGGACATAGTGCGTAACCCAGTCCACGATGTGTATGGATGACATCTATACTCGAATCTACCATAGCGAGCTGTTTACGAATTGACTTAATATGACTGTCTATAGTGCGTGCCAAGCGGTGGTCAGGATAGTCGCTTACTGCGCTAAGTAACTGCTCACGGCTAAAGACTTGATACGGCGCTTGTAATAATGTCAGCAGAATTTTGCGTTCTGTATTGCTAAGTTCAAGCTTTTGCTCTTGCCACGTTAATGAATAGTTGAGCGGTTGATAATGCCAAACGCCGGATTGGTTTTCAAACGTTAATGCTTGTCCTGATAGATTGTTTGACGAAGTATTATCCGTACTGTCATTTGAGTTTGCGATATGAGATCCTGACTGTTGAATCAGTTGTTCACGGCGCCAAATGGCTTTTAAGCGTGCGACCAATTCACGTGGACTAAAGGGTTTGGCGCAATAGTCGTCACCACCCATCTCCAACCCCAAAATCCGATCGACCTCATCGCTACGCGCGGTCAAAAACACGATAGGCAAATCTTTTAAGGCGTCGATATCAGGCGTATGACGTATTTTCTGACATAGACTCAAGCCATCACCATCTGGTAGACCTACATCCATAATGATCGCCGACAGATCTTGTGCTTCATGACTATGCAACATGGGTAACACGCTACTGGCATTATCCAACCAAGTTATCTGCCAGCCTTCGCGCTTACAGGTAACCTTAAGCGACATCGCGATCGCAGGATCATCTTCTACCAGTAAAATATGGGTCATAGTCTCTACATCGTCTTATAAGCTTAGTAAATTATCGTAGCACAAAACAGCAGGTTGCTTTTGCTGCCACGAGTTAAATGGTGTGAAAAGTTAATGGAAAAGTAGGGTGCTCAGTAGATAGTTTGTGATGTAATCACCTTAATACATTCAACAAAAAAGCCAGCTCCATAAATAAGTTGGCCTTGGTAACGAAGATTAAGCGTGGTTGTATATTAATAGACTAAGCGAAAATCTATTTAAGACCTTTGCAGTTGGCATAGTAGCTCACCGTAGCTGGCCAATCTGAAAAAATGCCTTGGACACCGACGTCCTGCGCTAGTACGTCAATATAATTCATCATATCACCGTCATTGTTGATAGCATCACCAAGACCGCTATAGTACCAATCGCCACCATCCGTTAATGGCCCTGAACGCTCTATCGACCAAGTAATGATTTTTAGACCATTGGCTTTGGCTTGTTTTGCGTATTCTGATGGTTGCATATTTCCCTTACCATCAGTAGTGACTAGCAACCAAAGTGCTGGAGCGATGGTGTTTATGCCACGTGCTTTGATATCAGCCAATGAGTGCTTCCATGTGCTTGCGTCATCTTTATCAAATGTTTTATCCTTAGCGGTCTCATTGCTGTCATCAATCAGATAAACGGCATTAGCCCCATAAGCTGGCTCGTTTTTGATCCAGTAATCAAGATCTTCTATATTGAATGACTGGGCAAATACATCGCTTGCAGGTACATCCGCTGCCTTATAAGTATCTATCAGCTGTTGGCGGTAATCGTTCAAACGATAGCCGTTAAACGGCATGGTCACTGCAGGTGCTTTTAGCTCAGGCGTGTGCTTCATACCCAGCTTGCGAGCCAACGCGATATGCTCTTTCAAGGTTAACACTTTGCCGTTTTGCGAGTACAAATCCGTTCGCCAAGGCGCGGTTGCATTCATATATTCACTAATACTGGTTGCTTTTTTATTGGCAGCATCCATCTTACCCGTCAAGGTTTTAAACTGAGCGGCACTGATATCTGAGGTTCGGCATTCGATACTTTCGGCATTAGTAAGTTTGCCTTTAGCATCTAAGATGGGCGGTACGGTACATTGCTTGGCCAGCGGCGTGGCTAATATATTAGTAGTGGTGTGCAAATCGTTCTGGGCATGACGACAGACAAGCTCACCGTCATTGGTAAAAGCGACATCACATTCCAAGATGCCAGCACCCATTTGTGCTGACGCCACGTAGCTATCATAAGTATGTTCAGGCAGCTGTAACGGCGCACCTCGATGCGCAATAGAGAAATCTGTCTTACTTGGCAGTTGCCCTCTGCATGCCTGTAGCTCTTCTTTTAGTGGTCCCTCATCCATATCATTTATCAAATAAAACGGACGCACTCCATAGGTATATGCGACAGGTGAAGACGATTGTGATTGCGGTTGCGCTGTCGATAAAGGGGCTTTTGATGTGAGCGTTGAGCGGCTATCGGTAGTGCAGCCTACTATCAATAATGAGCTGATCAGCGTTAAAGGTAAGGCGAGATTCATCTTATTAACTTTAGCCATCGTGTACTTACTCAGCTCAAGCGCTGATTTATTAGAAATTGTCATGTAAAATGTTCCTGCAAAATTATAAAAAAATCCCATCGGACGTATGGATAGGAATTGAAAAATTAACGTTTGACTATTGATTGCTGTTTGCTAAAAACCACTAAAGGTCGTGACATTGTTGTAAGAGCCTAGCCTTGTAGGAAATTGGCCTTGTAAAACTTTAGCATTAATGCGGATACAATTGTAGGCACATGTACTAAAGAATAGACAGCTGACAGTATTTAAGCTTGATAGTTTTAAGCTTGATAGTACTGAGCTTATCGGTCGTAAAATCATACGTGTCTTCTTATACTGTTCACATTTTTGTTATTGTTCGTTTAGTACCTCACTATTGACCATACTCTCAAACTAACAGATGATATTGACCATATAATGACACACACATTATTTTGGCAAAAAATATAGAAATGCTTAAGGCATCTCTCACTACATTATTAAGGATAACTATGAATAACTATTTAGACGCCGTCGTCGTTGAGCACAATCCCTCTCAAAAAAAGATAGATCGCGCAGTGATTTGGCTACATGGCTTAGGTGCTAGCGGTCATGATTTTGAGCCAGTTGTACCGCAGCTTGGCTTGGCTAATGATATGGCAGTACGTTTTATCTTCCCACATGCACCTAAACGCCCAGTCACAGTAAATGGTGGCATGGTGATGCCAGCATGGTACGACATCATAGAGATGAGTCTGGAGCGTAAAGTAGATGTGGCTCAAATTGAAGAGTCTGCTCAGCAGATACAAGATTTGATCAGTCGTGAGATAGAGCGCGGCGTGTTACCAGAGCATATCGTCATCGCAGGGTTTTCGCAGGGCGGGGCAGTTGCGTATCATGTGGCACTTGGCTATCCAAAACGTTTGGCTGGCTTGATGACGCTCTCTACCTACTTAGCGACCAATGATAATATTGAGTATAGTGCTGCCAATAAAGACATGCCGATTCTGATTGAACATGGTTCTCATGACCCAGTCGTGCCTGTTATCCTAGGTGAGCAAGCACAGCAGTTATTATCAGCAAAAGATTATAATGTGTCTTATAATATGTATCCGATGGCGCACCAAGTCTGTATGCCACAGATTCAAAATATCGGTAAATGGTTAAACACTGTTTTGGCTTAGTCTATTAAGCTGTAACGTAATGTAATGCAGGCTACTTATAGGTTGAAACCTAACCGATATCTCCTATATAATAGCCAGTCTTATTGGGGATGTTCTGGCTTCGACGCTGGTGATGAAACTCAATGATGCATGTCGAGAGTGTATGTCCTCTCGTTAATCAAACATATATTGTTATAGTCGCAAACGACGAAACTTACGCTCTAGCAGCTTAAACCCTGCTTACTTAGTTGCTGATCACCTACAGTTGGTTAACTAAGTTGAAGCGTCCGCATGTAGGCTCGCCACAAGTGATTGTCTCAATTGCTTGGGTTCAAAAGTAGAGAATCGTCCAATCCATCCTGACTGTCGGATCGGTGCGGATTAAAACTAAAGACAGAAACTAAACATGTAGATTCATGAGCGTAATGCTGGCGGACGCGGGTTCAACTCCCGCCATCTCCACCAAACATTAAAAATCCGATCACTTAGGTGGTCGGATTTTTTTGTCCAAATTTTATGGTCAATTAATCGAGTCATGATGCTAATGAATTTTTGATGAGAAAATAAGAACTATTTATATAGAGTAATCATTAAGTTTTTGAAGTTAAGTCACAATTTTTTGTTGTCTATAGAGAACATAATATTAGCTTGTCTTAAAGAATAATTCTGATTATTCTTAGTTGAGGCCTATTCTTCGCATCAGGCGATGCAGTAGCAAGAATAAGCGGACTTTCAAATAACTACAGGGAATGTATTATGTTAGGGAAAATGATGTACCAGCCATTGCTGATCAGTGGTCTAATCGAACACGCTGCCCGTTATCATGGCGATACGGCGGTTTTGTCCAAAGAAGTCGATGGACAGATGACTCATACCAATTGGCGTACTGTCTCAGATAACTCAAAACGATTGGCCAATGCATTGGCTACACTGGGTCTTAAATCATCAGAACGCATAGCAACTTTGGCTTGGAATAATCGACGTCATTTAGAAGCTTGGTATGCCATTTCAGGCAGTGGCATGGTTTGCCATACTATCAATCCACGTTTGTTCCCTGAGCAGCTTAGCTACATTATCAATGACGCTGATGATCGTGTACTATTTTTTGATACTACTTTCCTACCGCTAATTATGGCAATCAAAGAGCATATCAAAGGTGTTGAACACTTCATTTGTCTAAGTGATCGAGATGATAGTATCGTCGAAAAACTGCCTAATGTACTGTTCTTTGATGAGCTATTAGCAGAAAACTCGACTGACTTTGACTGGCCTCAATTTGATGAAGCAACAGCCAGCTCTTTATGCTACACCTCAGGAACTACCGGTAATCCTAAAGGTATTTTATATACTCATCGCTCTTCTGTGCTGCATGCGATGGCATTGTGCATGCCTGATGTCTCCGCGCTCTCTGCACAAGACGTTTTGTTACCCGTAGTACCGATGTTCCATGTCAATGCGTGGGGCACACCTTATGCAGCTGCCTTGACTGGTTGCTCTCTCATACTTCCTGGTCCGAATCTTGATGGTGATAGTCTGGTATCTCTAATCGATGATTGTTATGTCACAGTTGCTCTAGGGGTTCCAACGATTTGGCAAAGTCTATTGACCGCTGCCAAAGCCAGAGGCAGTAAGCTTGATAGCATGACGCGTACTATCGTCGGAGGAGCCGCATGCCCACCATCAGTAATCAAAACGTTCAGAGAAGACTTTAACTGCGATGCGGTGCATGGTTGGGGCATGACAGAAACCAGCCCACTTGGAACGATGAATCAAATAAAAGCCAAGCATAAATCGCTGAGTAAAGATGAGATTAATGAGTTGCGTAACTCTCAAGGTCGTCCACCCTACGGCGTTCAGCTACGTCTCATAGATACTGACGAGCCGCTACAGCGAGTTGAAGAAGATGGTATGTCTCAAGGTCGTTTACAGATCAAAGGGCATTGGATCATCAACGATTATTACACAGAAAATCCTGATGCGATAACTGAAGATGGTTGGTTCGACACAGGTGATATTGCAACTATTGATGCCGATGGCTATATGAATATTCGGGATCGCTCAAAAGATTTGATTAAATCTGGTGGAGAGTGGATATCGTCAGTAGAGCTAGAGAACATCGCAGTCGCCCATCCGCAGATAAGAATGGCAGCCGCTATTGCTGCAAAGCATAAAAAATGGAGCGAGCGTCCAGTATTGATTGTAGTGAAAGAACCAGATTCAGAAATCGATGAGTCGCAAGTGCTAAGCTTTTACGAAGGTAAAATCGCCAGCTGGCAAATACCCGATAAAGTCATCTTTGTAGATAACATCGTGCTGAATGGCGCTGGCAAAATGGTCAAAAAAGACCTGCGTGATGATTATGGCAACGTGTTATTAGATAGCTGATTTGGCTATTAAGAGCATAAATTGACAATGCTACTTGCAAAACCAAGTGTGTAATCTAGATAGGTTTCTTTAAGAATAGTGGTATAGGTGAGTAGGGCGTTTGAGATGCTCGTCATCTATATCACTTATCATGATTATTATTTCAAACGAGCACTGAGAGATTAATGTACATCAGATGCACAGATTGAGATAGATAGAGCAGGACAGTATAGAACACCAGATACAACAAAGCCCCTGATATCAGGGGCTTTAGCTGTTCTATAAGATAGTATAGGACTATGTAATGGTACCCGGAGCCGGACTTGAACCGGCACGCTATTGCTAGCGAGGGATTTTAAATCCCTTGTGTCTACCAATTTCACCACCCGGGCAAAACTTGTTTTATCTAAAATGTAAACTAGCTGATAGACCATCTAGTTACTAGATAAGTGGTCGCTATTATAATCGGTTGTGATAATAATGCAAGCCAAAATTAACGTAAAGTTAATAAATAATTGGAGGCTGGAGTCGGAATCGAACCGGCGTTAACGGAGTTGCAGTCCGCTGCATGACCACTCTGCCATCCAGCCAATCAAGGTCGCCTATATTAGCAAAAATATAGTAAATTACAAGTCCTTTTTTCATTAAAAACAGCTTATTTATTATCTTATCTATATTTAGCCCTAATTTAGAAGCGTTTATACTGTTAATAGGCTTTTTCAAACTATTAGTAAACCAGCGTGTAATGATGATGGTTTAAAATATAGTGCGCTAAACTATATCTCTATTGTTACGTTTGGCACTTTTCACATCACGATAAGTGGCCGTGCAAATTAATACGAGTACGCCAAGAGTAATGGCGGGCCAAATTAAGATATATAAGCCGTAGATAAAGACGTTGTCCATGATATCTCCTTATAATATTGCTAAGTAAGTAGCGATTAGCCAAATACTGCTGACCAATCACTACTTGGATAAAGCGACTTTGGTTTAAGATTTAAGTGACGATGGGATTTCCGACTTTTTATCGTAATTGCCCACACGCTGCTTAATTAAGTCGAAGTCGAAGTGTTCGTCTCCCATCAGGCTGATAATCACACAGACGACGGTACTAGCGCCGTAAGCTGTTAGAGAGGCTAGCAGGACCATATATTGACGTAAGAAGCCAGTAGCGAAGATAAGCATCAGCACTAGCGTGATAACTGCGGCGACCATGCCAATCTTACGACCTAAGAATCCAAAGACCATTAGCCCAATAACAACCGCTGCACCGACACTGGCCAGTATTTCAAAGAATAGGGCGGTGACACCAGTGATTGGGAGTAATTCGAAACGGGCAACGCAAAATAAGAGTAGTCCGACGATAACTGCTGAGGTAAAGGCAGTATTGGTGACGCGATTCCAAAACACACTGGCGATAACAGGGAAGACAATAGCCCCCCATAGTGCACCAACAAATACTAGCATGACGAGAATATCAAGCTTAAAGCTCGCAAAAATTAGTCCAGCTGCTGTCGCAACAATCATCGTGCCGCGACCAATTAGCATCATTGTTTTAGGTTTAACATGGCCTTTTTTGGCGATATTTTTACCGTAGACATCCGCCATCATAATGGTTGATAGCGCTGACAAATCTGAATCAGCAGTTGAGGACAATGAACCAATCACTAAAATAAAGAATAAGGCGATAAAGACTGGATGTAGATAAGTACTAACCATTTGAGGGATTAGGTTATTCATATTGCCATCGAGTGGTTCAACACCAATAGTCACAGCCATTAATCCAATCATACCAAGGCCGATGACGATACCCGCATAGCCAACCGTAGCAGTGACAAACGTTGCTTTGATTTTGGTCTTATCAATCGCAAATAGGCGCTGAGTGATGGTTTGATTACCAATAGCATATGCCAATACCGCTACAAAATAAGGCGCACCTTGTTGAAAGAATGCCTCAGAAGAAAAGAAATTCTGTTGCTCCAAAGTCAGGTTTGACAGGCCGCTAACCATAACTTCAGGGCCGCCCATAGCAAATAATACCGCTGGGATAATGACAATACCAATGGCCATTAGAGCGACCAACTGGGCGAAATCCGTAAAGACAGATGCTCGAAACCCTGATGTCAATGTATAACTCAGGACACCGATACCTGCGATCATTACCCCTGTTTGGAACGATAATGGCGACAGGACTGACACCAATGCCCCAGCAGCGGTAAAGTTGACCATCAAGCTAATTAAACTGCCCATAATATTGGATATGGCTAAGATTAATTGGCTTGATGAACCGTGGCGGGCATGAATCAGTTCACCTAGTGTATGGCCATCTGGTGCCAATTCACGAAAGCGCATACCAAAAGGGTAGATGAATAAAATCATCAATGCACCCCAAAAGCCATAATGTATCGGCCCTGATACGCCGTACTTATAGCCAGAGGTGGCCGCAGCGTAAAATGAGGCTGCCCAAATCCAAGTGGCGGTCATGCTGGCTGCACCCATACCAAAGCCAACACCGTGACCTGCGACCATAAATCCAGAAGTGGTCTCTTTATCTTTTTTGATTAATAAGGACAGTAAATAGGTGCCGCCATAAAATGCTAATAATAATAAAATAATCGTTAATGATGAAAATTGGAACAATGACTCAGTTTTCAAACTCAGACCTCGCAATTGTTAGTTGATGAATAAAGTTCAGCAAAAATGAAAGATACCAAACCATTAGGAATACAGCATAGCCTACACAGTCCTCATACCGAACGTATGTGGCTAATATAAATAGCGAAAATACCAACTGCAGTGGTAAGCAAATGCTAAGTGTTACGCCCAAATCTTAATGAGACAGATACTGTCAAATCAAAAAGACAGGGACTACTTTCAATAGGCGTCAGTTAATGGGTAAACCATCACGCTATTAATAGGCATACACAAAGGTAGCTACATGCTAAAGAAAACTCATGTGATGAGTGTCTATAGCGGAATTACGAATAAGCACTAAGCCATGATAAAATGACCCGAACTCGATTTAGACAGCCTTATCAGCTGTAATAAACAATAGCTGAGAAATCTCTACTCATCTATTGCGATTGATGTGTTACTAAGCGGCATTAATAAATAAAACTACATATTTGTTAAGTGCCTGTAACATATTTGCGGGATAAGAGTAACCTATTATGTCATTAACCTCAAACATTATCCGATATTTACCAAACAATGACCGAAGATGATATATAAGTATTTGTTTAAAGAGATTTAATAAGATTTTTAATAAAGCATTGAAAGATAAGGTTTTATTATTAGTAGCATTGAGTGATATATCGCTATGAGCTAAGTTATAACCATGAATGAGTAGCTGAAGCTTTCATTAGAAAAATAGATAATGAGCGATAGATGATGGTTGCTCTCAATGAACAAGTAGAAGTGAATTTTTATATATTATCTTGTTTGGTATAGTAAGTGACTCGGTTATCACGTAAAAATCCAGCCAATCCAAGGCCATAACGCTCAGCCACGCGCACTGCTGTACTGGTAGGCGCTGACATGCCAACTAGCCACGGGATTTGACTTCGAATAGACTTTTGAACCAGTTCAATAGAGAGACGCGAAGTCATAAGCACACAGCTAACGTCTGCTTTTTGGCGTAATTGCCAACCGATGAGTTTATCAAGTGCATTATGGCGGCCTACATCCTCGAATAAATGTAGCTGCTGATTATGTATCGTCGCTGCGGCATGTACCGCACCTGTCAGTTGATGCGTATGTTGCGCGGCATCCACTTGTTGACGCAGTGCCAATAGGGAGTCAAGACTTGGTGCGCTCGTTTGAATGCCATTTATACCTGTCTGTCGGTTATGTTCATGGTGTAAATGGTCTTGTGAGTAAGTACTTAAATCAGGCAAAGCTTGCGTTAGTCCAGTAATACCGCACATACCGCAGCCTGTACGCCCTGCGAGCTGTCGTTTTTGTGCTTGGATACGTTGATGGCAGCGTTGGCTCAATACCAACTCCACGACATAGATATCGTAATCTTGAAATCGTTCTAAGCTTTGCTCAATTGATACTGAGTCAAGATCTTCGTCACTCGAATCTTGAACGAACTTCTGGTAGCTAGCGATATCTGCAAGGTGAGTCACTTCCCAGTCGAGTAACTCGTGACTGTATTGAATTAATCCTTCGCTAAATAAGAACCCAACAGCCAAATACTCTAACTGATGAGGACTAGCCATCAGCACAGCATAATGAATCCCATTAATAATGATAGAGACCGCAGCTTCGACTGCTAAGCTGGTGGTCTGAGATTCGATTTGAAGGTGAGAGTCATTATTAGGGTTGCTAATAACTGACGGGTAATGATGCTTTTGTGCTAAGTGACTACGAGCAAGTGGTGTCTCTGACAACCTATCATCGTTAGGTGATTTAGGTACAACTCTCTTAATGTCGGTTGAGTTATCTATCATAGCGGGGTCGATAATAGCCTCACTTTGCTCAGCGTTATATTCAATGGTTATCACGGTTTATCATGGCCTAAAAGTAGGGGCGTGCTTATGGTCATTTAGAGAGCCAATGAAAATATCATTATTGGCTCTCCGCAGTATGATTTACACAGGCGTAGCGATCGACGTATTTGCCTCTACGCGCTCTAAAATGACAGTGGTCGATTTGTACGCTGGGATATGAGAATCTGGCGCATGTGTCTCTAAATCAAAGAGGTCGTTGCACTCAGGATAGTAAGCAGCGACAGCGTTAGAGGCAATATCCATCTCGCTCAATACCAATGGGCCTAATACGCGCGGTTGCTCTAGGCTGTCTTTGGCACGCTGGCGAGTGACCATAACACGGTCACCTTTTTGCCAACCTAAACGACTTATTTCATCAGGGTGCATGAATAGCACATCACGGCGATCCGTCTGACGATAGCGGTCTTTAAACCCAAAAATCATAGTGTTGAATTGGTCATGGCTACGGACACTGGTCAACTGCCAAACTTTTTGTGCTGTATCTGCATGCTCATCGATATCGTTTGCGGCTGCCATTTGTGCTGCGACAAAAGTAATCGGATATTGCGGTACTTCAAACTGAGCTTTGCCGCTCTCGGTATTCCATACACGATGACGCGCCGCATGATACAAATGAAAGCCACGCTCAGAGGTGCGAATACGCTGATTAAAGTCTTCAAATCCGTTAATAGCTTGAGCGATATAGTCTCGAATAATATCGAAATCCTCACTCATCGCCAACCAAGGAATAGACGAGTCGGCGCCGAGTACATGAGTCGCGATATCCGCTACGATTTGCGCTTCAGATTTTAGAGTATCACTAACAGGTTTGAGCTTACCTTGAGTAGGTACGATCTGACACATAGAGTCTTCGATAGTGGCAAATTGCTCACCCTTTGTTGTGACAATACGCTCGGTACGGCCTAAGCAAGGTAGGATCAAATTATTAGCACCGGGGTATAGCATGGTCTCATTGAGCTTAGTACCGACAAATATATTAAGCTGAGTAGTGGTTAAGGCTTGCTCAATAGCGCTGGTATCAGGGGCAGCCACTGCGTAGTTACCACCCATGCCCATAAAGACTTTCAATTTACCTGCGATAAGAGCCTTGGCACCTGTGACGACATCGTAGCCATGTTCTTGTGGCATAGGGTGCTTAAACACACGCTCTAAACTGTCTAGTAAGCTTTTGCTAGGACGCTCATGGATACCCATAGTGCGATCGCCCTGTACGTTGGAGTGCCCACGTACTGGGGATGCACCAGCGCCGTCGATACCAATCATACCCATCAGCAGGAGCAAGTTGGTAATCATCGCCACATTGTCATCACCCTGTACATGCTGAGTAATGCCCATGCCCCAAGTGCAAATCGTTGCTGGACTATCAGCGACCAGCTCAGCGAGATTGATAATATCTGTCTGAGAAATACCGCAGCCAAGTGTGATATCTGACCATGATTGCTCTGTTAGCCACTGTTTTAGAGGTTCAAAGCCTGAAGTATGAGTGGTAATAAACTCATGATTTATTTTATCGTTTTCGATTAACCACTTGGCAATGCCAGTCAATAGCGCTGCATCACCGCCGATTTGAATTTGAACAACATCATCGACCATGTCAGCGCTTTGACCAGCTGCCATGTGAGTTGGTTTTTGCGGATTTCTAAACTTACTCAGGCCTTGCTCACGCATCGGGTTGATTGAGATGATTCGACAGCCTTGCTCATGCGCATGGGCGAGCATCTCTAGCATACGTGGATGGTTAGTCGCTGGGTTTTGCCCAAACATCAATATCAGATTGGCTTGCTCAAAATCTTCTAACATCACGGTCGCTTTACCAATACCTAGCTGTCTGCTTAGCATTACTGAGGTTGGCTCGTGACACATATTTGAGCAATCAGGCAAATTATTGGTACCAAAGCAGCGTACGAATAACTGAAATAAGAAGGCGGGCTCATTAGTCACACGGCCTGATGTATAAAATAGCGCCTCATCAGGTGAATCTAACTGTCCTAACTGCTCAGAGATTAAGCTATAAGCGGCTTCCCAAGGGATAGGGACATAGCGATCTTGCGCCGCATCGTAATACATCGGCTCTGATAAACGACCACTATGTTCAAGCTCGTAACCAGTCCATCCCTGTAGCTCAGTAACGGTATGCCTTGCAAAAAACTCGGCATCTGCTTTGTGGGTCATGGTCTCACTGGCAATGACTTTAATGCCATTTTCACAGACATCGATGGCTTTGTGTGACTTATGGTCAGGCCAAGCACAGCCTGGGCAGTCAAATCCGCCTTGGGGCTGATTGCTTTTAAATACACTTATACCGCCGCGCAAAAATGTCTTATAGTCCATTAGCTTTTGGGTAGAGGAGATCAGCGCAGGCCAACCAGCAGCAGGGTGGGAGTAGATAGGAATTTTGCGCATGACAGACCTCATATAGTAAGTGACAACAGCGAAGCTTTGATAGACGACAACTATATAATGGTCAGTAAAAAGTTCATATGATCATTAACTATAGATAACAAAAAACCTCCAAGAAAAATCAATTCTCTTGAAGGTTTTTGAGGTTGTCGAAAATGGTTGTATCCGACAGGTACAAATTTATAAGTCGTAAGTCATGGACAGTATTAGCTCAAAAACTTAGCTCAAAATCAAACTGTCATCTTCAACTTTTTCGCCACGTGTTTGCTCAAACATATCAAGTAGATCATGTACGGTCATGCCTTTGCGAATGTCACCAGCCACATCCAACACGACTTGACCCTGATGCAGCATAACGGTGCGTGTACCATGTGCCAATGCTTGTTGCATAGAGTGGGTGACCATCATCGTAGTCAGCTTATTGTCCGTGACAATCTTATCAGTCAATTCTAAGACAAACGCCGCAGTCTTAGGATCGAGAGCTGCAGTATGCTCATCAAGTAGCAAAATCTTAGAAGGCTGCAATGATGCCATTAGCAGACTTACTGCCTGACGTTGACCACCAGAGAGTAGACCCATACGATCGGTTAGACGATTTTCTAAACCTAATTTTAAAACGGATAGTTTTTCTCGGAACAAATCGCGGTTGTTCTGGTTCAATGCAAATTTCAGACCGCGATTACCGCCACGTTTGTAGGCCAAAGCCATATTTTCTTCGATCGTAAGCGCTTCACAAGTACCGGCCATCGGATCCTGAAAGACACGAGCAACCCAATGCGCGCGTTGATGAGCAGACTTTTTGGTCACATCAATGCCATTTAACAAGATTGAGCCACTATCGACGCGCGTCGTACCGCTTACTGCGTTCAAAAAAGTAGATTTACCTGCGCCATTGGTACCAATGACAGTGACAAATTCACCATCAGCAATATTCAAACTGATACCACGTAGGGCAGGGTTTTCGATAGGCGTGCCTGGGTTAAAGGTCAACCGTAAATCGGTGGCTTGCATCATAATCGTTACTCCTTATTGTCTCTTCAAGCGAAGCAAGTGTTATAAATACCTGCTTTGACTGTCATTAGGCGCGAACCTTGCGTGATAAAAACTTGGTTTTCGCTTTTGGCAATACCAAGGCTAGTACCACGAGCAATGCGGTAATCAAGTTCAAATCCTGTGGACCAAAGCCGATACTACGTAGCGTATCGCTTGATAATGCGACCTGAATAAACAGTTTGTACAATACCGCGCCGACAACAACGGCAAAGGTGATCAGCCAAATACGCTTGGCAGGAATGATGGTCTCACCGATGATGACCGCTGCTAGACCAATGACGATTGTACCGATACCAATTGAGATATCTGCGCCACCCTGAGTCTGGACAAATAGTGCTCCCGCTAAGGCAATCAAACCGTTAGAAATCGCCATACCGATGATAGTCATCCACGAGGTATTGATACCTTGCGCCTGTGCCATTCTTAGGTTTGAGCCAGTAGCGCGCATCGACAGACCTGTCTCGGTGCTATAGAACCAGTTCAAAAATAACATAGCAGCTGCGACGACGACACCGATAATCAGGCAGCGCATCCAATAACCATTACCATCGGTCACCAGGGTGCTAAACACTGTGGTTTCGCCAAGCAAGGGTAGGTTTGGCGCGCCCATGATGCGTAGGTTGACAGAATATAAGGCAACCATGACCAAAATACTGGCAAGCAGCTGCAAGATGCCAAGTTTGACATGCAACCACGCAGTGACGATACCAGCGACTGAACCTGCTAACATCCCAAAAGCACAGGCCAACCATGGGTTGATACCAGCGATGATAGAAATACCAGCGACTGCGCCCCCTAACGGAAAACTACCGTCAGCGGTCAAATCAGGGAAGTCGAGCGTACGAAATGAGATAAGCACACCGAGTGCTACTAGGCCATAAATCAGACCACTTTCAAGCGCACCAAAAAAAGCAATTAAAGACATAAGAGATCAGTAAGTCATAACCAAGTGTCTAGCGTATGGTACCAAGATAAGTAAATGGCAATTGCCAAAATCATCTACCTGCTAAACAGCTAAGCGGTGAATTTAACAGATTAAGCAATCTGCGGTTAGGGTAAACCAAAACATATCACGATTAACAGCGATCATAAGCTACCTTGGTTTGAAGCGATGGTTCAAGGCACTGCAATGTAATCAATAGACCTATCCTCTACTCAACAAGTATCAGATAAATGACCAAACAAATACAGCACTATTAAACACGCTTCCAAAAAAGACTCTGTTTAGACAAGAAGCCCAGCCTAATGACTCATAGCTGGGTTTCTTATTTAATCATTAGCTGTATATTTAAGGTATACAACACAGTATCAAGTAGTGTCGCTTTCCTATTTATACCTGCTATTGTGAGCCAAATACAAAGGTGCGTTATTCTACCACTTCTTTTGCTTTATCGATAACCGCTTGTGGCAATGTGATGCCTTCTTCTTTAGCATGTTTTGGACTGACGTATAGATCAAGCGCTTGTGGAGTGTAAACAGGGATAGCACCTGCTTTTTCACCGTTTAAGATACGTACGACAATTTTACCAGTTTCACGGCCAAGCTCATAGTAGTTCACGCCTAGAGCAGCAACAGCACCGCGCTCAACTGAGCTAGTGTCTGAGGCAATGAGAGGAATCTTACTTTGTTTGGCGATTTGATATAGTGACTCGTACGCTGATACCACGTTGTTGTCAGTTGAAGTATAGATCATATCGACCTTACCTTCGAGACTACGTGCTGCCATCGCAATGTCGTTACTACGCTGTGCAGGTGCTTCAAGTACATTGATACCGAGTGGTGTTAGCTTCTCTTTTAGATTTTTTAAGATAATCGTTGAGTTGACTTCACCTGGGCTATAGACATAACCGACGTTCTTTAATGATGGAATGATTTGACGCATCAAGTCAATCTGTGGCTCGTACGGTAGGGCATCTGATGCGCCTGTAACGTTGGTGCCAGAACCATCTAGCTTAGGTACCAGTTTTGCGGCTACTGGATCAGTAACTGCTGAGAATACCAATGGAATGCTGCTAGTAGAAGCGGCAACAGACTGCGCAGATGGTGTTGCGATAGCGACGATAACGTCTGGCGCATCAGCGACAAATTGCTTGGCAATCTGACCAGCAGTAGCAGTGTTTCCTTGCGCGCTTTGGAAGTTAACGGTTAAGTTTTCACCGTCCTTGAAGCCTGCTTCGTTTAGCTCGTCGATGACACCTTTACGTACATCATCAAGCGCTGGATGTTCGACGATAGCGGTAATAGCAACGGTCTTCATAGCTGTCGCTGCATCACCACTAGCGGCAGCATCAGTGGAGCCATCATCTTGCGCTGATTGGTTACAACCAGTCAAGATAGCCGTACATACACTGCCTAATAATAAAGCCTTACCGAAATTAAAACGACCAAAACGATTTTGAGACAACATGGGTCTTACTCCTAAAATAATAGTGTGTCCGTACACTATATAAATAATTGACGAGCTAATAGATAGCTTACTACTTTTTATTTGGTTTCGGCATCAATATCAACATTGATGGCGTTTTTTAGTAACTCTGCTGGCAAGCTGACACCTTGTGTTTTGGCGTGCTTAGGACTGACATATAAGGTCAGGTCATTCATGACTTCAGGTTTGATAGTATTGACCGCTTCGCCATTTAACACGCGATATACCATCTTGCCAGTGGTACGACCAAAGTCATAGTCATTAACACCAAGCGCAGCAGTCGCGCCGCGTTTTACACTGAATTCATCAGACGCGATAATCGGTAACTTTAGCTCATTTGCTGCTTGGGTCATGGCCTCAAAGGCAGACGCAACATTATTGTCAAATGAGGTATAGATGATATCTGCGCGTCCTTGCAAACTGCGTGTCGCCATACCGATATCCGTTGGACGATTGGCAGGAATGTCTAATAGTGACAGACCTCGCGCTGGCAGAGCTTGTTTTAGGTTCTCACGCAATGATACTGAGTTTGCCTCACCTGGGCTATAGACATAACCAATGGTCTTTAAGTCGGGTTTTATCTGCTGTAACAAATCCAACTGCGGCTCTAGCGGCAACTGGCTTGAGAGTCCAGTCAAATTGCTTTGAAAGGGCTTGCCATCTGCCGTGATGAGCTTGGCACCTAGCGGATCTGACACAGCAGTGTAGATAATAGGGATAGTGGTGGTCGCGGCTACCACTGACTGCGCAGAAGGCGTTGAGATTGCTACGATCGCATCAGGGTTGTCTCCTGCAAATTGCTTGGCAATCTGTCCTGCAGTCGCTGTGTTTCCTTGAGCACTTTGAAAGTTAACAGTTAGGTTTTGACCTTCGACATAACCATTATCTGCCAATTCATCAATAATACCGCGGCGCATATCATCTAATGATGGATGCTCAACGATTTGAGTAATGGCAATTGATTTGGCAGGTTTGTCTGTAGCCGTGCTATTTTCAGCAGTCGCTGCGGTCTCGGTAGAGGAGTTTGAGCAGCCGATTAGTCCAAGTGTGCTAATGGCACTAAGAGCAACGCCATATAGGCTTAAGCGTAGAGTAGAAGCGATAGTCATTATTAGGTTAACTCATAGGTTATATCAATCGCAAAAACCAAGTAGATACGGCCAGACTGACTGAGTCTACTAACTTATATAGTAGTGATTTTGCTCATCTGTTTGGTGTACTTTGGTTTTTTACCATGATATTGAAGAATGCAGATTAGCCAAGTCAATGCTATGTTGATGCTGAGATAGCAGGCTAACAGTTAAATAAAGTAATCGTTCCATCGATTATTATGTTCATATTATGACAGTAATGTAAGTTATCGCAATAAGAAATTAATGTGTAGCGGTCATGGTGATGGATAATAAAAAAATCATCACTTCTTTTTATCTTATTTAGACGCGTGATGCATTGAAGCTCTTATGTAGATCTAAATATAACGGATGCTGCTAGGGTACTTTTGTTTGCTGAAAACATATGCAAAAGGCTTACATCCTAGCAACGCATCTATTACGTACTCACTTCATAATTAACGTAAGCTAATTTTCATACGAGAAACATGATAGGTCTAAGGATAATTCAGTCATTTTGGTGACATTGTGCTGCCATAGTGGATATGAAATAGACGCTATTATTTATCTAATTTTTTCGAATGACTATTTTAAGGATAATATAATGAACACTGCTAATCTCAAATTATTAACCATCGCTGGTATCACTGCTACTTCTTTGATTGGATTGCCTGCTATGGCAAAAGATGGTCATGGAAACGGGCACGGTAATGGACATGGTAATAGCAAAGGTAACTCTGCCCATGTCAGTAAAAACTATAAGCATAATGGCAACGCCCACCCAAGTATTAACGCTTATCGCAATGCTAGCCCAAATGCTTCATTTAAGCGTGATCTTGATAGATACGGTTGATAGATACGGTTATAGAGTAGTCGGCAAGATTGATAGAAGGGATTATGACCGTTACGTTCGTATTCGTACGCCAGAAAATAACATTGTGACGGTGATTAATGATACGTTGTAGATTATCGATATTTTGAGCAGATAAATATAAGGCTTAGTTTTTAGGAGTTTGCTAAATCAACCATAAAAAAAGATGCCATTTAGGGCATCTTTTTTTATTTTTCAATCCTAAAAATAACCGTTAAGCCAATACGTCGCCAACAACACAAGCATCCGGTAAGGTAACGACAGTTAAGCCTGTCTTTGGCTCGCCAGTTGACAATACCATGCCTTCTGATACGCCAAATTTCATCTTACGCGGGGCAAGGTTGGTCACGCAAATAACCTTTTTATTAATCAATTGCTCAGGCTCATAGAACTTACGAATACCGCTAAACACATTGCGAGGTTTGTCTTCGCCAACATCTAGCGTGAACTGTAGTAGCTTATCAGCACCTTCTACATGGTTACACTCTAAAACGTGTGCGACTTTCATCTCAACTTTGGAAAAGTCTTCGATACCAATATAGTCAGTCTGCTCGGCATCAGTACTAGCATCTGTTGCAGATGCTTTATCTTTTGCGGCAGGCTTACTATTATCAGTCGCAGCAGGAGCGTCTGCTTGAGTTAATGATGCTTTAGAATCTTCTACCATCGCTTCAATATCTTTTTCTTCGATACGTTGCATTAATGGCTTGAATTTATTGATTTTATGACCTAGTAACCACTCATTACGACTGGCAAAACTTAAATCATCAAGGTTCAAAAACTCTTTGGCATTATTAGTCAGCTCAGGCAATACTGGCGCAAGATAAACCATCAATTGACGGAAGATATTGATAGCGACCGAGCAGACGTCTTGAACCTCTTGCTCAGTACCCTCCAACTTCGCTAGTGACCATGGTTTTTTGGCATCGATATATTCGTTGGCTTTGTCCGCACATTGCATGATTAAACGCATAGCACGCGAGAATTCACGATTCTCATAGGCAGCAGCAATCTCATCGCCCGTTTTGGTAATGTCTTCTAATAGCTCTGACTCGACGCAAATTTCTGACAGCATGCCGTCGTACTTCTTAACCAAGAACCCTGCACTACGACTGGCGATATTGACGACTTTACCAACCAAGTCAGAGTTGACCTTTTGCATAAAGTCTTCTAAGTCTAAGTTAATGTCTTCAACTTTATCAGACAGTTTGCTGGCAAAGTAATAACGCAGATATTCAGGATGTAAGTGCTCAGCATAAGTCTCGGCCTTGATAAAAGTACCACGTGACTTACTCATTTTTTCGCCATTGACCATCAAGAAACCATGGGCAAAGACGCCAGTCGGTGTACGGTATTCGCTACCAGCTAGCATGGCTGGCCAAAACAAGGCATGGAAGTAAACGATGTCTTTGCCGATGAAGTGATAAACCTCGGTTTTGTGCTCGTTTTCTTGTGCCCAGTAGCGGTCAAAATCAAGCGCTTGGTCTGTCCCTGCACGCTTATCACATAGGTTTTTAAAGCTTGCCATGTAGCCGACTGGCGCATCTAGCCACACATAAAAGTATTTGTCTGGCTCATCACTTGGGGTGTCTGGAATTTGGAAGCCGAAGTAGGGCGCATCGCGTGAGATATCCCAGCTGGCAAGTCCTGCCTCAAACCATTCTTGAAGTTTGTTGGCGACTGACGTTTGCAAACGGTTGTCACTGCGCGTCCAGTCTTTTAGGAACTGTTCAAACTCTGGCAAGTCAAAGAAATAATGCTTAGAGGTTTTGAGCACAGGCGTTGCATTAGACAGTGTCGAATGTGGGTCTTTTAGATCCGTTGCATCATAAGTGGTGCCACATACTTCACAGTTATCGCCGTACTGGTCTGGTGAATCACACTCTGGACAAGTACCTTTGACAAAGCGATCGGCTAGAAATAATTGCTTTTCAGGATCAAACAGTTGCTCGACATCTTTTGTGCTGATATGACCAGCATCATTGAGACGACGATAAATCAGCTCAGAGAACTGTTTGTTTTCTTCTGAATGAGTGCTGTGGTAATTATCAAAGTTGATAAGGAACTTTGAAAAATCCGCTTCATGTGAGGCTTTAACTGAGGCAATTTGTTCCTCTGGCGTTACGCCGTTGGCTTCTGCTTTGAGCATGATTGCCGTACCGTGTGCATCATCCGCGCAGACATAGGTGACCTGATGGCCTTGCGCTTTCATCGCACGTACCCAAATGTCAGTCTGAATATACTCTACAAGATGCCCCAAATGGATATAGCCATTGGCGTAGGGCAGCGCACTGGTTACTAGAATCTCACGCACAAAATCACCTATATTTTTATATAAACGGGTTAGTTATCGAACATCTCAAGCGGTTCATCGCTCATCGATGCGACATCGTTAATGCTAAAAACTTCTAAAAATAATAAAAATTCAAAAAGTGTGCCTATGATACCGTAAATCAAATAAATTTGTGATATTCCTTGGTAATTACTTCTCATTTGGCAAGCACTAATTAACCACAAACAATAGCCTTGCATTGAATCTGGTCATTATAGATTAGTTATCAATCAGCCATGAAAAAACCCACCAAGCAGTATGCCGAGTGGGTTTTTTATTTATCTATTATTCGTTTAGATACCAGTGGTTAGTCACAATAAATGGCTAAGCGATAATCTACCTTAGAATGAACCAAACATCGTCCCTAAGATAATAACAGCAGCCACAGCGACCAATGGAATAACCATCGTAACCATCGCCAAATTTAAATAAGATTGCTTATGGGTCAGACCACAAATCGCTAGCAAGGTGATGACCGCGCCACTGTGCGGAAGCGTATCAAGACCACCTGCCGCCATAACGGCTACGCGGTGCATCAGCTCAGGGTCGATACCCGCATTGACGGCCATTCTTAGATAGTCTTCACCTAATGTCGACAGCGCAATACTCAAACCGCCAGACGATGAGCCTGTGATACCAGCAAGCGTGGTCATCGCGACGGCTTCTGAGATCAGAGGGTTGTCAGGGGTAAGGTTTAAAATGCTATCACGAATGATAAGGAAGCCTGCGAGCGACGCGATAACTGCACCGTAACCCACTTCTGATGCCGTGTTAAAAATAGGCAACATCGAATCATAAGTACCACGGTTGATGGTTTTTTGTAGATTATTCCAGTGTCCAATACGTAGCAGAATTAACACCACACAAGCCACGACCAACGAGATAATAATTGACCATAACCCAAGTGAGCCTGCGATATTCAAGTCTGGGAACTGAGTTTGTAGACTACTGAAATCTATCGACGGGAATACCACATAGGTCAATATAGCGTTCAAACCAATGACCAATACCAGCGGAATCATCGCAATGGTAAAAGAAGTGTGATGAGTGTTTAATACCTCAGCTTCTTTTGCCGCCGCACCAATGCTACCTGTATCCTCTTCATCATGCTGACCATAGCCTTCGCCCGCTGCATTGGCTTTTCTGGCACGTGATTGCAGCCACATCCAACCACAAATAAACATGATCGTACCGCCGATGATACCCAAGATAGGGGCGGCAAATACGTTGGTATTGTAGTAAGGAATGGGAATAGCGTTTTGAATGGCTGGCGTGCCTGGCAGTGCAGTCATCGTAAACGTAAATGATCCTAGAGCAATCGCTGCTGGAATCAAACGTTTTGGGATATCGGCTGCTCTAAACAAGTCTTTGGCGATTGGATAAATAGCAAAAGCCACAACGAACAACGATACGCCGCCATAGGTCAAAATAGCACAGACCAAAATCACCGCAAGGATGGCCTTGCTAGCACCGAGCTTTTCGACGACCGTATTGGCAATGGCGGTTGCTGCGCCAGAGTCTGCCATTAGGCGGCCAAATAGTGCCCCTAGCAAGAATATAGGAAAAAACTTAAGCAAGAATCCACTTAACGCGCCCATAAAAACATCGGTATAAGCGGGGATGGTGTTTAAGAAGTCACCTGATAGTAAGACTGCCAGCGTCGCCATAATCGGTGCTAGGATCAGCACAGAATAACCGCGATAAGCAAAAAACATGAGTAATAATAGGGTGATGACAATCGCAAATGTACTAAACATGATAGCCCTCCTTGGCAAAATTAAGACAGCGAGTATGTCGCGCTTATCGATATAGGTCAATAAAATTAATCAAAAAACCTTATTTTTTATATTTTATTAAACATAAATCCAATTGCGATATTATTGAAGGATAAGGAATACTTTGTTGACTCGCGTGCTCTTGGGTTATTTTCTAATCACTACGAAAATAATATGTTAAGTTATCACAACTGTTTCACGCATGATATAGCGAGATAAAATGTATTGTTATGGATAATAATGTAAAATATAATGCGTGCCATTTATCAGGTAGAGTATGCAGTCGTCGCTCTCAAGTCTGATAAAGCTCTAATAATAACTCTTAAAACCAAACATCAAATTTACAAGGAATGTGAATATGTTTAGTGCCATCACTAATGCGAGCGTACAGTTAGTCAACCGCTATCTACCATCCCCATTCGTGTTTTCGATCGTATTGACCCTCATTGCATTTGCTGTAGGACTGGCAATTACTGGCCAAGATATGATTGCGATGGCAGGGCATTGGGGCAATGGACTGTGGTCACTGCATAGCTTTGCCATGCAAATGGCATTGGTTTTAGTGACAGGCTATGCCTTTGCCAGTGCGCCATTCATTCAACGCTTATTGGACAATCTGGCTAGTCGTGTTCACTCTCCTACGACCGCCATTATCGTATCGACCTTGGTGGGATTGGTTGGTTCATGGATAAACTGGGGTTTCGGTCTGATCATCGGGGCTATCTTTGCCAAAGCCTTGGCAAAAAAAGTGGCCAACGTCGACTATCCGCTATTGGTCGCTGCCGCGTATTCAGGTTTCGTGATTTGGCATGGTGGTTTTTCAGGTTCGATACCGCTGACACTTAGCTCGGGCGGTGATACGCTACTGACGTTGTCAGGCAATACCATGACCGAAGCAGTACCTTTATCTCAAACGGTATTTGCAGGCTACAACATGCTGCTAGTAGGTTTACTTATCGTTATTTTACCACTCGTCAATCGCTTTATGCATCCTAAAAACCCTACGGTTATTGATCCTAAGCTGATCAAAGAAGAGATCTACGTCGCGCCCCAAAGAGACACGCCTGCACAAAAGCTAGATGATAGCCGTATTATTGCTGTCATCTTATTGGCCTTAGCACTGATGTACTATATCAGCGAGTTTGGTAGTAACGGTTTTAACCTAGGGCTAAATATCGTCATTGGGCTATTCCTATTTATAGGTTTGCTATCGCATGGCACGTTAGAGCGTTATTATCGTGCCGTACACTCGGGGATAGGTGGCATCACGGGTATTGTGCTATTGTTCCCGTTCTACGGTGGCATCATGGGCATTATGACGGGAGCAAATGCGGATGGTATCTCTATCAGTACGCAAGTGACCGAATTTTTTGTCAATTCAGCTTCTGCCGACAGCTTTCCGATTTTTGCATTTTTAAGTGCTGGTTTGGTCAACGTCTTTGTACCATCGGGCGGTGGACAGTTTGCGGTACAAGGCCCTGTTATGATTCCTGCTGGTATCGAACTGGGTGTTAGTCCAGCCATTACTGCAATGGCGATTGCATGGGGTGACGCATGGACCAACATGATTCAGCCGTTTTGGGCTTTGCCATTATTGGGTATCGCAGGTTTGGATGCACGCGCTATCATGGGCTACTGCCTAATAGTATTGGCAGTATCGGGTGCTATTATCATGAGCGTGTTTTGGCTATTGGTATAGTCATTTCACTATAAAAGTATTACTGCGTTCACCTTGCTTGAAGTATTAGATATACATCTACACTCGGTTGCCTTGTACTATTCTTAAATTGAATTGACTATACAAGGTTATAACGCGCAAAAGAAAAATAAGCATGATGAGTTTTCGTTGTTAGGTTTTATTAAAAGCAACAATCAAACGGATAATTGAGACACTTAATTCAGCATTAGGTTATGCACGGATTAAAAATACAAATAACAGTCATAGGAGATAAGCATGAGTCAATCAAAAGTATATAACAGTGCCGAAGAAGCGCTAAAAGGTGTCGTCAGTGACGGGCAAACGCTCGCGATCGGTGGCTTCGGACTATGCGGTATTCCAGAAGCATTAATCGAAGCGCTGCGTGATAGTAAAGTCAAAGAGCTGACTTGTATCAGTAATAACGCTGGTGTCGATGACTTCGGTCTAGGGCTATTGCTACAGACACGTCAAATCAAAAAAATGATTTCATCTTATGTGGGCGAAAACAAAGAGTTTGAGCGCCAGTACTTGGCAGGCGAGTTAGAAGTTGAGTTGACGCCACAAGGAACATTGGCTGAAAAATTGCGCTCAGGCGGTGCTGGTATCCCTGCGTTTTATACTGCAACAGGCGTAGGTACATTAGTCGCTGAAGGTAAAGAGACGCGTGATTTTGATGGGCGTACTTATGTGTTGGAGCATTCCTTACGCGCTGATGTCGCTCTAATTAAAGCGCAAAAAGCTGACAAAGCGGGCAACCTAATCTTTAATAAAACCGCTCGTAACTTTAACCCAGACTGTGCGATGGCTGGTAAAACCACAATTGTTGAAGTAGAAGAAATCGTTGAGACAGGGACGTTTGATCCGGATGAAGTGCATCTACCAGGTATTTTTGTTCAACGTATTGTGCTGAATGCTAGCCCTGAAAAACGTATCGAAAAAACCACGACTAAAGCGCTAGAAGGCGCTTAGATAAAATCATGGTTGAAACTTATCGTCAGTTTTTAGATTGATAATAACTTAGATAGCTAATTGTTTAGATAACTAACGATTCAGATGAATAACAATAGAATATCGTAAAAAATAAGGAAATCAGCATGGCATGGACAAGAGAACAAATGGCGCAGCGCGCGGCAAAAGAGCTACAAGACGGCTATTACGTCAACTTGGGCATTGGTCTACCAACGCTAGTCGCTAACTATATTCCTGAAGGCGTAGACGTATGGCTACAATCAGAGAATGGCTTGTTGGGTATTGGTGAGTTCCCTACAGCAGATGCCGTCGATGCAGACTTGATTAATGCGGGCAAGCAAACCGTGACTGCAGAAGCAGGGGCCAGTTATTTTAGTAGTTCAGAGTCCTTTTCGATGATTCGCGGCGGTCATGTCAATTTGGCGATATTGGGTGCAATGGAAGTCTCAGAAAAAGGTGACCTTGCTAACTGGATGATTCCCAAAAAAATGGTCAAAGGTATGGGCGGGGCGATGGATTTGGTCGCAGGCGTACAGCGCGTGATTGTATTGATGGAACAGGTCAATAAGCATGGCGATCCAAAAATCTTAGCCAACTGTGAGCTACCATTGACGGGCAAAGGCGTGGTTGATCGTATCATTACTGAGCTTGCCGTATTAGATGTTACTGACAGTGGCCTAAAATTGGTTGAATTAGCAGATGGTGTTAGCTTTGACGAGTTACAAGAAAAAACGCCAGTCAGTATTGCTCAATAGGATTTATCTTCTGATATTTATAGATCATAATAAGGAACCTATATGGCCACCCAATTACAGCAGGATTTGACAGGCAAAGTAGCATTGGTCACTGGCTCTGCAAGTGGTATCGGACGTGACATCGCTGAAACTTATGCAAAAGCAGGCGCAGCGGTTGGTATTGCTGATATTAATCTCGAAGCAGCACAAAAGACGGTTGATGCTATTGAAGCGGTTGGTGGACGTGCTCTGGCGATTGCTATGGATGTTACCTCAGAAGATGCGGTAAACGATGGTGTACAACAGCTAGTTGATACTTTTGGCAGTATTGATATTTTGGTTTCTAATGCTGGTATTCAGATCATTGATCCTATTGATAAAATGGCTTTTAGTGATTGGAAAAAAATGCTTAACATCCACTTAGATGGCGCTTTTTTGACCACTAAAGCCGCGATTAAGCACATGTATAAAGGCGATAAAGGCGGCACAGTCATTTATATGGGCTCTGCTCATTCGCATGAGGCTTCATTATATAAAGCGCCTTATGTAACCGCTAAGCACGGATTACTAGGTCTGTGTCGTGTATTGGCCAAAGAAGGTGCAGCGCATAAGGTACGTTCGCATGTGATTTGCCCAGGATTTGTCAAAACGCCATTGGTAGAAAAACAAATCCCAGAGCAAGCAGCTGAAAAGGGCATCAGTGAAGAGTCGGTTATTAACGATATTATGCTGGTCAATACCGTAGATAAAGAGTTTACGACAGTAGAAGATATTGCCCAATTGGCGCTATTTTTAGCGGCTTTCCCAACCAATGTATTCACTGGACAATCTATCGTTGCCAGTCATGGTTGGTTTATGAATTAATATATGTACAAATTGCATATACCACAACGCCAGACCTACTGGCGTTGTGGTTTTTTTATGCCTCCAATTCAGCTACACTGTCACGATAGAAGGTTTGGCTAATATACTCATTAACGCTATCAGCTGTAAGATACACAATGAGACAACTTGAGCGATTTGCCAGATCTACCCACTTGTATAGGCCATAATAGTAGCTATGTTTAACTTTATGAAGAAAAAAACCACAAAAACCGAAACGCCTCAGCAGCAGGCAGAGCGTGATAGTGCCGTCGACAAAGTCCTACTTGGATATGAGATAGGTGCCGTCAGTATTGCCACGATGGTCACAGGGCTTGAGCGTGATGGTGAAGCACTTACGTTAGACCTGCGTTTGCCAAAAGACAGCAATCCTGAAGTTATCCAGCAGGAGCTTGGGCAGTTGTTACATCCACATGGTATTACTACGATTCATATGAATGTGCGTCTGCCTGCACCAGAAAAGGGTTCAGGTTCAAGCTTACCAAAGCAGATGCCAAAGACAACCAATGCAATGGAATCTCAGCCTTCATCTGGCGCTAATAACAATGCTAATAGCACTAACGCTGAGCCACCGATTACGAAAGCGGCACCTACGCAAGCATCGTTGGCCGCGCATCCTCGTATCCGTCATATTATTGTCGTGGCATCAGGTAAAGGCGGTGTTGGTAAATCGACGACGACGGTCAATATCGCACTAGCACTACAGAAGCTTGGCAATCGTGTTGGTGTACTGGATGCAGATATCTATGGTCCTAGTATGCCAACGATGCTAGGCGTTGCTGATGTGAAGCCGCAACTAGAAAACGAGCAATTTGTACCGGTCGATGCGCACGGTATGGCAATGCTCTCTATCGGTAGCTTACTTGATGGAGATAATACGCCGGTTGCATGGCGTGGACCGAAAGCCACAGGTGCATTGATGCAGCTATATAATCAAACCAATTGGCCGCAGCTGGACTATCTAGTGATTGATATGCCACCAGGTACGGGTGATATACAGCTGACATTAGCGCAGCGTATTCCAGTCACGGGTGCTGTCATTGTCACGACACCGCAGCATGTTGCATTGCTTGATGCGCAAAAAGGCGTTGAGATGTTTAACAAAACCAACATTCCTGTGCTTGGGGTGGTTGAAAACATGGCGCTACATACGTGTAGCAACTGTAATCATACCGAAGCGATCTTTGGTACGGGTGGCGGTGAGTTTATCGCTGAGCAATATCAGGTACCACTATTGGGTCAGCTACCACTTGCCAGTGGCATTCGTGCACAAGTTGATAAAGGTGTGCCAAGCGTCTTAGCTGATGATGATTTTGCACAGTATTACCTAGATATTGCCAAAAACATCGAAACCAACATCAATAAATTTGCAAAGCCTGTCGATGATAAGCGGATTTTCTAGTGTCCAATGATTAGATAGGGTGCTGGTTGCTTAGCTAGTCTAAAACCAATGTAGGATAAAACAGCCATCACGCTATAAATTCAGCCGTCAATTCCGTATAATCGTCGCTATTAAATATTTGCTAAGGAACAACAATGTCTATTAAGTCTGACCGCTGGATTCGTAAAATGGCCGAAGAGCACGGCATGATTGAGCCATACGAGCCAGGTCAAGTACGCTTTAATGATGCAGGTGAGCGTTTGGTTAGCTACGGCACCTCAAGCTACGGTTATGATGTGCGCTGTGCTCCTGAATTTAAAGTTTTTACCAACGTACATTCAGTGGTCGTTGATCCTAAAAACTTCGATGATAAAAGCTTTATCGATATCGTTGGTGACGAGTGTATCATTCCACCTAACTCGTTTGCTTTAGCACGTACTATGGAGTACTTCCGTATTCCACGTGATGTATTGACTATCTGCCTAGGTAAGTCAACTTACGCGCGCTGCGGTATTATCGTCAACGTAACGCCGCTTGAGCCTGAGTGGGAAGGGCACGTCACTTTAGAGTTTAGTAATACGACTAATTTACCAGCCCGTATCTATGCTGGTGAAGGCGTTGCGCAAATGCTGTTCTTCCAAAGTGATGCTGATGATGTTTGTGAGACCAGCTACAAAGACCGCGGTGGTAAATACCAAGGTCAACGTGGCGTGACACTGCCAAGAACCTAGTCAGTAAGCGTCCGTTTAAAAGCTTATCAGTTATAGAAAGTTAATAAGCCTTTAAATAGTTAATAAAAAAGCTAGTCATATTAAATATGGCTAGCTTTTTTATTGGGTTAAATAGAGTTGGTCTAAGGTTCTATTTATTTCAAGATTTTCTACTTTAATACCTTTAAACCAGCTTTATTATCGCGCTTTGGTTTAGGTGCTTTAGCAGGGCTATTGTTAGACATTGGCGTTGATTCGTCTTCTGGCTGATAGTTGTCATACTCTTTTGGATCAAAGAACATCCCTTGCGAGTTCTCTTTAGCGTAGATACCCATCACCGCAGTAAGCGGTACCCAGATTTCTTGTGAGACGCCACCGAAGCGCGCGCTAAAATGAATATAGTCATTTTCCATACTCATGTTACCAGTAGCACGGCTGGCGATATTTAATACGATACGACCGTCTTGTACATGCTCGATTGGTATTTGCACATTGTCAGCGGTAGCATCGACCATCAAGTATGGCGTCAGAGCGTTGTCTTCTATCCATTGATATAGTGCGCGTACCATATAAGGGCGGGTAGGTGTAATAGAGGTAGTTTCGCTCATCTAATGATTTCCTATACTAATAATTTTTAATAATGAAAAATATCTCGTTCAGCAACTTATCAAATGACAGATGCTAATTAACATCTATCTTATTTATACTTTATTTTAGGACAGCTTTCGATACTTGTCTAATCAACGCACACTTTTTTGGAAGCTACTGCGCTCAAACACTCTCGTTTGGTATTCAAATAATGGACGGCTAATGGCACGTGGCAGCTCAATACCCATCTCATCTAATCGCCATAATAGTGGTGCTAATAACACGTCACACCAGCCAAACTCATCAGCCATAAAATAAGGCTTATGAGCGAACAGCGGTGACAGAGTAATTAATGAATCACTGAGCTGTTTTTTGGCAATGGCAGCTTGTGCTTTATTAAAACTGTCTGGATGCGTCAACAAGCGCTTACCAAGTACTAACCAATCACGCTGAATGCGCCAAGCCAGTTGGCGAAACTGTGCACGCTCTTGCGGTGTCTCAGGGAGCAGTTTATTTGTATGATAGCGCTCTTCAAGATATTCAAAAATGACGTTAATCTCATAAAGCGCAATCTCACGCTGCTGCAAAACAGGCAAGGTATGATAGGGGTTTAGCTCAGTCAAATCTTCAGGGCGCTCAGAATGTAAGCGAGACAAATAGTAAGCGAGCTTTTTTTCTTCAAGTAATAGGCGTACCACATGACTGTCGTAGCCGTCATCAGCATACAAAATTAGCTGACTACTTGGAATGTCATTCGCATCAATCATGAAAGCCTAATGTTAATAGTGAAGGTTGTCATCGTAAACAAACTCGCAACGTTTATCAAGGTAGTGTACGTAAACATTAGCGCTGAGCGACTTATTTTCCGGCATATCTAGTATTTATGCTCTATATCAAGGCAGAAAAAAGCACTACCGAAGTAGTGCCTTTTTTATTTCTCAGAACTGTCTGCTGACTATGACTTATTTAACATCTTTCCAGAATTCTTTATTCAATAAGTAAACTGGGATGAGCAGTACTAATAAGAATAGAATTACAAAGAAACCAATTACTTGACGGTCGTGACGAGCAGGTTCACCCATCCACGCCATAAAGTTAACCAAGTCACCAACTTCAGATTCAAACTCTTCTTGGCTCAACTCTTCTTGCATATTATGCAATACGTGAGGCATCGCTGCATTGGCCAGTACTAAGTTATTCGCGCCCCAAGGACGGCTTGGATCTTCATAGAACGACAGTAGGTAAGTATATACCCAGTCGTCGCCACGCAGACGTGTCTCAAGTGATAGATCAGGAGGCGCTGCGCCAAACCAAGACGCTTGAATCTCAGGATCTATCTCAGCAGTAATGTGGTCACCGATTTGATCGGTAGTAACCATCAAATACTTTTCAACCAACTCAGGCGGTATCTCTAAATCTTTGGCAATGCGCGAATGACGAACGTACTTGGCTGAGTGACACCCAGCACAGTAGTTCATAAAGATCTTCGCGCCGTTTTGTAGTGAGCCCTTATTGGTAAAATCAATAGGAGCTGTACTACAAGCCAGGTGTTCATCAACGCCATCTGCATTGGTGAATGTACCGCAGCCACTGCCTGAAGCCATTGCCGTACCAGCAGTCAAGGTTAATGCCGCGCCTAAGCCTAGACCAGCTAGGGATTTAATTAGCGTGTTCATTAGTGACCTCCGGTAACGCGTTCTGGTGGCTGTTTACACTTCTCAATCGCAGTGTAGAAAGGCATCAGCAAGAAGAACAAGAAATATAGAATCGTGAATACACGAGCCATGATGGTTGCCGTTGGTGTCGCAGGCGTCGCACCCAAGTAACCCAATACAACAAAGCTAATAGCAAAGACGGTCAGCGCAATCTTAGATAATATACCTTTGTAACGTATAGAGCGCACAGGAGACCTATCAAGCCATGGGATCAAGAACAGTACGGCAATCGCACCACCCATCGCAATCACGCCACCAAGCTTGTCAGGAACCGCACGTAAAATAGCGTAGAACGGCGTGTAGTACCATACTGGTGCAATATGTGCTGGTGTTTTCAGTGAGTTCGCTGTCTCAAAGTTTGGTGGTTCAAGGAAGAAACCGCCGCCTTCTGGGAAGAAGAATACCACTGCAAAGAAGCAGATAAAGAACACAACAATACCAACCATGTCATGCACAGTGTAGTACGGATGGAATTCGATACCGTCTAAAGGCACACCATTTTTATCTTTTAGCTTTTTGATGTCGATGCCATCAGGGTTGTTCGAACCCACATGGTGCAACGCCACAATATGCATAAATACTAGGCCCACGAGTACTAATGGAATAGCAACAACGTGTAGAGCAAAGAAACGGTTTAGAGTAATACCAGAGATGATATAGTCACCACGTACCCATTCAGCAAGGCCATCACCAATAACAGGCAGCGCTGCAGGTAAGTTCAAGATAACCTGTGCACCCCAGAATGACATGTTGCCCCAAGGTAGTAGGTAACCGAAGAAACCTTCTGCCATAAGTGCTAGGTAGATACCCATACCGATGAGCCAGATAAGCTCACGAGGTTTTTGGTATGAACCGTATAGCAAGGCGCGGAACATATGCAGGTATACAACGACGAAAAACGCAGAAGCGCCGGTTGAGTGCATATAGCGAATGAGCCAGCCACCTTTTACATCACGCATGATGTATTCAACAGACGCAAATGCCCCTTCGGCACTTGGGTTGTACATCATCGTAAGCCATATACCAGTCACCAATTGGTTAACCAGTACAATCATCGATAGCACGCCAAAGAAGTACCAAAAGTTAAAGTTCTTTGGTGCGTAGTACTTTGACATATGGTATTCATAGGTTTCGGTCGCTGGAAAACGCGCGTCCACCCAATGCATTAACTTTTTACCCATACTCATATTAAGCCTCCCCAACCGTCAAGATGGTACCATCCATACCATATTCTGGAACGGGTAAATTAAGTGGTGCAGGAACGCCGCTATATACGCGACCTGCTAAGTCATATTTTGACCCGTGACACGGACAGAAAAATCCGCCGTACCAATCATTACCACCTAAATCCACCGCGCCCACATCAGGACGGTAGTTTGGTGCACAGCCCAAATGTGTGCAAACGCCTTCGACCACCAATACGGTTGGATCTAAAGAGCGAGTAGGATTTTTGCAATATTCAGGTTGTAGAGACGCATCAGACTCAGGATCAGATAATAGAGGTTTAACTGACTCTAGTCCTGCAACCATGTCTTCGGTGCGCTTAACCACATAAATAGGTTTACCACGGTATTTGACGACGATCATTTGTCCATCTTCGATAGAACCAATATCTTGGGTCACTGCAGCCCCTGCAGCCTCAGCTTTAGCGCTTGGGTACCAAGAACGGACAAAAGGTGTCGCCACGGCAGCTACCCCAGCTGCACCAATCGCGGCAGTTGAGGCAATAAGAACTCTACGGCGTTGTACATTAACGCCTTCGGCTTGGCTCATTAATACTTCCTCCAGGTGAATGAAATGGGATTATCCCACACTGGGTTTGTGGCTTAGAAAATATACAATATCAAGCCACTTTAGCTGTGCCTAATTTTGCTAATTGTTGCTATTCTAAGCTATTTCGGTGATAAAATAAATTATTGCGTTAAAAATAAAGCAACCTCAATAGGACATATTAGAAGGTTGAATATGATAATCAAACCAAAACAGTTGGATTATCAACGCTTAACGCTAACTTTGCTTTAACAAGGATTATGATGTGATGACCTTATAAATAATAAGGATTTTCAGCAATAGCGAATGATACTTGAAATTAAGGTAATGTTCACTAACTTTCACCATCTAACTACTTTGTAAGTTGCTGTAAAACAAATATCACCACTCTATATAATAAAGTGGTGATGCCTTCACAATGATTAATAATGTTTTGTCAGACTATCAGAAACTTGTTTATCGAAATAAGCAATGCAAAATACACATGCGATATTCTAATAAACTCAGATAGAGAGTTGCCACTATTAGCCTTCAAGCTCACTCCAACGTTCAAGCTTGTGCATCATCTCATCTTCGATGGTTAAGAGACGCTCACTAGCAGCTGTCGCCGCATCAAAGTCGGTATTGAACCAAGAGCCATCGGCCAGCTTTTCTTGCAATTGAGCCTGTTCAGCTTCGAGCGCAGCAATTTCTTTTGGCAAGTTATCTAGTTCGCGTTGATCATTATAATTTAGCTTTTTGGCTGCCTTATTTGGTTTCGCTGCTGTGCCAGACTTGTTTGTCGCTTTATTGCTTGCTGCATTGTTGGCAGGTGCTTTGGTAGCACGGGATGCTTCTTCACGGTTCTTTTGTACGAGGTACTCTTGATAACCACCTACATACTCATTAACCACTCCTTTGCCATCTTCATCTTCGCCAAACACCCACGTAGAGGTGACGACGTTGTCCATGAATGAACGATCATGACTGATCAGCAAAATCGTACCACCAAAGCTGGCGACTGACTCTTCTAATAGCTCAAGTGTTGCCATATCCAAATCGTTGGTCGGCTCATCGAGTACCAAAATATTGGCAGGTTTCAATAACTGTTTGGCCAGTAGTACTCGGTTACGCTCACCACCAGACAGTGCTTTAACAGGTGTGCGTGCGCGCTCTGGAGCAAATAAGAAATCTTGCAAGTAGCTCATGATGTGCGTCTTACGGCCACCAACTTCGACAAAGTCAGAACCTTCCGAAACGTTTTGCGCAACGCTCGCTTCAAGATCTAACTGATCACGCAACTGATCGAAGAATGCGATTTTCAGATTAGTACCTAATTCGACACTACCAGACTTAGTCACTTCATCATCAGACATATCGAGTAGGGCTTTAATAAGCGTAGTTTTACCCGCACCATTAGGACCGACAATACCAATCTTATCGCCACGCATAATAGTAGTCGTAAAATCATCTACCAAGACGTTGCCGTCATATTCAAGATGTAAGTTTTTAACTTTACAGACAAGCTTACCGCTTTTCTCGCCTTGTCCCATGGTGATGTTTACATTGCCCACTTGCTCACGGCGATCGCTACGCTCTTCACGTAAGGCTTTTAGTTCACGTACACGGCCTTCGTTACGGGTACGACGTGCTTTGATACCTTGGCGAATCCAAACTTCTTCTTGTGCCAGTTTTTTATCAAAGTTGGCATTGTTCTTTTCTTCAGCCTGCAACTGTAGCTCTTTTAGCTCTTGATAGCGCGCGTAGCCACCTTCGCCTTGTGTCACGTCATAGCTGGTCAATTGGCCACGGTCAAGCTCAATAATGCGAGTCGATAGCTTATTTACAAATGCTCTATCATGAGTCACGAACAACAACGTCAGGCCTTGCCAATCAAGCAAAAAGCGCTCTAACCATTCGATACTTTCAACATCCAAATGGTTGGTTGGCTCATCTAGGAGTAGCACATCAGGCTTGGTAACTAGTGCACGAGCAAGTAACACGCGGCGTTTACGACCACCAGATAGAGATGATAAGTCGTCTTCTGGATTAAGGCCCATGGTCGTAATCAGACGCATGGCATCGCGCTCCAAGTCCCAACCATGCACCGCATCGATATCATGCTGTAGGGTCGCCATGTGCTCACAGGCATCCATATCGCCATTCGCGCACATATCGACTTGCTTATTATAGTTAATGAGCAAATCAGCTGTGCGACGACTACCGCCCATAACGATGTCTAATATGCGACCACTGGTCTCAGGAACGTCTTGCTCTAGCATCGCTACACGCATGCTACTGTTGGTAATAATCTCGCCACTGTCAGGCTGCAATGAGCCATTGATCAGTTTAAACAAAGTGGATTTACCTTCGCCGTTGCGGCCAATCAAGCACACACGCTCGCCTGTATTGATAGAAAAATCAATACCATCAAGAACAGGCGCGACGCCAAAGGCTAAGTGAATGTCTTTTAAATGAATCAGTGCCATAGAGTATCTTAAGCTTATATAATAGTGAGGTAGGGGTTGTTGCAAAATTGCCTGCAGTATAACATGCCACCGCGTCACTGTAGTGCGAGTAAATAGTTTTATCAGTACTATTTATTGCTTTTACTAACGGCTGCTATTCCATGATTATGTTTGTAGATTTATCGCTAATCTACAGCACCCCTTAATAATCCATTCTTTCAATTTAATACTTACTATAATTTAGAGAAAAATATGAACCAACCTAGAATTACAGATGATACTTCTGATATTCAAAATGATTTGCAAGCCCAAGTAATCGATTTGCAAATGAGCCTCGCGCATCTTGAAGTGACCGTCGAACGACTGGATGACGTAATCACGCGACAAGACAGAGATATTCATACGCTGCAACGTCAATTACAGCTGATTTATAAACAGATTGAAGGTCAAGATACGGAAAGCGGTATTGCACCATTTGATGTAATGGCAGACAGGCCGCCACATTATTAATGAGTAGAATTTGGAAAGAAAGCATCTAATAGCGGAAGATATATACGTATTTTTATATATAGATACTGTCTGATGACTATGTGGTCATAACATAGAAATAATGTGTTTTTGTAGTTGTTTTAGTGTTAAAAAGTCTTTACTATCTTCCACCTCGGATGCTTTTTACTTAAGAAAATTAAGTAAAACAGTAAAACAATGCGGATGTTTGGAGATGTAAAATGCGCCACACCTTTCACTTAAAAACTCTTGCAGTAGCTATTGCTGCTCTATCTGTCGCTAGCGCTGCTAGTGCTGCTGGCCTTGATCGCTCAGGCCAAGATATCACCGCATTCCTACAAGACGGCACTTATGCAGAAGCTGTCTACACTTATATCGATGCTGATGTTACTGGTAAAGATACCTCAGGTAATAAAATCGATGACATCGCAGAGTCTTATGACTTTTTCCGTTATGGCGTAAAAACAGATATCAACGATACATTCAGTGTTGGTATTTTATATGATGAGCCTTTTGGTGCAGCAGCCGATTACACTGGAAATAATAACTTTGTAGGCGCACCAACTGATGCTGTTAATAATATTATTGCATCGCGTCTAGGTGGGTTAGGCGTTAATAATGTAGAAGAGTTGAAAGGTTTAGTTGAAGGTACTCAAAACCAGTTAACTGCTGCTGAAACTCGTTTAAATGCAGTTAGAGAGCAAGTAAGACAAGCTCAAGCAGCTGTTAATCAAAACCCTGCACTTGAGCCTGCACTGCGTCCACAGATTAATGCTGGTTTAGCAGGTATCGCCGCTGGCGAAACGCAGCTAGCAGCAGGTCAAGCACAGTTAAATCAACTTGAGAAATTAGAAGGCTTTGCGGATGGTCGCCTTGCGAATGATGAAGGCACAAATGTTGAAGTCCGTAGCGAAAGTATCACAGGTATCCTAGGTGCTAAGTTTGGTCAAAACAAAGAATTTCAAGTGTACGGTGGTCCCGTTGTCCAGCGTATCAAAGCTGATGTAAGTCTTCGTGGTAGTGCCTACAGTGCTGCTACAGGCTATACCGCTCATATTAGCCCTGATACCGACTATGGCTATATCGCTGGTATATCTTATAGTAAACCTGAAATCGCTCTAAAGGCGGCTTTGACCTATCGTTCTGAAATTGACCACAGCTCGAATATCGATGAAATATATCCAGTAGTAGCAGCTTTAGGTGGTGAAGCGAATCAAGGTAATACGCTAGATATCACTACACCTAAATCAGTTAACTTCGATTTCCAAACTGGTATCAACCCTACAACCTTAGCTACTGCAAAAGTACGTTGGGTACCATGGAGTGATTTTGCAATCGTTCCACCACTTTATAATGAAGTAAGCAAGCAAGCAACTAATGATGATAAAGGTTTATCTTTAGTCAGCTATGACGATGACCAATGGCAAGTAGAGTTAGGTCTGGCCAAACGCTTAGCGCCAGCATTGGCAGTAAGTGGTACTGTCGGTTGGGATAGCGGTGCAGGTAACCCTGTCACTTCGTTAGGTCCTATCGAAGGCTATTATAGTGCTGGCCTTGGCGCAAAATATAATGTTACCGAGAACTGGGCGATATCTGCTGGTGGTAAGTATCTATGGTTCGGTGATGCAGAAGGTCAGATTCCAACGAAAGCTATTGTGAGCGACTTCGAAAGCAACGATGGATTTGTACTTGGTGTAAAGGTTTCTTACCAAGCTCAGTAATTCATAGCTTAGTTATATAGTAAAACTCCTAAATGTTATTGATAAAAAAGCGATCCTTTAAGGGTCGCTTTTTTATTATGTATTTTTAAAAATCACATTAAAGACAAAAAGTAAACCACAGCATTTTATTTATATCTTATATGTACTGTTCAGTCATAATTGAGAAATAAAGCACTTTAAATGTTGTTTTAGTGTCAAAAAGACATTAGTATTCAACTTAGGACAAGACTTTAGTAATATCAATATCGAGCATAGCAATGCTACATAATGGTTATTAAAGTATTAATACAACAAGGACCGTTGGAGATACACAATGCGCACTACCTTTCATTTGAAAACCCTCGCAGTAGCTATTGCTACTCTCTCTGTTGCTAGCGTAACCAACGCTGCTGGTCTGGATCGCTCAGGTCAAGATGTCACTGCCTTTTTTCAAGATGGCACTTACGCTGAAGCGGTCTATACTTATATTGACGCTGATGTAAGCGGCTACGATAGTGCGAATGTCAACCCTGGCCAAAATGACTATGAGCGCGGCAATAAAACGGGCGACATTGCTGAATCTTATGACTTCTTCCGTTATGGCGTAAAAGCAGATATTAACGATACTTTCAGTGTTGGTGTCTTATACGATGAGCCATTTGGTGCTGCTGCTGAGTATACTCAAAGCAATTTTGTGGCAAGTGAAGACAGGAATGCTTCAGGAGGGGCTTTGGTAGGTGATGGTGTAGACCCACAGACTGCAGGTGCCATAGCACTAGCCGAAGCAAGTACTGCAGGTGAAAATACCAATGTAGAAGTTCGTAGCCAAAGCCTAACGGGTATCCTTGGTATGAAGTTCGGCGCGAATAAAAACTTCCAAATTTATGGTGGTCCAGTTGCTCAGCGTATCCAATCTGAAACCAAGCTGCGTGGCCTAGCGTATGGTCCTGCTACTGGTTATACCTCAAACAGCAATCCTGATATGGATTACGGTTATATAGCAGGTATTGCCTATAGCAAGCCTGAAATTGCTCTAAAAGCAGCGTTGACTTATCGTTCTGAGATTGACCATGATATAGATATCTCTGAGAATTATCCTATAGCAGGTATTTTGGCTCAAGGAGCTGCTTTGCAGCAAGGAGCGACTCCAGCACAGGCAGCGGCTATAGGGGCTGCGGCTGCTAACCGGAACAGTAATTATGAGATTACAACCCCTAAATCAGTCAACTTTGATTTCCAAACAGGTATCAATCCGACTACTTTAGCAACGGCAAAAGTCCGTTGGGTACCATGGAGCGATTTTGCCATCACACCACCATTATATAATGACGTTAGTAAACGTAATTACGGCCCTGATGGTTTGGACTTGGTTGAATACGAAGATGACCAATGGCAAGTGGAGCTTGGTCTTGCCAAGCGTGTCGCGCCTGCACTTGCTATAAGTGGTACTGTGGGTTGGGATAGTGGTGCCGGTGATCCAACAACGTCGTTAGGTCCTGTCGATGGCTATTACAGCGTCGGTCTTGGTGCCAAATACAACGTGACGGAAAACTGGGCAGTGTCTGCTGGTGGTAAATACTTATGGTTCGGTGATGCAAAAGGTCGTCTACCTAGTGGAAAGATCGTTGGTGATTTCCAAGATAATGACGGCTTTATCGCTGGTGTGAAGCTATCTTATCAAGCGAGATAATTTGACTTTATAATAGCAACCTAACAAAGAGCGACCTATCATAGGTCGCTTTTTTATGGGCTTTCTATTACCTATTTGACTGTAAGTTCTCAAATATAGATAGAACAGCAAATATAATCTTTATAGTATTAATTCATATAGCACGACTACATTTTATTTGCCTAGTTTAGCTTAGTGTCCATATACAGCAAATACCCTTGCATTTAAGAACCTATACGCACTCGTACCTTACCGAATGAGTTGTTAATAACGTAGCATACTTGAGGTACACAAGGAAAAGATCTAAATAGATAATCAAATGTGATATTAAGAAAAGAAGTATTGTTGATAAAGGCTTACTTCGTAAAAGTGAGCAGCAGTTGGAATGCCAAATAGGCTAGGACAATCTGGCTTAGTATATCCATCACAGAGCTATCAGATGCTACTATCTTTGTCCGTACAACTGTCTCATTTGTCATAATTTTTCTTGTTTTGATACTATAGTAGGTTAAATATACTAAGTCGTTACTCATAAAAAAACCTCGCCACAAGTGACGAGATTTTTTTATAACAATAATCTTAAGATATTACGTAAACTTATTTGTTTAAGTTCAGCTCCATCTCTTTGTACTTAGCAGAAACTGAAGGTCTTGGACCACCAGTCATAATACTAACGGCAAAGATAGCGATAGTACTTAAGATAAAGCCTGGAACGATAGCATATAACCAGCTATTTAGTGCCATACCATCTACTTGGAAAGGACCATAAATCCATAGGATAACAGTCAGCGCACCAACAACCATACCGGCAACAGCACCATTACGGTTCATACCACACCATGTAAGGCTGAAGATAACCAATGGACCAAACGCAGCACCAAATCCTGCCCATGCGTTAGAAACTAGGTTCAATACTGAGCTATCTGGGTTAGACGCTAGCATAATGGCAACAATAGCAACGATGATAACTGAGATACGACCAACCAATACTTGGCGAGCTTCTGGTGCATCTTTATCAAAGAATAGTTTGTATACATCTTTGGTTAGAGAGCTAGATACAACCAATAGCTGTGATGAGATAGTACTCATAATTGCCGCTAAAATAGCTGCTAATAGGAAACCTGAAACCAATGGGTGGAACAAGAACTGAGTGAATACTAAGAAGATAGTCTCAGGATCATCCAACGTCATCGCAGTTTTTTGTACGTAGGCACGACCAGCAAAACCAGTCATTAGTGAACCAATAAGACTCACAACCATCCAGCTCATACCGATATTACGTGCAGTCGGTACATCTCTCACTGAACGAATCGCCATAAAACGTACGATAATATGCGGTTGGCCAAAGTAACCTAAACCCCATGCCATGAGTGAGATAATACCGATGACACTCATACCGCTAGTAACGTCTAAAAGGGTTGGATCAATGTTTCTCACCGCTTCTGTCGTGGCTGAAATACCACCAAGATCAGTAAAGGCAACGACAGGTACGATTACCATGGCAAACAGCATGATGACGCCCTGTACGAAATCGGTCATAGATACTGCTAAGAAACCACCGAATAGCGTATAAGCCACAACCACACCAGCAGTAACCCATAGGCCAGTACTATACGATAGGTTAAGTGAGCTTTCGAAGAGTTTACCACCACCTACAAGACTTGCAGCGGTATAGACGGTAAAGAATAGAATGATGACCACTGCTGAGATGACGCGTAGCATGTGCGACTTGTCTTCAAAGCGGTTGGCGAAATAATCTGGTAGGGTGATAGCGTTGTCAGCCACTTCGGTATAAACACGAAGGCGAGGTGCTACGATGAGATAGTTTAATAATGCACCTAATGTCAAACCAAGCGCGATCCAAATACTGACCACACCATCGGCAAACATATAACCAGGTAAGCCAAGTAGTAACCAACCTGACATATCTGATGCACCTGCAGAAAGTGCGGTTACTGCTGGGCCTAAGTTACGACCCCCTAACATATAGCCTTCAGTATCATTGGCTTGCTTAAAATAAGCGTAAACACCAATCCCAATCATCACTAAGAAATAGGCGCCGAGTGATATCAGCACGCCACTAGAAACTCCGTTCATATAAATTGTCCTTAACCAACATGGTTGGCTGTAATTATTTTTTAACTATAAAAGTTCTGTCCTACAAGGCGATGTCCAAAACAATATTTAAAGACAAAAAAAGCCATTAATTGAGACATAATGGCTTTTTTCAGTATCTTCTGTAGTTATATATGATTGATGTCGTTCTATGGCTAGCACTCATATAGAGATAGAGAACAACGGGAACATCGCATTCCACTTATCTATTGTTATTGCTCGCATCTGCTATTTATATATGAGTATTAGCAACCTATTCAATCAAAACCATTAAACCTACTGTTAACCATCATATCTTACTAGAAGTATTCAATATATGACTATCAGTGTCCTTGTGGTAAATTTTTGTTATAAAAACAACGTCAAGCGTATTATAACGCATGAGAGTCACAAATGCGAATAGCTTAATGGTTAGACTGTTATAGCGAGCTCTTTTTATTCAATAGGCGCAAGTAAGTCTAGTAGGGCGGTCACGCTGCTAGATTGAGTTAATTTTGGATTGATGACCACACCTAAATAGCGTTGTAATTCAATATTGTCAGCCATATCGATACGTTCCAAGTCTTGACTGACCATCGTTTGTGGTAGTACTGACCAACCAAGACCAACAGATACCAGCATACGGATAGACTCAAGAGGGTTGGTGCTCATCGTGGCATAAGGCTTCAGATTGTGCTTGGCAAACTCAGCCAAGGTAATCTGACTGGTAAAGGTATTGGCAGAAGGCAAAATGGCAGGATAGCGCGCTAACTGCTCCAACGTCACATTAGATTTAGTAGCCAAAGGTGATAGCGTACCCGTCATAAAATAAAGAGGGTCTGACCAGAGCGTGTGATAAGTTAAGCGCTTATCATATACAGGAGGTAGAGTTACAAAGGCCAAAGACAAATCACCATCTAGTACTGCTTTATGAGCTTTTTCAGAATCTACGAAGTGTACTTCTAACTGAACAGCTGGATAAGCTTGAATGAAGTGTTTCAAGACGGGTGCTAAATGATGTAGGCCAATATGATGGCTAGTACCAATGACTAACTTGCCAGAGACGATATGCTGAGAATGCTGTAAGTTGATTTTAAAGTTCTCATAATCTTCCAGCCAACGCTTGGCATGAGGTAGCATTTCACTAGCCGCTTGAGTAGGTACAATTCCACGTCCTACCGTATCAAACAAGGTAATGTTAAACTCGTCTTCTAAGTTTTTGATACGTTTACTGACAGCAGGCTGAGTGATAAACAGCTTTTCTGCAGCGCCTGAGATACTGCCAGTGTGCATAACGGTAACGAATGTCGTCAAGTTTGTGGTGTTCAAACGAATGTCCTTAGCTACTTTACGAGCTATAAATAAAAGTTGGCTGACCCAATCACAACGTATTAGAAATAAAAGTTTGCGTCTGGTTAAAAATCATCAATTATTATTATAGGATTTGCCTGCTATAATCACAAGACATCGAGGCGTATTGTGACATATTTATTCTAAAAAATTGGCTATTTACCTTTTAAAACGTATTTTAAGCGTTAATTTTAGTCATATGTCGAGTCTCCTGAAGAAATAATATTTAAGTCTTAGATACGACAGTAATTATTAAACATTGTAGATAGACATAGCATTTACGTAGAATCTTAGCTTGGCAATGTGCAAGTAAGTAAAAATTAAGTAATTAGTAACCTATAAAGGATAGCAACATGGCTGGTCAAACGTTATATGACAAACTTTGGAACGCTCACGAAGTCACTAAGCGCGACGATGGTTCGAGCCTGATTTATATCGACCGCCACCTGTTGCACGAAGTGACGAGTCCACAAGCATTTGAAGGGTTAGAATTAGCAAACAGAGCGCCATGGCGTTTATCGGCCAACATTGCCAGTCCAGATCATAATGTGCCGACCGTCACAAAAGAGCGCCTAGAAGGGGTGCCTGGGATTAAAGACAAAGTATCACGCTTGCAGGTTGTCACGTTGGACGATAACTGCACCAAGTTTGATATTGCTGAATTTACTATCAATGATGCGCGTCAAGGTATTTTGCACGTGGTCGGTCCTGAGCAAGGTTTGGTCTTGCCAGGTATGACGGTTGTTTGCGGTGACTCGCATACAGCGACTCATGGGGCGCTTGGCTGTTTGGCTCATGGTATCGGAACCTCCGAAGTTGAGCATGTATTGGCAACGCAGTGTTTGATTCAAAAGAAATCAAAAAATATGCAAATCCGTGTCACTGGCCAACTTGGTGCTGGCGTTACTTCAAAAGATGTGGTGTTAGCTATTATTGCGAAGATTGGTACAGCAGGTGGAACAGGACACGCGATTGAATTTGCAGGTCAAGTGTTCGAAGACATGAGTATGGAAGGCCGTATGACCGTCTGTAACATGGCGATTGAAGCAGGTGCACGTGTTGGTATGGTTGCGGTCGATGACACGACAATTGATTATGTCAAAGGTCGTCCATATGCGCCAAGCGAAGCACAATGGGAACAAGCGGAAGCCTATTGGCGTACATTATATTCAGACGATGACGCGGTATTTGATACTGTGGTAGAAATCGATGGTAGTCAGATCGCACCGCAAGTATCTTGGGGTACATCGCCTGAGATGGTTGTAGATATCACGCAATCTGTACCGACACCAGATCAAGCCATTGATGAAGCTCAAGAAGAGGGCTGGTTACGTGCTTATACTTATATGGGGCTAGAGGCAGGTCAGAAAATTACGGATATCCAACTTGATCGTATATTTATCGGTTCATGTACCAATTCACGTATCGAAGATTTACGTGATGCGGCAGCGGTAATCAAAGGTCGTAAAGTTGCTGATAACGTAAAAGAAGCGATCGTTGTTGCAGGCTCTGGACAAGTGAAACTGCAAGCAGAGGCTGAAGGCTTGGATACGTTATTTACTGAAGCTGGTTTTGAATGGCGTGAGCCGGGCTGCTCAATGTGTCTTGCGATGAATGCAGACAAGCTTGAGCCGCAAGAGCACTGCGCTTCAACGTCTAATCGTAATTTTGAAGGTCGTCAGGGTAATGGTGGTCGTACGCATTTGGTAAGCCCAGCAATGGCAGCTGCCGCCGCGTTGGCAGGTCATTTTGTAGACGTTCGTACGTTTTAAGTCTGATAATAAGTAGCTGACATCATGCTTGTATTAACGATAAATATATGAGCATGGTGTCAAAGATGGTAAAAAATTATTTACTGTCTAATATGCTTATCAAGGTCATCAGCCAGCAAAAATATAATTGATAGGAAATTTTATGCAAGCTTATAACACCCAAACAGGTATCGTTTGCCCGTTAGATCGCGCAAACGTCGATACCGACCAAATTATCGCAAAACAGTTTTTAAAGTCTATTAAACGTACAGGTTTTGGCGTGAATCTATTTGACGATTGGCGCTATCTTGACGAGGGCTATCCTGGCCAAGACAATAGCACACGAGTCATCAATCCAGACTTTGTATTGAATAAACCACGTTATCAAGGTGCTACTATCTTACTAGCACGCAGAAACTTTGGTTGTGGCTCTAGTCGTGAGCATGCACCTTGGGCGTTATCAGAGTATGGTTTCCGTACGGTAATTGCGCCAAGTTTTGCAGATATCTTTTACAATAACTGTTTCAAAAATGGCATGTTACCAATTGTGTTGGATGAAGCGATTGTCGATACGTTAATGAAGGCAACTTTTGATAACGAAGGCTATGAGTTGACCGCGGATCTTGAACGTCAAGTCGTCATCACACCAACTGGTGAAGAGTATGCCTTTGAAGTAGATGCTTTTCGCAAACATTGCTTGTTAAACGGACTTGATGATATTGGTTTAACCTTACAACAAAGTGATGCTATCAAAGATTATGAGCAACAAATGATGCAAAAAACACCGTGGATATTCAACGACGTAAGAGCGTAGAGGGTCATTCTATAATCTACTGCTAATAAAATATGAGTAGTCGCAAAGCAGCGTTGAGTTATGGCGGTGAACTGTCTAAAATGAAGAATAGTTTTTCACTACATTTTATTATCTCTCTTGAATAGTAGCCGCCATTATGAATACAAAACGTTATGCTCTATGGACAAGTACAATTGTTGCTGCAAGCTTATTATTGTCAGGCTGTCAGCTATTGACGGGCTATCAAAAAATAAATGAGGCAGAGAGTGCTGAAGCATGGGTAGGTAAAATTAAACCTATTGCTGGTGAAGTAAATATTGCCTGTGTGGGTACATATCATTGCGAAATTGTGCAGATAGATAAAACACTCATTATCGCGCCCAACAGTCACGAGCCAATCAATCCTCAGATTATGACAGCCTTACCACGTCAAGAAGGTATGGCAAAAACATCGATGAATATGGATATGACACCACTCGTCAATAAAAATGCCATAAAAGTTGTGCCGTTAGCACCTTCGAGTATGCCAGGATTGACCAACTATTATGCACGGGTCATGCCTGCCAAACACGAGGTACATGTGAATTTTTATCCAGAGAATAACATGGGCTATGTTGAGCGTTTCGCGATGATTCATGACTTTACTGAAGCAGGTACTTATCAGTTGCGCGCTTATCAAAAAAAGAACACCGAAAAATCAGGCAGTCTATTAGACACAGCATCACCTGAGCCTTTATGTATTGAGCTATTGCAAGGTACTCAAGTACAGCGCCGATTCTGCAAGCAACTAGACGCTGAGCATCAAGGCGAGTTTGTAGAGACGGGTATGGTCAAAGCAGTAACATCAGCACCCAAAGCCAAAAAAATGGCAGCATAAAATATGAGACTGAAAAGCTCAAAAATATAATCAACCAATAAAAATATTTCCAAAAGGATCAGTATGGCAACGATTTTAACATTAGCGGGTGATGGTATTGGCCCTGAAATTATGACCCAAGCCATTGACGTGCTTAAGGCTGTCAATGATAAGTTTTCACTTGATTTAACGCTTGAGTCTGGATTGATTGGCGGTGTGGCTATTGATGCAACTGGTGAGCCTTTACCAGATGAGACATTGGCCCGTGCTCGCGCCGCAGATGCCGTATTGCTAGGTGCGGTCGGTGGTCCTAAATGGGATGCAATCGAGCGTAGTAAACGCCCTGAGCGCGGTCTGCTCAAAATCCGCGGTGAGCTTGGTTTATTTGCCAACTTACGCGTAGCCAAGCTCTATTCACAGTTGGCTAACGCCTCTAGTATCAAACCTGAAATTATCTCAGGTTTAGATCTATTGATCGTTCGTGAACTGACAGGCGGTATCTATTTCGGTGAGCCTCGTGGTATCCGTACACTAGAAAATGGTGAGCAGCAAGGCTATAACACGATGGTGTATAGCACAAGTGAGATTCAGCGTATTGGTAAAGTTGCCTTTGAATTAGCAAAAACGCGTGCGAAAGCAGCAGGCACAGCAGCTAAGGTATGTTCAGTTGATAAAGCCAATGTATTAGAAGTCACCGAGCTGTGGAAACAGACGATGATCGAAATGCAGCAAGCTGACTATAGTGATGTGGCGTTATCACATATGTATGCTGACAATGCTTGCATGCAGTTGATTAAAGATCCTAAGCAGTTCGATGTTATGGTGACAGGTAATATGTTTGGCGATATCCTATCTGATGAAGCTGCGATGTTGACAGGCTCTATCGGGATGTTGCCATCAGCGAGCTTAGATGAGTCAGGTAAGGGCATGTATGAGCCGTGTCATGGTTCAGCACCTGATATCGCAGGACAAGATAAAGCCAACCCATTAGCGACTATCTTATCTGTTGCTATGATGCTGCGTTACACCTTCAAGCAAGAAGAAGCGGCACAAGCAATTGAGCAAGCAGTCAGTGATGTGCTTGATGATGGTTTACGTACGCTAGATATTTTAGATAGCAGCGAAGCTGGACTTAAGCAGGTAGGCTGTAAAGAAATGGGTCAAGCGGTTTTGGCCAAACTGATATAAGTTAACTTGCGTTTAAAGGCTATTCCTATATAGCATTTTCCACAGTCTTAGTTTGCGTGTTGTATACCCATAGGCTACCAAGTGGCGTATGGGTTTTTTATCGTTTATTTGTTAGCTTATCTATAAGCATTGTATTAACAGAGACGCTGTACAACAAAGCTCCTTTTAACACAAAGCTGTTATATGCTCACAAGGTAATATGACAATATTAGTAGCTTATAAAGGAGCTAAAATATTTCGCTTTTAGCAAAAGTAAAATATCCAAAATTTAGATGCCAAAGGTAAGTTCTAAAAATCCAAAAAACTGTAGTATTTGAAAACTGAAAATAAAAATAGAATTTCTTAAATGAGGAGTATTACATGTATCAATTAACAAGAATCAGTAAAGCATTGACAGTGGTTAGTCTCTCTAGCTTACTATTCATGGGGCAAAGCATTGCAGCAGAGACAACGGATAGTGTGAACGCAAATAATAGCGTCAAGGCTCCGGCAGAAGTCAGTCCAGTGACTAATGGCGTAAGTCAAAAATTAACAGGAGATAGTAAAGCTGCGACTTCATTGAATAAGCTACTGCCTACTATTAAATACACAACTGAGAACCTATCTGACAATGCAAAAAAGATAAACAATGTCACTTGGACGGCGGATGCAGAGATCGATCGTAATATAGGAACAAAGCTGCAGGCTCTATTAAACTGGCATCATAACGGAGTAGGGCCTGTCGATGGCTACTGGGGCAAAAATACTCGTAAAGCCATGCAGGCGTTTCAAAAAGCGAATGGTTTAGACGTAACTGATACGTTGAACGCTGAGACGTGGCAAGCACTGACCAAGAATGAGAAGCTCACGACTCAACCAGTACTAGTCAGTTATCAGCTTACTGAAGCAGATGTGAATGTCAAAACCACAACCATACCTGCTGATTCTGTTGCCAAATCCAAGCTTGAGGGAATGTACTACGAAAGTCTTACTGAGGCGTTGGCAGAGAAGTTTCATATTAGTGAAAAATATTTAAAATCGCTTAATCCTGATGCTAGTTTTACTGCGGGTGAAATCATTACGGTATACAACCCTGGTAATCCTAATACCAAGCCTGTGCATCGCGTCGTTGCTGATAAGGCCACTGAGACACTCTACGCTTATGATGAGAACAACAATTTGATCGCTAGCTATCCGACGACAGTGGGCAGTACAGCGACCCCATCACCAACAGGTACTCATACTGTCAAAGTAAAGGTGCACGAGCCCAACTATACTTATACGGCCAATGACGGTAGCAAGTCTATCATTCCACCAGGTCCTAACAATCCAGTAGGCTCAGTATGGATTGGGCTTAGTAAACCAACTTATGGCATCCATGGATCACCAGATCCTGCTCGTATCAGTCGTCAAGCATCAGCAGGTTGTGTGCGTTTGACCAATTGGGACGCGCTTAGTTTGCTCGGAGTCATAAAAAACGGCGCAACTGTTGAATTTAGTTAACGGCGCAACTGTTGAATTTAGTTAAATGCGATAGTACTAAGTCATAAAAAATAGACGAAAAAATACCGCTAAAATCTAGCGGTATTTTTTATGGTAAGTAGAAACAGTCAATACTAAATAACTAAAATATTGATAGGCAATAATGAGCAGATTAGCATTTTCATTATTATTATCAGTTTCACTACCCAAGCGTCATATCAGCTATCAGCGATAACGTAGCTATTCGGCTATTAGCTGTATCTTACCAATGCTAATACTTTCATAACCATATTGGTCAGTCAGTATTTAGTTTTTACCACGGTAGGTAATACGGCCTTTAGATAGGTCATAAGGCGTCATTTCAACTTTAACCTTATCACCTGTCAAGATACGAATATAATGCTTACGCATCTTACCAGAGATATGCGCGATGATTTCGTGCCCGTTTTCTAAACGAACTTTGAACAAAGTATTAGGAAGGGTATCAATGACTTCGCCTTCAAATTCAATAATATCGTCTTTTGCCATAATTTGTATCAATCAATTAAAAAATAAGCCCATATTATACGTAAGTTAGTGGATTAAAGCAATACGAACCTGCTTTTGACTTGACAGCATGTAAGTGATATGTATGCCAAATGATATTGATTTAGTTAGGTAGATTTAACCAGACAGGTGTTAGTGGCGCATTTGGCAATAAGCTTTGAAAGCGTTCAGGATAATAGGCATTGATAAAATACAATCCATCACCTGAAGCGGTGGGCGGTGCAATCGTTCGATCTTTTTTATGTAGAATATTTAAGAAATCTGCTGGCTCTAGCTCATGTCTACCAATGGCATACAATGTACCCATCAAATTGCGAACCATATGATGTAAAAACCCATCTGCTTGTATATCAAAAACGATAAATTGACCATGAGCAAAAAGGTTTGCATGGCTAATCGTACGCACTGGTTGATTGGATTGACAAGCAGCAGCACGGTAACTGCTAAAATCGTGTGTACCGACGATATCAGCTGCTGCTTGCTGCATGGCTTTCAAATCAAGCGGCTCATAGATATGAGTTACTTGATGATTTAGTATGGCAGGGCGCTGTGCTTGGTTGAGCGTAATATAACGATAGCGACGAGCAATAGCACCAAAACGCGCATGAAAGTCAACTGGCATGGGTTGTATCCAGCGTAAAGCAATATCATCAGGGAGTAGGCTGTTCACACCGCGTAACCAGTTATGAGTAGGGCGATACGCATGAGTTGTAAAATGGGCAATCATATTACTCGCATGGACGCTGGCATCAGTACGCCCAGCTGCGATGACTTCTACAGGCTCGTTAGCCACTTTGCCGATAGCTGTCTCTAAGGCTTCTTGTACACCTAAAACCTCTCGTTGCCGTTGCCAGCCATGATAATGAGTTCCTAAGAACTCAATAGCAATCGCTAAAGTGTAGGTTGGTTCAGTTTCGATAATTTCAGTCTCAGACATTAGGGTTTCTAAACTTATAAAATTGGAATTAATCAAAAGTCGCTTATCGCTTTTTGATGCTAGTGCCAGTTTGGTTGACATTATTCAACCAACGCTGTCTGCGTCTGGCAGGACTGTCATAGCGAAGTAGCAACCATAGTAATCGGGCATAAATAGCAGATATGGTCAAACGTCCACCAGCAATGACATGATGCTCGTACTGCCAACTGCCTGCCGCATAGCTATCGCTGACGCCGCCAAACGGACATTGACTGGCTGATATCACCATATGTCCACGTTCATGAGCAAGGGACAGTGTCTCTGCTAATGCAGCTGAATAAGGGATGTTACCGGCGCCAAACCCTAATAGAATGATGCCACATGGTGGCTGCGACAATAAAGCTTGTAGCTGGTTGTTTATCATCGAAACATCGTTAGGTAGGCAATATAGCGCATGAACACTTGCGTTTTCAGCACGTGTTTTAATACTGGACAGCAAGTCTTGTTGGTCATCGAGCCAATGTTGCCTACGCGTGTCAGGTAGATTTTTTATATAGCTATTGGCTGGATAAGCGGCGCGAGAATGACCAGTAAATGCCATCAGATCATGGCTGTGAATTTTCTGTACTGTTTGAGCAGGCCATGATTCGCCGCCAAAACTAATCTTCACACCTGATTCACCAGCAGCGGCTAGTTTTAATGAGTCGTTGAGATTGCCCCAAGCATCGCTATGTTCGTCGATGTTATAGGAATGCAATATCTCACTGTCTAATAATGGGCGCATACTTGCGGTCAGAACAATACAAATATCACTACCTGCAAAAGCTTCTGCTAAAAATGCGCCTAAGTAACTCAACGTATCCGTGCCAGTGATGAGCACAAAGCGTCTATCACCTTTGGCATAAGCATTCAGGAGTAGTTGATAGAAATGGGTAAAGTCGCTAGGAGTAAGTTGGCTGCTGTCTTTGATCAGGGTGTTTTCTAACCATGAGACTGTCGGTAAGTTATTCGTACTGTCTTGTGCAGACAAAAGCTTTTGTAGAGTAGGCAAAAACACTTCTGCTGATAATGGCGCTAAAGGTCTGCCATAGCTACCAAAGGTACCACCAGCATAAATCAGTTGAATAGGATCGGATAGATTTTTGAGCATAACAGAAGATGGCATAGTATCAACACAGTAAACAAGTATGGAAGAAAAGAGGTGCTGGAGAATTGAGCAACGATGGCTAAAGGGTTCAATAATAGATAGTATTAGAGTTAAATGCAAAAAAAATCAGCAAGCATCCCGTGATTAGGAAGTACTTGCTGATAAGAGACTAGACGATTAACTACGCAGTACGTTCAAGTAGTAACTGTGCTTGCTGTTTCTGTTCACTATTACCTTGAGCTATCACCTCATTGAGTAGACGCTTTGCACTGTCATATTCACCCAGTTGCAGATATTGATCTGCCAAGTCTAACGTCACTTGATTACTGTCTAGTGACTTTACGAAATCAAAATCTGCTGCGAACCGTGATGAGAAATCTTCTGCTGACTCAGTCTCTTGAGGCGTAATAGGAGTGTCACTCTCAACTGGTGCAGCTGTAGAGACTGGGGTAGTGGTCGACGGAGTGTCAAATAGAGAATCAGCATCGTCAATATTAAAATCATCGTCTATCAGTGTATTGTCGTCAAATCTCAATGGTGCAGCAGGTGCGATATTCGATTCTTCAACAACGCTAACATCATTAACCTCGATATCATCATTGAGTAATGGTTCCTCAAGATTAATATTTGCAAAGTTGTCTTCTTCAAGGGTCATACTCTCAGAAGTATTGTTTCCACAATCAGTATTTTCCAGAATGAAATTGTCAAAATCACTGTCGTTTTCAGTCGTAGATAGGTCGTCATTGGAGACAGTACTGATATCATCTGATGCATCTAGACTGCCCAAAGATAAAGCAAAGTCATCTTCACCGTTTTGGATAGTATCAATAGAGTGTTGTTCTGAATTGTTGGATACGTCATTAGGGACGATATTGTCTTTGTCTGTATCGGCTGCTAAATCATCGAAATCTAAGATAAAATCTTCTTCTAGTGCGGCTTTCTCATTGTCATCATATGAGAGGTTAGTGTCTATAGATGATTCATTCGAAGTATCATTAAATGAATCAAAGTCAAACTCAAAGTCACTAAGATCGTTATCTTCGTTATTACTAATATTATCGTTAGCGGAGCTCTCTAAAACGTCATTATTTACATTGTCCAATGGTGTGACAGGCATTTCACTTGTCGTATTAGGCGCATCGAAATCATTCTCTAGATCGCTGAGAGTCAGATCAAAGCTATCATTCGGATTTTCGGTAATAGAACTAACATTGTCGACTTTATCTGATAACTCTAAGCTGTCGATAGAATCATTTATTGCAGTCTCATTTAGTGCAGTATCGTTATTACTTTCTTCAATTGGCTGATGAGCTACTGCATTAGTACTATCATTCTGACTAATAGGTAAATCGAAGTCGATAGCGCCAAAATCGTCTTTGGTATTGTCTGTGGCTAGCGTTTGCACAGCGGCAGGTTCTAATTCCTCAAAAGATAGATTTCTTATCTCATCTGCTTGAGCGATAGTCTGACTATCATTATGAGATCTTATAGACTCATAAATACTATTAAAATCTTCTGGCTGGTTTATCGTCGCGTATATGCTAAGTAGTTTAAGAGACAATGCACTGTTATGAGGTTTTTCACTTAAACCACGTTTAATGGTTTCGATCGCCTTGTCATAGCGCTGCTGATCCATAAAACGCTGAGCAATAGTGATATGGTCAAATTTATGGTTATTGCTGACATTAGTGTGGGTAGGAGTACCATAATCTACTTTTGGTGATGGAGTAGGCGTATCTTTTCTTGCATTAATAGGCGAAGGTGATGACGATTTCTGCGCCTTATTTTTGCGCAAGAATAAAGCAGCCACTAACAGAATAAGCGCCAATCCGGCGATGATATATAGCATACTGTCCATAGTTATTCCTACGCCTGTGATCACAATCTAATGTATGAATCAGTTAGGCAATTATTGATTGCGTAATTTTTCGAGACGAGCCTGCAGCTCAGCCAATTTTTGGTTTTGTAATTGAATTCTTTTAGTATAGCTACTAAGAGTGCTACTGGTACTTGATAGACGCTGAGCCTGTGATGCTGCCTGCTGCCGCGATGCTTTAAGTGTCTCTAATATATCTGTACTCAAACCATTCCCTGTGTTTGATGCCGCTTTCGCTTGAGTGCCATCTGCATTGCCATCTCGCCCAGGGGCAAGCACAGAAAATTGTGCTTTTGATAAGGTCTGTGTTTTAGTTGTCGTGGCTTTTTCAGGGCGTTTGGCCGCTTGCGTATTTATAGAAGGTTTTTTAAAAGGTCTTTGAGCTGTTTTTTGCATCGCCGCTGTATTTGCTCTGCGAATATATTGTCTTTGTGCATCGATAGCTGCTTCTAAGTTTCTTTGCGATGGTATGACATCATAACTGGGCAAAATAAGCTTAGCATCTGCTTTTAATTGATCGGCGTCTTTATTGATAAAGGCATCAGGGTTTTGAGACTGAATTTGCTTCATCACGATGGAAGTATCTAGATTGTTTTCTTGCGCGATCTGCTGAGCAATAATCCATAGGCTATCGTTACGTTGTACTTGGTATTGATTAACTGTCGAACTATCTGTTGCTCTATCATTTGAAGGTATATTATTAATAGCGCTATTAGGGGTTTTCGACGTTGCATTGCCAATAGAAGCTGCCACGACGCTAGTAGCATTTTTCTCAGTATTGCTTGCGATGATACTAGGAGTCAGAGTCGATAAGGGTGATGCGTCAGCGTCTGTTTTTTTACGACTCGGCTGTATCTGCCGTGTGACTTGAATATTTAGAGTATCGAGGGGTTTATCAATCAATACTTTATTTAAGATTGGAGTGCTTTTTATACTTGCCTTATCGCGATCGCTATCGTTGTCAATCGCTTTCGTAGGTTCAGTGCTGTTACTCGCACTCAAAGCACTGCTATCTAAACGGTTCGATGAACTAAGGCCGTTATCAATATTCTTTGCATTACTGATAGTGTTTTTTATATCAGAATCACTATTTAAGAGCCCATTATCAAGACGACTAGGCGCGTAAGTAAGGTTGCTAGTCTGCGAAGTAGCTGTCACTGTCGGAGCTTGTATGTTAGACACTGATCTAGAAATAGAGAAATCAACTGCTGCTATGTTTACTAGAGCTGGTTTATTTGCAGCAGCGTTAGATACCGGTATTAGTAGCGGCGGTGCACCTTTTCTTACGGTTAACGGTTTTGCAGCGCTTGCAGAAACACTTGGTAAATTAAGTTTCTGAGTGCCTTTGACACTATTCTTGGAAGCATTATTAATCGGTAGACTATCGTTTAACGGCATTAATAATGTTTTCGGTACGACATTTTGCTGCCCATTATCATTGATAGATAAAACTAAATCAGCGAAAGGCTTGGATACGGGCTGTGATGTGCTGATTAATACCTGACCACTGGTCGCTGAAGTTGCTTGAAAGCGCACCTGCATTGAATCGGTCGGCGTCAATCCCATCTGTTGATAGATAACTGGATTGGCCAAGCTCGCTGAAAAGTCAGCCGCTCGTATGTCGGTGACCACGATACTTGCGCTCAACGGTTCATGCTGAGCTGAGCTAACCACGGTCTTACCGATAGTTGCCGCTTGTACGCTTGGAATAATAGCGGCCAAACCTACAGAATAAAGTAATGCCATCGATACCGCGCGATGTACAGGAGTCAAGCGACGAGATAAATGACAAGACATGAGCAGTCCTTTACAAAATAAGTTATCTTTGCTGTTATAACAAAGTACGGTTTAGTTTACCAGTTTATTTCACAACTGTTGCGTCCAATGCATAAATGTTTATTTAATGTTCAGCTTATTTTCTTGTCAAGTAACATAGCATCACCATAACTAAAGAATCGATATTCTTTTTTAATAGCATGTTGATAGGCATGTTCAATCGATGCTTTGCCAGAAAAAGCTGATACCAACATTAGCAACGTCGATTTGGGTAAATGAAAGTTTGTTAACAGTCGATCAATGACACCAAATTTAAATCCTGGATAAATAAAGATGTCCGTGTCGCCTGACCAGCTAGAGAGTGCTTGCCCATTGATAGCCGTTTTTTGATACGCCGTTTCAAGGACGCGAGTCACCGTGGTACCAATAGCAATAACCTTATTGCCATTTGCATGCGTTTGATTAATCAGCTCAGCAGTTACTTGTGGCAGATGTGCATACTCACTGTGCATAGTATGATTGAGTAGATTGTCTGTTTTAACTGGTGCAAAGGTACCAGCGCCAACATGCAATGTCACAAAAGCAGTATTGATACCTTTTTCTGCCAATTTATTAAGCACCAAGTCATCGAAGTGCAAACTTGCTGTCGGTGCAGCGACGCTTGCAAGCTTAGCGGGATCATGAAACACCGTTTGATAACGAGTATTATCAGTGTCATCGGCCTGACGTTCAAAGTAAGGCGGGATAGGTAACTCACCGTAGAGTTCTAAATCAGGCAATATTGGCGCATCAAAGGCTAAAATAAACAAGTTGTCCTGGCGACCAATCATCGCGCCACTCATATGACCATCAGCCAGTTGAAAACGTTGACCAAGTTTCAGTGCTTTACTGGCTTTAACATGGCAAAGGGCAATATATTCTTGATTGACTAACTCATTATCTGAATCTTCTAAATGCAGTGTTGCTACATCTAAGTCTGAGACAGTAACCAATCGCTCAATCAAAACCTCAAGTTTACCGCCAGTGTCTTTTTGACCAAATAGGCGTGCCTTCATTACCTTTGTATCATTAAAGACAATCAGGTCTCCAGCGTCTAACAATTCAGGCAATTCAGAAAACAAACAATCTTCTACAGGCGTAGCATTTGTGTCAGTGTGAGCAGGCAAGTACAAAAGTTTTGAAGCAGAACGCTGCGCTAATGGATATCGCGCAATCAAACGATCTGGTAGGTCATAGTCGTAATCTTCCACGCTTAGATAATCTAAGACGTCACTATTGTTATTGGTATCAAGCGGGGCATTAGAATCGGAAGATGCAGTGTGAGCGTTGGTCATAATCAGTCTTTAAATGGATAGAAATTTTGGCATAATTGTAGCAGAAATACTGCTATAAAAGGTTGCTTTACTAAGTAGCCAAAGTGCACAAAATATATTTGAATTACTTAAATAGCCTAAGCAAAAATATTTAACTGTCCTAATGTTTATCACGTTAGCTTTCACTTATTTTACTCAAATAAATTTAATTGAGGCAATAGTTGAGCTGCAGGTGTCAATGACGAAAAAGTGACCCCGACTAATCGGATAGGGAGCTGGCGCGGAATATCTAAGAATAACTTGTCTAACCAGTAATGAGCAGATTCAGCACTACTAAAAGCGGTGGTTAGCGTGTGTGTACGGGTAATCTGAGTAAAGTCAGCATACTTAACCTTGAGCGTTATAGTATGAGCGACGAGATTTTTTTTGTGCAGTTGCGCGAAGGCATCCGCATTTTGTTCATAGATTTGTACACGTAACGCCGTGTCATCGTTTAGGTTTTCTCTAAAAGTAGTCTCCGAACCAACAGACTTATGCAGGCGCTCAGGTTTGACAGCGCGTTCATCCCGACCATGAGCGATGTCATGATAAAACTGTCCTCGCTTACCAAACTCATTAATCAATACTTCGGCTGACATACGGCGTAGATCAGCACCATTAGTCACGCCCATCGCATGTAATCGTCTTGCCGTTGCTTTACCTATCCCATGAAATCGTTCAATAGGCAGTGTACTAATAAAAGCATCAGCGTCTTCTGGTGTGATAATAGCGGTGCCGTTAGGCTTATTGATATCAGAGGCAATCTTGGCCAACATTTTGTTGAAGGACACGCCAGCAGAAGCAGTCAATCCTGTATGTTGCAATATTTGTGCTCTTAACCAATTTGCCATTAATGTCGCTGAGCCTTTATGTACAGTAAGACCAGTGACATCGAGATAAGCCTCATCTAGCGATAACGGCTCAACATGAGGCGTTAAGCTGTACATAATATTGCGAATATCGCTGCTAACAGCTCGATATACTTCAAAACGTGGTCTGACAAATATGACTTCTGGACAACGTTTGCGAGCCTCATAACAAGACATAGCTGAGCGCACTCCAAACTGACGAACCTCATAGCTAGCCGCTGCTACAACACCGCGACCATTTGGGTCTCCACCAACCACTAGTGGTTTGCCCCGTAATTCTGGGAAGTCACGTTGTTCTACACTGGCATAAAACGCATCCATATCTATATGAATGATTTTACGTGGACTGGATGCTGTAGGAGTTTTCATGGTTGATATTTTACATCACTCAATACTTCTGTTTCAGTATCGATTATTAAACTATAAAGAGATTTTTCGAATATAGAACCATAAAAATATGGCAATATGCGAATAATTTATATATCAATAATTAAATATAGTGTAAGGTTAATAGTCAGAGATATATGGCGTTAAAATACTAATAGATTAAATATGGTTAATATATGTTCACTAATATATATTCTGTATGGCGCATACCTCAAGTTTTTCAGATTTTCTATACCGCCTGTCTGAATATTATCGCCTTTTATCATGAATATTATAGTTATATGTTACAGTTCTAATGCTATCGTTTTACAATATATTAACCACAACAATTAATAGTTATGAAAGTAATAAATGGTCTTTTATAGGAATTGTATTTACCTGATAAGACATTGTTTATAGCTCATACCAAACTTATGAATTGAATACTGGTAAATTAACTTTCTAAAAATATTAATGAGAAAGTTCAAGATAATTAAGGAGCTGATGATGAGTCATGAATTAAAAGGGAGCGATTTGACACGAGCAATGCTAGCGCGGGGTGATGAAAATATATGGTGTGCGGTGTGTGATGAAAGCGATGAACAAGCGATGATAGATCAGTGTGGTAATGATTTTACCGCTTATATTGTGTCATTTAATGATGGATATTTTTATTGTAGTGCTGGCATGCCATGGAGTTATGCGGTACCGATTAAGATAAGCGCTGTCATGCCATTTGAAGTATCGATATAAACAAGCTAGGAATTTATTAAAACAAATATAAATAATAAGCACAAAAAAACCTCCGATAAAGGAGGCTAATTTGTACTAAATAATGGTACCAGTGGTCGGACTCGAACATAACAGGTAAACTATTGATTTAATTGACTTGTTATTTTAGTTAATGGTCAATTACTGTTAATTTTACTGTTATTAATCAATATCAAGCCGTTTCTTCTTCGTTTTCAGTCACTGTCTCTAAGTGCAAATCATGCACTTTTATTAGCCATGCGTCAAGCTCATGCTCGAACCAAAAAGACGAGCTACCATCTTTGTATTGCTTTGGAAAGGTACCGGCTTTGATTTTCTCATAAATAGTTGACCTCGGCAAAGCTACCTTGTCAGCCACTTGGTCAATCCGTAGTCGTCGTAAGTTAGTCATCACTCACCCCTCTTAATTCTGCAATATGCTTGTCAATAATATCGTCACAACTATCTAACATTGACTGGCTCTCTAGCGTGTCCTTGCTATCTATCAAGTCAGTCATATCGGCTGTTATTTCGCCAAGTTTCAGCAGTAACAGTGTTCTTGCAAAATCATAAACATACGGATTCAGATCCATTTCACCGTTTGGCTGCTCTTTGAGTTTAAAGCCGTTCGCCAGTGCGATTTCTTTTATGCGTTCGTTATTCACTTCGTCACCTCCACAAATTTAGTCAGATCAGGCCTGCTATAACTATCAGGCTTCATGATCTTGCCGTTAGCATCAAACTCAAACTTGCCGTTAACCATCTTGCTATTGTTTGAGCGTATGACCTCACGTTGAGCGCCTAGCACATCGACACCGCCTAGCAACTGCATAACGCCTACAGACGTAACATTGATGTCGCAGCAAGCATCTACAATGGCTATTCTTTGCTCGTAGCTCAGCTTGATTAATTTATTTAAAACCCATCTGCTTTTATTTTTAAAAGCATCTGCGTCAATGGTTAGCTGTTCGTGCGCGTCATAATCTTTAAGACCTAAAGCCTTCAATAGCTCGCAAACTTCTTCCAAACAACAACCAATCTGAACACATAAATCATCAATTGTCGGCTCAGGCTTTGCCGTCTTAAACCAGTTTGCAATATCGGTGATAGAGTCAGGCTTTAAAAATTCCGCCGTGGTTTTTGGTATGTAATGCTCAAACTCTGCAAAGTGCTTAACTCCTTCTAGCGTGTCATACATTGCGCTGTCGCTTGAGCTTTGCGTCATCATGTTATAGATGCGAGTGTAGTATTCACCACTCACGGTCTTATGTATCGTGTAGCTTCTACCTGCTGCTGTCGCTACGTTATCAACCCAATTCAACGGCTGTAAATTACTCATCATTTGCTCCTTAATTAATCATTGATTGTGCGTATTCTTGCGCTTGTTTTTCGGTGTCAAAATGAAACTTGCTTGTTTCGGTACTACCAACAATTTGATGCGTCAGCTTGTAAAAACCATCTTGGTTTGTGATTGATAAAACATTTCGACCGCTTCTAGCTTGTTGGAATTGAACGCTAGACATTGGCGATTTTATCCATTTCAGTCCTTTGTCTTTACTCATTCCTATTATCCTCATTAATAAATAGATAGCTCGTATTGATCGGTTTAACTGTTATTCTTTAATGTTATAACTGACCATCGTAAAATCTATTAAATGGAATATCATCATCTACTGGACCCATACCGCCACCTGCCATTGCTGTGTTTTGTGGCGCTTGATTCTGCTGTGCAAACTGCTGATTAACTTGACCTTGCATACCTTGCGCTTTATTAGCTTGCTGCTGTGCGTAGTTGCTAGGCGCTTGCTGATTGTTAGACGGCTGCTGATAGCCTTGCTGACCACCACCGTTAATCTCATTATCGATACTTTCATTTTTATTAAACAATGGATCGATATGGCTAATATTCAGCGTCAACGACTTTTTACCGTTGTACTCTTTTTCGCCTAGTTCGCCCTCGACATAAATCAAGCGACCTTTACGGAGGAACTTAATCAATCCACCTTCTGCTTGTTTACCCCATAGCGAGCAATCAATAAACATCGTGCCTTTGTTGTCACCGTAACCGTGGTCAACAGCAATGCCAATGTTAGCGACTGACACACCTGATTGTGTTTGGCGTACTTCTACATCACGAGTTAGGCGACCTGGTTTATTAAAGCTCATGCTGTTTCTCTCTCTTTAGTTAAATTTTCAATAATTTGATTTAGTTTGGCATTGCAGGCTGCAACTTCGTTTTCTATAGCCTCAATATCAACGTCAGCAACATGCACACGAATAATGACGGTCTGTAGGTTTTCGCTGAATCGTGGATCATAACTAACAAAGTCACACCACTTGCGGCCAGTGCAAGCCAACTGCCAAGTGATTTGTGGCATATATTCATCAGGCACTTGCTGCGTGAGTATCGTATTCATGTGCGTTTCACGGTTCGGACACTTAGCTTCAAGCAATCCATCTTTGCCGATTAGACCGTCAGGACTTGCGCCACTCATTGAGATAGTAGGGTGGTCAATCAATCCACAGCCAACGACAAACTCACCAGTGATGTTTTCATAACTTGCGATTGCGTCAGGTTCGTGGTCAATGCCCCACTGCATTGCTGCATTAATGTGCCTGTCCTCAACTTCACCAGTTAGCCGTTCAACCAATAGCTCTATCATGGTTCGGTTCAATGCCTTACCCTTTTGGGGCTTGGCATCAATACCTTTGACACGGCTGGCAGTTATTTTGCCAACCCTGTCAGCGAGCCATTCATCATGCCTCTGTAGTAGGTTCATCGACCACCTCCGCATCGTCTATGGTTTCAGCGTTATCAATATCGGCTTGCTGCGCGATTTCTTTTAGGTTCGCACTTTGGTCAGACCAGTAACGCTTAACGTGTTCTTTATCGCCTGACTCTGTTAAAAACTTATGTGCTTTTATCAGGCTGTCAGTGCCCTTTTCGGCGGCTTGTCTTAACTTTGCGTGTGTCTCAATAAAGAAGTCATCATAACCATCATCGACTGGCTCAACGTCCTTCATAACGTCAACTTGACTGCCATTGATGCGGTGCGCTTCATCTTCGTCATAGATACCGCTGAAACCAAACGCGATACGCGCACACTGAATAAGGGCTTTATGGCGTAACATACGTTTTGGGTACTTTTTCCAAACTGGACTATTGGTCATTTCACATTCAGACAGATACTCAGTAACGATGGTTGGGTGCGTTCTGTCTTTGCGATAAATCTTGCAAGTCGCGCTTTCATCGTCTTGCTCAAACTGAATACCGTCACATTGCGGATTGTCGTTAATAATTCTCGACCAACCATCGACTGACACGATAGGGGTTATGCTGCCCTTGCTTGGAAAGGCGTAAATCTCTTTGGTGAATGGGTTTAGACCGTACTGATTAGCGACAATTACTAGCGACACAAGCTGATCGTAATTAGCGCCTTTAAAAACCGTGTTCAACAAAGTTGCTTGCAAGCTCTCATTGCTTACGTTTTTCATGCTTAGGTTTTCAGCCATTACTGCTATTTGGTTGCTTAAACCGTCTGTATTTTGGTTACTCATAGTCTTATTCCTTATCTTTGTTTGATTCTGCGTAGGCTCTCATTCGCAGCCTTAACCGTTTTATACTGCTCAGACGCTCTATACTCATCTGTATAACCGTCAATCGTAGTCGGCTGCCATTCATTGCTAACCAGCTTTTGACCGTCAATCTCGACCACTTGGAACTCTTTGTTGTCGATGATAACCGTGTCGGCTAGTGCCTGATGCGTGACGAACGCACCAAACACAGCCCAAAATGATATGAAGATGATTTGTTTCATGCTGCCACCGCCGTATGTACGTCATAACCGTGGCAGTGGACGCTCAGTAAGCTCTCAAAATGCTCTCTCACGTCGCTATTATCTAGCGGTACATCAACCTTGAGGTCAGCATCAGGCGTTGGTTCTAGCTGCACTCTATGAAGCACAGCGTATGGCGATTTTTCGTAGAACTCAGGGTCACGACATGAATACTCGACACACTCAAACGTAAGGATTACATTACAAGTGTTATGTGACTTTTCGTCTTTGCTGTAAATTCTGATTGTCTCTAACATGGTCATGCTCCTTAATAGTCATCGCAGTAAGCATCATCTAATGCGGATTCTTCATCCGCTGCTTTGGCGTTCTCAGCTGAATGCTCAAGCGCCTCTTTATAAGTTATGACTTCGCATCGCCACCATCGCCCAGTTCGTCTTAGTGCTTTTTCTGCTTGCTCTTTGGTTGCGTAGCGTTTTACCGCGTTAGGCATTCCGCTAGTCCATCGCGCATCGTGTTTACGTGTTGCACCAGTGAAAAACATCACGATTTCATCGCCGTACATATCAACCGAGCTAGATTCATACTTTATGGCAAAGCCAGTATTATCTTTAGACATGACAATCTCCTTATCCGTATAAAAAGTCTGAGTTTGAAAAACCTAGTGAAGCTGCTGTGTCGTAGTCTTGCGGCTCTCTATCGTCGATAGGGTGGTCGTATAGAAACTGATTGATAACTGCCTTAATCATCGGCTCATGCTCGAATTGCAGCGTGTAAGCGTAGTCTTCGCTGATACCGTTAATCTCTTGAAAGCAATCGCCTACGCTTAGCAGGTTGATGTTTTGGTTGTCGTCAGTCTCAAAGTAAATCTCAACTGATACGTCGTTCGGCATTGCGATGTAAACCTTACCGCTTGTGCCGCAATCGCTGATTTCATGGTCAGCGTCATTGTCTAATCTGATTGAATCTGTCATAATTACCTCGCTTGTTTAAGTAAAGCCCTGTCTGGTGTCCGCCAATCGCAGGGCTTTTTTGTGGGTGTTATTTGGTGTCTCTCATGCTCATAATGCGTTCAACAATTCCACCAAGCAGTTCCTCATTGAACGGATCGTCTTGCATTTCTTTGGACTGGGTGTCTAGTAACGCAGTGTGTGCTCGGTTTAATCGCTCTCTCAGGTCAGGCAGGTTTAAGTCGGAAATCACGCTGAGAGTTATTTGTAGGGTTAGCATGTCAACTAAAGCGTTGAACTCATCATCGCTATCATCATTCAGCTCAATGTCGCTTGAACCATACTCAACAATGTTGTAATTACTGCTTAACATTTCGTGAAGTGCGTTATCGAAACTATCTATATCCATATTGTTCTCCTCGGTTGTGAGCTATTGCTCGTTATGTTCATAAAGCATTGACAGCTAGTGATAACTGCCAATAATTTCGGAACTTCTTGTTGTCTCAGTCTGTTAAATAATCAGTGATTGGTGTATTTGCCTAATCAGTAACGCTATGTTCGCATATACGAACCGATGTGTCAAACACTTTTGTTCTAAAATACGAACTATTTTTGCATAGGCAATAAAAAACCCCGCAATAGCGAGGCTTGGTGTTCTTTATACTTTTAGTTTTGACTATCTATAACGAGTGTATTTACTGTCCACAATCCCGACTAGAGTGCAGTCGCTCATTGGCTGCATCCTCTGTTCAGGCCAGTCAGGGTTAAGTGGTTTTAGATACATATCATCATGACCATTGCCCATGACAAGCTGCTTAAAGGTCGCATCTGTATCTTCATTGCATTGCACAATGACCAGATCGCCGTCTTTTAAATCCCACGGCGTTATGTTTGGCTCAACGTAAACAATTTCGTCAGGCTTAAACTCAGGCCACATACTACGCCCTCGAACAATCAAACCAAAAGCTCTATCTGATAGATGCGTCGGCTTTGGAATCCAGTCTATTACATCGTCTAGCGTGGTAGGCATTACTTCTGCCCAATCACCTGCTGCTACCCAACTAATCACAGGCACTTGTCCTTTCATGTTGTGGTCTATGGATACGCGCTCAGTGTCGGTAGGTGTGTCCGTCATCGAGCCAATACCCGATAGTAACCAATCAGTATTACAGCGCAGATAAGCGGCCAGCTCAGTAGCGTATGCACCCGATGGCTTGGTATCACCTTTAACCCAGCTACTTATAGTCGCCTTACCTGCGCCAGTTGCTCTTTTTATGTCAGCTTGACTTATCTTTAAGTCAGCCATTCTTTTGCTGATTCTATCTGCTGCATCATTCATCTGTAAGCCTCCTTAGTAGTGTTCGTATATCAAAACATAAAAGCTTGACATAAATACGAACAATGTGTTCTAATATACGAACATTAAGAGAACGGGAATACGAACATGACATTTGACCAGTTACTAAATTACTTTGACGGTCAAAGCTATAGAGATATTGAAAAGCAAACAGGTATCGCTTTAGCGCAACTGACCTACTACAAAAATCACGGCATACCAGAAGGACGACAAGCAATTTTAGAAATCCAAACTGGCGGTGCTTTAAAGGCGAATGTAACGCCACTGGTTAAGCTAGAAGATTTAGAACCAGCCTAACACCTTGTAATTAACTTTACAGAAAGAAAGGCTTACACAAAACGTTTTTACAGATAGATAGGACACGCAAATGCAAATAGAAGACGCAGCACACAAGACGGTTCACAACCCTAAGCATGGCGGATCAGTTGCTATTGCTGCACGTATGGGTATGTCTAGCACTGTCCTTAATAGCAAAGTCAATCCTAACTGTGACACTCACCATCTGCGTTTAGATGAAGCGGTCACGATCATGGAATTCACCAACGACCATTCAATCATGCACGCAATGGCTCAACGTCTTGGTGGAATTTACTGCAAACAGTCTGACGAAGCAGTAACACAAGAAAGTTTACTGATGACAGCCGTATCAACGTCAGCTTGCCAAGGTGATGTGATGAATGAAATGCAAGCAGCGTTAGAAGATGGCCGTATTGATTGTAACGAGCTTGAGAGTTTGCAGGGAAAGATACAAGCAGCTATGAGTCGTCTTCAAGCATTGAGCAACGCAGTCAGAAAGCAACACGCCAAAGACAATCCACACTTACAAGGAATGAAGTGATGTTTGAAACAGTAACTTTCGCAGACGGTAGCAGCTACCAAGTGCCAGTGAAGGAGATTAAGCGATGACTGACGAATACACATTGCAATCAGACGACGAGCAATTTGAACACGCTATCAGTCATGCACAAATGATGTGGCGATTGGCCTATAAACACGAATGTGAACGGAGACACGCAAAGATGAAATTTAACGAAGCAATGGCTCGTGAAGCACTAGAAGCGCAAGCAGAGCAAGACCGCTTAGACGCTAGACAGTTAGCAGCTAGAGAAGCCAATGAAGCACAGAGAGAGCTTAAACGTGATCTGAACCGCATCTTTTGGCACAGAGTCATGAAGTTTATTACCGCAGTCACAGTGTTAGCGGTGGCTTATCGATTAATCATTATGTTTTGGAGCTAATCATGTCATTCAACGAACCGTATTTCGCACCGATCAGCAATTACAGCAACACAAACAAAGGTATGCCAGTTGATGCAGTAGAAGCATGGCTTGACCAGTTCCCACAGAAACGCGCTGAGAACAAGCCCAACGGCGGCATCATTCGCAGTATCGCGGACACCAGAGAGCTATATCTGCGTGAAATGAGTCCAAGAGAGCGCAAGGTTGCACGCGCTAAGGCTAAACGTGAACACAAGCAAGCCCTTAAAAACCTAGCAAAGCAAGAGCAGCAAGACGCTAAAGAAATCGCTAAGCAATTAGCTATTTGGAAGCGAGAGCAGCGCATTAAAGAAAAGGCCAGCGAGCAACCAAAAAAAGTCAAAAAGAATAACTACCCATCAACTAGAAAGCGCGCTAAGCACAAAGCTGGTCGAGCCATTCCACAGATTCAGATTGAATCAAACATCAGACGCGATGAGCTAGCCAACCAGTTAAAAGCAGGTCAGTTGATAGAGGTAGCGGAAAGGTCAGGCGGTACTGGTGCAGGTTGCCTGTATAGACAGCAAAGATTTGACCTAAAGAAATTGGCGCAAACTGGTTTACAGATAGTAAGAATCGCAAGCGCACTAGATAGACAGTCTTACTTCACTTTGAATCAATTTGAAGTCTATCAATCAAACGTAAAGCTCGTAGGTAATTTTGATGACAAATCAAAGCAAGCACTACAAGTAGCATTAGCAACTGGTCAGATGGTAGCGGCCGACCAATTCACCAGTAGCACGAGATTGGTTGCAGATTCAATGATGCGCCTATCTAAGTTATTCAATCTTGATATTTACACGGTTTATGAAAGCAAGACCATATTAGGTTGGATCATTCCATCGGACATTAAAAAACCCTAAGAGCTGTGAACTCAAAGGGCATCTAACTAAACACGTAAGCGGAGTATAGCACATGAGAATTAAAGTAGGCGATGTTTTTATCACAAAGCAAGGTTATGAGATAGCAGTTATTAGCTATTCAACACACTCGTGTATCACTGTTGAGTTTAAAGATAAAAACAAACACAGGTTGGTAACGCGAGCTCGAAACATTAAAAGAGGTGGTATTGAGAATCCATACCATCCCAAAAATTTTGGGGTTGGCTTCATGGGTGTAGGGCTATTTAGCTCAAGGGCTAACAGCAAGCAAACAGACATATATACAGCATGGCGAAACATGCTAATGAGGTGCTACTGCGAGAAAAGGCTAGTAGAGAGACCTACTTACTTAAACTGCTTCGTCTGTGATAGTTGGTTAAATTTTCAAAACTTCGCGCAATGGATGACAGATCACAATTATGACGCGAGCAAGCATCAGCTAGACAAGGATATATTAAAAACTAACAACAAAATCTACTCCGCGGATAACTGCTGCTTAGTGCCTAGTGAGATAAACAACCTTTTTACAGATAGTGGCGCTTCACGCGGAAAGTACCCTCAAGGTGTCACCCTGCATAAAGGTCGGTTCAGAGCAAGAATGTCTGCTGGTAAAAAAACCATTGGCATAGGGTTTTACGATACACCACAAGAAGCCCACCAAGCTTATGTAGTTGCTAAGGAGGCTTACGTCAAAGAACTCGCTAACAAATGGCGTGGTCGCATAGATGAGCGCGTTTATGATGCTCTTATGAATTGGACAGTCCATCCGTAGGCAATAAAAAACCCACTACGCAAATAGTGGGTCACATCAATCAGGTGAATGATTAATGGGAGTTATTTAATCATGTTAGATAAAGAAAGGCAAGAGTTACTTATGAGCGACTTCATGCAGGTGCCAAACATCATATTGCAGATGCAAAAGGTTCTAAAGAATGGCAATACCTACGCTTGCCTTCAATTCATCTGGTGCAAAACTGGTGGCTGGGGAAAATGTGAAGACACTATTGCTTACTCGCAATTTATTAATGATAAGCGGTATGGAACTGGCTTAGGTGAAAAAACCATACGCAGATCGGTAGAAAAACTAGCTGATTTAGGCGTGATTAGTATGTCACCAAGTTTCAATAATATGCACGAATTTACGCTAAATATTGAAAAAATAAGAGAGTTGGTAGGTGATGAAGCATGGTCAAAAAGACCACCCTTAGAAGATGCAAGCATGGTCAATTTGACCGCAAGTCCGGTCATTTTGTCCGAAAGCATGGTCAATTTGTCCGACAAGCATGGTCAATCTGACCACCACACTAGAACTACTACACAAGAACCTTTACACAAGAATATTACACAAGAAGATAAACCTAAAAAATCTAAACCAAAATTCGACGCTCTTAGTTATCCAATACCTAGTTTTATCGAGCAAGAGAATTGGAATGATTTTGTAGCAATGAGAAAGGAGATTAAAAAACCACTTACAGAGACAGCATGTAAAAGATTAGTAAAAAGTTTAATAGAGTTTGACGCAAACGGTTTTGATGTAAATGACTCTTTGAACAGTTCGATCATGAATCAGTATCAAGGTGTTTTCGAGAAAAGCCGCAAACAACAATCAAATAATCAGGTGAATAGAAATGCAATCAATCAATCAGCTAACAGCCAACCTAAGCAATCAAGTGCAGACATCTACGCAGCAAAACTTGCAGAACAGCGCAGACAACGTGAAGCAGCCAACACCACAGCTACAGGAAGCAATAGAGCAAACGTTTACGACATGGAAGAAACTTTTTAGATCAAAAATGAAGGATGAAGATTGGATGTTAGATACGGTCGAAGTTTGGGCGATAGCATTGACTGACTTAAAGATAACTCGAACTGAGTTGTTTACAGCACAGAGAAAATCTATGTCGCTTGAATGGCCACCAACAGCACCAGCCGACTTCTTGGCACTAGGACGCACAGAGACAGCCAATAACTATCCTGATATGCGTCAAGAGTACCTAGCAGCAGCACAGGGCAACTACAAGCACGAAGTAACGCTTGAGACAGCAAACCGAGTCGGTGAGTGGCAAATCAAGACACAGCCTGAATCGATTAGCTACAAATCTTGGCAAAAGCATTATCCAGAGGTCTGCAAAGAACACAGCGAAGGCGCAGATTTTAAAGTACCGGAAACGCACCGAGTAGAACACAGCCACACACCAGTACAAGCAGGCAGTGAAGCGGATAAGCGAATCAGTGAGAAATTAGCAGAACTACGGAGATTGAGCGCATGAAAATCGAAACTAAAAATATTGGATCTTACGATTCTAAATTCGTTGTTTGTTATTCAGGCGGCCATTCAAGTGCGATATGTGCAATCAATGCAGTGTTGAGACATGGCAAAGAAAACGTAATTTTATTGAATCATGATATATCAAGCAAGGTTGAAGATGTTGATATTAAGCGGTTCAAGGAAAAAGTGGCGGATTATTTAGGTGTAGATATTACATACGCTAATCATAAGGATTTTGAAAGCATGACCCCAATCGAGGTCTGTAAAAGCATTGGCGGCTTTAAGTTTGGAAGCAGCCCAATCCTTTGCACATACAACCTGAAAACAAAGCCTTTTTATGAATGGATTAAAGCAAACGACCCTGAGCATTTACATACATACCTATACGGCTTTGATAACACGCCAGATGAGCGAGTGCGAATGAATAGGCGTATAGCGGCAATGGGTGAAATCGGGTGTAAGACTGACTACCCATTGATTACATGGGGAAAGCTAAAAGTAACTGACACCATGAAGCAGTTAGGAATAGAAAAACCACAACGCTATTCGCATTACAAACACGCAAATTGTGATGGTTGCTTAAAGGCAGGTTGGCAGCATTGGTATGTCACGTTCTGCAATAGACCTGATTTGTGGGAAGCGGGAAAAGCGGCAGAAGAAGAACTAAAGCACTCTATCCATAAAGATTATTACTTGGAAGAAAAGGAGGAGCTTTTTATAAACATGAGAGATCAGGGTATCCCTGATTCAGAGCATATCCCTAGCGGTAAATTTTGGGCAACGGTAAGACGATTACCTGAGAACTCATTAGGGTTGATGAGCACATGGATGGATATTGACGATATGGAGAATGAAGATGTATTGGTTTGCGGCAACGGTTGCACAGGATAAGGAGAGCAAGCATGAGCAACTTAGAAAACGAACTCAAAGCAGCGTTTGCCTTCCTCGATATTTCCAATTTCAAATGGCTGACCGATGAAGAATTGGAAGATTTACCGCCATTGACGAAAAAAGGCTCGATGACCATACCGCTTAACCAAGAAACGTTTGAAGGCATGAAAGCGAAAAGCGTTTTTACTGGTCATTGGTTGACACAAGGCAGAACGGTGATGAAGAAGAAGCGCAAATTCAGAATAACGGTGCGTATGTATCAGATAGGTATTGATAAATATATCGAGGCTAACGCTGTGATGATTAAGCCCGACACGGTTCACAAAGCATGGGGCGCAATCAAAGAAGCGAGTGCGTTCATCATGGGTGAAAACCAAGGTGCTGACTGGAACGAGAACGAGTGTATAGCGAGGGTGAAGGTATGAAAAACATAATCAACAAAAAGACGGTACTAAGTACCGAGTGGATCAAGAGCGACACGGTTGTTATCAGATACACGGACGGCAGCAAAGAAACGATGTCACGCAAAAGTTTTAACGAGATTATTAAGGATTGATATGACTGAACTATCAGAAGCGCAAATACAAAACAAGGTTATCCGCGAAGCTAAGAAAATACCGTACAAGGATAAAACAATAGCGGATTACATCGTACACGTAGCAAATGGCGGTAAACGTAGTAAGCGAGTAGGCGCAGCACTCAAGCACAACGGTGTGAAGCGTGGCTATCCTGATTTGGTCATCGACATAGCTCGTGGCGGCTTTCACGGCCTTAGAATCGAAATTAAGAAGCCTGACGACGGTACAGTGTCACCGCATCAAGTCGAACGATTGCAAATGCTGACAGATGAGGGTTATCGAGCAGTCGTGACAGAGGGTTATCAAGAAACGATGGACGAGATACTTAACTACTTGAGCTTATGGCCTTAAAACAGCAAGCATTGCAACACTAACAGGGGTACGTGCCGTTCAGATTGCTTTTAGATGCAAAGGTACTAGAAGTGATTTAAACGCCTTATACGAGAGATTTGATGATGATTGATAGAGATACGATTTGGGTTAACAAGGAAACGCGGCAATCAGTTCTGGTGCTATGGGCAAGTGATGAGCTAGTGACGTATCAAGCGGCAGATAGTCAGACACCAGTGCCAGTGCGTAAGTTTATCTTTTTACAAGATTTCGAGGAGTTGTTATGAGTAAGGTTAAGTTAAGACGACCAATATCAGTCGGTCAGCAGTGGTCACATAAAGCTGAAAACGTACTTTGCGAAGTCACAGCCATTTGGATTAATTGCGGAGGCTTGGCGGTCATTGAGTCTATGGCATTAGATGATAACGCTGAGACTTGTAATGACAGTGTGGAAGCATTTCTTGATAAATACAGATTTAAGGGGTAGAGCATGAGTGAGATTAAGGTTGGTGATTTATGGGTCAGTAGTTATAGCTCGAATTGGGTTGTGAGGATAAAAGATTTTTATAAGCAAGACGGTACTGTTGAGTACCTAGATGATGACAACATCCTAGAAAGCAGTCATGTAACGAGTTTTATCGAAGATTTTATGTTTCTTGAAAAACCCAAACCTAAACACTCGCACTATCACAAAGACGTGAGCCAGTACGACACGATGGATATTTACGCGATATGCAAGGTTTGGAATGTTGAATCAAGCGGCTGTACTTTCGCAGCAGTTAAGAAGTTACTTAATGCTGGTGAGCGAGGTGCAAAAGACAGAATCACAGACCTAGAGCAAGCTATAGGGAGTATTGAGGCGTTAATTAAACTTGTGAAGATGGACGTTGAATAACCGTAACCCAAAGCGACTTGAGAAAATCAGGTCGCTACCTTGCTGCCAATGCGGTGCTAGTCCACGGAGTCAAGCAGCGCACAGCAACTTTGGCGTACATGGCAAGGGCAAGGGTATCAAGGCGGATGATAAATACACGATACCGCTGTGTCATTCGTGTCACGGAAAGCTAGACCAGTACAACATGGCTATGAGTCACGATGAGTCGCTTGAATGGTTTATGCAGAAATGGCGTGAGACAAATCGGTTGCTGAAATGGAAGAAACGCAAGATAGAACAAAACGGAGTTGATTTCTAATGACTAAGAAAATCAAACGATGGATTAAGAACGAAGATGATTTAAAAGCGTTAAAGCTACTGATTGGCAATATGCAAGGGCCATTCACTCTTACGATTGAGAAAGGGATAAGAGAAAAACGCTCAAGCGATCAGAACCGCTTACAACGTCTTTGGATTAACGAAGCAGCAGAACAAGACACGATAGGCATGACAGCGGAAGAATACCGCGCTTACTGCAAATTGCACTTTGGTGTGCCAATGCTGAGAAACGAGAACGACACGTTTGCTGAGCTTTACGACGAAAAGGTGAGGGATAGAGTACCGCCATTCTCTTATGAGCAAAAGCTGGAGTTTATGGCTGTACCGTGGGATATGCACGTAACAAGGCTTATGACGGTCAAACAGCACGATAAGTACCTAAACATGATGCACGACCACTTTACTAATTTAGGCATGATTTTAACGATACCAAGCGACATTGACTGGGAAAAGGGCGGGATTACTAATGACTGATAATATCGTAGAGCTACTAGAGCAATGGGGCGCTTGGAGTCGTAGCGGACTCGACAATCTGAGCTACAAGTCAAACATGGAATCTATCATGCACAAAGCACCGATTGTCGATGTGACAACGTGCAGACAGTACCGCAGTGTGGCAATACTCAACGATGACGATGCTATGCGAGTGAATGACGTGCTGATTGAGCTAAGAGACGATGACGTAGATGCTTATAACTCAGTGTTCTTGCACTACTATTTGCAGCAAAAGCCTGAATACATAGCACATAATCACTTTACGGTTATCAAGTACGGCAAGGATAGTAAGCGCAAAGTGAGTAAGCATATCGTGTATCAGCACTTAGCGAGGGCGGAAGGTTTTGTGAGATATGCGTTAAAATGCGAAATAATTTAGTTTATTTCGAAATAATTCTTGCATAGTTATAGTCATGACTATATAATAGAACACATACCAAGCAAGACACTTAAACAAACCCCAGAGGGCGTTATCATGAATACTTCAAACATCTTTAAGAAAGCTCACGCACTAACTAAAGCAACTATCCAAACTGGCGATAACTACGCTGCAACTTTCGCAATCTGTTTAAAAACCGTTTATCAAATGGCAGTTAAAGCACTTACTACTTTAGAGTTTCGTAAACTTGGTTTAGTTGCTAAGAAAACAAACAATGGCGCACAAGCGTTTGAGGTAGTTATTGGTTCAGAAGCGGATGCAATGTTAAGTAACGGCGCCACTTTTGCTAGCTTGCTAAACAAATCTAAAATTGCACATGGCTATATCGTGACTGGTCGCGGCAAAGAGTTTGATAAGGTAATCAAGGGCGACTTCGATAATAAATATCAGTATGTTTACGTTACTAAAATCTAATTATAAAAAATAAGGAAGTGATATGAATATTATAAGTGGACAAGTTAATAATAATCTAGCAGAAGATTTTGAGCTGGGTTCAAAAAAGACAGTCAGCGCACTGGTTGATGAATTGAAATATGGCGCTAGTGCTTACGACAAAACAGACGAACACCAGCAAGCAGTAATGGTTTTACTTTTACGTGTGATTGTTCGCGAGCTATCAGGATTTGATATTCGAGATATGACAGACAAAGAGATTGACCACTTAGCTTTTCGCATAGCTGTAGCGACAGATGTACAAAGACGGCTTGGAGATAATGGCATTATAGCGATAGAAGATGTTATTAAAGAGCTTAGAGGTAAGCAGTGTGAGGCTGGATATGAATAACAATTATATATTCCAGCGTTTGCTTGCGACTTTTGATCTAAGTCGTGATCACGAGCTGACTGCTAAAGTGTTCGAGCTTGGCGGTCAGCGCAGCGAGGTTAGTAAGTCATTGGTCAAAGCGTGGCGCACTCATGATGTAAGTAGTCGATACTACAAGCCAATGCGTGATGATGCGCTTGAGTCATTCTTAGACGGGCTGCAAGAAGCGAGCAAGCAGGGATTAATCACAATCTATATAAACGAGGGCAGTGATGACTGAGACAGCGCAGGTAAAAGCATCAAGGAAGTACATGAGTAAGACAAAGAAGCCGCAGGTAGTGCTTAACTTAGACAATGAGATTGAGCGCAAGATATACGAAGCAACTAGCAATGATGATTTGAGTTTTAGTGAGCTGTGCAAGATGCTATTAGCAAAGCACTATGATATATCTTGACAAAGTACCCTGGATAATATACATTAGTGATACGCTAAGCGAGTTACGTTTAAAGCGGTGTTAAAATATGCAAGTTCCCGAGTATGGGGTTGACGTGACAACCGTGCACTCAGCAGTTGGGGATACAACTTAAAAAATCTACTTGCGTCATCACGTTTATCTCTAAGTCTCATCTTAACCGATGGGGCTTTTTTTATGCCTATTATTTAGCAGGGATGCTATGAACTACACTCATACAGTCGAGCAGCTATACAACCGCTACCAAGACACAGACCACCCGATTGCCAAGATGTATTGGTTGGATAAACTAAAAGAACGTGCAGCGTGTGGTAATTCAGATGCTAGAGACAAGCTGTATATCATTGATGCGTGTAGCAAGTAATAACCCCTTTTGCCCACATTGATTTGATGGGTATTTTTTATATTAACGTCTATGGAGGGCGTATGACAGACGAAGCGCCTAACAGCGATAAGAGTGCATTAAATCAGTTAGAAGAACAGCAGCAGCTATTCGTGCTCGAATTAATGAGAGACTTAAACCAAACAAAGGCAGCTATCAGGGCAGGTTATAGCGAGAACACAGCTACAGCGCAAGCAAGCCGCCTGTTAACAAATGTTAATGTTAAAGCGGCGTTTAATGAGTTGAAAGCCATACGTAATGAGCAGTTAGGGGTTGATGCAGGGTATGTGTTAAAGCGACTAATGGATATTGATGCACTGGACGTGGCAGACTTACTTGATGATAAAGGCAGCATAAAGCCTATTAGTGAATGGTCTATGGATTGGCGTCAAAACATATCATCGTTTGAAGTCGCTGATGACGGTCAAGGCAGCTCAGTAGTTAAACTCAAATTCCCTGATAAGGTCAAAAACCTTGAGCTAATCGGTAGGCATGTTGATGTCGCTGCATGGACAAGTAATCAAACGATAGACCTTAACGCCAACATCAAAGCGGAAGTATCTAGCATGAGTGACTTAATGGACGAAATAGGAAATGAAACCTGAATATAAAGCGAAGTTCAAAAACAAATTATGGCGGCTGAATAATATCTATTTTATTAAAGATAAGCATGGTAAGAAAGTCCGCTTTAAGATGACACCTGAACAGCTTTACTATTTTGAGAACATTCATTATTTCAACATTATTCTAAAAGCAAGGCAGCTAGGTTTTACTACTGAGGTTTGCATCATTCAGTTAGACGCTGCATTGTTTGAGCACTCATCATGCGCCTTGATTGCTCATACTAAGCCAGACGCACAGCGCCTATTCAGAAACAAGGTTAAATACGCTTACGATAATCTACCTATGATTATTCGTGATGCTAATCCACTAGAGATTAATAACACTGATGAATACGTTTTCAGTAAAGGTGGATCAGTAACAGTATCAACATCATTCCGTGGTGGTACGCTTCAATGGTTGCACGTTAGTGAGTTTGGTAAGATATGCGCTAAGCAGCCTGAGAAAGCGCGTGAGATTGTCACTGGTGCGTTTGAAGCTGTATTCTCAGATGGTTACGTTACATTAGAAAGTACAGCAGAGGGTAGGCAAGGTTACTTCTTTGACTACTCACAAGAGGCTGAGAAGTTACAACTATCTGGCAAGGAATTAGGCAAGGCTGATTGGCGTTTCTTTTTCTTTGCTTGGTGGCAAATGCCTGAGTACCAAGACAAAGCGCAGCCATTACCTGAGCGACTACAAGACTACTTCTACAAGTTAGAGCACAAACACGGTATTAAACTCACAGACGAACAAAAGAGCTGGTACTTGAGCAAAGAGAAGCGTTTAGGCGCTGACATGAAGCGTGAGTATCCATCAATGCCTAGTGAAGCGTTTGAGCAGTCAGTTGAAGGCGCTTACTATGCCAAGCAGTTTGCACAGCTTTACGAGAAAGGCTTAATCGCTGATGAATTACCAGACAACAAACACGCACCAGTTGATACTTACTGGGATTTAGGTGTGTCTGACAGTACAACAATATGGTTTATCAAGAAAGTTGGTGAGCGTTTCCAAGTTATCGACTGCTACTCAAACAGCGGTGAAGGGCTTAATCATTACTTAGAAGTGTTACTAAAGCGCGGCTATAACTATGGTCGCCACGTAGCACCGCATGATGTTGATAACCGTACTCTAGGCGCTAAAGACGCTAAGAGTTTACGTGACCAAGCGCGTGAAGGTTACACGGTCAATGGTGAGCGCTTATCTATCAACTTTGAAGTAGTGAAGCGCACAACGTCGGTCAATACAGATATTGAAATGGTCAGGCAGATATTGCCGCTTTGTGAGTTTGACGCTGTGAAGTGTGATGACGGTATTAAGGCGCTAGAAAACTATAAGAAGGATTGGAACGAGAAAGCAGGAATGTGGCGCGATAAACCGTTGCATGATTGGTCAAGCCATTACGCTGATGCCTTTAGGTACTTTGCTGTCTATCAGACCAAACCGAAACCAGTTGTTTCATCAAACATAATAATGAGTATGTAAAATGCCAATTAACACGACACACCCACAGTATGACGCACTAGCCCCACGTTGGCAGCGCATGACAGACGTGTGCAATGGTGAGGATGCTATCAAAGCAGCAGGTGAGCGTTACTTGCCTATGCCTAACAAAGACATTCGCACACCAGAGGCATTGGCACGTTACTCAAACTACAAAGACCGCGCTGTATTCGTTGAGGTCACAAAAGACACGTTAGACAAATATACAGGTCAGGCTTTTAAAGATGATCCAGTGCTCAACGTAGATAAGCAGCTCGATTACATGAAGCGTGATGCCAATGGCGCAGGGTTATCAATCTATCAGATAGCACAGAAAGCGTTTGAAGCACAGCTTGAGCGTGGTCGATTTGGTCTATTTGTTGATTATCCAACAACTAGCGACGAAGTAAGTCAAGCTGATGTTGAGCGCAATGCTTTACGTCCTACGATTAACTTCTATGCGCCTGAGAGTATCATTAACTGGCGTACAACGGTCATCGGTGGTCAAACAGTCACCAACATGATTGTGCTGTATGAAACGGTCTATGAGACTGACCCTGATGATATATTCAGTAGTGAGCAAGTTGAGCAGTGGCGTTATCTTGGCTTAGATGAGACAGGTTATTTTGTCGAGGTGTGGCGTAAAGCGACTATTAATCAACAAGGCGATAAAGACGGCTTTGTTATCCATCAAGAGCGCGTCTATCCAACTAAAAGCGGCAATGTTAAGTTTAACCGCATACCGTTTGTTATCGGCGGCTCAGATAGCAATGATTGGTGTGAGCAAAACATACCGCTTGAGTCGTTAGCTAAGATGAACCTTGCACACTATCGTAACAGTGCAGACTATGAGCAATCGGTCTTTACTTGCGGTCAAGTGCAAGCGTGGATGAGTGGTGTATCTGAGCAGCGTATGACGGCCTTAGAGAAACAAGGTATTCGCATTGGTGCCGGCGCTCTGATTATGCTTGAGGAAAACGGCAAGTTTGGCTTTGCACAGGCTGAGCCTAACAACTTGGCAGGTGAAGCGATGGATAAGAAATACGCCATCATGCAAGCGTTAGGTGCGAAGTTATCGGAGTCATCTGATACACAAATACAGAAAACAGCCACGCAATCGAACCAAGACAGCAGCACTCAGAACTCAACGGCTAGTATGGCAATCGCCAACATTAACGAAGCGATCCACGATGCTATCCTACTGTGCTATGAGTATCTAGGTATCACCTACACAGCTAAAGACGGTGAGTATTTATTTAAGGCCAAGCAAGACTTTGTTAGTGCAACAGTGGATAGCGCAACAATGACGGCTATCGGTTCATGGGTTCAAGGTTCGTTAGCGCCTAAATCGGTGGCTTACAACTATCAGCGCAAGTACAACTTGATAGATGCTGAGCTGACAGACGATGAGATTGACGGCTTGATTGATAGCGAATTGCCTAGTGCAGTAGCAACAGCTTTTGAGGAGTAGATTGTGATTGCGTCTGCTGAATGGTTGCTTTTTGCGTTTGGATTATCTGTATTGGTTTATATCGTTGGTAGTATCATCAAGCGAGACAGGCGGTCAAAATGAACGAGCAATATCTCAATCAAACAATCAGGCGCATTGTCTACCTTGAAAGCCTAAAGCAATCTGAGATTAATAATCTATCAGCGCACCTCAAAGAGATAGACGACCTTGTGAAGTCACTCATGCTTGACGATGAAATGACCGAGCTGACACTGGCAGAGTTTAACAAGGTGCTAACATCGGTCAAGACAGGCGTTGCAACCTCACTTACTGGCTATACAGTTGCCGTAGGTGCGTCATTAACCGCTATTGCTATAGATACGTACCAGTTTGAGACTAAGAGCCTTAATAACGCATTTGAGGACGTTAAGCTATCGACCAAGATTGACGATGCAAAGAAAGCTAAGATTGCAAGGATAGTCAACAATACGCCCTTATCTGTCACTGGCAGCGAGGGTAAAACGGTCACTGACCTATTCAGTGAGCTTGCTAACAACGAATCAAACAAGTACATCAATCATATCAAGCTCGCTAGGTATGAGGGCAAGACCAATCAGCAAATCGTGCAGATGATACGAGGCACGCGCAAGAACGGCTATAAAGATGGTTTGATGGAAGTCACAGCACGTCAGGCTAAGACGATTGTACGGACGACTGTGCAACACGCAGCTATGCAGGGCAAGGCTGAGTTTGCCAATGATAATGCAGATATTATCAAGGGTGAGCAGTGGCTAAGCACTTTGGACAGCCGCGTAAGTACAATCTGCCGTAGTTTGGATCAGAGAATATTTGAAGTTGGCAAAGGCCCTCGACCTCCTGCCCACCATAATTGTCGCAGTACAGTTATCATCGTATTAAAAGACGAATATGCAGGTCGTGGCAACATCGACAAACGAGCAAGTAAAGACGGGCCAGTCGCTAACGAGTCTTACTACTCATGGCTAAACAAGCAGCCTAAAGACTTTCAAGATGACGTACTAGGCGAGACTAGAGGTCAGCTATTACGCTCAGGCGGTCTAAGTGCTGACAAGTTCGCAGCATTACAGCTAGATAAAAACTTTAAGCCGTTGACGCTTGCAGAGATGAGAAGTCGTGAGCCAATGGCGTTTAAAAAGGCAGGGTTATGATATGGATGTTAAAAGTTATTTAGAGCAAGTTGCTAGTCTTGTAGAAAACGACCATCCGTGGAATGAGGATGGTTTAAAAAAGTATATCAGCAAGTTTGATGGTAGTTATATCACTCTCGAAGGTATGGAAGATGATGTCAAGTTTCTTGCCGACTTAGAAATAACGGAAGAATTAACGCATGGCGTAGGCTTTAGTCCGCTGCATAACAAATGGTTTGGCTGGAGTCATCGAGCTTGTTATGGCTTTACTGTTGGCTCTAAGTGTGAAAAAGGCGATTGTCATTATGAACCGGCTAATCTTGATGACACGCTAGAGAACCTAGTCAAGTTTTGGGATGACGAATATCACGTCCATACCACAGCAAAAGTTATTGACGACAAGACTATCAGGCTGTCTTGGACTTATAACAATGAAGTGCCTAATGAGTTGTTAAGAGGGACAAGTGATTTTAGCGACCATGAATACGACAAAGATAATTTTGGGCGTGGTGAATGGGTAGCTGAAACAATGGAAGACGCTAAACAGATGGCAATAGATTTCAACGAAGGTGTTTCTTAACACTACATCCAAAAAAACAACCAATCAACCTCACTTTTTAGTGGGGTTTTTTATTATCCGCAATCTGTGATTGCACACTAACGACGCTGAGCGTCAAACAATGAGAGGCAGAGCCTAATGACACTAGCATTAACACTAGATGCTGAAAAGCACAGCGCACTTGATAGCGCATTACAGCCATTCTACGTCAAACAAGACGATGGCAACTATCGACTAGATGCAGATATTCCTGATAGTAGCGGTCTAAAAGCTAAGGCTGACGAGCTACTAGGTGAGACTAAGCGAGAGCGAGAGCTACGCAAAGCCGCCGAGGATAGAGCAAACGCACTAGAAGCGGCACAAAAAGAAGCAGCGAACGAAAGTGCTAGAGCAAGAGGCGATGTTGAGAGTTTAGAGAAGTCATATCTTGAGCAGATTCAAAAGCTCAATGAGGACAGCACAGGCAAAGTCTCAACACTGCAAAAACAGATTTATGATTTAACAGTAGGGCAAGCAGCGAACAATCTAGCTAATGAGCTATCGATTAAAGGTTCAGCTATTGCACTGCTACCACATATTCAGAATCGATTGTCATTAGAGCAAGCCGAAGATGGTCAGCAAAAGATACGAGTGCTAGACATGAACGGCAACAAAACAGGCATGACACTCGATGATCTAAAACAAGAATTTCGCAGTAATGAGGCGTTTAAGCCTCTTATTGCAGCGAATGGCGCATCAGGTAGCGGGGCTAATGGTGCAAACGGCGGAGCTGGAAAAATTACTAAAGCAACAGATATGAGCGAAGCTGAACGTATCGAGCTTGCAAAAACTAACCCTGAATTATTCAAACAATTATTTACTTAGGAGTAGCTAATGGCTGCATTAAGAGAAGTTTTTAACCGTGATGTGATGCTGTCATACCGCACCGATGAACCGTTACTTGAATCACCAATGCTGCAATCAGGCGCTTTTGTCACTGATTCTGCTATTGAGGCCCGACTACGTGGCGGAGATATTGAGTTCAGTATTCCACACGTTACGCCTATTGATATGGCGCTTGAGGCTAACTATAGCAACACGATTTACACCGATGTTGCATCACCACGCCAAATCACTGGTCGCAAGAGCAAGGCTCGTGCTGCTTGGTTGAACGAAGGCTTTTTGGAGTCAACGCTAGAGCGCCACTTGCTAGGCGTATCACCACTGCAAATGATGCAGGGCATGATTAACAACTATTGGCAGCAACAAGCAGAGCATCGCGCAGTCGCTACCGTGTTTGGTCTTAAAAACCTTGTGATGAACAACGCAGGTCTTAAAGAAAAGTTTGTGCTTGATGTGTCAAAAACTAGCTCACCAAACGCTGCTAGCTCATGGGATGTAAACCAGTTTATTGATGCTGAATCGTTGATGCACAAGATGTATCGTGGTCGTGGCTCAATCGTTGTTCATAGTAAGATTGCCGCCAAGATGCGTGTGCAGCAGTTGCTTGAGCATGTAACAACCAGTGCAAACCTACCGCCGCTAGAGTATTACAATGGGCGCTTGATTATCGAAGATGACGAAAAGACAGTCGTTGGTACAGGTGCAAATGCTCAGTACATCACCTATCTGCTAGGTGCGGGTTCGTTTGCCGTTGGTTCGGTAGCAGGTCCAGAAGATTTAGAGCTAGAGCGCACTGCTGCTACTGGTAATGGTTCAGGTCATACCGCATTGTGGACACGCCGTGATATGCTGATTCAGCCGCAGGGCTTTGACTTCATTGCTGATGAATCTACCTTAACTGGTGGTACAGCGCGTGAGGCTATCAGTGCATCATGGACTGACTTACAGAAAAAAGAAAACTGGGAGTTAACTGGCGAAGCAAATCAAACCAGTATCCGTTTCTTAATCACAAATCTATAGGAGTAGATAATGGGATTGCCAAAAGATTTAGTTGAATATGACGTTAAAGTGACGTTTCCATCTGAGCGCGATTACAAGGACACAAGCACATCCACACTGCTTGAAGCTAAGATGACCGATGCCACCAAGTCAGGTACGGATTATGGCATTGAGGACGTTGATGTCACCAAGCCTGTTACAGTACCAGATACAGGTGCGTAAGTATTTAGACCTATAGTTATTAAGCATTGCTCAGGCAGTGCTTAATGCCGATACGTTTAATCACAGCGAGATTGACAATGAATTACGTAACAAGTGAAACGATAGCAGCCTCGCTAAATGATGTTGATTGGTCAGCAACAGGCAACGAGCAACAAGCCGTACTAATGGCTAACGCTTGGCTCAATGAGCAGCGATTGCCGAGCTATACTGATGTTGTGCCTAGTGAGATACTAGCAGCAGGTGCTTACATTGCAAAAGAGGTGATTGCAGGTACGATGTATCAAGGGCGCACAGAGGGCACTGTGGTATCAAAGAGCGTGAAAGCCGGCAGTGTGTCATCAAGCAAGACCTATGCTGATGGCGTAGATGGTCAGTCAATGAGCGCAGGTGAGCAAATGGCACTGGTATTGATTAAGCCATACAAGACAACAGCACCGCTTATTGTTGAGCTAGGGAGGTTCTAATGGGCTTACGTGATGATTTGCAGGCTGACCTAGCAGATGCGTTTAATACAGACCTTAGCGACGCTGTGACAGCCTTCACAGGCACACGCACAGTAGCGAGTGACACTGACGATGGGATTGATGACTGGATGTTGCCACCTGATGCAGTGACTGATAGCACATTGACCTATTCAGGCCGTGGTGTATTCGATAAGAAGTTTTACGAAGATAAAGAGTCGGCAACCATACAGATTACTGATGTACTACTAACCTGCTTACAGAACGAAATAACAGAAGCTCCGTATTTTGACGACAAGATAAATGGCTACAGGGTTATTACTGTTACGCCCGATCCAGCTAATACATCTTATGATATTCAATTAAGGCAGGTTTAATATGTGCAATATCATTAACCACCTAAAGTCACTGCGTAAGCGTCCTTCGTTTTGCTCGCATGAGTTTAGAGGCGTAGATATGGAACTAAGAGACAGCAAGGGGATTGTAAGATGGCCTTGCTGCAAATGCGGCAAAGAGTTTCAAGCTGAATGTGGTCTTGATATCCTAAAGCATGGCAAGTGTATAGGCGAATGGTCTAAGTAGCGAGGTTTAATATGTCAGGTTGGGATAGAGCGCCATTTTTGTTTGCTGACGATATTATGACAGATGCTCATAAGTTGCAGCGAGGCATGGCTATAACGGTGCTGAATAACATTCAATTACTCGCCCCGGTAGATACTGGCGCATATCGCGGATCGACTGTGGTTAGTTTTGGTAGTCCTGATTACCGATATACTGAGAATATTGGCGGTATGTCTATTGCTTTCAGTGCTATAAATGGTTTAACGCCTGACGCACTACCTACTGTGTTTATCCAGACGAACAGTCAGTATGCGATTTACCTCGAAGCAGGTTCTTCACGCCAAGCCCCACAAGGGGTGTATGGATTGGCATTTGACGCTATGGTCGCAGCTTATACCTGATATAATAGACTCAAAACAAGGAGTTTATTATGGATAATAAAAGCATACGCATCACTGTCAACAACGATGGTAGCACCAAGACAGAGCGTTTTATCGACAACTCACCGCGAATGGAGTACGACTATTGCGCTTTTTATATGGGCAATGACAGATACGCTCATTTTGGTGGCTGGGGTTGGTTGGCTGTTGCAGACCTAACGGAATACGATGACGACTATCGCAATGCTGTTAATGACTTAGACGCTGGTGATATGGACGCAAGCCAAGCGGCTGATGTTATCAACGAGGGCATCAAGAAAGGTGACTTGCTAATAGCAAAATCTTACAACCCTATTGAAGCCATGCGCTTAGTGTGTGAAAAGCTAGATAATAAGGGCGGTTAATATGAATGAGAGTGTTATTAGGACTGTCCTTGAGCGCGGTGAATATATAATGAGTAAAGATGAGTATAGAGCAAGGCGCAAATTTTTAGATAGGTATTACGAAAGCAAAAACGTTAAACTTTCGACTACTAATGATACTAATGTTGTTATTGTAATCAACGTGAAAACAAGTGAAAACAAGGACGGTTGATATGAACATCGAAGAACTGCACGCAAGAGAGAAGAAGCTAGAGCAGGATTTATGCGCTGCTAATGAAAGGCTTATTAGCGAGTTCAAGAAAGACACCGGAGTTTATGTTAGCCATGTCGATGTTGGTATAGAGCTGATTAAGACCGCAGGCGAACCTGATAGGTATGTTATTACTGGCGTTAATATAGATACTAGCATCTAATAGCTCGCTGAAACCAAGTCCTCACATGATGGGCTTTTTTATTGCCTAAAATAAGGTGCTCACATGAAATGGTTATTGATTGCAATGGTTGTCATGGCTGACAAGATTTATGATACATACTTTGATGAGGCAGACGATGAATAACGCACTAATTGACAGCCTCATACGTGAGCACATGAGGGCGTGGAGTGGCTTTGTCGCTGAACGCTATGCAACTGACAATGTGAACTTTAAAACACCGTCAGACGGCATTTGGTACAGACTGACAGTGCAGCATGGCATTAACTTGATGGTCGGTATGGCTGACACACCTTGCACAAGAGAGCTGGGCGCTGTGGTCATACAAGTATTTTACCCAAACAACAAACAGACAAGCTCAATCAAGCGACTTGCTGACAGCTTAGGCTCACACTTTCAATATTACCGTACTGGCAAACTTGAGTTTCTAACGGCATCAGTTATCAACGTGCCTGAGCGTGAGAACGGCTATCAGCTTAATGTAAGAATACCCTACAGATTCAACTAAACAATCAATCACTATCCGCCCTCTTAATCGAGGGCTTTTTTTGGAGTAAGAAATATGTCATCTGGAAGCCGAGTTGTAAGTGCATACGTTGCACAAACAGATAAAGACGTACTACCAACGACAGGTTGGAAAGTGCTACCTAGCATTACCAATGGCCTTAATAACGCCACAACCTTGACTGACAGCGAAATGCTGAACGGTACAAGGGTTAAGACTAGCGGAATTGTAACTAGCGGTGAAATCACAGGCGACCTATCAGCCGAACTCGCTTATGGTATCTACGATGATTTTCTAGCAGCAGCCTTTTGGAACGATTGGACGGAAGGTGGCGAGCTGACCATCGGTGATAGTCGTAAAATGTTCGCAGTGACCAAAGACTTTACTGATGCTGGCCCTAACGGTGTTTACTACGCTTTCAAAGGTGTCCACGTTAATACGCTAAGCATTGAGATCACAACTGACGGCATCGTAAACATCACGTTTGGCTTGATGGGGCTTGGTTATGAGACACAGAAAACGGTATCGTATTCAGCAGGTGCGGCAGCGACGATTGTGGGCGCTAAAGCCAGTGGCTTGAGTGTCGGTGATATTTTATACGAAGGCGATCCTATTGGTGTCTGTGTTGAAGCGTTCAGCTTTGAGCTTGATAACCAGTCAGAAATTCAGAAGTGCTTAGGCTCGAATATGTACGGCGGCAACATTCACGCGATGATTGCTAATGCGTCAGGTTCGATGACCATTGCATTTAGTGAAAAGGCTTACGATATTTTAGAGCTACAACGCACCGGTGGCACAATGTCGCTTGAAGTGCCTATCGAATTTGAGGACGGCACAGGCTATACGATTGAATTACCACGCGTACAGATTAGCGGTGACATTCCAAGCCCAACAGGTAACGAGCTTGTAACAGCCGAAGTTACTTATATGGCGGTTGATGAATCACCGATTTTAACTAGAATTACAGCATAGGATAATAAGAGATGGGATTTCAAATAAAAGATATTCAGCAGCATAAGCCGATTGTGGTCAAGCGCGATGTTAAGAATGAGCTTGGCCTGATTGCTAAACTGGAAATTAGTGATACGCCTGAATTTAAAGTGGCTATCAAAAAGTTTCAGGCGCAGTTTGGCAAGATGCAGCAGCCTACCGAAGATGACTTCTTGGCGGCTAACAACACCGAAGACTCTCTTACTGGTGAAAAGTTAATGCTGATCTTAATCGGTGAGTACATGATTAAATCATGGAACGTCGAGCGAGAAGGTGAGCCGTTAGAGCCTAGTTATCAAAACCTTAAAATGATGACAGCTAACTATGAGCGCGATGAGGATATGCTGCAAGTGGTATCCGAGCTATTCACTCATGCTCGTGAAATGATTACCGAGTTTAATAAAAAGGCGGCTGCTAAAGATGAGGCGGCTGCTACGACTAAAAAAAAGCCCTTGAAGTCTTCGCCTGGCACCAAAAAAGCAGCGAGTTAACCCCAAAGCGGTTGGCTAGCTATAAGCGGCTTGGGGTGCAAATTCCTGAGCCGCCACAGTTCGACGGTGACATACAAGACATCATAGAAACTTATCAGTTGATTGCTAGAGGCCGAAACTACATAGAAGGGCAGCCAACGCGCCTTAGTGTTAGGGATATAACTGAGGTCGTGACAGCTCATCCAGTCGCTATACCTAGAGGTGTTTTAGATAAGGTGATATTCGCCATTGACGACATGGTGCTAGATGAACATCGCAAAACCAAATCAGATGGTTAATTCGGCAATTATCGGTTATTATTGAGTCATATAATTGACTGGTGATAATAAGATGAAAGCCTTGAAATGGGTTGGTATTGTTTTTGCTTTAATGATGGCTTTGGGTGTCGTATTGGTTTTGTTTGAGACTGACGAGCAAGCAGCCGCTAGAGAGGCTGAGTATAAGCAAGCCGAAGTAGAAAAGGCTCAAGTTAAAGCTGAGAAGTTACAAGCCAAAGAGGATAAGCAGGCTGCAAAAGATAAAGACGAGGCAGCCGAAAAGGTTGTCAAGACTCGCAGCGGCATACCCAATCTTGGCGGCAAGTCCGAGCCTGAGCTAATCACTGTTTGTCAGATTGATATACAAGACAAACTTAGTAATCCACGGTCAATGGACGTTATCAACAGTAATCTAAAGTACAAAAAAGAGCTGAATCATGAGCTATGGTTTCAGTTTTATGCTAAAAATCAATTCAATGCTGAGTCAAAGCATACAGCAATGTGTGAATTTGACAATGACGGCAATCTACTAAGCTCGAAGTTTGAATAATTAACAAGTAAACACTCAGTTTCTAAGCCTCTATTAATTTAGGGGCTTTTTTTATGCCAAAAATAAGGGGTCAGTGATGGCAGAACAAGAAAGCAGACTCAGTATTGTAATCGATTCTGCCAAAGCTGAGGCTCGAATCAAAGAGCTTAGAAAGCAGTTGCAAGAGCTTGGCGGTGCAGCAGACCAAGCGGCAGATGATACAGGCGACTTGGGCAACCGGGCAGACCGAGCGAGCCGTGACACCAACAGACTAAACGCATCAGCAGCTAGTGGTAAAAAGGCGCTGGATGGCATGGCTAAAGCAGCGGCATTGGCAGGGGCGGCACTTGCAGGTGTTATAGGCGTGTCAGTAAACAAAGCTATCGCTTTTGAGTCAGCAATGGCTGAGGTGAATAAAACCGTAGATTTTGCGACCAATGACGGTCTAGCAAATATGCGTAAAGAGCTACAGGCACTTACCACCGAGATACCACAGAGCTTTGAGGAATTGGCTGGAGTGGCGGCGGTAGCTGGTCAGCTTGGTATTGCTGAGAAGGATATTGTTGGGTTTACAGAAACCATTGCGAAAATGGGTGTGGCCTTTGATATGTCGTCAGCGGATGCTGCGGATAGCATGGCAAAGATTGCTAACGTGTTTGCACTACCTATTGAGAATGTCGGTGAGCTTGGCGATACGATTAACACGCTATCTAATAGCATGGCTTCAACAGCACCAAATATCATTGACTTCATGATGCGATCAGCAGCACTAGCGAAAACATTTAAGCTAAGCGCAGACGATACAGCGGCATTTGGTTCTGCATTGGTTGCGTTAGGCTGGCAGCCTGAGACAGCTAGTACAGCTTTTAACAGTATGCTTATGACGCTATCTGACCTAGATGGTCTGAGTAAGTCTGGCATTATTGGATTGCAGCAATTAGGTCTTGATACTGCTGAATTTGCTGAGATAACAAGAACTGATGGCAAGGGCGCTATCTTAGAGGTTATAGATGCGGTAAATATGCTGGACGAGTCAAGCCGCATCGCAGCATTGTCCAACCTATTTGGCAAAGAGGCGGCTGCTAAAATAGCATCAATGGCAACAGGGCTTGATACTGTAAATAGCGCATTGGCAGCTACCACAGACACAGCCGGTTCAATGCAAAAAGAGTTCGAGGCAATCAGCGGCACGACAGCAAACAAAATAGAGTTATTTAAGAATAATATCGATGGTATGGCTGCATCAATCGGTGATGCGTTTATTCCTGCGCTCAACGACATACTGCTAGCCATGACACCTATTGTCACAGCTATCGGCGTGTGGACTGCTGCCAATCCTGAATTACTAAAGCAGATTATATCTGTGACCGCTGTACTACTTAGCTCTATTGTCGGCCTAAAGCTATTCGCTGACGGCATCATGGCAGTTAGATCTACCATTGAAGGCTTGAAGGTTGGCTTTGCTGCTGCTAAAGCTGGACTAGCGATATTATCAGGTGGCTTTGCGCTACCGTTGCTCGCTATAGGTGCATTGATTGCGGCTGGCGTACTGCTCTATCAAAATTGGGATTACGTCAAAGAGAAAGCGTCTGAGCTTAACGAGTACATCAAAAGCGTGTTTGGCTCATTGCCTGAACCATTGCAGCAAGCAGGGCGTGATATTGCTGAAGTGTTTATGTTTATTTGGAACACAGGCAAAGAATACCTAACGCTAATGAGTGAGCTTTACTCAGGCACGTTTGAGTCATTCAAAACGATAGCGACTGGCGTATTCCAAGCTGTTTGGAGTGTTATCAAGGTTAGCTTTAGCGGTATTGTGAACACAGTCAGCACAGCATTGCAGCTTGTCGCTACCTTGTTTAGTGGCGGCTTTGCACTGATTAAAAACACGGTATCAACAGTGCTAGGCGTCATCAAAGCGGTGATTAGTGGTGACTTTAAGGCGATACCTGGCATCATCGGTAATGGTTTGAAAGGCGCTGTTACCATCGTTGGTAATATGATGGGTCAGATACTCGACGTTATCAAAAACTACGGTAAAAAGCTCTACAGCATCGGTCGTGACTTTATCCAAGGCTTTATTAACGGTATCAAGTCAATCGGCTCAGGCGTGGTCAGTGCAGCGTCCACAATGGCAGGTAACGCGATTGAGGCGGTCAGAAAAAGACAGCAAAGTAATTCACCAGCCAAGGCTACTATCAAACTAGGTAAAGATTTAGGCGATGGTTACATTGGTGGTATCAAGTCAAAAGCTAAGGCTGTCAAAACCGAAGCGCAGAAAATGGCTGAGGGTGCGATTGAAGCGGTGCAGACTGGTATTGATCGCATTAAAAAAGAGATTGCGCTATTTGGCAATAACAGCAACTTAGCTGACCTTGAGTACGACATTGGCATCGGTAAATATAAAGGCGCTAGCGAGGCTCAACTAAACGAGTATCGAGCAATGGTAGCTGAGCTTGAAAGATTGAATATGGCAGCAGGGGCAACGCTCGCTATACAGGCGCGTTTTGCTCAACTAAAGAAAGCCACAGAGAACTCAGAAACAGCTTTTAATGGACTTGATATTAACCAACCTCAATCCGAGGCTGAGAAGCTACGCCTTGCCTATCAAGAGAAAATGGCAGTTGTTGATGAATACGAGCGATTGCACACCGATAAAAAAGCTCAAGCTGAGGCATCACGCCAACAGTTGACTGAAAACTACAATCAAAGCATTAGAGATTTGGAGCTACAAAAGCAATCGCAGACAGTCGGCTCAATCGCAGCTATGTTTGGCATGGCGTTAGGTGAGACAAGCAAGGGTTATCAAGCTATGTTTGCAGTACAAAAGGCTTATGATTTTGTGCAAGCGCAATCAGCTAGCTTCACGGCTATTGCTAAGGCATGGAGTTCTGCACCATTCCCAGCCAACCTACCTGCTGTGGCAACGACTACGCTATCAACTGGGATTATACCTGCTGCTATTCAGGCGCTATCACCTAAAGGTTTCAAAACTGGTGGTTACACTGGCAACATGGGCGTTAATCAAGTCGCAGGTGCAGTGCATGGTCAAGAATACGTATTTGATGCTGCATCAACTAAACGCATTGGTGTTGATAATCTAAACGCCATGCGTAGTGGTAAGGCGGCTAATGATGACAGCAAAGTGAGCATTAACATCGTTAACAACTCATCAGCTCAAGTCACGGCTAGCGATGACGGTCAAACAATCACCATTACAGACGTTCGCAATGAAGTTAAGCGCGGATTTACCAACTTGCAAAACCCTAACAGCTACGAGTCAAAGCAAATCAATCGTAACGTACAAGCACCTAGACGGAGATAGAGCATGGCAATAGAAGATGATTTACCACAGCTTATCCTATGTCCGTTGCTTGAAAACTACAACGTAGATATTGGCAATGATGTGTTAAGCACTCAATACACGAATGGGCCACCGCGTTTACGTCTAAATAACGTAGGCGCACCGCATCAAATATCGGTGACGTTTAGGCATAAAGCACAGCATCATGATTATATTTGGAAGTTTTGGGAGCTGTATAAAGTTAAGCCATTTGCGATGCGCTTGATAATCAAGGGCACAACGATGAAGTGGTTTCAGTGCTATTTTAACGGTATGCCAAAGGATAGCGTGCTAGGCGGCAACGTCTTTGAGTTTAGCACTAACTTAATTGTAATTCCCAAGCCTGTTGACCTTGAGTTAGCTGCCACGTTTGTATATTTCTACGAGCAGACAGGCGGTGATATTTCAGGATTTATGAATCAGCTTGAAAAACTGGTCAATGAAGATTTGCCTGATGCACTAGGGAGTTTAAATGCCTGATTATGTTATTATGTCCTTACAAAATAAGGAGTTACTATGGAAGTTTATAGGTTAATTATATACGATGGTTGGAGTCAAGCTGGTGACGCGCTATTTCATATAGATGATAAAGCAGAAGATAAAATGACATTGTGGGCTACCGAATTGATGGCGCAGCGCAGAAGCTATCTACCGAAGAATGACCCAGAAATATTAAAAGAAACAAGTCAGATAAATAGAGATATATTAAAATTTAAACTGACGAGCTGTGAGGAGTTGAAAACAGCGCATAACGTAAGTATGACTGTAACCATTGAAAAAATAATGTGAACTTAACTAAAGACAGCCACCTTTTTAGGTGGTTTTTTTATGCCTAAAATTTGAGGTCAACAATGCCTGATTATAATTATTGGCTCAGTGGCAATCCTGATGACGTTAGATTGCTTTGTGTTGAGGTTTCACACCCTGCATGGTCAAAGGTTTACCGTTTAGTACAGAACCATGCTGACGGCATCACAGTGCAGCATGAGAACACGTTTAGCTATGATTATGAGTATGTACCACTGACAATCCAACGCGGTACTAATTCAGATGATTTAGATCAAGAAATAACTATCGGCGTTGGCGATTTGGGCGAGACATTCCCTGATGAACTGAAAGCTGCTAGAGAAAGTCAATACTCAGACATTAGACCAACGCTAAATTATCGTGAATACAACTTGTCAGACTTAACCAAGCCGCAAGTTACCATACTAGGTTTAGAGGTCACCGACTACGAGCCAAAGATTGAGGGTGCTGTTTTCGTTTGCCGAGCTAAGCAGATGAACTTAACAAAGACAGGCGAAGTTTATACGCTAGACAATACGCCAACGCTACGAGGTTTCTAATGTGGGATGCTATCAAATACGATGCTGACAAATACTGCTGTGAGCATTTTTTGATAGATGCTTACAAACACTACACTGGAATTGATATATCAAACAAGCTGCTGACAAGCGGCTTTTTTAGTGCCTCGAATTTGCGCCAGTTTGTGCCAGTCATTGAACCATCACAGCATACGATTGTTTTATTTAGGGATAAAGGCAAGGCGCACGTAGGGCTATGGATTGATGGGCGCGTGTTGCACTTAGAGCCGCAAGGCGTGGTATGGCAACCGTTAGATTACATTAAACGAGACTTTGACAGGGTGGTATTTTATGAGCTTAGTGAGTAAGTATTTTAAACGCTCAGTCGAGTTAGTTGTGATACGCGATATTTTTAATCCGCAAAATAACATTGAGTCATATCAAGGCTATGACGTTGAGCAGCTATTGATGCAAGCGTTCGGTGGTCAGGGATTATCGGACAGTGTGCGCCTTTACCATAACGACTTATCAAAAGACATCACACCGAAAACACCGCAAGACGTAGATAAAATCATGCGCCTAAATGGTCGTATCTATGCCGTTGTTAAGCCGATGGGTATTGGTGCATTTATCGCAGCCATTGTTGTATCTACGCTTATATCAGTAGCTATCTCTTTTTTGATGCCAGTGCCAACATTGCCTAATCAGAACAGCAGTGCAGCACCAAGCCCTAACAACGCACTAGCAGCTAGAACCAATAAGCAGCGTTTAGGTGGTCGCATACCTGATATTTTCGGTACAGTTTATAGTGTGCCTGATTTAACAGCCGTCACCTACAGCGTTTATATTGACCACAAAGAAGTTGAAATGTCAGCTTATCGCGTAGGCCGTGGCAAGTATGACGTAAAAGAGGCTTACGACGATACTACGCCCATCAGTCAGGTGTTTGGCTCAAGTGTGTTGGTTTTTGACCCTGATACCACGTTTGATGATACACCAGCCTTTCAGTTTGGATCGGCATTTACAGCAGAAGAAGCAGCTTGGTCACGCAAGGTTGCTAAGCGGTACACGTCGGTCAATGGCCAGACATTGCAAGCGCCTGATAGTTATTTGACGGTAGCGACGACATTCAAAAACCCAAACATCATTGAAACATCAAGCAATGCAGACTTTAGAAACAACTTTGCAGTCGGTGACACGATACTCATTGAAGGTGCGGATAATCTAGCGTCAGCAAATGGCGTAACCGAAGGCGTAGAGCCTGATGTCACTGATGTAACTTACACCCTAAATGGTCAGTACGAGATACTGACCGTCACTGAAAAACAGATAACACTGTCTAATCCTGCTGCTATCAATAGCGACTGGCAGCTACTTACTGATAATGTCGATTTAACGGTTGAGTCTGATGCTGTCACAATGTCCACCGAAAGCGATACGTTTTGGCAAGGGTGGCATTACACTGATTTAAAAGAGCATGAAGGCGCGTACGTCAATATTACTGCACCCAATGGATTATACGATGGTGAGCCAAGCGGACGGTGGCGAGCCTTGCGACTGTACGGTGTGATCGAGTCTGAGATTGTCGATATTAACAATAATCCGATTGCCAACACGCTTGTCACTCAGCAATTTAGCATACAGTCACCAAACAGCGATGGATTTACGTTTGAGCCTAAGAGTGTCGGTGGCTTAGGTGCTAGCGTGGTGGTTGATAGAAGTTATGATGTGGCAACCACAGACAGTAGTGACAACAAGATACGCTCAGCAGCCAATAAAACCGTTGTTATTAATAACCCAAACTTCATCAAAGGCAAGCGTTTACGTTGGAGAATGGCCAGAACATCAAACGTAGTCACGGATAGCTCAGGCGGTATCGTCGATGAGCTAAAGATAAAAGACTTTTACGGCATACGCTCGATGGTCGCCACTGATTACATGGCAGGTACAACCAACGTGCTGAGCAAGACACTAGGCACAGAGGGCGCGTTATCACTCAAAGAGCGTAAATTACGGCTATTGGTACAGCGATACGTGACCGATGCTACAAGCGGATTGCTCAAGCTATCTAATCGCGCTGACGACATTATCAGGCATATAGCGACTGATGAGAAAATTGGCAACTTGCAACTATCGCAAATTGATGTTGCTCAAATAAAGGCTGAGATTGACGAGCAGATTGCTTACTTTGGCACTGAAAAGTGTAGCGAGTTTTGCTATACGTTCGATGACAACAATCTAAGTGCTGAGGAAACATTGCAAACAGTCGGCAAGGCGGTGTTTAGTCAAGCCAAACGCCAAGGTAATAAGGTAATGCTCGACTTTGAGCGTATCGTACCTGCGTCGGTTGCTGTGTTTAACTCGCATAATATAATACCTGAAAGTTTTACTGCGTCCGAGTCACTAGGTATTGCAAATGATTATGATGGCGTAACCGTTGAATATACCGACCCGACAGATGATGCAACTGTCACGCTGTCCTATCCGAGTGATAGCCTGATAAATCCGCATGAGGATAAGTTGATCGGTGTGCGTAACGAGGTGCAAGCACATATTCACATGATGCGACTGTATAACAAAGACCGTCACGCATACAAGACTTGCGAATTTACCGCAGGTGACGAGTCTAACATTGTGGTGCGTACCAATCGCATTACCGTAGCAGACCAACTGCGAGCCAACATTCAGCAGGGCAGCGTTGACAGTATTGAGGTTATAGACGGCTCTATCGTTTTGTTTACGAGCGACCCTGTTAGCATTGATGACAGCGATGACAATCACTTGTTTATACAGACTATCAATAACGGTGTTGAGAGCATACCTGTTGTCGCTAGAGATGATTACAGTGTGCGTTTGCTGCGTCTGCCAAGCGGTGAGGTGTCAACAAGTTATGACAGCGTAGTGCAAGCGGTCTATCAGATAGTTAAAACGCAAAATGACAGCAACGATGCTTACTTAGTCGCTCAAAAAGACCCGTCTGATGGTATGACAAATAAGCTCTTATGCACAAATTACAGTGATTGCTATTACCAAAATGATAGCGATTTTAAAGACAATAAAATAGAGGACATAGTATGAGTTGTCAAACAAGGGTACATACAATCTGCGTCAAGCAGTACGACACGATTGCTATTAGATGCGAGTATTTAGACGACACAGGAGCGCCACTAAACCTAACAGGCATAACAATCAAGTCTGAGCTGGTAGCAGATAACTCTGAGTCAAGCCCAACGCCCGTCGTCATGGTAGTCACGGTAACTGATGCAGCGCAAGGCATATTCGAGCTTACACTGCCAAGCCTAACGCTAAATATTGGCAGCTATAAAGCTGATATTTTATTTACTAAATCTGGCAATCGACTATCAAGCGAGACCTTCGCTTTGCGCGTTGTGTCTGCTATCACTAAACCATAGGAGGTTTAATATGCCATTACTCAAAGTTGAGGCAATAAATAAATCACCGTTTGGTGAGATTGATGACCGTCAGCACAAGTTCACAATCAAAGTCGGAACAGGCGCTCAGGGGGATAAAGGCGATAAAGGCGACACAGGGCTAATAAACGGAGCGACAGAAGTACAGGTACACCCAACCACTAAAGTTATGTTTAATGGTGCGACGATACCTGCAACCGCAGCAGCAAGTCGTGAGGTGGGCACGTCAAGTGGTCAAATACCTTTAGCACAGGATGTTGCATCAACGCTTACAGGCAAAGCTATTGATGTCACAAGCGTAAAGGCAGGTGCAGCAAGTTACAAGAGAGGGTGGCGTAAGATTGTTGCAACTTTTGGCACTGGTGATAGCACTATCTTTGTCAATAAGGGCACAAATCAGATGACATTGACAAACGTGAGGGTTAAAACATCGGGAAACGTTATTATACACCCGTCAGATACCAGACCGCCTTTTGCCTATCAGGTCACTGAAAACATGAATCAGCAGCGTGTAGAAATAAAGAAGTTAGCAACAGCAACAGGGTTAGACAATACAGAAATCCATGTGTATATCGACGAGGAGTTATAAGATGATTGATGTATCAGACGTACTACAAAAACACAAACAGACAGATAGCGCGGGTGACAGTTATGAACGTGCGAAATCGGTTGTGCTAAACAACCCGAAAGATGGGCAACGCTCAATCACGTTTAATAAAGAGCTGGTCATCAATCTAGCTGACGGCACTACGATGCACACAGACAAAGACATACTTGTCTATAACGCACCGGTAACAGCGGATGAGCGAGCTGAGGTCATCACACTGTATAACCTCGAAGGGCAGGAGGTTGGTGAGAAAACAGCAGGTGAGATTGATGACTTAATCGGACTGTTTTTAAACAGCGCATTGTTAGATGCTGAAATAAAGCGATCAATATAATACGCATAAAAAATACACATCCTACGCCCTCAATTATGAGGGCTTTTTTTGGAGTTTTAAAAGATGGCCGATGATATTGCAAAAGTAATAGCAGACACAAGGGTTGATGCCACAACACTGCAAGAGGTGGTGAACGGCGATGATAGTACACAGGTAACGACGCGACTTGGGGGAAGTTACCCAACAGTCAAGAAAGCTATTAAGTTAATGACGCAATCGGGTGTGGGTTTTACGCCTTTTGAAACCAAAGCGTTAATGACTGCAAGCTCTATAGCAAATGGCGGTTATGCAATCGTTACTAATGATACAACAGCAAATAGCGGTTTGTATCTAAAAAAATCAGGGGCATGGTCAAAAGTTACGTGGGATATTGATGAGCGTCAGAAAACCTACACCGACGTTGCTGCTAATGCTGCCTTAGTAAGTGCCAAGACTTACGCAGATGGCGTAGGAACAGCAGCAGTAAGTCAGTTAAAAACATACACAGACACAAAATCAGGTGAGGCGCTAACCAAAGCTAATGAAGCGGCAGACATGGCTGATGCTGTTGATTTGACAATCAAGTCGATAACAAGCAGCGAAACAGACAGAGTTGGTGATGCGCCTGAGTTATTTTCCGACGTTATCAAAGCTGAACCTGACCCAATCATACTTGGCTCTCAGTTATATATTTCTCAGATACCCAAAATAGGCAAGGTGCTTACAGTTAAAAATAAAGCGGGATATGTCGCCACACGCAAGGCCGTGCCTGTTTATAGTGGTCATAGCTACACTCTCTCAGCTTCATTACTACGTGTCGTTAACCCGACTGACCCACTAAATGATACTGTCGAAGTGGGTGTTGAGTGGCTAAACCAATACAAGCAATCTATCTCACATCAAGTTATATCGTCGCTTACGTTAGATAGTGCTAATGGCATTACTGTTATTGATGAACCTATATTTCCAAAAGCCACCAGTGCATACGTTCGAGCATGGTTTAGGATTTATGGCTCAGATAGCGAGACAGCAATCGTTAAAATTGCGATTGATGATGTGACTGTTACAGCTACAGCTATAAGCGCCATCAATGAGTCTGCCGAAAGCACTTTGGCTAAAGCGCAGATATACGCAAACGGTGCAAATGCTAAATTATACAGTCTTGTTGATCTAACTGACGCTATCGCAAACGGTGCTGACGTAGGTGATTATTATTACAATAATTATTTAAAAGATTTTTACGTCATTACGTCAACTGATGAGCAATCGCCAGCCGCTGACAAAATGATTTTCAGAAAAAGCGCACTGTTTACTTATAAAAATGAAATTTATACTTATGGTGACGAGAATGGTTTTTTAAGACTAACAGATAATAACTCTACTAAATTGCTTCTTTTAAAGAGCATGACCAACCTGTCTGATGCTATAGCAAATGGGGCAGATGTAGGTGATTATTATTATCACGGCAATCTTAAATATCTGTACAAAATCGCGTCAATAGACGGCAGCAAACCAGCAATTTTACAAAATTTTGAAGATGGGTTTGTTTATTTATTTAATGATGTTTTTTATATTTACACGGGCGATAAGTTAGAAAAAACAGTAGAGAAGGACGAAGGTAAAGACGTTGAAGTTGCAAAACTGTACAGTCTTATTGGTTTGGGTGATGCACTGGCAAACGGTGCAGGGGTTGGTGATTACTACTATAGCGATGTTTTAGAAGATGTTTTTGAGATAGTAGATACAGACGCTAAGCGATCTATTGCGACATCGTTTGAGCGCGGTGCGCTGTTTACATACGACAATGCAGTGTACGTGCAAGATAAAGGCTCAACTGAGTTAGTGCTGACTGATGCACGCAGACAGTTAGACATAATACAGATTAAGAGCATGGTTGATCTGTCAGACGCACTAGCAAATGGCGCACAAATTAATGATATTTACTATCATAAAGACCAAAAGCTGTTGTTTAGGGTTTTTAAGTCAGGCGGCGGAATGGCTGGCAAACACGTCCCTTTTGAACCTGATGTTATGTATCTGTCTAACAATGTGTTGTACAGATATCGTGATAACACATTTCGTGAAGTCGTTAAGAGTGAGGATGGAGAGTTAGGGCGCAAGCAGCTTGTCACCCCAACGCCTGAAGAAAATATATCAGCATATGTAAATGGACTTAAATTTGCTGACGAGCTAACCAACCATTTAACCGAGATAACCAAGCCTACAGACAAATTTGGTCACACACCATCTTTTGTTTTTTATGATGATGTTTGTTACAACGCACTTATGATTAATACGCGTGGCACGGGCGAAACCCCACCTGAGCTAACTATCAGATTTAGTTATTTTGATTTAGCTGACCCTACCGCTATTACGCACCACGATTTATGCGATATTGGCGATACCGTCTTGGGCAAAACAGTTACGCATAATTATGATGCAGCAGTATTTTTGCTTGACGATACGGTGCATTTGCTATGGAATAGCAGATTCAGCGGTGAGAGCTACTACACCATGTTGCATCAAACATTTGATACAACTACGCAGCAATTTAGTGATGTGCGAGTAGCTGATTTTACCGTTGGCAATACTACGCTACAGATGACTGGCGACAATATTAACGCAGCGTTTGCTGCTGAGTTGATAGACGTACCTGATTTTTATGCTCACATCGTACTGATGACAAAAATATCAACACGTGTTGAAAACGGGCAGACGTACTACTACTCGTCAATCGGTGCAACAAGCACGTTTAACATCATCGTAAAAACGCTCGACTTTATAAATTGGGAGTATGTATCACACCCTGATTTCCCGCACAAAGCGCAGTACGAACCTACGGTCTACGTGTACGATGATTACGCATACTACTACTGCCGACAGCAACAGCAAACCCCGTATGGTTTTTTGACAAAATACGATTTAGTTAGAGGCACATGGGACGAGCCAGTTTATATCCCCGAAACTCAGTCACGCTCACAGTTTTTTGTATCAAATAATATACTTTACTTAATGTACGCGCCAAAAAACAGACAGCATTTAGCTGTTATTGAGATTGATAGACTGTTTTTAGATAAAAGTCATGTCGTGCAAGTTGCAAAAGTTAATGCTATGTACGCATACCCTGAAGTTGAAGAGTATAAGGGTGTTTTATATACGCTATTTTCTGATAGAAAAAAAGACGTTTATATCAGCACATTTACTGTTGCAAGTCTAAGGACTGGTGATATAAATACTAAGTTTAGAGAGTTATTCGGCATCTAAACACCGCCCTTAATCGGGGTTTTAATTATCTAAAATTAGGGGGCTAGATGCTTAAAATTAAGTTTTGGCAGCTATGGTGGGCTTGCGTAGCTGCTCTAGCTGCATCATACCCAATTAGTGCATGGGCTGCTGACCAACTCATAGGCGCAAAGGTTTTACCTGCACCTTTTTTGCTGAGCTGGACAGGCGTATGGGTTTTTTCTACGGCGGGTGGTCTATGCGCTGCTTTTGTCAAAATACCTGAGATTGACAAGAGTTTTAATTATCCGCCATTCGCTAAATTTTTAATTGGGCTTTCTAGTGGCGTGGCGTTAAGTGTGGCAGTCAATACATTTAATGAAGCACAGTCAGGTGCATTACCATTGTTTGCACTATTAGCAGGTCTATTTAGTGCGCCATTGGTAGCAGGTACGATGGTATGGATCAGCAATCAAAAACGCATAAACAAAACACTCAATCAAGCGGTGCGTAAGCGCACAGGTTTAGATACGTCATTAGATGACGACTTTCAAATTAACAAGGCTTACAAAAAAGGAGACAGCGAATGATAGCGCCAATCTATCTTGATTTAACGATGGCGCTATGCGCTGTCATCTTAGGCTTGTTTGTCATGCTCACACGTATGCGAGTCGTTGACGATGGCATCTATACACCAATACTTGAGCTAGCTGTAGTATGTTCAGGTGCGCTCAGTTGGGCGATATATGGCTTTTTAGCATTGTCGGCTATTACCTCATACCCACCACTGCACACATTAGGTTATCAAGGGCACTGGGGTTATACGCTCGCAAGGTTCTTAGGGTTTGTAATGTGGGTGCTCGCTCTACTGTTAATCACTAGGTACAGCGCATATATGCAAGTTAGGAAGATATCAAATAAATGCAGTAAATACGCCCCATAACGGGGCTTTTTTTGGAGATAAAAATGAGTATTTTTAACGAGAGCGCAGCAACAATGGTCACGCCATTAATCAGATATGGCTTGATTGCTGTGGCAGGTGGCTTGATTAGTAAAGGTTACATCACAGCTGAGCAGGTCGAGATAGTAGCAGGTGCGCTTATATCAATTGGCACAGTAGCATGGCTAACTATCATCAAGCGTAAACAGGGGGCATAGTATGAGCAAGTTTACGGCATTTTTCGATAGACTGATGGAGCACGAAGGCGGTTACGTCAACCATCCAAGCGACCCTGGCGGGGAAACAATGTGGGGCGTGACAAAACGTGTTGCTCGTGCTCACGGCTATAACGGTCCAATGCGTAGTTTGCCAAAATCCACAGCTCAAGCAATCGCTAATAAGAGCTATTGGCAAGCAGTAAAGGGCGATGAGTTACCACGAGCTGTCGCTTGGCAAGTAGTCGATGCAGCATACAATCATGGCAACCGTAACGCTGTTAAGTTTCTGCAACGGGCTATCGGTGCCAGTGATGACGGCATCATAGGACCGCGTACATTAGCAGCAGTTAAAGCAATGGATCAGAACGATATCATCTTGCTATTTAATGCTGAGCGCCTAGAGTTTTATACTCAATTGAGGACATGGCCCACCTTTGGGCGCGGTTGGTCACGTCGCATTGTTGGCAATCTAAGATGGGCCGCTAAAGATAATTAAGCATTCGAATAGGTTTACCCTGTGCCCTGTCATTAATTTGGCAGGGCGTTTTTTTGTCTAGGTTTTGAGATTGTCCAAGTAGTCAGCCCAGCTTTGCATCATGTCACGTCTTTTGTCCAACCAGGTCAAACGGTTATAAGCTCGACCATTGCCATCAACCACCTTATGCGCTAGTTGCATATCAATCAGCGCGTATTCAAACTCTAGGCGTTCTTCTAGTAGTGTGCGAGCGATTGCCCTAAAGCCTTGGCTCGTTTGCTCGCTACTGTCAAACCCCATTCGTTTAAGTGCTTGATTGAGTGTATTCTCGGACAAGACCCTGCTTTTTGACATAGACGAAGGGAAAACGTATTCACCAGTTGCATATTCGCGCATTTCATCAATGACTTGCAATGTCTGTGTCGATAGCGGAGATACCATATCAACACCAGTACTTTTCTTTGTCTTTGGTGGCGTGTAGATCCAAACGCCTTTTTCTAAGTCTAAATCAGACCATTTCAGGTGCCGTACTTCGCCTACACGCGCAAACGTCAGGATTGCAAAGCGCAAGGCCCTACGTGTGGAAAAGTTGCCGTGATAGCTGTCTATGGCCGTTACCAATTCGCCTAGTCGCTGCTCGTTTAATATCGCAGGTGCGTGTTTTACTTCACCAGTCGCAAAAACACCGCGCAGGTGCAAAGCTGGATTTTGTGTAGCGCGTCCAGTAGCGATAGCATGAGTCATCACTTGGCTAATCTTGGTGCGAGTCTTTTGCAGCTTGGTAAAGTGTCCAGCCGCTTCAATTGGTTTTAATACCGCCATGCAATCGACGGTTGTAATATCGCTTACTGGTTTATTGCCGATAACCGCGATTATCTCATCAACAGCCGTTCTCGTTTTGCTCAATGTCGTTTCTGAATAGTTTTTAGTTTTCAACCATTCATCAAACACCGATTTAAAATCATTCGCTATTTTATTGCGCTCGGTTGCTATCTGATTTTGATTGTCGGTCTTCGGATCAATGTTATTCTCTATTAGCGCATCACACTCAGCGCGTTTCTTACGAGCATCAGCTAGTGATAAAGCAGGGTAGCGACCCAACTTAAACATATCAGCTATGCCAGTATAAGGACGGCTGTATTGATAATACCAAGTCTTGGTGCCAGACTTTGCGATATTCAGCACTAGACCGTTACCGTCATACAATCGATACGGCTTATCTTTAGGCTTGGCTTTTGCCACCTCGGTATTGGTCAGCGGATTAGTGATGCGAGCCATAACAGTAAATTCCAGTCAGAAATACAGTAAAAACGGTAATTACTGCCAAGTTTACTGTTAATAATCTCGGTTTACAACAGACACATACAGACACATACAGACGTAAAAAAGCCCTCATGCTATGAAACATAAGGGCTAATCAGACTTGCTCGGACTTACTTAGACTGCTATATGGTACCAGTGGTCGGACTCGAACCGACACGCTTTTAAAGGCAACGGATTTTGAATCCGTCATGTCTACCAATTCCATCACACTGGCATGTTAGGTGATAATAGCTATTGACTAAATATTATCTAATTGGGCTACAGTGTTGACTGTATAGGCTGCGTATTATAGCAGCCTATTTACATGCGTCAAGTATTATTTTATACAATTTTTCATTTATTCTACTAATGCTAAATAGCATCATTCTAGCCGACAAAGGCACGCTCAACTGCGTAATCTGCTTGCACACCCATACGTGGTGAAACAGTCAAGCCAAAGTTATCTAAAATGGCAGAAACCTCAGCATTAAACGGCATACTGCCACAAAGCATGACACGGTCATCATCCTTATTCATTGGCGGTAAACCAATATCTTCAAACAATTTGCCTGATTTCATCAAATCAGTGACACGTCCTTGGTTTCTAAATTCTTCACGCGTAACAGTTGGGTAATAGATGAATTTTTCGCGATACCATTCACCAAAGATTTCATCATTAGGTAGCTCGTTTTCAAACATTTCACGATAAGCTAAATCATGAACATGACGTACGCCATGTACTAAGATAATTTTGTCAAAACGCTCATACACTTCAGGGTCACGTGCTAGTGACAAGAAGGGAGCAAGGCCAGTACCAGTAGAGAGCATGTAAAGGTTCTTACCTGGTAGCAGATCGTCCAATACTAGTGTGCCCGTTGGTTTTTTACTGACTAACAGCTCGTCGCCTACTTTGATATGTTGCAAGCGTGAAGTTAATGGACCATCTTGAACTTTAATAGAGAAGAATTCTAAATGATCTTCATAGTTAGGGCTGGCGATTGAATAAGCGCGTAATAGTGGCTTGCCATCAACAACAAGTCCAATCATCGCAAATTCGCCATTACGAAAGCGCAAGCCATCATCACGAGTGGTTTTGATACTAAATAGAGAGTCATTCCAGTGATGAACCTCTGTGACCGTTTCGGTGCGAAGTTTTGACATAAAGTCCTCGTTAATAAGTTGTTATTTGTGTGTTAAGTTTGAATAAGTATTAAATCAGAATTTTCAATGTTAGATTGAACATTATAAAAACGTATTAGTCTTTTAATCGTTGTCGACACTGCTATTTTTATGAACGAGTAAATGATGAGTAAGCGCAATAGAGCCAGTCTATCAGCTTATATACAGCCAGCTATTACGTCATTAGACATAGTAGATTTGCGTCAACGATGACAGCATTATTAGTCATATCGCCCAAATGTAAATGACTCTCATCAAATTTCTTGCTCATAATACCAAACTTTAAAATAAAAATCCGTCTAGCAGTGATTGTCTAGCATGATAAAATGGAATATCGTTAGTGAGTAATTTTGTATCATTTGGCAAAACTGCTTTATCAGGGCAGTTTTGTATTACTGGAGTTGGTCTATGCTTGATGAAAATCCCCTGTTAGATAACTACCATCAAGCTCCTATTATTGGCTATCATCGTGCGCCGCTTTCGCAGAAATTTGGTGCGCCGCGCCAGCCAAACCTAGTCGCTTTGACTAGTGTCATTGAGATGTTAGCGCTATATGATACGCCAGCTGCATTTGTTGGTTTGGACAAGTTTAGTCATATATGGTTGAGTTGGCAGTTTCATCATAATTATCGATATAAAAATAACAATGAAACCAGTACTAGTTTTCGCGCTCAAGTACGCCCACCAAGATTGGGCGGTAATCAAAAAATAGGGGTATTTGCCAGTCGCAGCATGTATCGTCCTTCAGGACTAGGCCTATCTGTCGTTAAGCTCGAGCAAGTCAAAATAGTTCAAGGTCGTGTATTATTGATTATCAAAGGTGCTGATATGATAGACGGCACGCCAATCATCGATATAAAGCCATATGTGGCCTATAGTGATGCGCTGACCCAAGCACAGAGTGGATTTGCACCAGCTGCTCCAGAGTTATTAACTGTGACTGTGACCGATGCTGCTAACGAACAGTTTATGATGCTAGTAAGCGCAGGCGAGCCTAGTAATGCTAACAATGATACAAGTATCAAAGACGCAGACACTGGATTGAGTAATACGACAGTTGCTTCTACAATTCATCATATACAAAGTCAATTGATAGGCTCAGATATGAGCATTATTAAAGAGCTAATTGCCCAAGACCCGCGTCCAGCTTATCGACGGACAGAGATCGCTACGCCATTTGTTATGCGTTATAAATCCGTTGATGTGGTTTTTCAGTTGATAGAATCAGGACAGCTACAGATAATCGCTGTGGTTACGGTGTAGCTGGCTTGCATTGATATCGTTTTTGACAACACATTTTAAAACAACAGAAGAAGAAAGATATGTCTGCTCAACAGTACTCGATAGTGATTGATTTGCGTTGGTGTCTAGATGAGCTATTGGCAGATAAAGTGATTGACCAACGCGGCTATAATCTAGTCATTACTAGCCGTCGCGACAAAGCGCAGCATCCTTTACTAACGATTAGTGAATTTGGCTTACCGAATGGCCATGCGACGGACAATAGCGCTGAAAATAAATTAACTTTGGCTTGGCTCAACCAATGGTTGGCGGCTAAAGCAGATATGACTCTCGTTCGTATTGACCCTCTAAAAGTTGATGTCTCTGCGGTCACAAAATTGATGTCATTTGAATATGCACGTTCACAGCATATTTTACCGATTGAGGTCGCTGTAGACGAAGTGATTATCGGAACGGATCAGCCTTTTTATACTGACTGGCACTCAAGTATTGAAAAATTGATCAAATTAAAAAGCTATCGTACGGTCTATATCAATCCTGAGCAGATCAAACGCTACCGGCAGGAGTTCTATCAAGTCACCCAAGCGATTGCAGGCGCAAATAGTGTCCATAAGCGTGCAGCTGCCGATGTGACCAATGTCGAAGCATTATTGCAATTGGGTGACAATACTAATCCTGATGCCAATGACCAGCATATTGTTAGAGTTGTTGATTGGCTGTTGCAATATGCCTTTGAGCAACGAGCTAGTGATATCCATTTAGAGCCACGTCGTGAGACAGGTAAGGTACGCTTCCGTATTGATGGTGTGCTACATACGGTGTATGAGATGCCATTGGCAATCATCGTCGCGGTGACCGCACGTATCAAAATTTTAGGACGGCTAAATGTCGCAGAAAAGCGTAAGCCGCAGGATGGCCGTTTAAAGACGCGAACGCCGAAGGGACTAGAGACAGAGCTTCGTTTGTCGACTATGCCAACCGCGTTTGGTGAAAAGTTGGTCATGCGGGTATTTGATCCTGAAGTACTGGTGCGCTCCTTTGCTCAGCTTGGTCTATCGGGTAAGCAGCTTGAAACGTGGCATGAATTGACTGCTCATTCAAACGGGATTATTTTGGTCACTGGGCCTACAGGTTCGGGTAAGACCACGACCTTGTATAGTACTCTCAAGCAGCTAGCGACTGAACAAGTCAATGTCTGTACCATTGAAGATCCTATTGAAATGATTGAACCTGCATTTAACCAAATGCAAGTAAACCCAGGTGTCGATCTAAACTTTGCAGACGGCATTCGCTCTTTGATGCGTCAAGATCCTGACATCATTATGGTAGGGGAGATTCGTGATGCTGAAACAGCCAATATGGCAGTACAAGCCTCATTGACAGGGCATTTGGTGCTCTCGACACTACATACTAACGATGCACCAAGTTCAATCACTCGCTTGCATGATTTGGGTATTCAGCCGTTTTTGACGTCAGCGACTATCTTAGGTGTGATGGCACAGCGTTTATTACGTACACTATGCCCGCATTGCAAAAAAGCGGTAGACGTTGTGCCAGACAGCGAGGTTGCCATTCAATGGCAGGAGTTGGTACAACCTTGGCGTGCGCCTACTCCAGCACAAATTTATATGGCTCAAGGCTGCGAGCATTGTCGACACACTGGTTATCAGGGACGAATCGGCCTATACGAGATTATGCCGTTGTCTAACGAATTAAAAAAACTGGTCGCAGCCGATACAAACTTAGATGTACTCAAACAACAAGCGTATCGTGAAGGTCTACAGCCATTACGTTTATCAGGGGCAAAACGTATTAGTGAAGGCGTGACAACCATAGAAGAGGTGATGCGAGTCGTGCCTCTTAATTAACTATTGTATTTGAAGTCGTGTTTAGCGTTCCCAACGTACGTGTTGGCGAATGATTTTTGCTGGTGTGCCTGCTACCATACAGTTTGGTATAGTGACTGGTTTATTGACGAAGGCACCTGCTGCGATGATACATCCATCAGCGATAGAGACGTTTTTTGAGATAGTCACATTAGCCGCAATCCAAATATGATCTCCTAGAATGACATCAGAATGTGCTTTGTTCACTCGTACGTTAGTATCTATATTGTAGACCTTGTGCACATCGGTAGCACGAATTTCAATACCACGCGATATCATGCAAGATTTACCAATAGTCACACTCTTATCACGTGCCAAGATATAGCAGTCAATGGCAGTGGTATACTCACCAATATGAATGCGTAAATGATTACCAACGACTAATAATTGACCAGAGAATTTAACATGTTCTGTGATGGTAACTTGATTGTGATTACCATTAATATCGATTTTTAGTTTATTAAGTTTCCCATGACTACCAATGGTAATTCGATTGTTATCACCTTTACGAATAGTAATTGTGGAGTTCCAATGATACGTGCGTCGTTAGCTATTTCAATATAATTACTATGGCCTTTATCTTGTAATAAAAACCGTTGTTTATATAGTTGCTTGGGCAATAATATTTTGAAGATATGGGGTAAAGTGATAGTTTTTTTATGGTTCATAGTATGGCACTTATGAGAGGTAATAAAGGTTTTGAAGCTTCGGTTTTTAAAAGACTGTTATGACGTATCGACTAAGCTCGTATCATCCATTTATTTAGAATAAATTCTATTTAGAGTATTTTTGATAGCTATTAATGTAGTGTACCGTTAAACAATACTTGAAAACAGATTCCTTCACAGCAATCAATGCAAACAAGATTTAAATTTTAATTCCCATACTTTTAATTGATAAGTTTTTAACAACGAGATTATTTATGTTTACAGATACTCATTGTCACCTCAACCGTTTAGATTTGACGAAATACGATGGTAAATTATCTGGTGCGATTGACGCCATGAAAACTGCTAATGTTACCCGTGCAATGGCAATCATGTGTGATTTTGCGGAGTATGACGAGATTGCCAATATTGTGAGCACCTACGGCGACGAGACACTAAATCTAGGGATGAGTGTAGGGATTCATCCCTGTGAAGATATCGAGGTACTGAAATCAGCGACGGTTGAGCGTTTAATAGAGACTGCTGATAAAGATCATGTATGGGCAATAGGCGAGACAGGGCTAGATTACTACTGGTCTACAGAAAATAAAAAAGAGCAGCAAGCCAGTCTTGCACGTCATATCCATGCCAGTCAGCAACTAAAAAAACCGCTTGTCATACACATGCGTGACGCAAAAGAAGATACGATCGATATCCTAAAGAGTGAAGGCGCTGAGCATGGTATTATTCATTGCTTCACTGAAGATTGGGAGACTGCGAAACGTGCTTTAGATTTAGGATTTTATATTTCCTTCTCAGGCATTGTTAGCTTTAAAAGTGCCCAAAATATCCAAGATGCTGCAAGGCACATGCCTAGAGATAGGATCTTGATTGAGACTGACAGTCCATATTTGGCGCCTGTACCTAAGCGTGGTCGTCCCAATGAGCCTGCCTACGTACCTTATGTCGCCAGCTTTATCGCAGATATGTACGGTTGTGATAGTAACGAGGTTGGAGCATTAACCGCAAAAAACTTTGAAAATTTACTGGCACAGTATCGCTAAAATGGTTATGCTATGACCAGTCAGTCATTTATGTGATAGTCTTATAGTTCAATCCCCTTTAGTATTTGAATTGCTAAATGTAACTATATGATTATCAATGACTATTTGTAAATATAAGCATATCCCTTTTATGGTATTTCAGCAGTTCTTGTATAGTTTTATACGCTCATTGCCAAATGTACGCACATAATTGATGGTCATATGCTTAATCTTGTCATGTTTTAGGAGAGATTATGAGTCGTCAGCACCAGTTCAAGGCACGAGAAGAGAACATCTTAGCGATGGCAGAACAATTGCTACTTGAGTCAGGCGATGGTGATATCACTTTAGACAGTTTGGCAGATCAGCTCGATTTGGCTAAAGGCACCCTGTACAAGCATTTCTCCAGTAAAGATGAGCTTTATCTGCGTATTATTATTCGTTACGAAGAGCAATTGTTTGAGATTAACCGTATTGATGACTGCCCGTCGGCAGGCGTTGCCCGCATGATTTTTCAGCAGTTATTCAACCCGCAAAAAGCCATGCTGTTGAACCAAATCGAAGAGCGTTTGGCAGCATCAGTGACTGGTCTCAATCGTTTGTTTGGTGAATTATATGATATCCGTCGCCAGCGCATGAAGCGTTTGATTGATATTATTAGCGCATACCTAAAAGATGAGCACAGTAACTTGAGTACTCGTGATTATCTATCGTCTATTTGGGCAATTGGTCAGGGCGGTGCAGGACTATTGAATTCCAGCTTTTACCAACGCTACTTAGGTCGTCGTGATACGCTGCGTTACGCCTTTGTTCAGCAAGTACTAGAGTTGCCAAGTCATTATCCTGCTGACGATGAAGAGGTCATGGATGAAGATATGCAAGAGCTGGTAGAGCAAATCGATACTGAATCAGAAGAGCACCGTAATACCAACTACTAAAGTAGTTATTAATAAAGTAGCAAGTAATTTTTGGGTTGTGAACCTTTCTTGGCTTTAATAAATCGTGTTGTAATGCTTACTATTGCAGCACGAATTCATATATCTTCTACATTCTTCAAAACCCTTTCTCATTCTGCGATAATTAAAATTGGGCTTATAGGTGCAATATGCCGGTCACTGTCAAGACTCAGTCCAGTTCAGCGGCTACTTGCTCTTTTACTCTAATTAATCAAACGTCTCAGTCAAGCTGCTTAGATACAAGACCTACAGACCATTGTCACAGCTGCTCCTCCATATCAACTAATACCCATCACTTATCATCAGTCTCATCGTTAAACAGTCGGACACAGACTGGTTTTACATTGGTAGAAATCGTGGTGGTAGTGGTTATCTTATCTATATTTGCTGGCATAATGAGTTTGTCTGTCGGTAGCAGTGAATCCCGCAAAAACCGCGCTTTTTATGAGCATTTGACCGATTCGTTGAGCTACGTTCGCCTATTATCGGCTGAACGTATGCAGCCGATGGGTTTGCGTATGCAGGCAGATAAGCAAGGTCAAGTAGAGCCAGTCATTGTTACCCTATCAAATCCATATGTAGCGTACCAGACAATAGAGATGATGTCAGATAGCACCGACAGTCAGCCTAAGAATGCTATGGAGCTGTCGGCAGAGGTGGCTGGTCTATCAGGCTCTACTAATGAGAAAAAACCAACGCCAAGTTGGGAGGTTGAGTCGGGCATCAATTTGCCTGAACCGCCTACTGGCGTAAGTATTAGAGTTCAAAGTTTAGATTCTAGTAGTTTACAAAATATGGGACGAACCCAAACGTTACAGCCTTGGTTTAGCGACCAAAACGTACCACAAGTCTTGTGGTTTGGTACGGGACAAGCAACGCCTGTCACCATTGAAGTGCTTCATGATTCGCGTTTAGTGGGCGAGGTGATTACTATAATGCCAGATGGCAGTATGCGAATCGGACAGGGGGTATAGTGACTAAATTATATAAACCTCCTATGACAAGCCAGCCTATGTCATCAAGATTTATATCACTCAAGTCTGGGCGCGAGAGCGGCTTTACCCTTATCGAAGTGATGGTTGCTCTGGCTATTTTGGCAGTGGTAGCAGTCGCGGCGAGCCGTGCCAGTAGTGCATATCTGAGTTCAGTTGATATATTGCGTACTCGTACGCTTGCTCACTTCGTCGCCCAAAATGCCGCCGCTGATTTGCGTATTCAAGAGACGTGGCTGACAGCCAACCGTACCCAAACCGTTAATGCACAAGGGCGTGATTGGCAAATAGTAATGACAGTCGGTGACGCCATCACACCTGCCCTAAAAGAAGTAAATATCGCAGTTTCGCCTATTATAGATGGACAGACGCGTACATCGGTCACTGATATCACTGTGATGCTAAGTAATGCTGAGCAAGATACGGGCAGTTTGGATTTAAGTGGTCTAAGCACAACAGGTGATAGCGGGCAAGCAGAGGGCGGTCTGTGAGGCATCAGCGTGGTTTCACATTACTTGAGCTAATGGTTGCCATGGCAATATTTGCGATGCTAGCTGTTGCAGGCTGGCAAGTATTTGATGGGGTCAACCGTGCTCGTGAGCGCGCGCAATTTCATGCTGACAATCTGGCTGTCTTGCAGTACGCCTATTTGCAATTACAGCAAGACATGGGTCAAATTATCCCTTATCAAGCGGCTACTACTCAAAGTGTCAGTGCGACGAATAACAGTCCAAGCGATAGTACTAACGCGAACACTAGCTCCCAATCAAGCGAGCAAATGAACGAAATAGCGCCTGAGCCCTTTATGAGCTTAGATAGTGAAATTATCAGCTTTGTACGCTTTGCCGATCCTGATCCACGATATCAGAGTAGCAATAGCCTCCAACGTATCGAATATATTTTTGCGGATGAGCGTTTGATACGTCGCCAGTATACCAGTATGGAAGGCGGGCGTGATAGCGTCAGCTTGGACAGCGTATTGCTTGAAGGTGTCACAGCAGGGAGCTGGCAAGCCTATCTACCAGAGCTAAGTACCAGATTTCCGAGCGATGACATTAACAGTGGCAGTAGTGCAAGCGTAGCAGTAGTACAATCAGCGAATACAGCGAATTCCAAGCCAACAGCTGTTTTATTACCGAAAGGAGTCGCGGTTAGCTTTACATACCAAGACATGCCAATCACTTGGCAATGGGCACTTGCCCCGCAACCGATATCGCATAGCAATAGTCAAAGCATCGCCAATAATACAGAGGGTGGTAGCAATGATAATGCCAATAATGACAACAGCGGTAATGATGGTAGTGACAATAATAGCAGTGCGGATGATAGCAATGTAGGAACGAATAATTGAGAAGGTAGTAGTTAAAATGCATCAATTGCTCAACAACAAAGGCTATGTATGTCGATGACTGCGAACTCTCAACGCGGTGTTGCACTGCTGACTATCTTATTACTGGTAGTGAGTATTACTGTGGTTGCAGGATCGATGCTTGCTAGCCAAAAAATTGCAATTAGGCGTAGTGGTTTGTTGTTCGATCAAAATCAGTTGCTGCAAGATATCGATGCAGGTCAACAGTTGGCATTGACGATGATTCGCGCTGATAGCAACATCAATGATACTGATAGTGCGCAAGATATCTGGGCGCAGCCCATACCACCTTATGCATTGGCTAGTCACAGTGTCAGCGTCGAGCTACGCGATGAGTCTGGTCGTTTTAACATTAATAACTTGTATCAAGATGGGTCGGCCAATACCACTGCTTTAGCAGTATTCCAACGACTACTCACGCAACTAAATCTAGAGCCTGATATCGCTATTGCTATACTTGATTGGCAAGATGCAGACGGCGAGGTATATCAAGATGGTGGTGATGAAAGTACGGTATATGCGCAGCAGTCAAACGCTGTAGCAACAGATGCTCTGCCAAATCAGCCTTTTGTTAGTATCGATCAGCTACTAGAAGTGACAGGGGTGAGCGCTGAAACTCTAGCAGTACTACGGCCTTATCTTACCGCGGTGCCTTATTATGTGCCTATTAATATCAATACTGCCAGTCCTGTATTGTTAGCCGCACTAATGGATGGTGCTAACAGTCAACAGATGCAATCACTGGTAGATATGCGCGCACAGCAGGCGCTGACGTCTATTGATGCAGTATGGCAATTACCGATATTTGGCAGTGTAAATGATGAGCAGCGAAAGGCTTTAACACCCATGCTCGCCGTTGATAGCCAAGCATTTATGGCACTTATCACAGCGACTGATAATGCAACTGTCGGTCAGGCTAGAGAGCGTTTTGCCACTGTTTTGATTAGTAAAACCGTCGTTGATAATAATCAGGCAGTTAATAGTAGTCAGACAGCTAATAATAATCAGGCGAGTAATAGTAGTGGGGTAGACGGTAAAATGCCCAAGGAAGTCAAAGTAGTAACACAGCGACTATGGGCATTTCGTCCGAGCTTTTAGCGGATGGTATTGAGAGCAACATTTAGTCTTTTAGGCGTGTTTCTTCGCTAGACTTCCAATTATAAGCCCCGTAAAAAAGCATCTGTGCTTGACGAGTACAGTTATGTAGCATTAGCTGCTTGTTTTCTTCGATTTCGTTTAGATCAATTTCATCATCGTGATCTTCCGTGTAAGTCAGCTCTAGCCAATCAATAATCCAAGAGAAGAACATATTCACGCCAGCCTCCGCCAATAGGCGACGGTCATAAGCATTGATATGGGTAAACGCTGGCTGCAACGCTAAGTCGTCGGCCAACCCTTGAGCATGTATCTTAATCAACTCATTGATGGCTTTGCGTACTGCTTCTGATCCACCATAACGCTCACTGACCAAAAACTGCCAGTAATAAGGCTGATCGCTGACCATATACAAGAATAGCTGAATACTTTTTGCGATTTGACGATCGAAGCTACGTTTGCGGCCAATCTGCAGGCTATCACTTAACGTGGCCAACGTACCGCCCAATTCCTCAATGACCAAAGCGCGCCCGAGTGACTCCATATCATCAAAATGGCGATAAAACGCAGTCGGCACAACGCCAACCTCGCGTGTTACTTGTCTGAGACTGATAGAGCTAAAAGATTGCCCTGTCATACATAAATCGAGCACAGCATTAAAAAAGGCGTGCCGAGTTTGAAGTTTCTTTTGTTCGCGACTGCTCATAATATTTCAAAATTGTCCGGTAGGTGTTTATCATACTCATTTCAACGCATAAATACGACTGAAATACGCCATTCATGTTAATTTACTAAGCCTGCACTGGTCTTTTAAACCACTGTGCCCCAATGACCTTGCAATTCTTGCGCCAGTCGATATGCTTCGTGGTCATTCATACCTGTAATAAAATCCAAAATATTTAAGACATTATGATAGATATCGTCAGACAAGATGCGGCGATGTTCGTCAAGATGGGGCTGTAGTAATCTTAACAGACGTTGCTGCTCAAAAGACATCGGCGGCTGCATGGTTGTAGTTTGAGATCCAGTCCAAGCGAGCGGCATAAAGGCATTCAATAGGCTATGCAGGCATTGATTGGCCATTAGCTCCATTCTTACTTTGCTCGGATGGTTAAATATTTTTTCGCGTGCCAGCTGCTTAGCTTGATTGATACCATTCTGTACGCTGGTATCGCAATGGGCAAACAGGCTGCCTTGCAACGTGCCAGCTAGTAATGCATCACTGTTGGCGACAAAAGCATCGGTGACGGTATTGACCAACCGCATCATGGCTCGTGCCCGCAGGGAGGCAAGACTTTGTCTGACAGACATATGCGCTGGCAAGTTTACGCTGCTTGGACGCTCACCAATCAGCTCATAAAATATCGTAGCCACTTCGCTATAGGTTAGCATATTCAGATTGATGCCATCTTCTAAATCGATTAGCGCATAACAGATATCATCTGCCGCTTCTAGCAGGTAAGCCAATGGATGGCGCGCAAAGCCATCATGTTGCTCTGAGCGTGGTAAATGCAAACACGCAGCTAATTCTTCTAGTTGAGACGCTTCGCTATAAAAGCAGCCGAATTTTTGCACATTATAATGATTGTCATTGACATCGTTACTGTGAGTTGCCAACCACGGATATTTCATAAATGCGCCTAGCGTGGCACAGGTGAGCCGCATGCCACCCTTGTCAGGATGATGCTCATTACGTGCCAATAGGCGAAACCCTTGAGCATTGCCCTCGTATGCCAGTAAGTCTAATCGCTCGTTGCTGCTTAAGTTTTGCAAAATCGCTTGCGGTTCAGGCTGTCTGAACCAATCACGGATCGCATATTCTCCAGCGTGGCCAAAAGGTGGATTACCAATGTCATGAGCGAGACAAGCTGCTTGTACGATCACACCGACGTCTGCTGGTGAAACTCCTGCTGGTAGGCCGCTACCTAGTGCATCATGAATTTTTTCGGCAGCCATCATTCCCAAAGAGCGACCAATAGAAGAGACTTCTAGCGAATGAGTCAGACGCGTATGAATACCGAGCTGATTGGTCAATGGATGGACTTGGGTTTTCTGATTTAACTGGCGAAAAGAGTGAGAAAATACCAGTCTGTCATAGTCTTTGTGAAACTGAGAACGAGTACTGGTATTGGCGTTAAATTTTTTGGAAGCACCAAGACGTTGTGAATTAAGGAGATGTGACCATTGTGTGGTAGGGGACGGCAAAGAGGTTTGTGTACTTAGCATATTAAACATCCGGAACCAAGGGAGCCTCTAGCATAGCAAAATAGCGCCCTTGGTACAGCTATATAGTCAGGGAACTACTAAACGGCTACGGCGTTACCTTCCTTAGAGGTACTATTTGTATAATCTGTAGTCGGCGGCCTTGTACCCGTTTGACTTCTTTGACTAGAGTTAATGCCCTATAAATTGGATACGGTGTCAGTCTTGCTTAGCCTACTACTGGTAGTAATTTCACTCGCCTTGCTTGTATCCAAATTATATTGAAACGACTATATTAAGACTTTTGACAGTTAAAAAGTACGTCTTCCTTGTCGATAGCTACATCGCTGTCCAGTGTCTTATTAAGCAATGTCGCTTTGTCTCCATTTACTTGCCATATGATGCCGTGGGTATCGTCTAATCCAATATCGCTGGTATAAATGCCCTTATCAGCATCAGTTTCACTATTAGCAGTAGCCGTTAAATCGTATTCGATACCATCGATGAGCAAATGCGCTGTCTGTGGTGTACTGTCGCTATGATAAGAAACGCCGATAGTAGCAGTAGGCTCACAAGAGAAAGGAGTGCTGTTGTTGGCATGAGCTGCATGATCGTGACCTGCGTGCGCATGTTCCTCGTGGCTATGACTTTCATGATCGTGTCCTTCATCATCGGGCCCTTCATGGTCATGTTCCATATCACTATGCTCTTCGTGGTCGTGCTCTTCATGCATCTCATGACCTTGTTCATGTTCGGCATGATTATCTACTGTTGCTTTTTCAGATACCGCTGCATCGGTATCGCTGTTTGGCTGACAACCCAGTAAAGAGCCTACCATCACACTACCTAGTATCGTAATACCTGCAAGTCTAGAAAAAGGAAAAGAAAAATAATTAGTCACAGTATGAACCCTCAAATAAGCAAAATAAAGATATGTTATAATATAACAATATGCTGACAAAATAAAGCCGATGATGGAGAATATCCAACATCGGCTAATTAACTTTAAACACGCTACACTATTTAAAGTTATACGTTAAATCTAAAGTGCATCACGTCGCCATCTTGTACGATGTAAGTTTTACCTTCTAAACGCGATTTACCAGCAGCAGCAGCGCCTTTTTCACCGTTGTATTCGATAAAGTCGTCATACGCAATGACTTCAGCACGAATAAAGCCGCGCTCAAAATCAGTATGAATCACGCCAGCTGCTTGCGGCGCTGTCGCACCAATAGCGACAGTCCAAGCACGTACTTCTTTTACGCCAGCGGTAAAATAAGTCTGCATATCAAGTAAGTCATAGCCACCGCGGATTACTTGATCAAGACCGGCTTCTTCCATGTCCATTTCAGCTAGGAAGTCTTTCTTATCATCTTCATCGAGCTGTGCGATTTCAGATTCGATTTGGTTGCATAGGGCGATGACGATAGAGTCTTCACCAGTGGCATAGTCACGAACAGCGTCAAGGTATGGGTTATTTTCAAAACCATCTTCAGCGACGTTAGCGATATACATGGTTGGCTTTAGCGTAATTAAACCATAGCTTCTGATCAGTTTTTTCTCATCAGCGTCTAGGTTAGCAGCACGAGCCGCTTTACCTTCTGCTAATAATGGTTCAACTTTTTTGAACACATCAAGCAATGCTTGCGCATCCTTATCACCACCTTTAGCCTTTTTAGTTTGGTTGTGGATTGCGCGCTCAACAGCTTCTAAATCTGCAAGTGCCAGTTCAGTGTTGATGGTTTCGATATCATCAATCGGGCTAACGCGGCCATCAACGTGTACCACATTGTCATCATCAAAACAGCGTACCACATGAGCAATTGCATCGGTCTCACGGATGTTGGCTAGGAACTGGTTACCCATGCCTTCGCCTTTTGACGCGCCTGCGACCAAACCTGCGATATCGACAAACTCCATCGTCGTTGGTAATACGCGTTCAGGATTGACGATGTCAGCCAGTTGTTTTAGGCGTGGGTCTGGTACTGGTACGATACCCGTGTTGGGATCTTTGGTACAAAATGGAAAGTTTTCAGCGGCGATACCCGCTTTGGTCAACGCATTAAACAAGGTGGATTTACCCACGTTTGGTAGGCCGACGATGCCGCAATTAAAACCCATAACATTCTCTCAATGTATTAATAAAATCAGTTGGTATAAAGTTTGGTTAAATGATAAATCAAAATTGGGCATATTGTAGCAAATTTACCTGAATAGGGGTGAGGTTGTTACGGTATATGCTCAGATTTTTACCTGATAATGATACGCAGATTGATGATGAAAGCAGGTCATATTTGAGGCTTGAAAATGAATAAGGCGAATCAATACGAGTGATAAGTAGTTTATGTGGGCTGATAAACCCTATTTTTTAATATGGTAAACTGTCACGCATAGATAAGGGCTTGAACTTCACGTAAATTCAGCACATATACTCTGTCAATTTTAGCAAATCATACTTATCCTAAAGCTATAAACAGTCAGACATACGCTGATAATATCGCCAAAATAAAATGTAAGGCAATTTTAGACAATGACAACCTCGATTTTTGACACACGCCACTATAAATACCCGCAGAACTTCCTTGAGATGAAGCCTAAATTGACTCGGCTTGAGCAGGCTATTAAAAAGTTAGAAGCGAACTTAATTGATACTGCTGAGCCGACAAACCTTAAGTTATTAAAGCAGAGACTAGATAGCGGGTTGGGGTTAAAGGTCGATTATGCCAGTGAGCTAAATCCCGATCAGCTAATGGCCGCGACTACGATCGACGGCAAAGTATTGGTCATTGCTGGTGCAGGTTCGGGCAAGACCAAAACCTTGACCTATCGGACCAGTTATCTATTAGAAAACGGAGTATCGCCTAAAGAGATTTTGCTACTGACCTTTACGCGTAAAGCGGCAAATGAAATAAAAGATCGAGCTAAATCCTTGCTGGCAAGCAGTCTTTCAAATCAAGAACTATCAGATGAAGAGTTGGCTGAGGATAAGCTGCCAACTGATAAAGCATTAAATAGCATCACTAGTGGTACTTTTCACTCGTTTTGTAATATGTTACTACGTCAATATTCAGGGCTACTCGGTATCAATCCGCGATTTACGATTCTGGATACTGGCGATAGTGAGGACGCTATCGACTTGGTGCATAAAGAAAAAAAGTATCCTGCTCAAACCAAGGCACAAGCCTTTCCGCGTAAAAAAACGCTGCAAAATATCATCTCGACGTCTAGAAATAGACGCATTCCTATTCGCGACCTAATAGAAAGTAGCTATCCTGATATCGCCGTACATATTCCTATCATCGAGCAATTAGCAATTGATTTTCATGAGTATAAGCGCGCCAATCATTTATATGATTTTGATGACATCATCAGCCAAGTAGTACGTCATCTAAAAACCAATGACACCTTTAGGCAGCGACTTCAAAACACGTATCGTTATGTCATGGTTGATGAATATCAAGATACCAACATTCCACAAAAGCAGCTAATCGATTTGATCTGTGAGCCTGATTCGGTGTCACTAATGGTCGTCGGTGACGACAATCAAAGCATCTATGCCTTTCGCGGTGCCAACTACGAAAACATTTTGCTATTCGGTGAGACTTATCCTCAAGCCAAACTTATTAAGCTTGAGCAAAATTATCGCAGCGCGCCGTCAGTTTTAACCTATATCAACGCGTTGTCCGCGCAAATCACGCTAGGCTATCAAAAGCAGCTGTATTCTGATGCGCCGATAGAAGGACACAAACCAGTATTTCGACGACTCAGTGATGAGCCAAAAGAAGCGGGCTATATCACTGATAAGATTGTCGCGCTAAAGCCAGAGTATGACTACAACGACTTTGCAGTATTATGCCGTACGTCTTTTCAGTCCAATTATGTACAGCTAGAGTTTATGGCGCGCAATATTCCCTTTATCGTCGTGGGCGGTATCAAGTTCATTGAAAGACGTCATATCAAAGATGTATTGGCCTTTGTCAAAATACTCTATAACCCAAATGACACAATTGCTTGGCATCGTATTTTAACCTTGTTTAAAGGGGTGGGTGCAGTGACGGCGACGCGCTTAACTCAAGCTATTACTGCTGACAATAATGCATTTGAATCTTTACTGGCAGCGCCATTTTCGAAAAAAAGTGATCAGCTAGAACCTCTATATCATGCGCTTACCAAGGCACAGCAAGCTGAATCGGTCGAGACAGCTATTGAACATATTCTTGAGTTTTATATTCCAGTGTTAAAGCTGATTGAAGAAAATTGGCGTGAGCGCACCGAAGATTTTCGGGTATTAAAGAACCTAGCGACAGAGCACACAAGCCTTGATAGCTTTTTAGAAAATCTCGCTTTAGACCCGCCCAATGATTCGGTGGCTGTGATGGGCAATTCGGATAATGGACGAGACAGTAGCAATGACAAAGTTACTATCTCGACCATTCATAGTGCTAAGGGGCTTGAGTGGCCAGTAGTGTTTGTTAACTCATTGGTAGATGGCATCACGCCGCATCATCGTTCTTTGGATGACTTTGAAGCATTAGAAGAAGAGCGTAAGCTGTTTTATGTTGCCTGTAGTCGTGCAAAGACGCAATTATATCTGACGGCACCAAACTACTTCTCTAGTTATTCTGGATACTTTGACAAACCGTCACGTTTTATCGCTGAGCTATCTGCGGACGAGGTAACGGTTGAGACGACAAGGCGAACCATGATAGAAGACGATGATCCCATTTGGTGGTAATATTCTATGTTTAGTTGATTATCCAATCAATTAAACATAAGCTAATAAAGCTATTCAGTAATATAGATAAGTGAGCTTTCGAATAGTCGAAGGTTTCACGTGCAAAAATATTGGATAATTTGACACTATTTTCACTAAATTTGTTGCTAGATTATTGCTCGAAGCCAATATTATTCCTATCAAAAATACCTTCTCAAAAACCCCATAACCAAAAGTATATGACGCGAAAATATTTCTCAGATAAGGGTTTCAAATTTATCCTAATGCGTTACTATTACCACCTAATTCTGTTAGACCCTTATATTTGATACTCTGTATTAACACCCTAAGAAAAGGATAGGTTATGCGCTACGAAGTTATCGTTATCGGTGCAGGTATGGTTGGCACGTCAATCGCGTGGCATCTACAAAAAAATAACTCAAATGTATTATTGTTAGACAAAAAATTGCCAGGGTCAGAGACCTCATATGGCAATGCAGGATTGATTCAGCGCGAAGCCATTCATACACATCCTTTTCCTCGTCAGCTGACAGAAATGATCAGAGTATTGCCAAACCAAGGGACCGATATTCGCTATCGTATCCCGGCCATTTTGCGTTATCACCAAGCGCTGCTTCAGTATTGGAAATACTCTACGCCGGCTTCAGTCAAAAAAATTGAATCAGAGTGGCAGACGCTGATTGAGCATTGTACCAGTGAGCACCAAACCATGATTAGCGCTTCTGGTGCTGACGAGCTCATTACTCGTGATGGTTGGTTGCAATTGCATCGCTCAGAAGAGACGTTCAAAGAAGCGCAAGTATCAGCTATCGACGCACTTAACCAAGGTGTTGAGCATAACGTACTAAACCTTGAAGCGCTAAAAGCAATGGAGCCTAGCGCCAATTTTGAAGGTTTCGTTGGCGCGATTCATTGGAAAAATTCTTGGCAAGTATCGAACCCAAGCTCACTCGTGAAAGCTTATGCAAAAAACTTCCAAGATATGCAGGGTACGATCAAAGAAAGCGATGTGAAAGAAATCATAAAAGACGGCGAAGGTTGGAAAATTATCACTGATAACGATACCTACTATAGTGATAAATTGGTTATCGCAGCAGGCCCATGGTCTAATGATTTGATCAGACCACTTGGCTATAACTTGCCATTGTTCCCAATGCGCGGCTATCATCAGCATTTCAAAGTGACAGAAAAGAACACCATCAATCACAGTATGTTTGATATGGACAAAGGTTTTGTGATGGGGCCGATGCAGCAGGGTATCCGTATCACCACTGGTGCTGAGATGACCACGATGAATGCGCCAAAGAACTTTGGTCAGTTAAAAACTGTATTGAAGCTGGCTAAAAAAATCTTGCCATTAGAAGATGCAGTTGAGAGTGAAGCATGGGCAGGCTCACGTCCTTGTATGCCTGATATGAAGCCAGTAATCGGTCCTGCTGACAAGCATGACAAACTATGGTTCGCATTTGGTCACAGCCATCAAGGCTTTACCTTAGGGCCAATGACAGGGCGTCTGGTTGAAGAAATGATTCACGATAAGCCTGCATTGGTCGATCTTGCACCATTTAGTGCCCAGCGCTTTTCTAACTAAGCGCGTATCTGATATATAGTTGATCCAATTTAAGAGCGGTACAAGGCAACTGAGTGCAGATGTATATGTCATACTTCAAGCGAGGTTAACGCTGTAACGCTTGTATAGTGGATTGACTATAGTTAGCACAGAATTAAATTAATAAATAAAAGGTATAGACATGATTAAGAAGCTACATAGCAATCAACGTATGAGCAAAACCGTAATCCATAACCAGACGATCTATTTGTGTGGTCAGGTCGGTAATGCAGAAGACGATATCAAAGCGCAAACATTGACTTGTCTAGAAAAAATCCAAACGCTATTAGAAGAAGTGGGTAGTGACAAATCAAAGCTACTATCAGTAACGGTTTGGATTAAAGACATGGCTGACTTTGCTGCCATGAATGAAGTTTATGACCAGTGGTTTGAAGGTATTCAGCCACCAGCTCGCGCTTGTGGTGAGTCAGCTTTGGCACGTCCTGAGCTATTGGTTGAGATGATCGCTATCGCTGCCGAGTAATAAACAGCTCGTAGTATCTGTAGTACCGTTATTAAATAGAAATAAAAAAGGCCATGATAATGATATCGTGGCCTTTTCTATGCGTAGCAATAAGCCAACTCGATTATTGAAAAGGAATATGCTAGCTTTTTAATCCAAGCACACGCCGTATAACGTCAGCGAAGCAATACAATGATTATTATAGGAATTAGCATCCTTTCCATACTGCTTGGCGTTTCTCAATAAAAGCATCAATACCTTCGCTCACATCGTCTGCCATCATATTGCAAGTCATTACCTCACTGGCATAGTCATAAGCGTCTTCGACACTCATATCCAGCTGTTTATAAAACATATCTTTGCCAGTTCTTACTGCTATTGGAGATTTGGCAGTGATTGCTGTTATCAGTGACTGTAGTGTTTGATCGAGTTGCTCTGCTGCTGATACTCGATTGATCAAGCCATATTGCAAGGCAGTGTGTGGATCGATAAACTCACCTGTAATTAGCATCTCAAATGCTTGCTTACGAGGTAGATTACGGCTGACGGCTACAGCAGGTGTAGAGCAGAACAGTCCCACATTTATCCCAGAAGTAGCAAATTTTGCATCATCAGTGGCAATGGCCAAATCACAGGCTGCGACCAGCTGACATCCTGCGGCTGTGGCAATGCCTTGTACTTTTGCAATAACGACTTGCGGCATACGGTTGATGGTAAGCATCATTTGGCTGCATTGCTGGAATAGGGCGCGGTGAAATGCTGCCTCTGAGTGTGCACGCATTTGTTTTAGATTATGACCAGCACAGAATGCCTTACCCGTCGCTTGAATAACCACGACTCTGATCGTATCGTCTTGAGCGATACTGTCTAGCTCTGCTTGCATGGCAGACAGAACTTCAACGGACAACGCATTGAATTGTTTGGGTTGGTTTAAGGTGAGCGTGACTACGCCACTTTCTTTAGTGTCTTCTCTAATAACCAAAAGGTCATCTAGGTCTAGAGTAATGTCAGATTGAGTCATTTATCATCCTTGATAATGGGTGGTTTGATTTGGCAAATGCTGCTATCTATGAATTTATATCAAGCGTTTTAAATAGTAGCATGGCTCATATTCTATACAATAGATGGAGCACATAGAAAGCGCACGAAAAAAATAGCGCACTCAGATGATGAGTACGCTATTGGTTTTTCAGTCAGATATATAGTCAGTTCAATATAATTTCGATACAAGGAAACCGAGTGCAAGTTATACATTAGTATGCTTAGCGAGGATGACGCTGTAGCGGATTTATATAGACTTGACTATAAGCTAACTCTATACTAATTTAAATTTATACTAAGCTGTATTTATACTGAACCTAGTATGCGCCTTCGCTATAGATAAGCTCGTAGCTGTGGCTATAGATTTCAACGATGTTGCCGAACGGGTCTTCCATATAGATCATGCGGTAAGGTTTTTCGCCAGGGTAGTAGTAGCGTGGTTTTTCCATACGTTTTTTACCGCCTGCTGCAACCATACGCTCAGCCAACTCTTCAACGTTTGGATCTTGAACACAGAAGTGGAAGATACCCGTTTTCCAGTATTCAAAGTTATTTTCAGGGTCTTCTTGATTTTTGAATTCAAAAATCTCAACACCGATACGGTCACCAGTAGATAGATGAGCGATACGAAAGCTGCCCCAACCTGCACCGAATACTTCAGTACACATCTCACCGATCGGGCTATCATCTTCGATAATCTCAGTTGGTTCCATGATGGTGTACCACCCCATCACCTCAGTATAAAATTTTACGGCGGCATCTAAGTCAGGTACTGACAGACCGATGTGCGAAAAGCTTCTTGGATAAACGTTGTTCATAGTTTGTGCTCCTGTTTGCTGTATTCTTGTTTAACGTGAGGCCAGTATACAAACGCATATTCATTATGTAAAATTATCAAATATTATATAAATAATTATGAAAAGTAATGATAAATATCACATGGTTACGCACCTTTTGCACGCTTGCTGAAGTTGGGCACTTTACCCGTACCGCTGAACGTCTATATATGACGCAGTCCGGTGTGAGCCAGCATATAAGTAAGCTAGAGGAGCAACTAGATACGGACTTGTTGATTCGACAAGGAAAGCAGTTTTCATTGACCAATGCAGGTGAGCAGCTTTATAAAGAAGCAGGCGAGATATTGCAGCGATTATCAAATTTAGAACAGCGTATCGGTGAAGATCCGCCTTACGAAGGATTGGTACGGTTGATGTCACCAGGTAGTGTGGGACTTAAACTATATCCGCAGCTTTTGTCTTTACAGCAGCAGCACCCAAAACTAGTGATTGATTATCGTTTTGCTCCAAATTCTGATATAGAGCGGGCACTGGCAAATCACGAAATTGATATTGGCTTTATGACGGATATCTCAGATGATGAAACGGTTAGCTGCAAGCCTATGGCGCAAGAAGCATTGATACTAGTAACCCCTGCGACTTCAGTGGAGCCTAGCTGGGAGCAGCTTATGGCACTTGGATTTATTGATCATCCAGATGGTGCCCATCATGCAGGCATGCTACTGACTGCCAATTATGAGCAATTTCAGCATATCAATGACTTTGAGAAAAAAGGCTTTTCGAATCAGATTGGCCTGATACTAGAGCCCGTCAGCAGAGGAATCGGCTTTACTGTTTTGCCAGCACATGCCGTGGCTGCCTATCCGAAGCCTGAGCTGATTAGCAGTCATCATTTACCAGTTGCTGTTAGCGAAACGCTATATCTGGCAGTCAGACGACAGCAGGCACTCTCTAATAGAATGCATACGGTCATTGATGAAGTAAAAAAATGGCTATAGATATGTTGAGAATGATAAATGTACAGCTAACAAAGAGTTAATAAAAGGCTTGATAGCTGTGCACTTAGTGGAGGATGCAATTTTTGATAAATTGCGACTATGAAAGATTGCGTCTATTTTAAAGTCTGCCCAAGTTTGATACTTGCAGCAATATTAGCAGCAGTCGTTTCAATATTGTTATAAGCAGAGCCTAACACGTTATCGATCGTGTCTACCTTTTGGATACTCGGCATGACCACATCGAATTGACTGGTCTGAGCAGGTTTTAGTCCATCGACACTGCCGCAGATAGCGATAACAGGTGTACGGCTAGCCTTAGCGATTTGGCTGATACCGCCTGCCACTTTACCCATGGCGGTTTGCGCATCGAGCTTGCCTTCACCAGTGATGACAAGATCAGTCTCTGCGATATGCTGTGACAGGTGGGCCACTTCGGCAACCGTATCAAAGCCTGACTTCAGCTGAGCTTGAAAGAAAGTCATCATCGCATAGCCAAGACCGCCCGCAGCGCCAGCGCCTTCAGCGTATTGACAGTCTTCATAGCCATGCTGTCCACATATGGTTGCAAAGTGACTGAGTGCCTTGTCCAAAGTATTAACCTGCTCTGGACAAGCGCCTTTTTGTGGGCCAAATACTGCGCTTGCACCTAGCAGACCGCATAATGGATTAGTCACATCACAAGCAACTTCAAATACTGTGTCTGATATCTTTGCATGCAGGCTAGTATTATCGAGCTTATGTAAGCTGGCAAGTGCGCCACCACCATGAGTCAGCAGGCTATCATTGATGTCATGAAATGTTATGCCTAGCGCCATTAGCATGCCAAGGCCTGCATCATTGGTTGCGCTACCACCTAGACCAATAACGATACGCTTAGCACCTTCTTCTAACGCATCTTCGATCAGCTCCCCAACACCATAACTACTCGCAATAACAGGATTACGCTCATCAGCTGTCAGTAGATGCAATCCGCACGCTTGAGCCATTTCGATAACAGCGGTCGCGTCAGGCAATAACAGATACTTTGCCATAATCGGTCTCATCAATGGGTCATGTACTCTGATTTCTTTCCAGCGCCCGCCCAATACATAAGACAATACCGCTGAGGTACCTTCACCGCCATCGGCCATTGGCAGTAGCTTGTAGTCAGCATCTGGAAACACTTGACTAAAGCCAGATTGAATGGCGTGGCACACGTCCAGTGCTTCTAAACTTTCTTTAAATGAGTCAGGGGCGATCAAAATTTTCATACGGCTCTCTTTGAATATCTTAATGACACGATCATTGCGATAGTGTCATGTTTTAAAACGTTTATTTAGCAATCATCAAATAAACGTCTGTACAAGTACCCAATCTCATGAACTAGATAAACACTAGGGTCAACAACCAGATAAATACGATGCTAGTCACACCCTGGATACCAGTAGCCATTGAATGAGCCTTGTACGCTTGTGCGACACTCATGCGACTAAACTGGCTAACAATCCAAAAGAAGCTGTCATTGGCATGTGAGATGGTCATGGCACCGGCACCAATTGCCATCACGCAGAACACACGTCCAAGTTCGCTGTCTAGGCCAATCTGACTCAATAGTGGGGCAACCATTGCAGAGGTTGTGACCAATGCGACCGTGGTTGAGCCTTGTGCTGTTTTTAGCGCAGCAGAGACGATAAATGGCATAAAAATACCCAATCCTAAGGCAGATAGCGTCGAACCTAGATAATCGCCAATCGGCGTCACTTTTAGCATGGCACCAAATGCGCCACCAGCACCAGTGATCAATAGGATAGGGGCTGCTACTACCAAACCTTGCGAGATACTATCGCTGATTTCTTGCGTTTTTTGGCTTGATTTAATCAAGAAAAAGGATAAGAACAAACCGATAAGTAGTGCAGTAAGCGGATTACCAATGAATATCAAAATCTCCGCTACCATGCTACTACCAAACGGTGCGCTTGGGAAATTAGCAACCGAAGACAGGCAGATTAATATGATAGGAACGATAATCGGCAAGAAAGCCATTGTCGCTGAAGGCAAATGGCTGTAATCGTCACGAGTTTTCATTCCTTCAGGCATGGCTGCTGGAGCATCTGCCGCATTGATATTGTCAGGAGTAGCGTTAAGGAAGCGATTAGACCACCACCAGCCAGCCAGTACTGCAACTGCTGTCACGACCACACCGACCATGATGACTAAACCCAAATTTGACTCTAGACCTAAGTTACCTGCCGCTGCGATTGGGCCTGGCGTAGGTGGGACAAAGGTATGGGTGGCATATAGACCAGTTGCCAAGGCAATGCTCATCGCGACACTTGATACATGTAAGCGCTCAGCTAAAGACTCTTTTAGAGAGTTTAAGATAATATAGCCAGAGTCACAAAATACAGGGATCGAAACGACCGCACCGACGATAGACATGGTCAAAGTAGGGAAGCGTGGCCCCAATACTTTAATAACGGACTCTGCCATTACGATAGCAGCACCCGTTTTTTCAAGAATTAAGCCAATAATCGTGCCAAATACAATCACAAGACCGATATAGCCTAAGATACCACCGAAACCATCAGAGATCGTTTTTGCGACCGTGTTAAGTGGTACTTGATAAAATAGCGCGACCAAAAAAGCAGACAAGATCAATACTAAAAAAGGATGCCACTTTAGTTTTGCGGTAGCGAAAATAATAAAAAGAATGGTCAGCACAAGCCAAAATACAATCATCACTGTCTCAATATGGTTTATATCTTAATTGATTACCAATGCCAATATAGCCAATTATATCGAGATTAAACACGGTATATAGCTTGCTAAGTCTACTTTGCGTAGTGCTTTCAAGCGCTTTTACCATGTCTACATTTAAACGATATCGAACCAACTATCTGCATCACTAACGATACGAAATTTTAAAGGGGCATACTTTATAGCAAATAGACGCCGCTAGGAAATAGATTCGTTAAATAGTTGGCGCTGTTGACAAAAAATCGAGAGATACTTAATTTTGAAATGAGAGAAGTTAGTAATAAAACGTCGAAGAGGTGTGTGGAAATACTTTTATAACTAGCAATTGCTAATACTTCAAACCAAAAAAAAACTGGCCATTTATAATGACCAGTTTTTGTCTAAACAATATTTACCTACCTGAGTAATGATTATTTTTAGGATAGGTATTCTAAGAAGTACCGTTATTTATAGTTAGGCAATCTTATCAAAAAAAGCTTTGTTATTGGTAGCAGTTGCAGTATCAAAGCTGACATAAATACCTTGATCGTCCAACGTAGCATACCAATGATCATCATTGCCACTGGTCAGCAGCTGAAAGTATTTGTCATTGACTATTCTGCCAACTGTATACACCTCTCCTTCGGAGTAGTATGCATTACCTTGGGTACAGATAAGCTTGTCATTGGTATGGATGTTATTATTTTCTTTCATGTTCTTGCGCCCTATTAGTACATTAGATAGCAGTAGATTATCAATTCTGCTAATAGTAATAAAGATGATTATATAGGCAGTATCTTGTTGTTTGGTATAGCGTTTTTAAGGTAGTTGTTGCATTTAGTTACTACACATTGCATAGATAACACCGCTATCATAGCAATAGATTTTTTGAGAACCCTAAGCTGTTTAGGAATATATAAAATCCACATTTATTGAGATAAAGGGGTGCAAGTTAGTGATATAAATTGTCTAAATACATAAACTCTAATGTCAAAAATGACGCACGTAAAAAAGCCAGCAACCTAAGTTGCTGGCTTTTTACAGACTGAGTCTAACTATATAGAAGATTACTCTTCAGAATAGTCTTCTTCAGCAGCTTCTTCGTCAGCTGAATCTTCATTGTTACCATCTTCAGAAAGAATAGTAACTAAGATGCTAGCAGTAACGTCATGATGTAGCTGAATATCAACATTGTATTCGCCAACTTGACGTAGAGTGCCTTCAGGTAGCTTGATTTCAGCACGGTCTACTTCTAGACCTGAGTTAGTCAATGCTTCAGCGATATCGCGAGTACCGATAGAGCCGAATAGCTTGCCTTCGTCACCTGATTTAGCACGCATGATAACATTAACGTCAGTCAATGCATCAGCACGCTCTTGAGCAACAGCGATCTCTTTTGCTTCTTCAGCTTCAAGTTCAGCACGACGTGCTTCGAACTTTTCGATGTTAGCTTTAGTAGCAGGTAGCGCTTTGCCCTGAGGGATAAGAAAGTTACGTCCGTAACCTGGTTTTACATCGACAGTTTCACCGAGTTTACCAAGGTTGACGATACGCTGTAACAAAATAATTTGCATGAGTCATTCCTAGTTAGCGGTTAACCTTGATGGTTATCAGTGTATGGAAGTAGCGATAAGTAACGAGCTTGCTTGATAGCAGTCGCTAATTGACGCTGATATTTAGTAGATGTACCAGTAATACGGCTTGGTACGATTTTACCATTATCACTAATGTACTGTTTTAGCAATTCAACATCTTTATAGTCGATGTGAGTGATGCCTTCAGCAGTGAAACGGCAGAATTTGCGACGGCGATAGAAACGTGCCATGAGTATTCTCCTTTAATTAGTCTTCACTGTTGTCGTTGTCGTCATTATCGTTTTCACGATTGTCTGGACGACGAGTAGTTGCTTTGCGTGCGCGTTTTTCATCGGCATTCTTGGCTAACTGCGACTCTTCAGTGACAGCTTCGTCACGGCGCATAACTAGACTACGAATGATCGCGTCGTTATAACGGAATAATTCTTCAAGTTCAGCTAAAGTTTCACCGTCAGTTTCAATGTTGAAAAGAACGTAATGAGCTTTGTGAATCTTGTTGATTGGATAAGCCAGTTGACGACGGCCCCAATCTTCTAGACGATGGATAACACCGTTGTTGTCTTGAACTAACTTGATGTAGCGCTCAACCATGCCGACCACTTGGTCGCTTTGGTCTGGGTGTACAAGTAACACCAGTTCGTAATGTCGCATTATGACTCCTTACGGATTAGTAGCTATTAACCCTATGTTAATAGCAAGGAGATTTATAAGGTAAGCCCAATTCTAGTCATATTTTATAAAAAACAATCAAGAATAAGCTTAGTTTATAAAGCGCCGTATTATAACAGTACTCGGCAACTAACACAAAGGTTAATCACCAAGCTACTGCCAATAAAATATAAAAAGAGGCTAAATAAGCTTTGCTAAATAAAAAAGCCGCGATAGTACGCAGCTTTTTTGAGTGTAACGAGCTATAAAACCAATAGCCAAATCAACACACTGTTATTCAGATTTTGACTTCTTTACCAGTTGGCTACTGTCTGCTTTGACCACTAAGGTTTTGGCAAGTTTGTCATGCCAACCAATATTTTCAGGGCTTTTAGATGCCATGTAATAATGAATAGCGATAATCACAAAGCCTAAAAAGCTAGTAAACGAAAACAGTAAGTTATAGATAATAAATAACAATAACGTACGTGTACCGATAAGCTTAATGAACGAAGGTAGGCGATGCGTGGTTTGATCCACAACACGAATACCAGTGATCAGCTTGCCTAGCGATTGACCACGCATGGTAATAAATACCAATTGTAAGGCAAATAGTCCAAAGACCATCACCTGTGACATCATCAATGTGCTACTAGGAAGACTTTCCATTAGCGTCATTGAGTATTGATAGGCGGCGTCCATATCTTGAATGTTTTGGAACTTGGTATAGTCCACATCCATCTTAGTCAATGCCATTACTAGCGGCAGTATGGCCAATATATAAAGTAGGCCATTCAATGCAGTCGCCAATACGCGTGACATGATTGGCGCAAGTACCACGTTGCCGACGACTTTATCATTGTCTGCAACAGCCTTTTTGAGAGTAGACTTATTCAGTGAGACATTGTTGTGCGGCGTTTGATGACGATTGGTCGTCATGTCAGCTTTTACGTTTTTAGGACGTTCAGGCTTGCCATATAGTCTGTCTAACGATACTGACTTATCATCTTTCGCTTTATTGGTATCTTCAGGGAAGACGGTCACGTTATTGATGATAGAGTCGTTTACTTCAGGCGTGTTAGCACTGGTCGGGCGATACACCGTTTGGTTATTGGTAAGATCACCTACGCGCTGCCACTGAGCTAAGCCTTCATGCCACATCAAATCATCAAGCAATACTTCACCAGATGCCAGCATGATATTCAGCTGCTCCAACTCATATGGGCCAGCTTGTACGTTATTTCGAGCAAGGAAAATCTGCATAATTGCCTGCATAGTTAGTCATGTCTTAGGACATTATATTAGGGTCTATTTGAAAAAATCAAATAGACCCTAATAGTGGTATCTTTAATGACTGTGTGAATGACCGCTGTGACTAAACGTAGCGGTTTACTTCGCTTCTTCACCAGCTAAGAAGAACCAAGTATCTAGTACTGAGTCAGGGTTCAATGACACTGAGCTGATACCTTGCTCCATTAACCAAAACGCTAGATCTGGATGGTCTGATGGACCTTGACCACAGATACCGACGTATTTGTTTTGCTTACGGCAAGCTTCGATAGCCATAGACAATAGCTTCTTAACAGCAGGATCACGCTCATCAAATAGATGTGAGACGATACCTGAGTCACGGTCAAGACCAAGCGTTAACTGAGTCAAATCGTTAGAACCGATTGAGAAACCATCAAAGTACTCTAGGAACTCTTCTGCCAATAGGGCGTTGGTTGGTAGCTCACACATCATGATGACGCGTAGACCATTTTCGCCACGTTTTAGACCATTTTTCTCAAGTAATTCGATGACTTCTTTGGCTTCGCCAACAGTACGTACGAATGGAATCATGATCTCAACGTTGGTCAAGCCCATGTCATCACGTACACGTTTTAGTGCTTTACACTCAAGCTCAAAGCAGTCACGGAAGTTATCAGACACATAACGGCTAGCACCGCGGAAACCAAGCATTGGGTTCTCTTCTGATGGCTCGTATAACTTACCACCAAGCAGGTTAGCGTATTCGTTTGATTTGAAATCTGACATACGAACGATAACTGGCTGATCCATAAAGGCAACAGCTAGGGTTGAGATACCTTCGACCAATTTATCAACATAAAAGTCAACAGGTGAGGCATAGCCTGCGATACGCTCTTGAATGGCTTGTGAGATCTCACGTGGCAAGCTGTTCATGTTTAGCAGCGCTTTTGGATGTACACCGATCATACGGTTGATAATGAACTCTAAACGCGCAAGACCAATACCTTCGTTTGGCATCTGGGTGAATGAGAAGGCGCGATCTGGGTTACCAACGTTCATCATGACTTTGAATGCGAGCTCTGGCATAGACTCAACCGAGTTGGTCTGCACTTCAAAATCAATCTGGCTTTCATAAATGAAACCAGTGTCACCTTCAGCACAAGAAGCAGTTACGTCTTGACCATCAACCAATAGCTCAGTTGCGTTGCCACAACCAACGATAGCTGGCACACCTAGCTCACGCGCGATAATAGCAGCATGACAAGTACGACCACCACGGTTAGTGATGATAGCAGAAGCGCGCTTCATAACTGGTTCCCAATCCGGATCAGTCATGTCTGATACGAGCACATCGCCTTCTTCTACTTTGTCCATCTCGTTTAGGTTGCTAACGATACGCACTTTACCTGAACCGATACGCTGACCGATTGAACGACCTTCACATAATACTTTTGCGCCAGTCGTGTCGATGACATAACGTTCCATCACGTTGCTGTCTTGACGGCTCTTCACAGTCTCAGGACGTGCTTGAACGATAAAGATTTCGTTAGTATCGCCATCTTTTGCCCACTCGATGTCCATCGCTTGGCCATAATGCTGTTCGATCGTTACCGCTTGCTTGGCAAGTGAGGTTAGCTCTTCAGTAGATAAAGAGAACTGCATGCGATCTTGTTTTTCAACATCAACAGTCTTAACTGATTTAGCGGTGCTACCTTCATCACCATAAACCATTTTCTTATGCTTGCTACCTAGGTTACGGCGGATAACTGACGGCTTACCATTGGCTAGCAATTTCTTAGAAATATAGAACTCATCTGGGTTAACTGCACCCTGTACAACCATTTCACCTAGGCCATAGCTTGAGGTGATGAATACCACTTGATCAAATCCACTTTCGGTATCTAATGTGAACATAACACCAGCAGCACCAGTCTCTGAACGTACCATACGCTGTACAGCAGCAGATAGTGCAACGCCTTCGTGCTCAAAACCTTTGTGTACACGGTAAGAGATTGCACGGTCGTTATATAGAGAAGCAAATACTTCTTTAATAGCAATTAGAACGTTATCAATACCGCGAATGTTCAAGAAGGTTTCTTGTTGACCGGCAAATGACGCATCTGGCAAATCTTCAGCAGTAGCAGAAGAACGTACAGCAACAGCGATGTCTTCGCCGCCACTCATGGTTTCAAATGATTGACGTACTTCTTGCTCAAGATCTTTTGGCAGTTCTTGCTCAATAATCCAAGTACGAATCTTTTTACCAGTTTCTGCAAGTTTTTTTACATCATCAACATCTAATGTTTTTAGTTCATTGTTGATTTTGTCAAGCAAGCCGGTTTCAGTCAAAAAGCGGTTGAATGCATTTGAAGTGGTGGCAAAGCCGCCTGGAACACTAACGCCTAAATCAGAAAGATGGCTGATCATTTCGCCAAGCGAAGCGTTCTTACCACCAACCATTTCGATGTCGTCTTTTCCTAGCTGATCAAGATTGATTACAAGTGCTGTAGATTGCGCTGCCATGATAACTCCAGAAAATAAGGTTATTTAGTAAAGATTATAACGGTGAATTATACCGCCATATTAGGACAATTTCGAGGGTTTTCACCAAAAAACTTGTTAAAAATATACAAATTGTGGGGTTTGCTACATAAATTAGGGCCAGTCTAATCAAGTTTCGTATTTACTCAGATAAAAAATCTCATTGCTAGTGACGATGTTATGCACTTTCAAAAGCCAATTACTGCATAAAATAGATGTATTCAAATAAGCCACATTTAGAGTATTTCTACAATTTATGTTTCAATCTTATGTATCTGTATAAACAAAGCATAATAGAAGAAGCATAAAAAAATACCTCAATGAAAGGTGAATTAACTATGGTGACAAGATGAAAAATAATGTTGGTGCTAAGTATACGCCTGTAACATTGATTTCTATTAAGAGGCTAATATGCGTATAATGTAGCGCATAGATAGTTGATGCACATTGCATGGTAAATGTGCAGTATAGGTGCTGAAAAAGGTTCGTTTTAAGAAGGCAGTTATAAAACTTAGTTATACGAGTTATAAAGGCAGCTATAAGAAGCCGAGTAAAATTCACGCCATTAATAGTCAATAACTGCTAAACGTTTACCAAGTCTGAATTATTACTAAGATCTATACCAAATACCCAGAGCTATACCAAAAACTAAATGAAGGTCACTATTGAGTTTTCAACCGAGGTGTCAACGATATGTACTCAAGCAATCCATCTGAACAAGTTAAGTCCACTATCCAAAATCGCCATGCGCTAAACTTGGACAGCTCACAAGCCATTAGAACGGCGTTTTTTATCTCAGATGGCACAGCGATTACGGCTGAGACACTTGGACGCGCTATTTTGAGTCAGTTTGCCTCAGTTCCCTTTGAGACAAGAGTATTGCCATACGTCGATAGCTTAGAGCGTGCGGAAGATGCGGTTGAACAAATCAATCTGGCGTATCAGCGCGATGGATCGTTGCCATTGGTTTTCGATACGATCGTTAATCCTGAGATTCGTGAAAAGATCAACTCAGCACACAGCTGTAACTTAGATATGTATGAAGGTCTGATCGGCCGTGTTGCAGAAGAGACTGGCGTAGAGCCAGATGGTCATTCAGGGCATGCACATGATGATGTCGATTCTGAAACCTATAAAGAGCGTATCGATGCAGTGCATTTTGCCTTAGATAATGACGATGGAGCGCGTACTCGTCACTATAATGCAGCCGATATTATTTTGGTGGGTGTGTCGCGCTCTGGTAAGACGCCGACTTCTTTATATTTAGCATTACAATTCGGTATTCGAGCGGCTAACTATCCTTTGACCGAAGATGATTTGTACGACAATCAGTTGCCGAAAGCATTACGTGAGCACAAAGACAAACTATTTGGTTTGCTTATTGATACTGATCGCTTGGTAAAAATCCGTCAAGAGCGCCGTGCAGGCAGTCGTTATTCTAGCTATCAGCAATGCCAGCAAGAGCAGCGCGCGATTCAGGGTATCTATATCACGCATGGTATCCCGAGCTTAGATGTATCAGAGATGTCTGTTGAAGAGATTGCCACGCGTATTTTGCAGATGACAGGTCTCAAACGCCGTATCGGGTAGTGAATGTCAGCTTAAACAGTATCTGTTCAATCGGTATCAATAAGTGTTCAGGCAGCTTTAATAAATGCGCAAAAAACACTAATAAACATACATCATTTCATCCTAGATAATTATCATATAGAGAATATTATGATTTCAGCCTATCAATCTATAAAGCCATCGTTGTTGATGGCAGGTTTAATCAGTGCAGCAACTTTACTGAGTGCTTGTCAAACATCACCATTTGCAAAGGATCCAGTACCTGAGCCGCGCTATATTCCAAGTATCGTATTAGGAGAAGCGCAGACACTGACCGTCATGCCAAACCGTGTGGCCTGTGCCTCAGAACTGCCAATGCAGTGCCTACTTGCTAAGTCTAAAGACGGTAGCGTGTTCCAGATTCCTTATGACTGGATCGACGACTTCAAACCAACCCTTGGTACAGAGTACATCATTAGCGCCCGCCCGCAGATTGATGAAAGGCAACAGAGCGTTACTGGTCACTGGACATTGCAAAACATATTGTCACAACGTATGGTGGGCATGCCTTAGTAGGGCAGCATTCATTTATCTACATGATACAAACTCATCTACATATTGATTCATTTATATCTCAAACATTTACTCGATAAATAAATATAAAGAGGACATCATGGTAAGTAAAAGTGCAAGCGACGAGACCAATGATACTGGTAAAGATATTCATACCGAAGTATCAAATAAATCTAGCGGACACGTGCCAAGCCCTGAACATACCGAAGGTAAGAACAAAAAAGAAAAGATAGAGCAGACTCACGAGCAAGTGACTGATGATGTCATGCATCATCCTGACTTAGTGAATCCGCTTGATGATACACGAATCGATATTAAATCTGGTTTTACCAAAGACTCTCGCCGTCTAAAAAGTGACGATCATGAGTATGAGTATGATGCCGTTGTTTTAGGGGCGGGCCCTGCCGGTGAAGCCGCTGCTATGAAGCTGACCAAGTCTGGTAAAAGAGTGGTCGTTGTCGATCCACGTGATCAAGTAGGCGGTAACTCTACTCACGTCGGTACAATTCCAAGTAAAGCACTGCGCCAATCTGTATTTAACTTGATTAATTTCCGCCGCGATCCAATGTTTACCAAGGCGATGGAATATAAACAAGTACCGCTAAATGAAGTATTGGCTAAGGCGCGTCAAGTTATCCGTCGTCAAGTCAGTACCCACACACGTTTTTATGAGCGCAACCGTATTGAAGTCATTCAAGGTTGGGCAAGTTTTATTGACGCACATACGCTACGTATTGAAGTCGATGAAAATGTGTACGAAACCATCACTTTCAATAAAGCCATCATTACTGTCGGTAGTCGTCCTTACCGTCCTGAGATTTTAGACTTTAACCATCCACGCGTTTTTGACTCTGACAAAATCTTGCAAATGGATTATGTGGTCAAAAAAATCATCATTTATGGTGCAGGGGTAATTGGTTGTGAGTACGCGTCTATCTTTACTGGTCTTGGCTACAAAGTTGATCTAATCAATAACCAAGATCAATTGCTCAACTACTTAGACAGCGAAATCAGTGATGCCATCGCGCATGACTTTAGACAGTTCGGTGTGCTTATCCGTAGTAACGAAGAGATTGATCATCTTGAGACTCATGATGATTATGTGGTTTTACACTTAAAGAGCGGCAAGCGCATCAAATCTGATGCCATTCTTTGGTCAAATGGTCGCTCAGGTAATACTGAAGGCTTGAACTTAGAAGCCATTGGGCTAAAAGCAAACGGCCGTGGTCAGCTAAAAGTAGATGATACTTACTGTACGGACGTCGACAATATCTATGCTGCTGGTGACGTCATCGGTTGGCCATCGTTAGCTTCTGCCGCCTACGACCAAGGGCGCTGTGCTGCTGCCTTTATGGTCGGTGATAGCGATGCTGAGCCAGTATCTAGTGTGCCTACGGGTATTTATACGATTCCTGAGATCTCTTGTATCGGTAAGACAGAGCAAGAGCTCACGGATGAAAAAGTTCCGTATGAAGTGGGTCAGGCGTTCTTTAAACATCTGGCACGTGCCCAAATTATCGGTGAACGTTCGGGCGTATTAAAGATATTATTCCATCGTGATACGTTAGAAATTCTAGGTATCCATTGCTATGGTAACCACGCTTCAGAGATTATTCATATCGGTCAAGCCGTGATGAAGTGTAAGAGTAACAATACGCTTGAGTACTTTGTAAATACGACTTTCAACTATCCAACGATGGCAGAAGCCTATCGTGTGGCAGCATTGAATGGTTTGAACCGAGTGTTTTAAACCATTGTCTATTTATATCGTATAAATAAAAAAGCGCCTGCTACTATATTATTAATAGTACAGGCGCTTTTTTTATGCTCATAGGTTTCATTAATTTGAAGGTTTACAAGTAGGCTCTTCTTTGCGGAATACGCTTGCGTAAAAATAGCAATAAAACAAAATAGAGCAACCACAAGCCAGCCAACGCATAAAATCCTATAGCGACTTGAGAGACACTGGCACCCATTTGGTTAAGCTGCACAGAGGTATTGATTGCAGGCGTAGTCGGTACGAGCCAACGTATTACTTGTAATACTTTAGGCAATTGGTCTGCTGGCCAAGGGTAGCCGCTTAAGAAAAATATCGGTAATGAGATAAAAATTAATATTTGCATACTGCGCTCACGCTGCCGGAACCATAATCCGAGCACGCAGCCGAGCGTTGCGACTGTCGGACAAAACAGTGCCAAAAATAGCAGCGTACCAAGCATATTTTGTCCGCGTGGATAATGATGTAGCTCAAACGCCCACCCATAATAAAAGCAGCCAACGATAAAGCTAAGTGAGCTTAGCGCTCCAATACGTCCTAACCAGCCACGTACACTCGTACTGTGACGGCGCTGCTCATACCATGTGCCAATCAGCATTGCTGTCGCCATCAAAAGTGTCTGCTGTAAGATAATAACAGAGACAGCAGGTACGACATAAGCACCATAGCCCTCGGTTTGGTTATATAGTGGCATAATCCGTAGCGGTACAGCTTGCGTATTCTGTGCTGCGGTAGGTGCATAAGCGCCTTTCGCAATGCTTTTCTTTACCTTTATGCCGGCGGATACCGTACCTACCGCTTGAGAGAAACCCAGTTGGACGTTTTTATTTAAAATAAAATAACCGCCATTACCCAGTACGCTGACGTGCGCTTGCTCTCCAGACTGAACTTGCTCTTCGAGACCAGCTGGGATCACCATATATCCTGCAATTTGATCTGACCATATGGCTTCTTTGGCAGCCTGCTCATTGATAAATCGTTCAGTATCTAAATATGGGCTAGCACTCGCATAGCGAACGAGAGTACCCGATAAGTTGCTGTTGTCATGATCAATGATACCTACTGGCACATGGTTGACTACCTCAGATGAGTAAGGCCAAGGATAGAAAAACCCATAGATAATAGGAGCAATAATCAACATCAAAAGTACGCCTTTATCGCCAAAGACGTCTTTGAGAGTTTGAATCAAGCTGTTCCAAAAACCTTGTGGGGCGGGGGTGACTGTTGATTTGGTTTTTGAGTGTGTATTGTTTGATTGTGCAGACATTAGCGTGCTCCCCAACGTTCAGGATGCGCCAATGCGCGTTTGGTTAATAGTGCCGCAAGTATTAGCGCTATTATGGCTGCAAGCATGAGGCCATAGACGATAGGTAGCGATATGGCGAGCGGTGCTTGCATTTGTAACTGTGCAATATGAAGCTTTAGGTAATGCGTTAGCGGCAGAGCATTTGACCAATATTGCGCACTATCACTAATCGCAATATAAGGAAAAGTAACACCAGCAAAGGCGTAAGAAGGCGCTGAAATAAATCCGGTGGTCGATAGACCCATACGTAATGAAAAAGAATTCAAAGTAAAAATAGCACCTAGCCAAAACGACAATATCATTAGGCACAAAAACCCAGCATAAACTGCCACGAGAGACATGATGTTGATATTCTGATTGGACGTTGCCAGCCACAATATCAACGCTGACCACAAGCTATATGCCAGTATTGGCCAAAAGTATTTACCCAATAAACCAAATATCAACACTGATAGGCTGACCGATTTGGGCACTTTTACGCTTGAAGATGATGTTTTGTTATCGCTGCTATCTTGTTTGGTTGATAGCGAAGATGACGTTTTTGTAGCTCTGGATAACGTTAAATGAGGCTTTCTTGTATCAATAAAACGGTACCAGCGACCGATATTCTTATCACGTAACTCGCGGCCAATCGTCGTTGCACCAATGACCATCGCCAATATATGTAATAAGGCAGGTATGACGGTCGAAGCCAAAAACTGCTGATAATTGGTCGCAGCATTGAACAAGCTAATACGCTGCACACTGATAGGCGCGTAAGCCGTCATCGCTTGTGATGGCGCTACGCCTTGTTTGACCAAACGTTTGATCTCTACACCTGCGGATAATGTGCTAGCGACCGCTTGGACACCTGCCTGAATAATACCAGAGTGCGTACCGTACTGTGCATTAACTTGTAGAGTCAACGGAGCAGGCTGGCTCGATAAGATATTACGAGAAAAGTCCTCTGGGATAATGACGACAGCGTAAATATCGCGCTGTAAAATGGCAGCCTCTGCATCCGCTTGGGAGTAATACAGCTGTCTGACCGTCAAAGTAGGACTGGCCTCTAAGTAACGGACGGCAGTATTGGCAACAGCGCTGTTGTCTTGATCGATGACTCCGATAGGCAAATCGGTAATTTGAGTCTGTGAAAATATCCACCATATTAGCAGCACCGTTGCCAGTGGTATCCATACCACCATGCTAAAGTCCCAATGATTTTTTGCCAAAAAACGGCGCTCGTAGGCTGCACTGCGTAAAAAAGCCTCACTTAACTTAGTCAAGTGCATGGCTTACTCTTGGTTCTGATTGACAGGAGTAGGGTTGATACGTACGACCACGCTCATACCTGAGCGGATACGAGCATCGGGCTTAGATGGTCGTGCCTTTACCTCAAAAGTACGCACATCAAAACCATCATCATTATTGGTCGGACGCCAAGTGGCAAAGTCTGATAGGGTCGATGTCGCATAGACGGTAAACTGTTTTGTATAAGGTTTATCCGCTGATGACAGTGCTGGGATAGTACCCGTAAATGTCTGACCAATAGCAAATTGATTTAAGTAAGACTCAGTGACGTTAAGTACCACCCATTGGTCATTGGTATCCACCAACGTCAGGAGCGGAACCCCTTGACCGATGACTTCTCCAGCACTCACGATGACATTATCAACGATACCAGCGATAGGACTTCTTAGGTTCGCTTCCTCTTTTGCTACTAACGCCTCATCAAGTTTTGCATCGACCTGTGCGACTTGTGCAGTGGCCGCTGACTTATCTTCAGTACGTGCGCCTTCTAGCGCCAGATCATACTGCAAGCGGGCTGCTTCGGTTTGGTCTTGAGTAGCGAGATATTGCGCATACGCCTCATCGCGCTTTTGTCGCGCCATCAGTCCTTCTTCGTAAAGGCGATTGACACGCTGATAGGTATTTTCTGCCAAGTCAGACGCGGCTTTATTGGCTTGCCAAGCGGCTTTTGCTTGGGCGATTTCTTGCGGGCGCGCACCATTTTCTGCTTTGTCTAATTGGCTTTGCGCGATTTGCTTACCAGCACGTGCTTGATTAATCTTGGCATTAATCTCAGGCGAATCCATCTCAACCAGTTGCTGACCAGCCGTTACCGTATCACCCTCTGTTACCATAATTTGGGCAATACGCCCTGGTACTTTTGCAGCGATAGACGTTTGCTGCATCTGCATTTGCCCTTGTAGCGTAATAACTTCTGGCTCGCTATGCGCATTACTTTTGTATAAGCCGTACGCAATCGTACCAAGGACAATCAGTATGAATAGTGCAAGTAATCCTTTTTTCATACGTGCAGATTTGTCAGTTTTAGAGGCGTCACGATTATAAGTAGGTGTCGGTTGCTCTGGTTTAATATCAGACACGTCTTCTACAGGATCGACTGAATTTTGTGTATCTTGAGAGGTCACTGACTCGGTTGCATCAGTTGATTTATTTGAGTCGTCTGATTCACGTGGTAATTCTGTCATGACAATGAGATTCCTAAAGCAACAAAGTTGAAAATAAAGGGTTTATTACTAGTACACTCGAAACGCATAAGGCTTGGCGTTGTCTATGGTTTCAGAATTAAAAATAGCACCAAGAGCGACGATAAATGCTGAATAATAGAGCCATAGCATAATGACCACAGCAGCTGAAAGCGCGCCAAACTCAGCACTATAGTTATTAAAATTTTGCACATAAATTGAAAATAAGATGGACAATATAATCCATAAAACCGTTGCCAGCGCAGCGCCCGGCATCAACTTTTTGAGAGCGACGGCATCACGATTTGGGGCTAGGCGATAAAGACCCAAAAAGCTTAAGAATATGATACCTGTCAATATTGGCCACCTGCTCCAAAGCGCAATTGTCTTTGCTATCTGAGGGAAAGGGAAGTAGGCCGCCCCCAAAGGAATAATCGCGATAGAGGAGACCGCGATAATCAATACGACTACTGCTGCAAAGGTCAAACCAACTGCGCGAATCGTGCTTTGTACAAAACTACGCTCTTGCGTAATATGAAACGCAAGATTAATAAGAATAATTAAAGATTTGATACCTTTGGAGCCCGCATAAAGTGCGAGCAAGGACGATATAAGCAGGCTGAAAGTCAGAGCAGACGTAGTTGTAGAAACCAACTCGTTCAGACGGGAGTTGAGCACTTCATATACTGTATCAGGTATAAATTGACTCAAAAGCGAGATTTGCTCTTGCATCTCGGCGAGAGAAAACGCAAGACCATAAAGTAGAACAAACACAGCCATCACGGGAAAAATTGATAAGAATCCAAAGAAACCTACGCTTGCGCAATGCGCCCAAACATTAGAGTTATTGGCAATACGCCACGTTTCTAGTAACGTCTGTAGCCAGTTTTTTATCGATTTAGAGGTCAATTTTTTCATAAAAGCAGCTGTTCGTAATAGGGTTGGTAATAGTATTTTCGATGACGGCTTTATGGTAATACAAAGCGTTTATCAGCACGACTTATGGCTTATCACATCAAATCATTGCTCAGTATATAAAGTAGGCAATTGAATATCAGCGGCATTGAGATAAGCATTAAAAGCAAGTGGCGTACCACAGCTTTGCATAAGGGCAGCCAGTGACTGTACATAGTCATTGGCAGCTTGTGCTTGCTCGGTACGTGCCTTCAGCGATTGCGTCTGTGCCTGCACCACGTCAACGGTAGTATTTACACCTTCTTGTAATCCTAAGCGTCGTAATCGCAATACTTCTGCTGCCAAATCAACATTACTTTGCAATGCCTGATAGCGTGATTGAGCATTATTGACATCGTGCCAGTTTTTTTCTACCAGTAGCAATAAATTGTCACTGACTTCAATCTCAGAGAGGTCGGCCTGACGTATTTTGGCACTACTGGATGCTAATGATGCGGCTTTATCGAGTCCGCCCCATAGTTTCCAACTGGCAGATATACCAGCGACCCAGCTTGGATCTTTCTCTACCTGACCATAACCGTATAGCAATACCGTAGGCTTGTAGCCCGTATCTGATAGCGCATGCAATTGCTGAGCCTGTGCCCGCTTGGCTGCAACTTTTTGCAGTCCGGGATGGTTGTTTAGTGCCAAGTCCTGAAAATAGCTCACATCTGGTAGAGGGCGACTAGAGACAAACAATGGCGTGGTCGGTTTAATACGGTAGTCGGTACGTAGTAGACGCTGTAGCGCAATCATGGCTAGGCGCGCGTCATTATTCGCATTGACGGATTCACTCTTGGCATCCGCAAGCGCTGACTGTGCTTCTAGTCTATCGACACGTGAGATAAAACCTTCTTCAAACAGACGCTCGGCCATATGGTCGGTCTGTTGCAATGTATCGTAAGCGTCTTCTCGTAAGTAAGCAGCGATAATCGCTAGCTGTGCCTTAAAATAACGCTCAATTAACGTATTATAAAGCTCATTTTTATCCAGTACGCTATCAGCCATCGCTTCTTGTGTACGTGCATCCGAGGCGCCAGTCAATGCGTCTGTACGCCCAGCAGTATAAATAGGCCAAACGACACCAAGACCTGCACCCGACGTAGAGCCTGAGCGCTTGAAGTTATAAGAGTCGGGAATACGCTCACCGACCAGCTCACCAAAGTCTGGTAGGTCTGCTGTAGGAGGGACTATGTTATCTACGCCATTGTTTACTTCGTTGACGATACCGCTTCTGAGAGAAGATAAGTCTATATCCTCATCTAAATGATAGGCACTGGCAGATACTCGAGCAAATACGAGCGGATTGTCGATAGTTCTGAGCGCGTCAGTTTGGTATTCGCTGGCAGCAATCGCTGCTTGATTGGCAGCAATTTTAGGTGATACTTGTACCAGCAGCTTTTGCGCTTGCTCTAAGCTTAAAAAGCTTGAGACGTCTAGTGCGTAGCTGTTATCGACTGTTTTATGTGTAATAGGGTCAACAAGCGTAGACAGTGCCTGCGACTCAAAGTTTTGAGGGTTTGGTACTGTAAGAAAAGGCGCGACAGCTGGTTTATCATTATCAGTTGGACTATCAGCATCTATGATTTGTGTCACAGCCACTGGTGTAACATCATCTGATACTTCTATACTGTCAGCGGCAGTGCTCGCGTAAGTCATGACAGGCACACTCATGACTGCAACTGTCATCATAGCAGTCGGTAGCGCTGATAAAATGAATTTCATAAGTCACATAAGCCATTAATTAGAATGTAAGGTATTATAAAATAAGGAACAGCACCGATAAGTTTCATTGCTCAGGATATAAAGTTGCTGAACTATTATAGACTATTTGCTAGCTAGCGAAAGAATGATGCTTAAATAAATCATTCATATTCTAATATGAAAATACGTCTATATTGAAAGCGCTAACAAGCGGTCATTCGTCATAAGAGGTACACTGTAGAGCCACAATGGTGACGGGTCAATGCTCAGTATTTTGCCGTTTTCTATTGTGCGACCAGTAGCAGTATGATAGAGGTTTGATTTAATTTTTAAATATCTGTTTATAAGTAACAACATAGCCAACAAGGTATTTTAGATTCAAGCGATTTATTTTTAGTTAGATTTTGTTTTTAATCTCATTATGAAAGCATTTAGGCAGTAATTAACAAATAAAAAATGCTCAATAAGTAGCAATTAATAAGAATCAGTCAATGAATAGTCACTAAATGGCTATTAAGTAGAATAAATAATATTAGTAGAGGGTGTGTCATGGCAGGGTATATTTTAGCGTTGGATCAAGGGACCACATCGAGTCGAGCGATATTGTACGATGATCATGCGCGTCCTATCAAAATGGTACAACAGCCAACGACGCTGCAAACACCAAGAGCTGGATTCGTTGAACAAGATGCACAGCAAATTTGGCAAACTCAGATTAGCTGTGCACACGATGTTATTAATCGGGCAGGACTGCTTGCCACCGATGTTACCAGTATCGCGATTACCAATCAGCGTGAGTCGATTGTGATGTGGGATAAGCAAACTGGTAAGCCACTGGCTCCCGCCATTATTTGGCAAGACAGGCGTACCGCAAATTACTGTAAGACGCTCGCTGCTGAAAGCGCTGGCAATAGTATGAATGACCCTGTGCATCCGAGCGTTGATAGCGTCAACATGGCACATGAGGTTCAGCGTATTACAGGTCTGCGTTTAGACCCATATTTTAGTGCCAGTAAGATTGCTTGGTTACTCGAAAATAACCCGAAGCTGAGTGTACGAGCCAGCAGAGGGGAGATAGCGGTTGGCACGATTGATAGTTGGCTGATTTATAAGCTCACAGGCGGGGAGCATGTCATTGATGTGACCAATGCTTCTCGCACATTGTTATTTGATATCCATAAGCTGGCGTGGTCAGAGGCACTCTGTGACCGATTTGCTATACCTATGCATATATTGCCTAAAGTACTACCATCCGACGGTGATTTTGGCAAAACCAAAAGAGGCCTGTTTGCAAAGCAAATACCTATTCAAGCAGTATTGGGTGATCAGCAAGCAGCGCTCTTTGGGCAAGGTTGCCTTGATGCAGGCATGGCCAAAAACACTTATGGCACAGGCTGCTTTATGCTGATGAATATTGGCCAACAGCCAAAATTGAGCGAGCATAAGCTGCTAACTACCATCGCATGGCAACGTAAAACCTCACCAATTCGTCCTGATAATTTATCGTTTGATCAAATCGTACAGTCAGGCAAACGCATGCTACAGCCACCTAAAAAGGAAGTCACTTATGCTCTAGAGGGCAGTGTCTTTATGGCAGGGGCTATCGTTCAATGGCTGCGTGATAATTTGGGTATGATTCAGCAGAGTAGTGATGTCGAAGACTTAGCCCGTCAAGTGGACAGTAGCGAAGATGTTGTTCTATTACCTGCTTTTACTGGATTGGGCGCGCCTTACTGGCGTTCGGATATCAGTGCTAGCATCACTGGTATGAGCCGCGGCACTACTAAGGCACATATTGCTCGCGCTGCATTGGAGGCCGTTGCTTATCAAACCTATGATGTGCTTATCGCTATGCAAAAGGACAGTCCTCATCCTTTGACTGAGCTGAGGGTAGATGGCGGCGCTGCAAATAATGATTTACTCATGCAGTTCCAAGCAGATTTGTTGGGTGTTCCGGTATTACGTCCTAGAGATACAGAGATTACAGCGAAGGGCGCGGCACTACTCGCAGGTTTAAAGACTGGGTTATATGATGAATCGACAATGAAAGCTTCATGGCAGGTAGATCGCGTGTTTGAACCAAGTATGTCGACTGATGCTCGTGAGCGACATCTTGCTAAATGGCAGCAGGCTATCAAAAGGTCTCTAATGCCGTTATAAGATTGATTTACTTAGTAAATTTATTGTGATCGTACATTTATGATTACTCAAAGTATGAGGCTGCCGTACACAGATGTGATAAAGATACAGGCTGTAACGCAAGATAATCGCAATACGGACACAGTTTACATAATCGGCCTATCTGTACTTACCTATAAATTTCTATACTTCAATTGGATTTAGTAAGATCGCTAATAATTAGCAAATAAATAATTCAATAAATAATAAATAATTTAAGGACAATACTATGAGTAACCATGATGCTATCGATCGCAGTGAAGTAAAACATATGTCAAAAGAGACAAAAGAAGATTTAAACGCAGACATCATTACCGGTGAGCCAGGTTCACATCCAGTAGGTACAGGTATCGGCGGTGTAGGCGGTGCAGCAGCAGGTGCAGCTATTGGTACGATGGCAGGTCCACTAGGTACGCTAATCGGTGGTGCTATTGGTGCTATCGTTGGTGGCGGCGCAGGTCATGCAGCAGCAGAAGCTATTGACCCAACTCACGAAGAAGCGTACTGGCGTGCAGAGTATGTAAACGCTGACTACCATAGAGAAGAATACGATTTCGACCGTGACTTGCATCCAGCATATGCAGTCGGTTATGCGAACCGTGCTCGTTATCCAGTAGATGCTCGTTTTGAAGATCATGAAACAGACCTAGAGCGTTCATGGCACGAAGTAAAAGGTGAGTCTCGTATGGAATGGAACGAAGCGCGTCAAGCATCACGTGATGCATGGAACCGCGTATCATAAGACAAGTTAAATAATTAATAGAACGGTTAGGCAAACAGCTTGGCAACCAATGCATTTAGTAATTAGCTAATATTAGAGGTTGCTATACCATTACTTAAAATAGATTAATTGTATGTCCAGTTCTATTAATAAATCTAATTATCAACATTTATGCTATTTTAAAACTTCCAAAGTTTAACTTTGGGAGTTTTTTTAGGCATAAAACTTGCAGCGTATACATATACGTGAATATTATGTACTATAATAATGAGAGCGATGGGGAATATATGAGTAATAACACTGAAGGCAATAAACAGTTTTATATCGCAACAGCCAACCTGCTGAACTTTTCAAACCCTAATCGAACTTATTATGAAAATGCGCCAGCTTATAACGATAAAGCCTATGAACATAAGCTGCGAGGTCTTACAGATTTATTGGCTAAAGCGCACGCTGACATTATCGCAGTACAAGAGGTTTGGGATAGTGATGCATTAGAAGCGCTGGCTGTTTCACTAGGTTTCAAGCCCGAGCAGGCGGTCATTCCACTTGCCAGTAACGATAGCTCGAGTATATATACCAAAGGCATGGGTGCACAGAATACACCTGCTGTCGGTATTATCAGCCGATTTGAACAGTTAGAAACCAGTTTGCTAGAGGATATAGCACCAAAAGCCATTATTGATGTGCCTGATATCGGTCCTTATCAACGCTTCAACCGTCCTCCATTAGTATTACGTGTTGACGCCTACGGGAAGCCCATCACAATTATTACAGCGCATCTAAAAAGCAAACGTGCTTTTTTCTTACGTGACGAAAATGGTGACCTATTAGAAGACATGGACGATCCAAATATTCGAGTTCGCGCCAAGCTTCGTAGTTTATGTATGCGCGCGGCAGAAGCGGCCTCTATCCGTATGTCTATTATAGAGCGATTGCAACATACCCGTGAACCATTGATTCTATTGGGCGATATGAATGATGTCACAGGTAGCGTGACTACTCAGTTAATGACAGAAACTGGGGAGGTTAATTACGATAAAAGTATGCGTGATGTTGCACTTTTTGATGCTGCTCGGATTCAAGCAAGATATGGCTGGATGAAAGATGTTGCCTATACCCATATATATCAAGGTATGCCAGAAGTTATCGACCAGTTATTTGTCTCAGAAGAGTTTTTGCCCGATAGTAAGTTTTCGCTCGGTTATGTCGAACGGGTCGATTATTTTAATGATCATTTAAAGTGGGACTATGCCGATAGAGTCACTGATCATGGTATTATAAGGGCGAAAATAAAACTCAATGATTAACTTTATAAAATTAGACGGTTAGCTCTATTAAATTGCTGATCGTAGTATTGTTTTTTAACCTATTCATGTCCCTTGCTTGATAATGTGCAAGCGTTTATGATGCCTCTGCATTGAATATAGTAGTGACCATACAGGCTTTATATTTTAGCCAACAGGCAACTATCCTTTATTTGAGGATAATTACTATTCAATGAAGATTATATTTATAAAATAGGGCGCAACATTAAGAGATTCACAATGAGTGATAATAAAGACGAAAAGATTGAAGATGTGTTGGTAGATTCGGAATTGGCAAAAAAGCTTGTACCTAATAAGTTTAAGTTTACTAGCCAACAAGGCCGTGCACGTCGTCAAAAACTATTGGCTGGTGCCAAAAAATTGAGCGAAACGCATGCTATTAACGATATTACGTTAGCAGCTGTGTGTGAAGAAGCGGGTATACCAAGAGCCTCTGCTTACCACTTTTTCCCTAATATTGAAGCAATATTTTTAGCATTACGTTTTTTGAATGCGATTGAAATATTAGAGATGGTAGAGACGGTCGATATTGGTAACTATGATAGATGGCAAGGGTATTTAACGGCGCTTATCGATCATTGTATTACGATATTCCATAACGATGAGACAAAAGCCAAGCTTATCTATGACACCAATACACCTGATTTTGAAGGTGACAGCTTTGGTGAAGATATGGATCATCAAATCGTTGATCTGGTCTATAAGCGTTTGTCAGAGCGTTATGAGATGCCAAACTTCCATGATATCCAAGATACCTTGTTGATTGCTTATAGCATCGTAAATGCCATATTCACCTTGTCATATCGCCGCCATCAGAGTATTACTGAAGAGTATATCCAAGAAGCAAATACAGCATTTATTGCTTATTTACGTTGTTATCTACCAGAAAAGTTACCACGTAAAAACCGCTAATTGAGCTCACTTTAAAAATAAAAAAGCCGACAAATATGTCGGCTTTTTTACGTCTAGTTTTTAGCATAAGATTAGAAATAATAGAGATTAATAGACCTCTTGCAAAAGTGGCAGAGGATTTTACAATAACTAATGCACTCACAACTGGCTGGAAACCATGCCAAACATA
>NZ_JAATTV010000042.1 GCF_013414195.1 Psychrobacter sp. BI730
ATTTGTTTCAACAAGTTAACTGGGTTATTAATGTGTAATTACACACTAGCTACTTCCAGCTCGTCTTGATGAGGTGCATATTATAGACGCTATATTTATTTAGTCAAGAAGTATTTTCTATTTAGTTCAAACAATTTACATCGTCCAAATTAGTAACCCACTTCCCTTTCGACTGGGTGGCATTATACGCTTGTTTGAGGCTGGGTCAAGTTTAATTGAGCTTTTTTTATAATTATTTTACTGAATGAGATTGGTGGCTGTTAATCGAAGCATTATCACCAAACTGCTGACAAAGAAAAGCCCCCTCCGCGTTAGCGAAGGGGGCTTTATCTAGAATAGAGAGCTGACGATGACCTACTCTCACA
>NZ_JAATTV010000008.1 GCF_013414195.1 Psychrobacter sp. BI730
TGTCAGATTGAGTAGTCATTGCTTATTCTCCTGTTAGTGGATTATAAGCAGTTACACAGTTTTTAGGAAAGGCTCGATATCTCGTGCATTATTGCTATGGGGCGCTTGCATGTGTGAGCTTCTATCAACATAATTCAAAAGTGTTTTGAGGTACATACCTAAATATTCTTCTTCAACATGTTTAGTACGCGGCTTAACTATATTCCAATCTTTCTTGGCGTTAAGTATGCGTACTGGTTGCTCTTTTATTAAAAAGTCTTCGTCATCATCTAAAAAGCTATCACGGCAATAATTCCAAACTGACCTTAGAGTTCTCATAGTTGCGTTAGCCTGAGATTTGCTATGCTTGCTTATCTCTTTATGCTTATCACTTATCATTGATTTAGATATATCGTTTAAAGATACATCTAGCCAGTCTTTCAGATTCTGTAGTATTTGACGATCATAAGTAGTAATAGTATTTTTAGCTAAGTCAGTCTTTGCTGATTTAAAGTAGGTATATGCATCTCTCAATGTTGGTACATTATCAGTCTTATCTTTAGTGTCTTCAAAGATCTCATGAAGCCCGTCATAAACATGCATACCTTTTTTTATATTTGCCATCATTATGCTGGCTTTTTCACGTGCTTCGGTTAGCGTGATCAAGTGCGTTTCTTCTACTTCATCTCGATATAGCTTTCCATTTATACGCTTATGTAATGTATAGCGTTTAGACTGCTTACCTACACGTAGTGCAAATCCAGTCAATACATCATCCATATAGATATCAGTACCTTTAGCGGTATAGTCTATTGAATCAATAAATTTTTTGGTAAGTTTAACCTTCATATATCACCCATGCAGCAGCAAATAACCATAGTGCTAGTAGTTATCATACTTTAATTACTATAAGGATCAAAGTATCAAGATAGTATCAAAAAAATAATTACATCAATGTGATTGCATGAAATTTAAGCAATAAAAAACCCTTACAAGCCAATGCTTGTAAGGGTTTGAATTTGGTGGGCCCAGTAGGACTTGAACCTACGACCAAAGGATTATGAGTCCTCTGCTCTAACCAACTGAGCTATGGGCCCTAACGTTAGACGCACAATGATACCTGATTTTTTTAATTTTTCAAGTAAAAGATAGGCAGTAATCAAGATATTTTTTATTGAACCATATTTTTGTATTACAGGTAACCACCAGCTATGGTTAGACTACGGCCTCCATCCACGGTGATGATCTCTCCTGTGACATAATTTGCCTGCACAAGATACAGTACGCTATGAGCAATCTCATCAGGTTGGCCTATTCGCCGCATAGGGATAGCATCGATGATACTTTGTTGTTGCTCATTATCAATAGCTTGGTCGCTAGTAGGGTCAGGCAAAATGTTGACTCCAGGAGCAACCCCGTTGACCCTTACTTCAGGTGCCATCTCTAGCGCTAGCGACTGTACCATCATTCGATGCGCGGCCTTCGCCATATTGTAAACGGTATAGTTGTTAAATGGTCTATCATGCGCGTGTATGTCCAATAAACTGATAATACAGCCTTGTTGTTGCTTAAGATAAGGTAGTAGGGCTTGGTTTAGTAATAAAGGGGCTTTGGCATTGGTCAAAAGCAACTCATCCCACTGTGCATGATTGATACTACCAAGTGGGCTAGGATAAAACCGCGAGGCATTATGCACCAGTACATCAAGCTGTCCAAACGCCTCTATAATACTTCCAACAAAGCTGTCTAAAGCTGTTTTATCATTAACTATTGTCAAGTCAGCAACGATAACTTTTGCACTATTAGCACGGATGTCGTTCAGATGGTCAGCTAAGTCATTAGCGTCTTGTTCACTACGATGACAATGAATGATAACGCGGTAGCCTTGCTTATGAGCCGCTTTAACAATAGCCGCCCCAATGCGCCTAGCACTACCTGTGACAAGCATCACTGGCGTTTGGTTATTTATATTTTCTGTTTGATAGGCATTAGTTTCTTGGTTCATAGCAATACTACTTTTTTCTCTAAGGTGCTTGTCTATATCATTGTTGCGCTTGCAAGTGTTCAATCCTGCTTTGGCGTAAGGCTGCACCAATAGCGGGGCCTTTAAGGTCTGGCGCAATGTCAGTCATGCCGACAGCATGAAAGCTGTTTAGTGCTAACATCATTTGGCGATGCTGTATTGCTAGCTGTAACACATGACTGCACACTAGCAGTTGAGAGAGCTTATCAGGCTCCTTATGCGCACCGCAGGCTTGGATTAGATCGATTTTTTCAGCCGCAGTTAAGTTATTTATTGTGCTTAGTTTTTCAGCTTGCTGAACGAATAAAGTTGCGAACTGAGTATGTGCTTTTGGGACTTTGGCTTTATCACCGATAGCGTTAATATTTTTTATAGCGGTTGATACGTTAGACGGAGACTCAGAGTTTTCGCTATTAAATAATGATGAAGACAAGCTAGTCATTAGTAGCGCCCAGCGCTGCGATAAATTCAACTGCATCTGTCCTACAAAATATAATGCTGTCTGCGCTGTTTCCCTTATTTGGACATTATCCCAAGCATGATGCAAAGGCGCGAAATACTCTGTGAGTGCACCAATTTCAAACAGTTTTTGCCAATAGACTTGCGGTGATAACTGCATAGTTGCACGGCTTGACTCTTGCCAGATACGCTCGGCACTTAAATGAGCAAGCTCTCCTGTATCGACCAATTGACGCATCAGCGTTAAAGTGTCATCCGCGATGGTGAACCCCAAATCGTAGTAACGACTATAGAAACGCACTGTTCGAAGTACACGTAATGGGTCTTCGCTAAAAGCACTGGACACATGACGCAATGTCTTACTTTTTAAGTCTTGTAGGCCGCCATAGTAGTCGATGACCTGTCCGTCAATAGGGGTGTCGTCAGTTAAGCTGGTAACTTCAATTGCCATCGCGTTGATGGTTAAATCACGACGGCGCAAATCATCCTCTAGACTGACATCGGGACTGGCATGTACGCTAAAACCTTTGTAGCCTGACCCTTGCTTGCGCTCTGTACGTGCCAATGCATACTCTTCATGACTGGTCGGATGCAAAAACACAGGAAAGTCAGCGCCCACTTGTTGAAACCCTGCATCAACCATCTCTGCCACAGTAGCGCCAACGACGACGAAGTCCTTGTCCTTGATAGGACGTTTAAGCAGTCGATCGCGTACAGCACCGCCTACGAGATAAATTTGCATAGAAGCCTCTTGTTATTATCGAGCTTTATATCACTAGCTCAATTTTTATGAATCAAAAAACCAGCCAATGCTCTATAAGTTGCATTGACTGGTTTTAGTATAGCAGAAGGGCTCTGTCAATGGATGACAGAGCCCTTCTTAATATAATCAATCCTCTACAAATTTGGTAGGGTGTCAGCCTCGCTCAGTCTACTATTTGTAGTACTTTCACTCGGCTTCCTTGTATCCAAATTATATTGAACCGATACAGTGCATTCATACTGGGTATGGTATATGACTATTTTTCGTTTTCTAGGTCTTGCGCTTCAGTGACGGTCAATGCAGTCATGTTGACGATACCACGTGCTGTCGCTGATGGCGTCAAAATGTGGACCGGCTTATTAGTACCTAATAGGATAGGGCCAATAGAAGCACTGCCAGTCGCTGTTTTAAGTAGGTTGAAAGCGATGTTTGAGGCATCAAGGGTTGGCAAGATAAGCAGGTTCGCTGCACCTTTTAACGGGCTTGATGGCATATCGTTTAGACGAATATTTTCGTTAAGCGCGGCATCACCTTGCATTTCGCCTTCAAACTCAAAGTCGACATTCATATTGGTCAATAGCTCATGAACCTTACGCATTTTGACAGCGCTGGCACGATCTGAAGCGCCAAAGTTAGAATGAGACACTAGCGCGACGCGTGGCGTAATACCAAAGCGACGTAGCTGATCCGTTGCCAAGACAGTCATTTCAGCCAATTGCTCAGCTGTTGGGTCTTCATGGACATAAGTATCAGCGATAAAGATATTACGATCTTGCATGAGTACCGCATTCATCGCATAGAAGTCGTTCATACCTTGTTTTTTGCCAATGACGCTTTCAACGTATTTTAGATGCAATTGGTAATGGCCAAATGTACCACATACCATGCCATCTGCTGCACCATTTTCAACCAGCAAAGAACCAATCAAAGTCGTCTTACGGCGAACATCACGACGAGCAAGCTCAATGCTTACACCGCGGCGTTTGTTCTTCTCGTAGTAGCCCTGCCAGTAGTCTTTGTAGCGAGGATCGTCATCAACGTTGACGATGGTAATATTTTCGCCAGCTTTTAGACGTAGGCCTAGCTTTTTGATATTGGCTTCGATAACTGAAGGGCGACCAACCAAGATAGGTTGTGCTAGCTTTTCATCAACGACCACTTGTACAGCAAGCAAGATGTTGTTGTCTTCACCTTCACAGTACACGATACGTTTTGGGTCGGCTTTAGCACGAGCAAAGATTGGCTTCATCACAAACGCTGAGTTATAAACAAACTCAGACAGACGCTGACGATAGGCTTGCATGTCAGCGATCGGTAGCGTGGCAACGCCTGAATCCATCGCTGCTTTGGCAACAGCAGATGCGATCTCAATGATTAGGTTTGGCTCTAGAGGGCCTGGGATTAAGTAATCACGACCAAAGCTCTGCATCTTTTCGATGTTTCTAGCGCTGGTAGTTGGCGTGGCTTCAACGTGTGCCATCGCAGCGATTGCTTTTACGCAAGCGACTTTCATCTCTTCGTTAACAGTGGTTGCACCAACATCCAATGCACCGCGGAAGATATACGGGAAGCATAGCGCGTTGTTTACTTGGTTTGGATAGTCTGAGCGACCAGTTGCCATGATGACGTCTGGACGTACCGCATGTGCCAACTCTGGCATGATTTCAGGTGTTGGGTTGGCAAGTGCAAAGACGATAGGGTCTTTTGCCATACGGCGAACCATATCTTCTGATAGTGTACCTGGCATTGATAGGCCTAGGAACATATCGACATCGTCCATGACTTCTTCGATAGAAGTAGCCGTAACATCACGAGCATAGCGTTGTTTGGTTTCGTCAAGGTTTTCACGGCTAGTGGTGATGATACCGCGTGAATCTGAAACAATGATATTGTTCTTATTAACACCAAGTGCGCAAATAATATCTAGGCAAGAAATGGCTGCTGCGCCTGCACCTGAACAAACAATTTTAATATCTTCGATTTTTTTGCCAGTAATCAACAAAGCGTTTAGCATGGCTGCGGCAACGATGATTGACGTACCATGTTGGTCATCATGGAACACAGGAATGTTCATGCGCTCACGTAGTACGCGCTCGATTTTGAAACATTCTGGTGCTTTGATGTCTTCTAGGTTGATACCACCAAAGGTAGGCTCAAGTGAGGCAACCGCTTCGATGAACTTATCTGGATCGTTTTGAGCAATTTCAATATCAAAAACGTCGATACCTGCAAACTTCTTAAATAGAACGCCTTTACCTTCCATGACTGGCTTCGATGCCAATGGACCGATATTACCCAGACCCAATACAGCAGTACCGTTAGTGATAACACCAACTAGGTTGTTACGTGCCGTGTATTTAGACGCAAGTTTTGGATCTCTTTGAATTTCAAGACAAGGTACAGCAACGCCTGGAGAGTAGGCGAGTGCTAAATCACGTTGGTTGGCTAGCTGCTTAGTAGGGGTTACCGAAATTTTACCTGGGCGTGGAAACTCATGGTAATGTAAGGCAGCTTGTTCAAACTGTTCTTTTTCTGTACTGAGGTTATCCGTATTCGAAGTGGTATCGTCATTCATAATAATTGCCATGGTTGGAATAAATTAAATGGTGATAAAAAACAACGTCTAACCCTCCAAAGATCATTGAATGATAATAATTGAAAGGTACAAAGACGTTAAACGACTCACGACCATCAAAATCATGGTCGACGATCAAAAATCAGGTCAAAAAAGCAAACTAGCTAAAATATTCATTCTAGCATTATTGCCAATTCACTGCCTAGTCAACAACGGTGAATTGTGCGAATAATATAATAAAATGATATTCGTTATTTATCTCGTTGATAATGCCAAAAAATGCGTCTAGATATCAACCTTAATTTCATAATGTTTCAAAATATTACAGAATTGAAAGATGCTAAGATGGGCAACTACTAAGATGAGCAACTAATAGGCATCTGCGGTGTATCCGGTGCAGGCGTACTGCTATCTAAATCATTAGCGATATCTTGCACACTATAAGGATTGGCTAATAAACGAAACACTCGATCAACCTCTTCAAACTGACCTTGCTCTGCGGCAGTAATTGCACGCTGCGCCATGCTATTACGAAGAACATAAACAGGATTGTTGGTTGTCATGTCATCAATTGCCTGCTCAAGTGGCAGCTGCTCGATCTGTGCCAGATAACGTGCTGACCAGTCTTGCCATACTTGCTGCGCATCACTGTTTAATTCAGTGGTCATGGTAGCCAGTAGCTTTTGCTCATAAGGATGATCTGCTGGTGCGACCAAACCGAGTAGGGCGCGGAAACTATTGGTATAGTCGAGCAAGTTGTCTTCTAATAGCGTCAACCATTCAAAGGCCAAGCTGAGGTTTTCTCTTTGATGCGGTAAGCCAAGCTTACGGCACAGACCTTGCTGATAGTGCTGCATAAAGGTTGCTTCATAAGGCGCTAAACACTCAGCGAGCGTCTCACGAGTGACGCCTTCTAGGCGCATAAAGTGTGGCAGCCAGACATTTAGATTCCAATGTCCAATAGCAGGCTGATTCTGATAAGCGTAGCGACCCGTATGGTCTGAGTGATTATTGATCCATGCAGGATTGAAGCGCTCCATAAAGCCAAACGGCCCGAAGTCCAAAGTACTGCCTGTGATAGATAAGTTATCTGTGTTCATCACACCGTGAGCAAAGCCAATCAATTGCCAATCAGCAATCATACGAGCCGTACGCTCAACCACTGCGGTCAAGAAAGCTAAGACAGGCGTTTCGCTATCGCGGCACTCTGGATAATAGGTGTCAATCATATAGTCGGTGAACTCACCCAGTACATCAGGGGCAAAGCTGGCAATCCATTCAACATGACCGAGACGAATATGACTGTCTGCCACACGCATCAACGCTGCACCTGCTTCGATACGCTCACGGCGCACTCTCGTATCAGATACCACAAACCCCAATGCGTTAGACGAGGGTATGCCAAGCTGCGTCAATGCATGACCGCACAGGTATTCGCGAATAGTACTACGCAAGACTGCGCGCCCATCACCCATGCGTGAATAGGGCGTCAAGCCAGCACCCTTGAGATGCAAGTCTTGTGGCTGTCCATCAACATCGAGTACCTGCGCCATTAGCAAACCGCGTCCGTCACCCAATTGCCCAGCCCATTGTCCAAACTGGTGACCAGCATAGGCCATCGATAGTGGTTTAAAATCAGCTGGCAAGTATAGACCGCCCAATATCTCAACCCAATTGGTCATCAGGTCCTCGTCGTTTGCCCAACCTAACTGCTGTGCAACTTGAGTGTTGAAGTGACCGACACGAGGATTGTCTAGTGGCGTCGGTGGCTGCTCATGATAAAGGCGCGTGTCTAGGTTGACGTAAGTGTTTTGATAACGCATACAGGCCGTTTCCATTCAAATATAAAAGTGAGAATATCACTATAGCATAGCTCTCATATGGCATCGTTGCACTCTGTCCATCTCTTGTAATATCTGGACAAAAAATAAATTTTTCGGTCTTTAATTAACTGAATATGATGGATGAGATGGTTATTGTTTTTGGATTAGAGAAAGCAATGGTTCAGCCAATGTATTTGACCATTTATTATGATAATAAAATCATTAGAAGTAGCTAGAATGACATAATCGATAAAGTATAAGCAAAAAAATCCCCCTATCTAGGACGGATAGGGGGATGGAGAAGCTTCAAAATTATAAAATAAATCAGAGGTTAATTAAGCCGCTTTTTCGTTCGCGCCAATAGAGCGGAAAGCAGTTTTTAGATTGCTGTTATGCTCAAGGATTTTCTGTTCAATTTTCGCATAATCATGCTTTAGCTTATCATCAACTTCACGTAAGCGATCAGCACATTCTATTTTTTTCATTTCAATAGTTTGAGCTTTCAGTGATTGCCATTCTTCGACAGTTTGTTTAAATGCATCGTATTCAAACTTAATGCGGTCTTGGAAGCTCTTCATCGCATGAGGAAGATCAAGCCCAGTGCTTGTGGCTGTATCGATCTGCTGTTGTGCTGCTTTGAACTGCATTTGCACTTCGGCATGCTTAATAGTCGTATCATCAACAGTACGCAAATCCGTCGTTAAACCGATTTTTGATAAACCAGCAATCAACCATTTTGTTGGATCATATTGCCACCATTTCACGCCATTACGATAATCATACTGGAAGAAATGATGATAGTTATGATAACCCTCGCCCCACGTAAAGATAGCTAAGAAAAAGTTATCACGAGCACTATTAGTATCCGTATAAGGACGTGTACCAAACATATGACATAGCGAATTGATGAAGAAGGTGAAGTGATGAGTTAATACCAAGCGCAGCAAACCAGCGATCAGTAAAGTACCCCAAACATCACCAATGAGCCAACCAATAGCAGCAACCATACCAACATTCATGGCAACTACCCACAAACCATAATATTTATGCTGAATCTGTAAGACTCTGTCTTTGGTCAAATCAGGAATGTTTTTATAATCAAATTTACCGCTAGGGTAGTTGCGTAGCATCCAACCAATATGGCTGAACCAAAAACCACGCTGTGCTGAATATGGATCGTCCAAACGATCATCTACATGACGATGGTGAGTACGATGTCCAGAAACCCAATCAAACGCTGAGCCTTGTACAGCTAAGGTTGAACCTAACAATAAAAAGTTTTTGACAATAGGGTGCGCTTTGTAAGCACGGTGCGATAGCAGACGATGGTAACCCGCCGTGATACTGATACCTGTCCATACCATAAAGGCACCAAACACACCCCAAACAGGAGCGCTAACTTCATGAGTCCATAGATACCATGGCGTAATCACAGCAGCAGCAATTGGCGTCGCTACTAAAATAGCCGCTGGAATCCAGTTAATTGGTGCTTTGGTAAATTCAAACTCACGCATATCAATGCTTTGCTCTTGCGCAGAAAGATCCGCTTGCTCAGAAGCTTTCGCATAATTGCGTTTTGCAACAGGCTGCTCATCAAGCGCCATTTGCGCTTTTTTCTCATCGAAACGAGTTTTAAAACGCGTTACTTGAGTGCTGGCGGTCTTTACAAGCGTATCACCAGATTTGATAGCGAAACGTAAGCCTTTAAGCGGTAAGCCAAGTGCTTTTTTTGCAATCATATAATATCCCTAACGGTATTAATTTAAGCCACCATAGTACCTTAAAAAGCGTGTAAAGTGAACACTTATACACTATAAAAATATTGCTAAATAACAATAACTTGTATGGATTATAGAATGTATTGATCAAAAATACGAGTGACTTATCAGACATGAAGGAGAAGTGTAACAAGAAGGGTAGATATGTAGGAAAGAATGCGTTTATCGAAAAAATGATTAAATATCAAAAAAGTACGGATAACTCGGTCAAGGCAACAGCAAATGACTTGGAAAATCCGTAATGATGACATCAGTCTCCCATTTGATGAGCTGCTCAATGGTGGGAATATCATTAACCGTCCAAGCACTTACGGGCAATCCATAACGGTGGCTATGCTTGATGACGGCTTGGGTCAAAAGCGGATAATGAATGCCCAGTTGAATACAGCCGAGTTGCAATGCGGTATTGGTCGCGCTTGCCAACGCTTCTGGCGTACGAATAAGCAAGCCGCGAGGCATATGAGATAATAGTTTGTGACGTTGCAAACGGTTATGTAACTCGACATCGAAGCTCGTCAATACAACTGGTAAGCTGGCAAGAGGTGTATCAATAAATGCCTGCCGAAGGGCTGCAATCAACACCGCATAGTTGGTACGGCTATGTGTTTTAATTTCAAGCTCAATAACGTTAAATCCACTAAGTGCAGGCGCTATGCTTGCCAATGTCATAATGGGTTGGCCAAACTGCAACTGACATTGAATCTCTGTGAGCTTTAACTGATCAATACGTGATTGCCGACCGCACATACGCTCTAGATCGTCATCGTGGAATACAATTAAGTGGCCATCAGCGTTTAGTTGTATATCAAATTCTACGCCTGCTAAGCCTCTTGACTTAAGATTTTGAGAGTATTGAAAGCCTGAAAAGGTATTTTCTAACGCCTCACCGCGCGCGCCTCGATGACCTAATAACAACGTATCTCTAAAATTTATCATATGCACCAATTATCGATGATTTTTATGCCCAATCATATAGCGTCATATCAACGACGTCTAATGAAAACTGTGATGAAATCCGTACTTTTTTAAATATGACTTTTTAGAGTCCAAATCTGCGAATGTTTGTTATGTTTTTGCAACCAAACGCAGGTTTTTTCCACAATGAGGGGCACTATTTGTATATCCATGGGCTACACTAATGACCATTTGATTTAAACACCGTATAATGATGTGGTTTTCATATCTGTAGCAGCTAGCGTTGCGATTTGAATGTTGAACACTGTCAGTCAGTGGCGGTATGAACCTGTAAATTGGGAGTAGAGTTAGTATGAGCGTAGCAAATATAAGTTTGAGCAAGTGGCATAAAGTTGCTGGGATTGGATTGGTATGTGGTTTAGCGCTTGCAGGCTGTGATCGCTCAGATAAAGAAGACACTACTGAGCAGGCAGAGCTAACAGAACAAGAGACTGTCGACGCTGAAAATAGCGTTGCACCTGCGATCAGTTGTGATGATCCTATGGTGCAAGATCGCCTTAAGTCAGCTCTGAAAAATACGCTCAATCAACAAGCACAGTCATTGGCGGCCAATTATGCAAATGATGCTGAAATCAGTTTAGCAAATGGTGTGGTTAGCGAAAAAACCAATGGCGTTGTCATTGATGTCCAAAACGCTGCCATCTTGCAACAAGCCAATGAAAACGGTATGACCACTTGCCAAGCAAGTGTCAGCATGACGCTACCAAGTGAAGACTTGTATCAAGCCAGTCAGGTACAAGCGGCCAATAATCAGCCAAGTCTACAATCGCGTTTAGCGCAAGACAATATCCGTATCAATAACAATATGCTCGTTGATGATGCGTTTACTTACATCGTCGGTACTCAAGGCGGTCAAGTACGTACGCGTATTGCAGGTCAGCCTGCTTTGATTACTGTTGTTGCAGATGTGATGGCAGGTTCTATATTCAAAACTGCAATGGATGAGCAACGCGCCCAACGTGCTGCTGAGCGCCGTGCAACGCAGAACAACGATACTACTCAAACAGCGCCAATCCGTCAGCCAAGAACCGTAACGCCAGTTGAGCCAATTCGCCCAACTGAACCTACGCCGCCGCCAACCATCAATAAGCCTGCTGAGAGTCAGAACAGTTCGACTGCAAACACCCAAGCAGCTGCTGCCGAGCCTAGCAAGCCCGCCATACCAAAAGCAGTGCCTAAAGATGAAACCATTGATATGGTCATCATTGAAGACAACAGTGCGACTTATTAATTGGTCATTGTAATGAGTTAGCGATTTCTAGTAAACCGAATTGCTATCGCTGAATAATAAAAACCCCGCAACAATTATGTCGCGGGGTTTTTGCGTTTAAGCTATTTATTATCAAATACTTAGTTTGTATTATTGACTGTCAGTGAACGTTTTCAATGCTTGACTGTCCCACAATACCTCAGAGACTTTTTCTGGATCTGTACAAAAGCGTGCAGCAACAAACAGCCAATCGGATAAGCGATTGATAAAGCTGACAGCAGTACGACGAATCGCTTGTGGACGCTGCTGTTGCAATATCACAGCTTGACGTTCAGCGCGGCGACATACACTACGCGCCACGTGTAATTGACTCACCAATATAGAACCTGTCGGCAGAATAAAGTCTTTTAGCGGTGGCAATGTGGCATTCATCATATCTATTTGCTGCTCTAACCATTCAATATGAGTGGCATTAACCCCTTCATACTCTGGCATAGCAAGCTCGCCGCCTATATTGAATAACAGGTGCTGAATGATGACCAAGGCTTCAGAGAACTCTTTCTCTATAGATTGCCCTTTATTGTGCTTTAGTTGCGCACGTACCAAGCCGATATGTGAGTTGAGCTCGTCGATGTCACCCATGACGCTAAATAGATCGTCCGCTTTACTAAGGCGGCTGCCATCAGCCATACCAGTGCTGCCATCATCTCCAGTACGTGTGTATATTTTGCTTAAGCGATTGCCCATCTTTACATCCTTAACGGTTTTTATGATTGAATAGCGTTAGTTGCACGCTCATTGTAGTATTTTACGCCTGTTTTCGCTAAGATAATGGGTTACGTTTTATATCACGACGTTTTTGGTCTGAATTTTTTATTTTCTTGATTTATAGTTACAGTCGTTGGTATGGCTTATTCATACATGGCGGCTGAGATTTCCCATTTCTTTATTTCATTTACGTTACAAGGCTTTTTTACTATGACCACACCACTTGCAGATGCGATGTCCCAACTTGCCATTTACGATTCATTGACTGGCAGCAAGCGTCAGTTTGTACCACTCAAAGCAGGGCAGGTTGGTATGTATGTGTGCGGCATGACCGTTTATGACTATTGTCACATTGGTCATGCGCGAGTGATGGTCGGTTTTGATATGGCCGTTCGTTGGTTGGCACGTTTGGGTTACGACGTGAATTACGTACGTAATATCACTGATATCGATGATAAAATCATTGCCCGTGCTGCTGAAAACGGTGAAGAGATTGGTACATTGACGCAGCGTTTTATTGAAGCGATGCATGAAGACGCTACTGCCCTTGGTTGTGAGATGCCAAATGCTGAGCCACGTGCGACCGATCATATCGATGATATGCAGAATATGATTGAGACGTTAGTCACTGGCAACTACGCGTATGCAGGCGACAACGGTGATGTCTATTATGCTGTTGATAGCTTTGACGGTTATGGTAAATTATCGAAGCGCAATCTAGACGATATGCAGGCAGGTTCGCGAGTCGAGGTTGAAAATGATAAACGTAATCCATTTGACTTTGTACTATGGAAAGCGGCAAAACCTGACGAGCCGCAGTGGGCATCGCCATGGGGTCAAGGGCGTCCAGGCTGGCATATTGAATGTTCAGCGATGTCGACTAAGTGCTTAGGTAGCACCTTTGATATTCATGGCGGTGGTCATGACTTACAGTTCCCGCATCACGAAAACGAAATCGCGCAGTCTGAGGCAGCGACTGGTTGTGAGTATGCACGTAACTGGATGCATGTGGGTTTTATCAATGTCGATGGCGAAAAAATGTCTAAATCATTGGGCAACTTTTTTACTATTCGTGATGTGATGGCAAAGTACTTACCTGAGACGGTGCGTTTTTTCTTATTATCGAGCCATTATCGCAGCCAAGTTAACTTCTCTGATAGCGCCTTAGATGAAGCGCATAATAGCCTAAGTAGATTATACAATGCACTAAAATTGGCTGAACAACAAAAAGGACAATCAATCATAATCAACGAAGACTTAGTGGCTGAAGCTTACAATAGCGCGGTTGGTCAAGACTTCATCAAGGCAATGAATGACGACTTTAATAGTTCGACCGCCATCAGCGTCTTATTTGGATTGGCTCGCGATATCAATAAAGCCATTAAAGCGGAAGACGTCGATACCGCATGGCAATTAGCCCAGAAACTAAAAGCATTGGCTCAAGTATTGAATATTTTACAGCAGCCAGTGCAGCAGTTTTTGCAAGCAGTGACTGGTGATCAGGCAGAAGATGGTCTAACGGATGCGGTTATTGATAATTTAATTATCGAACGTGCAGAGTCTAAAGCCAATAAAAACTTTGCCCGTGCTGATGAGATACGTGAGCAACTAAAAGAGGCGGGTATTGAGCTCGAAGATAGCCGTGCTGGCACGACATGGCGCCGCGCTTAAAATAATGTTTGCCGTTTATAGGATAAATAGCTACAAATCTCGTAATAAATTAAGTCAGCTTTAGGCTGGCTTTTTTTTGCTTACTGAATTAGGTTAAAGCAGCACCGATATATTTTTTATACTTTCCTTTTGTAGACTGATGGCTTTGAAAACATGAATACTCTTAAAGACAATCCTATGAACCATCATTGTGCCGTTTTGCGCTCAGATGATAATCATCAAGTAGATGTAGAGAAAAGCCGTTTTCAAAGTCATGTGCTGCAAGTACTGTTGGGCCTTTTTATTGCCGCTATAAGTGTCATCTATTCACCTGTTTACGCAGCAAACAGTGAAAATGGACAGAGTCCGAGCGAGCCGGAAAAACAAACGCCTAGTAAGCCTGATAGTTTTACTGAATATGCAGCTCAGCAAGTCAATGCGCTTAAAGATGAAAGTATCAGCATTTCTGGTATCACTGAAGAGATCTTTGATCCTACTGAGCGTAGCGCAGTGGAGCAGGCAGGCAGACTACAAGGTGATACGGCACTGACCGGAGAATATAGTGAGAGCTACTATATACTCGATAAGCTAAATGCTGGGTTGCCGCCGTTATCTGAGCCACCTAACTTAGAAACACCGCTTGCAGCCTTAGAGTTTTTTCAATCAGCGTTAATGAAGCAGCAGTATGATTTGGCCGCTTACGCACTAAACATGAATTTGATTGATGAGAAAAGCCAACGTAGCCGTGCGCTTGATCTCACAAAGCGACTGGATTTTTTATTGTCCGAAAAAGAGCTCTATGTATTCGATGATATGCCAGATCGTCCCGATGGCTTAATTGAACCACCGCTTGGTAATAATAGCAGTGTCATGGGTATTGCCAGACGTTCTATTCAGCTTGGCTATGTTGATTATCGCGAGCGCCGTGTTCCTATTTATTTGCAGCGAGTGCGGGTAGGAGATGAAGCACCTGTCTGGGTGTTTTCGGCGCAGACAGTAGGCAATATTGATAATCTCTATGAGCAGTATCATCCAGCCGAGTTCGAACGTTATTTGCCCACTTGGTTAAAGCTAAAGTTTTTTGGAATTGCGCTATGGGAATTCTCAGCGCTGATATTGTTCTTTTTATTAACCATGGGTATGGGTTGGCTACTCAGTAAAGGTACTGCAAAAATCATCAATCATTATATCGATGAAGAAAAATACAGCATGTATGTTGGCAGTACCAACGGCGTCGCCGATTTGGTTAGCAAGCTAACAGTACCATTAACCTTTACCATCAGTTTTTCACTGGTTTTTACCTTGGTTTCTGGTGGTTTTCCTTATTTAGATGCAGTCGCCTCATCTACTCGTCCATTGATTTGGATTGGACTGGTATTTAGTACCATGTGGTTAGGCATTCGTATCATTAACTTTTTTGCCAATCGCTATCAAGACATGCAGATTGAAAATTTGGCTGCAGAGCATTTCGATAAAGAACGTCGCCGCCGTACTTATGTATCAATATTTCGCCGTGTGTTTATTTTCGCGATGATTTTGGGAAGCTTCTGGATAGGTCTTAGTGAATTTGCCAATATGGAAGGCCTTGGCAAAACTTTATTGACTTCAGCGGGTATTGCAGGTGTGGTTATCGGTATTGCGGCACAGCCAATATTAGGGAATATCATCGCTGGTGTACAGGTAGCAGTGACGCAGCCAGTGCGAATCGGCGATAGTGTGATAATGGACGGTAATTTTAGTACGGTTGAAGACCTGCGTTACACGTATGCCGTGTTAAAAACATGGGATGAGCGACGATTGATCGTGCCAATGCGTGAGCTAATCACTGAACGAGTGGAAAACTGGTCACATACGGAAGTTCATCAGACCTGTCCTGTGTTTTTATATATCGATTATGGCGCAGATATCGACGCTATCCGAGAGGCGTTTATATCGATGGTCAAGGACAATAAGCTTTGGGATAATAAAACAGAACCTGAAATGTACGTGGTAGATGTGACCGAAAATACCATTCAACTGCGCGGCGCTGTTTCATCAGTAGGGCCTATAGAAGCATGGACGCTAGCCTGTGAGATACGAGAGAAAATGCTTGGTTACCTGCATGCACAACAGAACCAATATCTACCTACAGAGCGTTTTACGTTAACAAAAGGCGACTAGAAATTGGGAATAGCGATGAGCCTTGCGAATTTAATTAGCTTTAAAAGCCAGTTATTAATGGTTTGAAGCACAACTACCATCGATAAAGACGCACTTGTGTAAAATAATCTGACAAATATAGTGTGTCAGCGAGGCGCTTATTTGTTATAATGTGGCGTTATTTTTATAGGATAACTGAGTGGTTAGCGATGAGTCGGCACTGTGCTTGCAGCTGCAATGATTGATACGCTTAACCCTGAGCTCCTACCCATCAAAATAACCACCACTAGGGGTCTGTATGTTGCGAATTGTCGATGAAGCCTTAACCTTTGATGACGTTTTATTATTACCAGCCTATTCTGAAGTTCTACCAAAAACTGCTGATCTGTCTACTCGTTTGACCAAAAACATCACACTTAATCTTCCGCTAATCTCTGCGGCAATGGATACTGTGACTGAGTCTGAAATGGCTATCACAATGGCACAGCTTGGTGGCATGGGTATTTTGCATAAGAGCATGGACATCGAAAAGCAAGCCACACAAGTACGCCGTGTCAAAAAATTTGAAGCGGGTACCGTTGTTGATCCTATCACTGTCCACCCAGAGATGACGATTGGTGAATTGCTGCGTTTGACCCAAGATAACAATATCTCAGGTGTGCCTGTGGTCGAAAAAGGCACAGATAATGTTGTGGGTATTGTTACCCATAGAGATTGGCGTTTTGAGACCAATTTGTCATTGCCAGTTAGCCAGATCATGACGCCTAAAGAGCAGCTGGTAACTGTTCATGAAGGTGAAAGCAACGAGAATATCAAAAGATTGTTGCATGAGCACCGCATCGAAAAAGTCATCGTCATTGATGATAACTTCCGCCTGCGTGGTTTAATTACTGTTAATGATTTTGCCAAAGCTGAAAACAATCCAAATGCGTGTAAAGACGAGCAAGGTCGCCTACGTGTTGGCGCAGCTGTTGGTACTGGTGCTGATACGCAAGCACGCGTTGAAGCATTAATCGCCGCTGATGTCGACGTTATCGTTGTTGATACGGCGCACGGTCACTCAAAAGGTGTGATTGATAAGGTTTCTTGGATTAAGAAAAACTACCCACACGTACAAGTAATCGGTGGCAACATCGCAACAGGTGAAGCTGCAATCGCTTTACGTGACGCAGGTGCTGATGCAGTAAAAGTAGGTATCGGCCCTGGTTCTATCTGTACCACGCGTATTATCGCAGGTATCGGTGTACCACAAATCTCAGCCATTGATAACGTTGCTAGTGCTTTAAAAGATAGCATTCCATTGATTGCTGACGGTGGTATTCGTTTCTCAGGTGATATGGCAAAAGCAATCGCTGCTGGTGCATCATGCATCATGGTTGGTTCACTCATGGCTGGTACCGAAGAAGCACCAGGTGAAGTTGAGCTGTTCCAAGGTCGCTACTATAAAGCTTATCGCGGTATGGGTAGTTTGGGTGCAATGTCAGGATCAAATGGTTCTTCAGATCGCTACTTCCAAGATGCAAAAGACGGTGTAGAGAAGCTAGTACCAGAAGGTATCGAAGGCCGTGTTCCTTATAAAGGACCAGTTGCGGGTATCGTTAATCAGTTGGTTGGTGGCTTACGTTCATCAATGGGTTATACGGGTTCTGCCACGATTGAAGATATGCGTACCAATCCGCAGTTTATCAAAGTAACCTCAGCGGGTATGAAAGAATCGCATGTGCATGACGTGCAAATCACTAAAGAAGCACCGAACTATCGAGTAAACTAGATCGTTCCGTAAAATACTTCTCTTTTGTAGATTTAAAATGTATTGATGTTAGCTGAGACGTAAAGCTTCAGCGAGCTTAAGATACAAACAGCCAACAATGCTCTGTTATTGTTGGCTGTTTTTTTTGTAAAATACAGAAACAGATTATTACAACAATAGTATTGCCTGCGTATATGCTTGGCCTTTTATTTTTTGACTTGAGGAACATATAATGAGCTATTTTGGCACTGATGGAATTCGCGGAAAATTTGGTGAATTACCAATTACCCCTGACTTTATTTTAAAACTAGGCTATGTCACTGGACTTGTACTCATAGAAAAAAATGAAAACCCTACGCGTAAGCCAAGTGTGGTGATTGGTAAAGATACGCGTCTGTCAGGCTATGTGATAGAGGGAGCATTACAAGCAGGTTTTAATGCGGCTGGTGTTGATGTTTATATGCTTGGTCCATTACCAACCCCAGCGATTGCGCATCTGACCCGTAGCTTTAATGCAGATGCTGGTGTGGTTATCTCAGCCTCGCACAATCCTTATTATGATAATGGCATCAAGTTTTTCTCAGGTGATGGCAAAAAGATAAGTGATGAGATGCAAACTGCAATCAATGATAAATTGACGGCAATTATGAACGACGTTGGTAGTGATGTTGCCATAATGCCTATTCTTGATCCTGCACATTTGGGCAAAAACAACCGAATTGATGATGCTAAAGGTCGCTATATTGAATTTTGCAAAGGCAGTTTTCCTTATCAATATGACCTCAGTCATCTGACGGTAGTAGTGGATTGTGCCAATGGTGCAGGCTATAGCGTAGCACCTAGAGTAATGCGCGAGTTGGGTGCCAACGTGATTGCCATCAATAATACGCCAGACGGTATCAATATCAATGCTGAATGTGGTTCTACCCATCCTGAAAGCTTACAAAAGGCCGTGCTTGAGCATGAAGCAGATGTCGGTATTGCACTAGATGGTGATGGCGATCGTATCGTAATGGTTGATGAGACGGGTAAGCTAGTCGACGGCGATGGGATCTTATATGTGCTTGCTACCCAAGGTAAAACCAAAGCTGAAGGTGTTGTCGGCACACTCATGAGCAACATGGGGCTAGAGCTGGTGCTAAAAGATGCAGGTATTCAATTTACCCGTGCAAAAGTGGGTGATCGCTATGTGATGCAGGATTTAGAAGCTAATGGCTGGATATTGGGCGGTGAGCCATCTGGTCATATCTTATGCTTAGATAAAAGTCGCACAGGGGACGCTATCATTGCTAGCTTGCAAGTATTAGCAGTGATGCAAGCCAGAGAGCGTGCGCTAAGTGAGCTTGTTGAAGGTTTTGAAGTGTTGCCGCAAAAGCTAGTCAATGTACGTTTGTCTCAAATGCAAGATCCATTCAAACATGAGGAGTTGGTTGCTGCTTTTGATAAAGCACAGGCAACGCTAGAGGGTCGAGGTCGTCTATTGATACGTCAGTCAGGTACAGAGCCTATGATTCGCGTGATGGTAGAGTCAGATGATGAAATTGAATGCGATGTAATGGCGAATGACTTAGCTGATCTTATAAAATCAGTACTAGGCTAATACTATTTAAGGCAATAACTGGTATTTAAGACAACAACATTATAGTTTTCAAATAAGGAACTGCCATGAGCATGGACTTTACCGACCAACGCCTCTCATACGAGAAAGGTGAGCTTGACCAACAGTCAGTACCAACGTCACCATTCGAGATTTTTAAAGCTTGGATGAATGAGGCGCTAGCGCAAAAGGTGCAAGAGCCTTATGCAATGAGTTTGGCGACATGTGGCGCAGACAATAAGCCTAGCGTCCGTATTGTGTTATTACGCGAAATTACTGAGACAGGTATTGTTTTTTATACCAATTATGAAAGCGCAAAAGGGCAGGATATCGCAGAAAACCCTAACGCTGAAGCATTATTCTTTTGGCATGAGCTAGAGCGTCAAGTCCGTATCAGCGGTAGTATCGCTAAAATAGATGCTGATAAATCGGCTGCTTACTTCCAAAAGCGTCCCCATGATAGCCAAGTAGGCGCTTGGGTGAGTCAACCGCAAAGTGGTGAAGTGGCCAATCGTGAAATCATGGAGCAAACGTTTGAACAGCTTCAAGCAGCGCACCCTGACAATACTACTGTACCAACGCCAGAGTTTTGGGGTGGGTATGAGATTACGGTTGAAAGTATTGAGTTTTGGCAAGGTCGAGCCAATCGGATGCATGACCGAATTGTGTATACGCAGAGTAGCGGCGATGATAGTAAAGTCAATGAAGGCAATACAAGCTGGACGACCAAACGTTTATTGCCATAGTTGTTATAGTTTGAAGCTATAGATTATACAAAACTAAAAAAGCCACTCTAAATCCAATTTCTTTGGTACCTAGGGTGGCTTTTTTACGTTAGCTATTGACCTTAATTAGCATTATTTTTTAATTAACTTTTTATTTAACCTTTCATTTAATATTGGTATCGACATCCACTGAGACTGACATACCAGGACGTAAGCGTGCCAGTTCAGGCTGATCTTGGTCTAAGTCGATGCGTACAGGGATACGTTGAGCGATTTTTATGTAGTTACCAGTCGCAGGGTTGGCTGCACCTGCACTAAACTCACTGCCCGTTGCTGGCGAGATATTACTGATGTGACCATTAAATTTGGCACCGCCAAGCGCATCGACATGAATGGTCGCAGGCTCACCGATTGCCATATTGGCTATTTGAGTTTCTTTAAAGTTTGCAATGATCCAAATGCCTTTTGGCACGATATACATAAGCTGCGTACCAGCGCTGACGTATTGGCCTTCTTTGACACTGACTTGGCTTAGCTGGCCAGATTCAGGCGCAGTGATAATAGTATTGTCTAGATTGATTTGCGCTTGCTTGACGCCTGCCTCAGCATTTTTGATATTTGCATCTAGCGATGAGCGACTACCGCTAGTCTTTTCACGGTTTTCTTGAGCGGCCTGTAAATTGGCTTCTGCTTGCTGTACACCTGCCTGTGCTTGGGCCAATTGCGCCTTGATATGAGCAACTTCTGCTTTTGATACCGCACCAATAGCATCTAAACCTTGATAACGGTTTACATCTTCACGCGCACTTTCTACATTGATTTTGGCACTATACAAATCAGCTCTACGTGCTTCGATTTGTGCTTGACTGGTTTGCGTGTCTTGGTCATTGGTAGAGCGGTTAGTAAGAGCTACCTCTGTATTTGCTTGGGCTTGTTCGAGCTGCTGCTGAAAGGTTCGATCGTCTATTTTTATGAGTAAGTCGCCAGCTTTTACGTTGGCGAAGTCTTGCACGGCTACCTTGGTGACATAGCCAGAAACTTGCGGGCTAATAATAGTGGTTTGACCTTTGACAAAAGCATTATTGGTTTGCTGTACCGTTGGGGTGAACGGTGGGAGCTTCCATGCATACAAAATCAATGCCACGCCAATGACAATCAATAAAATTAATAAGACTAAATTCAGATAGGATTTTTTCTTGGGCGACCAACCAGTAGTATCGGGTATTGGCTCTTTTGGTGGCATTGGTGGTTCATTGCTATCTGAACTGTTTTCTACATCATCTTCTGCTGTCTTAGTTTCTGATTGCGAAGAGATTGCAGCAGCCTTCTCTTTACTTATATCGGACGCTATAGGTGTGTTTGTTGCTGGAGCGCCAGTGGACGTCTGAGGTGTTTGACTAAGCTCATTTGGTTTTTCTTGGCTCATGACGTGCTCCTAAATTTTTAATAAATATTGAAATGGACTGGCTATAAATGAATGAGGTGAAACATGATTAATAGAATAAACTGAGTTATTTTGACTCACGCATTTTTGCAATAACGGCAAGCTCTTTAGCAAGTGGATTGCGCTTGTGGTAACGGTTATAAAAATAGTTGATCAATAAAATGGCTGTAACGAAAGTAGCAAAACTGGCCATTAAAAAGAACAGATCGCTATAAGCGGAGACAGTTGCTTGGCGCTGAATCCCTTGCAACACTTGACTCATTGCAGCCACATTCGCTTGCGCTGCGTCCGTCGTTTGGTTTGACAATACACTACGAGTACCAGCAATTTGAGCGCTGAACGTAGGATCACCCAAGTTCAGTGAGCTGACCATATCTGCATAATGGACCTGTGTACGAATGGTCGTAAATGCCTGAATAGCCGCTGCACCTGCCAATCCGCCAACCGTTTGGGAAATACCAAAGATGACCGAAAAACTAATGATATAAGCAGGGCCACTAGCAATAGCTCGCAAAAATCCTTCGAAAACCAAAGGCCCCATGAAATAGACTGCAGCAAAGGCAATCAAAAACTGGCTAAGATAAAACATATAGGGCGCTGAATTAATAGACACACCAACATCCATCCAAGACCCTAAGGCAATCAATGCCACTGCAAAAATAACAGGTCGGCGCAAATCCATCGCATTGGTACTAAAAATACTAATAATCAAAGCCAGTGCACTGGCGGCTATAATAACAGCATAAAAAGTAACCAGCTGATCGTTACCGTAGCCGAGGTTAGCGAGCAATCCTGCCGCTCCGACATTTTGCTCAGATAGCAAAATCCGCATGACAGCGCCCGTCACCATAAAGGCAATAATATTGCGGCTACGCATCCAGCGCACTTGTAGCATCGGATTTTTGCGATGCGTCTCAATCCATAGAGCGATGCTAATCCCGACGATAGCAATCATCAGTGGATAGACGAGCCAAGGTGTCGTCCACCATAAAATTCGACCCTGTACCAAAACGACAGCCAATGCAGCCAGACCACTGGCGAAAAAACCAAAGCTTACAAAATCCAATTTCTCAAATACTTTTTCTGTATTACCTGGCGGTAGCTCCAATATATTAATCAGCCCAAAACAAATCAGTGCCAAGCCAAATTGAAATAAAAATAAGTTTTCAAGCTGACCGTCGATGGCGAGATAGGGCGAGATGATTCGTGATAGTGGAATACCAAACTGCACCAAGCCAAAACCCAATATTAAGCCACTGGTCCGCTTGACGGTTGGCATGCCTTGCAAACAATAGAATAACCCTAAGATGGTCATGCCACTTGCCACCATACCGCTAAGTCCCCTGGCGACAATCTCTAGGTAATAAGGCTCAATTCCTATATTAGGCGTATCTAACAAATGACTACTGATTAACCACTGTAAACTCGTGGCAGCTAACAAAAAGAACAGAGTGATTTTACTAAAAAGTGACATACCAAACTGCTGGCGAATTTTGTACAGCAGAACGGTGATACAGGCATTGGTCATATTATAGCTAACAGATATCCAGCCACCTTCGGCTGGTGTTAAGCCCAGTTGACCCTGAATTTGAGTAAGATTTGCGACGAGTAGACCGTTTTGGAAGCTAGCAGTGAGACCAACGAAAATCCCAATAAGTAAATAAAATACTTTACGGCGTGCAGGATGATCAGGGTTGGCAGGAGAGCCTACCATTATCGGTTGTTCGTGGGGCTTAAACTGATATTCGTTACTCATGGACGTACCATCATCTGTATAAGGAAATAGAATGGCATAGAACAGATTCCAGACGCAAAATCAGGTCAGTACGATGAATGTTCATAGCTTAAAAACAGCGGAGTTACTGATATAAATGCTGGTCAAACTGGAAAGATAACCGAAGAAATGCAGGGCATATTTTATCATAATCTTTATAGCGCTTTTGTCATTAGCGCGTAACTCATTGGCGCTATTGAATAAAGATATAGCAGTATTTCGTGCAATATGACGAACATTAAAACAAGCGATGCAACAAGTAAAAAATGCTATACACACAAACAGCTCTATACAGAGCTGTTTGTGTGTATCGGAAAATTGGTCTGTCAGTTATGATGCAATGCTAAACGGATTGGTCGTACTTAGCCTCTAGCTGCATCGCACGCTGATAGCTATCAAGACTGGCTAGCTTTTCAGCATACTGTTTGATATGCGGATAGGCGTCGAGTTTTTGACGCTTAGCGAGAATGATTAAGTCAAATGACAACATAAAGTCAGCACCACTTAGCTTATCACCCACAATGAACGACTTACCTTCAACCGAAGCATCCAGATATTCAAACAATCTGGTTTTTTCTGTATCGATATAGCCATTCAAAAACTCATTGTCATCAATGCCTGCTTTTTTGGTAAATAGCTCAAGCATTAATGGCAACATCAGCGAGCTTTCTGCAAAGTCAATCCACTGTAGATAATACCCATAGTCCGAGCTGTCTGTCGCAGGACGTAGACGCTCGGGCGCAAATCGCTCAATCAGTAACTCAGTAATGGCCCCTGATTCAGCATAAATTTGGCCGTCCATCTCGATAACTGGAGATTTACCGAGTGGGTGAACTGCCTTCAGGGAATCTGGTGCCAAATGAGTCTTGGCATCGCGCTGATGACTGACCACTTCATAAGGCACGCCTAGCTCTTCTAAGAGCCAAAGCGTACGCAACGAACGTGACTGATTAAGGTGATGTAAGCGAATCATGATATTAACCTTTGAGCTTGTTGATCAAACGCGTAGCCGCTTCTTCTGAAGATGCTGGGTTTTGACCAGTGATCAATAAACCATCTTCCACGACAAACGATTCCCAATCGGCCGCTTTTTCATAGTTACCACCGTTGGCTTTCAAGACATCTTCTACTAAGAAAGGCACCACATCTGTTAAGCCAGCCGCTTCTTCTTCTGAGTTGGTAAAGCCAGTAACGGTTTTACCTTTTACTAAGTACTCGCCATCAACTTTGACGCTTTTAAGCGCGCCAGGTGCATGACAAACAAAGGCAACAGGCTTGTCTTGCTTGACGAAATTCTCGATCAATTCGATAGAGTTCTTATCTACTGCCAAGTCCCACAATGGACCGTGACCACCTGGATAAAAGACTGAATCAAAATCTTCTACTTTCATGTCAGCAAGTTTCTTGGTATTGGCCAAGTGCTCTTGCGCCTCTTTGTCGTCTTTAAAACGCTTGGTATCTTTGGTTTGTGTATCTTCAGTATCGCTATTAGGATCTAGTGGTGGCTGACCACCTGCAGGAGACGCTAGAGTAACATTGGCACCCGCATCGAGAAACGCATAGTAAGGTGCAGCAAATTCTTCTAGCCAAAAGCCAGTTTTCTTACCAGTATCGCCTAAACGGTCATGAGAAGTTAGTACCATTAAAATGTTCATAATTATCCTTGTTTATTATTTATGTGTTAGTAACTATATAGCCAACAGTCATAAGTTTTCCGTTACATCATTAGCTGTTTTTACTTAATTAGCCTAGATGCAAATAATGACTGTTAGCATTATTCCTGCTTTGTGAGCAACTTTCAGTAGTGATATTAGCAATTTATGTTGTTAAGTAGTTATTCACAACGATTGCTAACTGTCAGTAGCTGCTTAACTACTCAATGTTTAACCAGTAACTATTTAACGTCAGATACTTTGATTACGGTTTTACCAAAGTTATCACCGTTTAACATACTGACAAATGCATCTGGGGCATTATCTAGACCGTCAGTAATGTGCTCTTTGGTTTTTACTTCGCCTGACTCTACCCATTTGCTCATAGTTTCTAAGAACTCTGGGAAGTGGTCGCCGTACTCTTCAAAGATAATGAAACCTTTGACGGTTAAACGGTTGGCCAATATTTGACCCATTAGCATACCCAAGCGGTCTTTGCCGTCAGGTAAGTCAGTGGCGTTATATTGTGATACTAGACCACATACTGGGATACGGGCATGCGCGTTCAATAGTGGTAATACGGCATCGAACACTTTACCGCCAACGTTTTCATAGTAGATGTCGATACCATCTGGACATGCTGCTTTTAATTGCTCAGCGAAGTCGTCAGCTTTGTGATCGATACAGATATCAAAGCCAAGCTCATTGATTGCAAAGTCGCATTTCTCTTTGCCGCCTGCCACACCGACAGTGCGCAGACCATATTGATTACCGACTTGACCGACAGTGGCACCGACAGGTCCAGTGGCTGCAGCGACAACTAAAGTTTCGCCTTTTTGTGGTTTACCGATATCAGTCAGACCCATGTAACCGGTGAACCCTGGCATACCTAACACACCTAAACCATAAGAAGGGTTTGCCATGTTTTTGTCTAGTTTGAGGACGCCTTCGCCATCACTAACACTGTAGTCTTGCCAGCCTGAGTTTGATACGACTAAGTCGCCTACAGAGAAGCTATCGATATTTGACTCGACTACTTGCGCTACGGTACCACCCATGATGACGTCACCGACTTCTAATGGGTCTGCATAGCTTTTTGCATCGCTCATACGCCCACGCATGTATGGATCTAGTGATAGATATACAGTGCGTAGTAGCATCTCGTTATCTTTTGGCGTAGGAATGTCGCTAGTTGTCAGATCAAAGTTGTCAGCAGTTGGCTCGCCATTAGGACGGCTAGCCAATTTGATTTGACGGTTGGTTTGTTGATTCTGTTGTTTGTCGAAGCTCATTGTAGGACTCCTTTATATTTATTAATTGTCATTATTATAGTGGTGTTAAATGTAGTAGCTACTCAGCATGGAATAGCTACTACTATAAATAGCATAACGATATGTACTTATTGTTACTGTCGCGATTTTTCTTATAATTCTTCTGACGGTTCTTGCTAAAGCGCTTATTAAGACGCTTTGCTAGTTACAGCGCGCTGCAGGATACGACGTGATACTTCTAAGTCGTTGGTACCATGTTCACCAAGCTTAACCATGTTATGCACTTCAAGCTGCTTGATGATTGGATCAATCGCTGATTCCGTCAAGTCAACATCTTCTAGGCTAACTGGCAAGCCAAGCTCGCGGAAGAAGTTTTCAGTGTAGACAATAGCCGTTTCGATGATGGCATCGTCATCTAGGTTAGTATCGGTAATGTTCCATACGTTACGTGCATACTGAAGCAGTTTTTCTTTCTTGCTTTCTTTTAGCTCACGCATGACTGATGGCAATACGATGGTTAGCGTACGTGCATGATCGATAGCGTGTAGTGACGTCAGCTCATGACCAACCATATGAGTTGTCCAGTCTTGTGGCACACCAGTACCGATCAGACCGTTCAATGCCATGGTCGCTGTCCACATAATGTTCTTACGTGTTTCTAGGTTTTCTGGATCTTGCTTAACAACTAGACCTTCATCAATAAGGATTTTAAGCAGGCTTTCAGCGAAGGCATCTTGGACTTTAGCGTTTACTGGGTAAGTTAGGTACTGTTCCATTACGTGAACAAATGCATCAGCCACACCATTCATAACCTGACGCTCAGGCAAGGTAAGTGTTTTGATTGGATCTAGAATTGAGAATTTAGGGAAGGCCAATGGGTTACCAAACGGTAATTTTGCTTGACGTTCGCTATAGTTAATGACGCCGCCTGAGTTCATCTCAGAACCTGTGGCTGGGATGGTCAATACAGCACCCAAGTCGACAGCAGAGTCGATATTTTTGCAATAACCAGTTAAGGCATCCCAAGCTTGGTCACGTGAGACAGTGCCGTCTTCTTCAGTCAATGAAGAAACGAGTGCGACAAATTTGCTGCCGTCAATCACAGAACCACCGCCAACTGCTAATAAGAAGTCGATGTTGTGCTCATTAACCATATCAGCGGCTTTAAGTAATGTGGTGAACTCTGGATTGGCTTCAATGCCACCGAATTCAAATACAGTACGGTTACCGCTTGCCGCTAGTGCTGTTTTTACTTCGTCTAAAGTACCAGTACGCTGTGCTGAACCACCACCATAAGTAATGAGGACACGCGCATCAGTAGGGACTAGATCTGATAATTGCTCGATTTGACCTTCACCAAAAACGATACGGACTGGGTTGTAATATTGGAAGTTATTCATAAGATTCCTAATTAGTAATAAAAAGTGTTTAATAAAAACGGTTCAATTAAATGGTTTTGACATGAGATATTGTCTGATATTAATCAATGAATGATAAGCAATGCTCGTATAGACATTCATTCTTAATATTTGTGCGCATTGTACACCAATTAGACCAGTCGTCTAGTGATATTTACAAGACTCTCGTATAACTGTCTAAGTCATATGCAGATGTCTTTAAGAAATTCGTTCAGAAAAGAGAAAGTCATAAAGCACACTGAATACTCAAGCATAATATTGATAGCTATTATCTATGAACGTTATGAATATTCAATGTGCCTTAATGGTTACGTTAGAAGTACAGTCGATAGAAATTCAAACGGTTAACGATCATCGTCCCATTTGGGTCGTGGTCATCTGCCAAATTTCTGCTAAAGGCGTATTGGTTTGGCTAATCTTTGCAATCAAGCTTGCGCCAAGCCATGCAAAATACCAGCGCTTGGCCATACTCTCAGCCGAGATGTTATCGTGACGAGGGACAGACTCATCGAGCCAGCCAGTTTTGATCTGCTTAGCAAGCCACATGGTCGTCTGCTGATAGCCAGTATCGAGTGCCTTACGCATGGTTTCTGACATATCGGCTACCTCTGCGCTGAGCTTAACCACCAAGCATTTCTCATGGTCACAGCCGTTCTGCTGCGTGTCATACCAGTTTTGAAAATAATCATATAGTTTTTGCTGCGCACTGACATCTTGTGCATCGATGACATCTAACCGAGTCTTATATAAACTAAAGTAATGATTAATAATGGCTTCACCAAAGGCCTCTTTAGAAGCAAAGTAGTGGTAAAAAGAACCCTTTGGTACACCTGCTGTATCTAAAATCTGCTTTAGACCAACAGCGGTAAAACCTTTTTTAGCAATTAATTGGTAGCCAGTAGCAAGTAAATGAGCTTTGGTATCTGGGGTAGTTGCGTCTGTATTAGACATAAACAGGATTGTCTCCCTTGGTAGTTGCTTATATTAGCGTATGTATTAGATAGTCAGTTAAAACAGTTAGCGTTCATTTGAACGTCACGTTGATGGCATATTGTAATAGGATATAGTTATATGTGTTACGTTCTATCAACAATATTCACTGACAAAGTAGTCTTGTTTTATTAATAGCTATGGTAGCATTAGACCAGTCGTCTAGCAAGGTAGGTTTTGTTGTTATCCGTTACCGTTAGTATTTATTGCTAAAGATCATTTTTCATTAGAGCTTTTTTTAATTGATGACTATTGATTGATAGCTCAGTAACGATTTCAGACTTATCACTTGCCAGATATTTTCTCATTAAGATATCGCCGACTTAATAATTTTATTTTAATAATCGCAAACCAATACTTAACATAACAAATTAAAAATAAGGATGATTATGTCAACCAATACTACGAATGCATACAGTGACTTCCATTTGCAGTTCATCGCTGGTGAATGGCAGACTGGTAAAGACGATAGCACCAACACCAATACCAACCCATATAACGGTGATACGCTGGTAGAGATCCAGCAAGCGACCAAGGATCAGTTGAACGAAGCCTATGATGCTGCGACCCAAGCTCAAGAAGCGTGGGCCAAGCAGACACCAGCAGCACGTGCCGCAGTGTTGTATAAGGTCGTAAATATACTTGATCAGCGCCAAGAAGAAATCGTCGATTGGCTAATCAAAGAGTCGGGCAGTACCCGTATCAAAGCCATGGTCGAGTTCGGTGCGACGCGCGCGATTACCCTTGAAGCAGCGACATTCCCTAATCGTGTCCATGGTGAGATTCGCCCATCGAATACTCCTGGTAAAGAAAACTTCATTTATCGTGAGCCAATTGGCGTAGTCGCTGTTATTAGCCCGTGGAACTTCCCACTACATTTAACTCAGCGCTCTATCGCGCCAGCCTTAGCGCTTGGTAATGCTGTCGTGCTCAAGCCTGCTAGCGATACACCAGTAACAGGTGGTTTGCTATTGGCTAAAGTGTTTGAAGAAGCAGGTCTACCAAAAGGTCTATTAAACGTCGTGGTCGGCTCAGGTAGTGAGATAGGCGATGCAATCGTTGAACACAAAGCGTCAAGTTTTGTGTCATTCACAGGATCAACTTCAGTGGGTAAACACATCGGTGAGCTAGCTAATGGTGGTGAGCATATCAAACAAGTGGCACTTGAGTTAGGTGGAAACAGTCCATTTGTTGTACTCAAGGATGCAGATATTGATCAGGCAGTAAAAGCAGCCGTGTTCGGTAAGTTCTTGCATCAAGGCCAGATTTGTATGGCTATTAACCGAATTATTGTTGAAAATGAAGTGTACGATGAGTTTGTAGAGCGTTTCTTGTCTCATGTTAAAACGTTACAGGTAGGTGATCCTAACGATCAAGGTACTGCTATTGGCCCAATCATCAATCAGAAACAAGTTCAGTCACTTAGAGATAAGATTGATGAGGCACAGAAAGAGGGCGCAAAAATGCTCTTGAGCGGTGAAATCAATGGTCAATTAGTCCCGCCCCATGTCTTTACCGAAGTTACTAGAGAGATGGATATTGCCTATAATGAAATATTTGGACCATTGATAGGCATTATTCGAGCCAAAAATGAAGAGGATGCTTTGTCGATAGCTAATGATTCTATGTATGGCTTATCTAGTGCGGTGTTTACCGCAGACATGCAAAAAGGTTTACGTTTCGCTCGTGGTATCCGAGCAGGTATGACCCATATAAATGATATTCCAGTAAACGATGAAAGTAACGTGGCTTTTGGTGGTGAGAAAAACTCAGGCATCGGTCGTTTTAACGGTGAGTGGGTACTAGAAGAGTTCACTAGAACGCATTGGATCTCAATGCAAAATGAACCACGTGAATATCCATTCTAATTGTCCTAAAATAGAATGCTGATAGCTAATAAAAAAGACCGCTTTGATAGCGGTCTTTTTTGTGTGATATTTGGCAACTTACTGAGAATGACGTATTTGAAGTTGGTCAATTTCTTATCTGGCATGAAAGCCAAGTAGCCCTTCAATCTCTTCCATCGTCATCCGTCTTACCAGTGCTTGTTCTTCTACCGACAAGCGATTGGTGTGCTCTTTTATCATCGTATGAATACTCCGCGATATCTCAGAGGTAGTCGCGTAATACATTTGAGGCTGTTCTTTTGTCAGCCTCATCAAAAATCGATTAATAAGTTTACGCTTTTCATCTGATTTATTTTCTTCAGTCGTAGTATTATTTTGAGTCATGGTGTTCTCCTAGAGGTAAGCCATTTAAGCAGTCAGACATATGAGAGTCAATGCTTATAAGTGGTTTCTGGGGCTGAACGCAGTGCCTTACAAGTGTTAGGCTCGCATCATGGTTGAATGCTAATTATGTTGGATATCGTATATGATATTTTGAGATTAAAGTTTAAAAATAATAAATCAGCGCTAAACAGCCAGAAGGATAGGGTATGTCAAATCAAGCAGTGAACAACTCAGAGAATAACAATGTCACGTTGGTACTGTTTCATAATGACTTGCGGGTAGCGGACAATGCCACTTTATTGAAAGCATCTAAGATATCCATTAATGGAAAACTGCTATTGCTTTACGCGTCATCGTTGACAGATATATTAGATAATAAAGATCATTACGATGCCTATCGTTATGAGGCTATGGGTCAAGCTCGTCAGCAGTTTTTGCATGAGAGCTTGGCTGATTTAAATGCGTCACTGATACAGCGTGGTAATAGATTGCTGTATTTACAGAAAGGCGAAGAAGCATTAGACGTCTTTACTCAGTTGAGTAATCTAATAGCGCAGCAACAAGTGACAGATATCTGCATCAGTCAAACGGCAGATTATAATCAAAACAAAGTATATGACCTTCTACAGGCGAAATATCCAGAGATACAGTGGCACATTCAAACAACGGCAACTTTGTTTGATGAGTTACCGCTAGAGAGCTTACCCAAAAGCTTTACGCAATTTCGTAAACAGGTGGTGTGTCAGAAAGTATGCTGAGGAGATAAAAGGAGGGTGACAGCCAAAGCAAGATGATATATTTAAGGTTATGAAGACACAAATAGATATCAGCTGCCCCGACTGTCACAGTCCCAGTTTAAAGAAAAATGGCATAAAAAGCTATGGTAAGCAAAACTACCATTGTAAGGACTGCAAACGTCAATTCATTGGTGATCATGCTTTAACCTACCAAGGTTGTCACTCCCAAATAGAAGATAAAATACGGCTAATGACGGTTCATGGTTGCGGTGTTAGAGACATAGCGGTTATGGCCTCAGTCAGTATTGGAAAAGTGCTTAGTACCATAGGCTCATCTGTTTATAAGATCGCGCCTAAGAAGCGCTACTATGAACGCTTAGAGGTTGATGAATTCTGGACTTACGTGTATCGCAAAAAGCGTAAAGTTTGGCTTATTTATGCTTATGACCGTGCTACCAATGAGATTGTTGCTTATGTTTGGGGCAGACGTGACTTAAAAACGGCTAAGAAGTTAAGAGCGCGTCTTAAGCAGCTTACAGTCAGCTATGAATCGATTAGCATGGATAACTGGGACAGTTTTATAACAGCCTTTAAACTTGATCACAAACGAGTTGGCAAATCTCATACGGTAGGCATTGAAGGTAATAACTGCCGTCTTAGACACCGATTGCGTCGGGCGGTTAGAAAAACCTGTTGTTTCTCTAAGAAGCTTGATAATCACTTTAAGGTGTTTGATTTGGTGTTCTTTTATGTCAATTATGGCTACGTCTAATGCCAGCATACTTTTTAGAACACCACCCGTAAACAAATCGAAACCGATTATGATTTGCTGCATGCAGAAAAAGATATAGCAATTTATCCAACACCAGAAACACTTGCTCCATTACCTGACAATATGTTGAGTAGGGACGAGTGCTTTTTTGAATCTCAGTTGTCTAATCAGGCAGGGCGTGATAAGCCATCACAGCAGCCATCCAGCTTCAGAGGTGGCGAGTCAAATGGTCTTAAGCACTTAGATGCTTATTTCTGTTCCGATGCGCCCAGCACTTACAAAACTACCCGAAACGCGCTTGATGAGTGGTCGCATTCCACAAAGTTCTCCGCTTGGCTTGCAAACGGCTCGCTGTCTGTAAACACAGTATTAAATCGTTTGCGCCGTTATGAGCGCGATATTATCGCAAATGACTCTACCTACTGGATATGGTTCGAGCTGCTGTGGCGTGAGTATTTTTATTGGTATGCTGTCACCCATCGGCAAAAGTTGTTTTGGTTTAAAGGCATCGCTCAGCACGCGCCTTCAACTCAATTGATTGAGAGTCTGTTAGCGCAATGGAAGAGTGGTACAACACAATATCCTATCGTCAATGCTTGCATGAACCAATTGCGTACGACAGGTTATATGTCGAATCGTGGACGACAACTGGTTGCCAGTTGCTTTATCCATGAGCTAGGCCTTGATTGGCGTTATGGGGTAGCTTACTTTGAGCAACATCTTGTTGATTATGATGTCGGCAGTAATTGGGGCAATTGGCAGTATCTGGCAGGCGTCGGCGCTGATCCAAGAGGATGCCGACAGTTTAATCTCGACAAGCAAACCCAGCAATACGATCCAAACGGTGAATTTATCCGTCAGTGGCAAGGCAACACTCAAAAGAGTGATTAATGTATGTTGAAAACTTCCACTCAACAGGTGACAACTATTATTAGACTAATCATAAGATAGGTTTAAACAATGAAAAAGCCCAGTCCTTATCTAACTTTTGTAGGTGCTATTCCGTTTGTCGCCTGTGCATTTTTGCTGATGATAGACGTTGTTACCGTGCCTATGCTTGGCTCGGTAGTCGATATACTAAGTGCTTATGGCCTAATGATTGGCTCGTTTATGGCAGGCGCGCATTGGGGTAATCATTTAGATTTAGCTGACAACAATAAGTGGGCTATTAGACTTCCACTGTATAGCAATGTCATTGCGCTTGGCCTTTGGCTTGGTTTTTTGACCTTGTCAGCCATTGGTTTTATTTGGCTATTAGTGATTGGGTTTATAAGTCTGTTGGTTATTGATTATAGCCTTCATCGAGCGCAGATTATCAGTTACATATATTTTAAAGTTAGGCAGTATGTCACGGCGATAGTGGTCGTATCGTTAGTCATCGCGGCATTACAGTTGTAAGTGGTGTTGACTAAGTCATGGCTAAATAATAGCTAAAGAACAGCCATTCTGCTTTCTTGGTTTTTATAATTGAGATGTTGGTCTCAGAGATTCCCGTAGGCGCCGCAATTCGGTGAGTAAAGTATTTGATAGTTGGACTAAAGATTAATAAAGTTCATTTAAAATGAATGTTATAATTAAAGCCATCTATACTCCTCTAAGAAGATGGCTATGCAATCTATCAAGTTACCTAGCAAACCACCAAGCTCTCCGAATCCTATCCTTAATTTAAGCTTTCGCATATTTTTTAGTGCTGCTGCGCTATTTGCCGTAGTAACGATGCTGCTATGGGCGTTTGTGTTCACTGGTCACACGGATATCGATGCACAGGTTTTGAACCCGTTATACTGGCACGGCCATGAAATGGTGTATGGTTATGCCCTAGCAGTGGTAGCCGGGTTTTTGCTAACCGCGGTCAAGACATGGACAGGGGTGATGATGCCGCATGGTTATAAACTGCTAGGTATCTTTGTCTGTTGGTTGCTGGCTCGTCTGAGCTGGTTGGGTTTTGGGGTTGGCATAACGCTCATAGGTGATAGTATATCGTGGCTATATATAGCAGCCATTTTTGATGTAGTATTTGTCGCCTCGATGGCATATGTGATATGTCGAGCAGTATGGCAAGTTAAGCAGTACAAGCAAATGGGTATCTTGGCAAAACTGGCACTGCTGACCTTTGGCAACGGACTCTGCTATTGGGGCATTATTAATGCTGATATGAATACAACTAAGATAGGTATTTATCTTGGGTTCTACTTGATCATCGGTTTGGTGCTGACTATTGGCCGCCGCGTAGTGCCATTTTTTATCGAACGTGGTCTTAGTATGAGTATAGGTGTGGAAACGTCAGAACCCGTTAAGCTACGTAATAGTAAAGGACAAGATATCGCAAGCTTAGTGTTTTTCTTCGCCTTTTTTATCAGTGATGTGTTTTATCCAAACCAGTATTTGCTGACGGTTACGGCGCTCGGTGTGGCAGTCATTAATATCGTTCGCCTGATAGGGTGGTATCATCACGGTATTTGGCAAAAACCATTACTTTGGTCATTGTATATTGCGTTTTTGGGCATGTGTTTGAGTTTCTTATTATACGCACTACAGCCTTGGTTGGGTTATCCGCACAGCCTCGCCATGCATGGATTGGCGATTGCAGGTATCGGTATGATGACGGTGGCAATGATGACGCGAGTATCTTTGGGTCATACGGGTCGCAGCATTCACCAACCGCCCAAAACGGTAAATCTTATGTACGGTTTGATGGTATTGGTATTTGTTAGCCGCGTACTGCTACCATTAGTAGATATGAGTCATTACCTAGTTTGGATTATGATTGCACAGGGTGCTTGGATTGCTTGTTTTGTGCTATTTTGCATCAGTTATCTGCCCATGCTGGCACGTCCTCGGTCTGATGGTTTATTTGGTTGAAGTGGGCTAACGATACTGTTTACAAATGCTATGTCTAAACGTTATTACCAAAAATGCGACTTACTTTGTCTAGGGCGTGTGCTCAATTCAAACGAGTGTCCTTTAAATGGGCTAAAAATAGCTAAATTTTGCCAAACATCGTCAAATAGTTGGTCAATATCTCGATATTATCTGCACTATTTTTCTCGTTTGACAGCAATTTATCTTATTTTTATCACCATTTTTAAAATGAGGACACGCCCTAGCTTAATATATAAAATTTGTAAAAATAGGAACGCAAGTACATGCGACTGACCAATTATAGTGACTACGCGCTACGCTCATTGATTTATTTAGCCGTAAGACCAGATCCATCACTATTGGCTAATATTAGCGATATTGCTGACAGCTATGGTATTTCTAAAAGTCATTTGACTAAGATTATTCATCAGCTGGGTCAGCTTGGTTATATAGAAAGTGTGCGTGGCAAAAACGGTGGCATACGCTTGGCACGTGCGCCTAAAGATATTAATTTGGGCGTATTGATCAAACAGATAGAGCCTGATTTTAATTTGGTAGAGTGCTTTGCCGTACCAGCGTCTCATAAGGATAGTGAGCAGGGCGCTCATCCGGCGGATTTGCCAGTGACATTCATTGAGGAAAAAAAGAATAAATCACTAGGCTGCGTGATTAGTCCAGCCTGTCAGCTAAAAAGCGTGTTTTTTGAAGCGCTCACCGCATTTGTTAATGTGCTTGAGCGTTATACATTAGCAGATATTCTGAACAACGAAGATGAGCTTGCGACATTGCTGTTTCGGTGACAGCTTCGATAATAGTGTTGATATGATTATGATCAGCTCACAAAAATGGGTCGCTACACTAGTAAATACAGTAATAGCGACCCATTTTTATATCTATAAAAAATATATGTCTAAGGTGTGAGAAATTAGGCGTTTTCTAGTTTTGGACGTGCTTTCTCAACGGCTTTCACCAGAGCTTTCTCAAACCCACCTTTTTTGAACTGAACAAGATAAGAATGCGCAGCGCAGAAATTGCGTACGTCACGCCATTCATGAGCCAAATTGGTCGTCCAGTCGCAGTATTGCGCGCCCGCGTTTGGTTCGTTTTTCAGTGCTTTTTTGGTCGTGGGGTGCAATATCAGCTCAGGCAATACAGCTTCTAATAACTTAATTGGTGGACTCATAAAAGTATCATCTACGTGCAAGCTTTGGCTGGCAGGATGATAAGCCAATAAAGAACCTGCATGGATCATCTCATTGGGCGAAATATAGTAAATGCCCTCTGACATTGAAAACTTAAGTTCAGGATAGCGTGCAGCGACTGCGTCACTTTCTACCAAATCATCTGCCCAGTTGATTCCTGGCACTTTTTTATGGTGACGGCTACTGCCATAAAACGTCGCTTGCGGGAAGTCTTTGGCCATTTGAGCACAGCTGACTGTATGAAACGGATGTACGTTCAGCACCGCTTCGACATCTTGACCATTGTTAGTGAGTGCCATAATCTCATCTCGAACATCACCCGTTAGAGCGTAACTGTCCAAAAAGATAAATTTCCCTGATGGCAGCTTGACCAACGAGCATTGAGTGCCGATATTTAGCACGCCACCGAGACGGAATGTTCCGCGTATGTTCCAAAATCCTGCGCCTAAATCATGAATGTGATCAGTCATTTATAAATTTCCTCGTCTAGTAAATGAAATAAAATATGTAAACAAAACCAAGCTACTTTTTCACTGTAAACTTCATCTTTCGAGCTGTTTTAATAATATGTTTTCTAAAGGTTCACGCTTTTATACTTTCTCAAGCTCAGTGCAAGCCAAATCAATCGCTGATATAAGTGCTGTCTCAAATTGACCTTCCTTAAATACCACTAAGCCTGAATGTGCGCCGCAAAAATGACGACCATCACGCCACTCACTTGCCAGCTCTACTGCCCAATCACAATAGTGTTTAGCTGCATTTGGCTCATCTTTGAGCGCTTTTTTGGTAGTAGGGTGTAAGCCTAGGTTAGGCTGCACGGCATTTATTAACTTGGAAGGAGGTATCTCAAAGGTATCATCGACATAAATGCTCTGGCTAGCAGGATGATGGACCAATAATGAGCTGGCATGAACTGTTTCATCCGGTGAGATGTAATGGATGCCTTGAGGTATAGAAAATTGGAGTTCAGGGTAGCGTGCAGCAACGGCATCGCTTTCGACCAAGTCGTCTGCCCAATTGACTTCAGGTACTTGCTCTGGATGTCGGCTACTGCCATAAAACGTCGCTTGCGGAAAGTCTTCTGCCATTTGAGCACAGTGTACTGTATGAAACGGATGAACATTGAGGGCGGCTTCGACATTTTGACCGTCATTGGTCAATGCCATGACTTGCTGACGCACATCGCCAGTTAATGTATAGCTATCCAAAAAGATAAACCGTCCTGATGATAGTCTTATGAGTGCACACTGGACACCGATATCAAGGATACCGTTTTTGATAAATGATCCTCGAATACTCCAAAATCCTGCACCCAAATCATACATCTTATCAGTCATCAACATTGCTCCTTAATCGTTCATTTATTCAATCGTTTTACTTGTTTATAGCACCCTATAGTCGGTTCAATATACCTTGGATACAAGGAAGGCGAGTGAAAGTATTACAAGTTGTAGACTAAGCGAGCCTGACACCGTATCCAATTTATAGAGGATTGACTATAATGATTATTAATTTTTATAGCAGTAATGTCTGTAAGAAAAAAGATATAAGCAATGTAAATGTGTAAAAATAAAAAAGAGTTGTTATTCAAATGTCATCATCAGCAGTGAAGGCTGTCTTTCCTTCCTTTTATTAAGTGGGTTAAAAGATAGCTTATAAACAGTCTTTGTAATCATAGGCTGATATACGAGGATCATTTTTGTAGCTTTCATTGCCACATAAGAATTTATCGAAACGGGTATCACCGTTAATATAACGTTGCATCCATGCGATAGCAGGCTTGCTTAATAGTTTCTCGTTAAAACGATGGCTGGCACAGAAATGACTGCCGTTGTTAATCTCGACCTTCATTTTTGGACCGTCAGCTTTTTGATAAAAGGTATTGGTATATTTTTTATTCGGGGCGATACGGTCGTTTTCACAAGCGATGAATAGAGCAGGCGTATCCATCGCGCCATAGCTCGTATCGTGATAGGGTGTTTGTGCAATGATGGCTTGCACCGTACTGCGCTCAGTTGCCAATCGTAGCGCACCGCCGCCGCCCATTGACCAACCAATCGCGCCCAAACGATTTGGATCGATTATATGACTCACTGTTTCATCCGCGATGAGATGATCGAGAGCCGCGCTCAATTGCTCAGCACGGCTATCTGGGTTATCGTAAATGGAGCTAGTATTGATAGTAATAACGACAAATCCCCAAGAGGCCAAACGCGGTCCCCACCATTTGATAGAAGACTCATACGACACGTAACCTGGCACCACCGCGATACCACCTAGCAGACCACAGTTAGCAGCATCCGTTGGATAATGTATGGTACCGCCACCAAAGCCATTGGCTGATTGGCGACTCACGTGCTTGGTACTGACAGAAAACGGACCGTTATCGCGTGTTTTAGTGAGCTCAGTAGCAGTGATAGCGTCATCCTTTATACAGTCTACTGACGCTAGTGATTTTGTATAGTTAGACGTCGGTACGACTGGATTAAGACCTTCAACCCTAGTTTCGGACGCAGTTACTTCTGCTACAGCCATCGTAGAGAAAACCAATGTACTCATCGCGATCATAAGTTGTGAAAGCACCATATTTTTTGTCATCGTAAATCGTATTCTCATAGGTTGTGTGGTCGTGCACGTCTATGGGTTAGAAAAGATAGACGTAGGTAGTGATTGTTAACTGTCATTGTTATCAATCGTTAAAGTAGTTAAATGATTAGCAAGTGAGTTAATAGCATCTAACCATACTATCCTGTATATGCAATAAACGTAACGTTGATCTTGACCTCGTGAGTCGAAAACTGTCTTCATCGTACCAAGTCGTAACGTGATTCCTAGTCAAGTTTTTCTACGATAATCTCTAGCTCAAATAAAGAATCTATCAAGCGTTAATAACACTTTTAAACCTGAGTATATTAGTGAATGTGCTACCATAATTTGCTTGTCATTATGATGAGCATTTATCGTTTAATAACGGTGATTTTGCTTATACATTTAGCATAAGCAAAATCACCGTTATTCCTCTCTATCATCCACGCCAGTGACGGTTATTATTTACAGTCATGGTATAACCAATATAGTCAGATCCCCTGTGAATAATTCTAAAGATCAGATCCAAAATATAACAGCTGTGCCGCCAGTCATCTCCAATCATTCAACGTCGTGGATACTGAAGCTCACAATTGGCCTGATAGGTATGTTTGCTTTTTTGCAAGTGTATTCTATTCAGGCAGTACTACCAGTTATGATGGTGGACTTTGCTGCGACCGAAGTACAGGCTGGCATGATCGTTGGTGCCACTGTGTTGGCCATTGCCATCATGTCACCATTTTTGGGCATGCTCTCAGATGCAGTCGGGCGCAAGTCGTTTATCGTTGGCGCTTTATTGTTTTTAGCGATACCGACAGCGCTTATTGCCCAGAGCTCGAGCATTGAATGGGTCGGCATTTGGCGCTTCATGCAAGGATTGTCCGTACCGGGTATTACGGTGGTGACAATTGCCTATATCGGTGAGGAGTTTGAGGGCCGGGCAATGACTGAGTTGATGTCCTTTTATGTGTCAGGATGCGTGCTTGGTGGCTTTATGGGTCGGTTCTTGCTGGGGCATTTGCATGAGTTGATTGGCTGGCGGCATGGTTACTACGTCATGACCGCAATGACCTTGCTAGGCGCGATATGGGTCGGCAAGATGCTACCATCGTCTCGTCACTTTGTGGCCAACCCCAATTTTCGCTCAGCGATACAGACGCTGGGTGAGCACGTCACCAATCGCTATGTGGTAACAGCATGTCTGCTTGGCGCTTGCGTGCTGTTCTCCCTTGTAGGCTGCTTCACTTTTATTAATTTACATCTGGCAGATGAACCGTATCAGTTGACGACAGGGGCACTTGCTAATATTTTTGCAGTGTATTTGCTTGGTGTTATTATCACGCCATTATCTACGACATTGCTACGACGGTTTGGCTCAGCGCGTACAGTACGGGTAGCTATCGTCGTATCTATGGTTGGATTGTTATTGACTCTGGCCACGCCATTATGGGGGGTGATTATAGGACTGGCTATTATGTCGTCTGGTGTATTTATTACGCAGTCAGCGACTATCAGCTATATCGCGGTCAATGTGAAAAAAGGCCGATCATTAGCTTCGGGTCTATATTATATGGGCTACTATACAGGCGGTACGCTAGGGGCCTGGCTGGGTGGCATAGCTTATGCGCGAGGGCAGTGGTCTCTTACCGTATGGTTGTTATTGTTTGTGCAGGTACTGGCGTTATTAATAGCCAGTTTTGGAATGATTAAAACCACAGTACGGGCAAAGTGATTGGCTTTCTTATGTAGTGTATGTTTGATCAGTCATCTTGTGATACTTAATGTAAGACCGCTTTACACAGCGCCACTTTTTTCTTACTATCAATAACGATGTTATTATAAAAATTAAAATGGTTAGCGCAGTAGATTTTATGCTGCTAGTAACTTGATTATTATTGTTATTTATCCCTTATAAGTACGACAAACAAGGAAGTCAGTTCTATGTCAAACATTTACCACAGTGCACCATCTGCCTACGATTATCCATTACTGGTCAAGCAACTATTAAGCCGTGCAAAAACGGTATCGCAAGATCAAGAGATTGTATATGCGGACAAAAAGCGCCTAACTTATAAAGAGTTGTTTGAGCGTATCAATCGTTTGGCCAATGTATTGGCAGACCTAAAGCTTGATGCAGGTGACGTGGTTGCCGTGATGGATTGGGACAGTCATCGCTATCTTGAGTCTTATTTTGCCGTGCCAATGTCAGAGTACGTTTTACAGACCGTCAATATCCGTCTATCGCCTGAGAAAATCCTTTATACCATCAACCATGCCAAGCCTAAAGTGCTCATGCTCAACTCTGAGTTTGCGCCATTGGTTAAAGACTATCAGTTCGAGAACTCAAGTATTGAGCATATTATTTGGCTAGATGACAATGGTGTCACGGCTGAAGGTATCTTTGGTAGTAATCAAAGCCGTGTCACAGGCGAATATGAAGCGCTATTAGAAGCTGCCAATAGCGAATTTGATTTCCCAGATTTTGATGAAAATACCATTGCGACGACTTTTTATACGTCAGGCACGACAGGTGATCCAAAAGGGGTCTTCTTTAGTCATCGTCAGCTAGTGCTACATACACTAGCAGAAGCGGCAACTTTGGGTATGCTGCCTGATAAGCAAGGCGTGAGCTATGGTGATGTCTATATGCCGATGACGCCAATGTTCCATGTACATGCATGGGGTTTTCCGTTTACAGCAACCATGGTCGGTCTAAAGCAAGTCTATCCAGGTCGTTATGCGCCTGATACGTTGATGGACTTAATTGTCAATGAAAAGGTCAGTATCACCCATTGTGTACCAACGATTTTGCAAATGGTACTCAAAGAAGCACAGGATCGCGACGCCAGCTTTAATGGTCTAAAAATGATTATTGGTGGTTCAAGATTGACCGAAGGTCTAGCCAAAACGGCGATGGCACAAGGCATTGAAGTTTACACAGGCTACGGGATGTCAGAGACCGCCCCGCTTATTAGCTTAACGGGTTTTAGTCTCGATGAGCCTGAAATGACTGAAGAAGAAGACATTGCCCGTCGTTGTATGACAGGTAAACCCGTACTTATGGTCGATGCTCAGGTATGGGGTGAAGGCAATAAGTCAGTGGGAACTGGGCCAGACAATACAGGCGAGCTGGTATTACGTGCGCCTTGGTTGACCCAAAGTTACCTTAAAAACGACGACGCTGGCAAAGAGTTATGGGAAAATGGCTATATGCATACCCAAGATATCGCTTACATACGTCCTGATGGCTATATCAAAATCACCGATCGCTTAAAAGATGTGATCAAATCAGGTGGTGAGTGGATTTCATCACTAGAGATTGAGACTATTTTATCACTACATCCGTCAGTAGCCGATGTGTCAGTGATTGGGGTGCGTGATAAGCAATGGGGCGAGCGTCCGTTGGCTTTGGTGGTGCTAAAGCCTGATGCTAAGGATACTAGTGCTGATGATATCAAAGCGATTGCAGAAAAAGCGGTAGAGCGCGGTATCATTCCTAAGTATGGTGTGCCAAGCCAGTTTAAATTCGTTGATGAGCTACCAAAAACTTCCGTTGGTAAACATGACAAAAAAGTCATGCGTGAGATGTATGCCAATCAAACTGAGATTTAATTAGTATTAGTTAAATGTTCAAATATTTGTATTCGTCAAAATGTAGTGCGTATTACACGCTTAATAGTTGACCTTTCCGATAGGCTCTGCTACATTTTAAACCGATACGATATGTATCGGTTTTTTAATTCTGGCAAGGATGACCAGTATTTACTAAGACATGGTTTTTTATAGTTGAAGCATTTTAGAGTTGGTAACAGCCAATTGCACGCAGACAGTGCACCGTGCGAGGTGAGTACCGTGACAACTTATTGAGTGCCTTAACTATAAAATACTATTGCCTCATTTCTCGTTTATGCTAAGGACAGCTACTATGAGCGACCATTCCCTATCCCCAGTTTCCACCCAAACGACAGACACGCCAAACTTCGCTGATATTTATCATGAGTCTATTACGGATCGAGAGCAGTTTTGGGCTGAGCAGGCGAAGCGTATCTATTGGCATAAAGAGCCTGAGCAAATTCTAGATGACAGTAATCTGCCTTTTGCCAAATGGTTCGTCGGCGGTGAGACAAATCTTTGTTATAACTGCGTCGATCGCCATCTAGCAGACCGGGCAGAGCAAGATGCCTTTGTGTGGGTGTCATCAGAGATTAATCAAGAGTTGATAGAAACTTTTCCAGCGGTCGTTGATTCGTTTAAAGATTTGGGCAATAACGTCGAGTTTTATACAGACTATACCAAGCGCCGCCTGACTTATAATGACTTATATAAAGAAGTTAATTATTTTGCCGATGTGCTACAGCGTCACGGTATTGGCAAGGGTGACCGTGTCATTATCTATATGCCGATGATATTAGAGGCGGCTTATGCCATGCTGGCTTGTGCTCGTATTGGTGCCGTCCATTCAGTCGTATTTGGTGGGTTCGCCGCCCATAACTTGGCTATCCGTATGGACGATGCCGAAGCCAAAATGGTCATTACGGTAGATGCAGGGCTACGAGGCGGTAAGGTTGTCAATTATAAAAACCTAGTCAATCAAGGCGTTGAGCAAGCGACTGTCAAACCAGAGCATGTGCTGGTGGTCAATCGCGGTATATTACCATTCGAAACCAAAGCGATCGATGTTGATTATGCAACTGAGCGTCGTCATAGCTGTGAGGCCAATGCAGTCGTAGAGCCAGTTTGGCTCGAGTCAAATACCCCGTCCTATTTGCTTTATACTTCTGGTACGACCGGTACACCAAAAGGGGTGCAGCGCGATACAGGTGGTCATGCAGTCGCGCTGACGACGTCGATAGATTATGTCTATGATGGCAAGGCAGGCGAGACTTTCTGGGCGATATCTGATATTGGTTGGGCTGTAGGACACTCTTATACGATCTATGCGCCGTTACTGGCGGGTATGACCAGTATTATGTATGAGGGCTTGCCGCATATGCCAAACCCAGGTATCTGGTGGCGTATCGTTGAAGCTAACAAAGTTAATATTTTATTCACCGCACCCACAGGCGTGCGCATGCTCAAAAAACAAGATGAAAGCTGGATGACGCGCTACGATGTCTCTAGTGTGAAGTCGTTCTTTTTGGCAGGTGAACCGCTTGATGAATCGACAGCTAGTTGGTTGACTCAGCACCTAGGCGTGCCAATTTTAGATCACTATTGGCAAACAGAGTCTGGGTGGCCAATCCTCAGCCATACGCCAAAGTTCAATCATAAGCCGCACAAGCAAGGGTCACCTGGTTACCCGATGTATGGCTATGAGGCGCATGTCATCAACGAGGAAACGGGCGATCCTTGTCAGGCTGGCGAAAAAGGATTGCTTGCAATTAAAGCACCACTACCACCTGGTTGTCTCACCACGGTATGGCGTAATGATGAGCGTTTTATTAGCAGCTACTTTGGTCTGTTTGATGGTCAGCAGTACTCAACCTCGGACTATGCAGTGACAGATGAAGAAGGGTATTTCTACATCTTAGGGCGTACCGATGATGTGATTAACGTCGCAGGACATCGTATAGGTACACAAGAGATTGAAGAGGCCATCAGTACGCATCCAGAGATGGCAGAGTGTGCTGTGGTGGGTATTCAAGACGAGCTAAAAGGTGAGCTACCTATTGCGTTCTGCGTCCTAAAAGATCAGACGCAAATTGAAACCACCGAAAACCGTTTTCGCATCGAGCAGCAAGTAATAGGCGCTGTCGTCAAATCTTTGGGCGGTATTGCTCGACCCGCTGCTATTTATTTCCCGCAGGCATTGCCAAAGACTCGCTCGGGTAAAATCCTACGTCGCTCAATTCGTGCGTTAGCGGAAGACCAGCCAACAGGAGACATGTCAACGCTTGACAATCCAACAGCAATCGATGCGATCAAGCAAGCGATGAAGGATTATTGATTGGTATAAATTAGCCTCATACAAAAATAGTGATGTTGTTCATTGCGTATCAAATTCAGGTTAACTTCAAAAAGCTCATGAGTCATCATGGGCTTTTTTGTTTTTGTTATTTAAACAATTTTTATAAGAGCACGTGCTATTAAAATAAACTTAGCAAAAATTTTGATAAAGCGCTTGACCGTAAAAATGATTTATTGTTATAGTCAATAACGATACAAAATAAATCATTTTAAAATTCAGTTTTTAATAATGCTTTACAGACAAACACTCATCGCTTTTATTTTTCTAATAAATATCTAGGTGCCGTCACACGGTACTCTCGCAAAAAAGATAAGGATATCTTATGCACCACGTTCAACAGCTTATCAATGGTCAGTTCGTACAATCAAACACCGACGAATGGATTGATATCACTGATCCAGCGACGCAAGAAGTCATTGCCAAAGTGCCACAAACTACCAATGATGAGATTAACCAAGCGGTTGCAGCCGCACAGACTGCGTTTGAGACATGGCGCAAAACGCCAATCACCACGCGTGCGCGTATCTTTTTAAAGTATCAATCTTTGATTCGTGATCATATGGATGAGCTGGCAGAAATCTTGACCGCAGAGCAAGGCAAAACGATTGCAGATGCACGCGGTGATGTGTTCCGCGGTCTAGAAGTGGTAGAGCATGCCGCTGGTATTGCCAATCTGCAAATCGGCGACTTTGTAGAAAACGTGGCGTCAGGTGTCGATACTTATAGTATTTGGCAGCCACTCGGCGTTTGCGCTGGTATCACACCATTTAACTTCCCAGCGATGATTCCACTATGGATGTTCCCAATGGCGATTGCTACGGGTAATACATTTATCCTAAAACCGTCTGAACAAGATCCGATGGTGACTATGCGTTTGGTTGAGCTAGCGATTGAAGCGGGCGTACCAGAAGGCGTTCTAAACGTGGTACATGGAGGCAAAGCAACCGTCGATGCTATCTGCGACCATCCAGATATCAAAGCCGTTTCTTTTGTAGGCTCTACTCATGTAGGCAAACACGTCTATGAGCGTGCCAGTCAATCAGGTAAGCGTGCCCAGTGCATGATGGGTGCCAAAAACCATGGCGTTATCCTGCCAGATGCCAATAAAGAGCAAACGCTCAATCAGTTAGCAGGCGCAGCATTTGGTGCAGCTGGTCAACGCTGTATGGCGCTGTCAGTCGTCGTACTAGTAGGCGCAGCTGGTGAGTGGATTGATGAGATTAAAGCAAAAGCAGAAAGCTTGGTCGTCTCAGCTGGCAAAAATGACAAGGATTTGGGGCCGTTGATTTCGCCTGCTGCGAAGGCCCGTGTCGAGCATTTGATTGGGACTGGGGTAGAAGAGGGCGCGAGCTTGATACTAGATGGTCGCGGAATTACCGTTGAAGGGTTCGAGAAAGGTAACTTCGTTGGCCCAACTATCTTTGATAATGTCACAAGTGATATGCAAATTTATCAACAAGAAATCTTTGGTCCAGTACTATGTATTATGCGTGCTAACAGCTTGGACGAAGCGATTGCACTATTGAATGCCAATCCACATGGCAATGGTACGGCGATATTTACTCAGTCAGGGGCAGCTGCACATAAATTCCAGCAAGACATTCAAGTTGGTCAAATCGGTATTAACTTGCCAATCCCTGTGCCACTACCTATGTTCTCGTTCTCAGGTTCACGTGGCAGCAAGCTTGGTGACTTAGGTCCTTATGGTAAGCAAGCCGTACAGTTCTATACTCAGACAAAGACAGTGACTGCACGTTGGTTTGATGATGAAGCGAGCCGCGGTGTCAATACAACGATTTCAATGTAATCGTCAGCTCATTGTTTTATCAGTATGACATTTTGTGTTTTAGGTATGACGATAATGCGACTTGCGGTACTATTAAACGCAATTTTATTATCGTTATACCGCTATCATGTCGCGCTAATGTCTTATAAAATCTCTGACCAACCTTTTTATTAGCGCTTTTATCAACGTTTATCCGAGATTTAAGCCCTCTATTTGATCTATAAGAACAAGGATGACCCTATGGATTTTTCATTGACCGATGACCAAGTCGCCTTTCGCCAGACGGCTCGTCAGTTTGCGCAAAAAGAGCTAAAGCCAAATGCTGCTGAATGGGATCGTAACTCGCATTTCCCAATAGATATAATCAAAAAATCTGGTGAGCTTGGCTTTTTGGGACTGTACACCAATCCAGAATATGATGGCTTGGGCCTACCAAGACTGGACTCAGCGATGGTATTCGAAGAGCTTGCATGGGGCGACACGGCTGTAGCAGCGTATATGAGTATTCATAATATGGCGGCATGGATGATTGGTGAATATGGTAGCGATACGCTATGCAAAAAATATCTACCCAATATGGTCAGCGGTGAGTGGCTTGGCAGCTATTGCCTAACAGAACCAAATGCAGGGTCTGATGCAGCCTCCTTACGTACCAAAGCGGAGAAGCAAGGCGAGCATTACGTACTAAACGGTGAAAAAACCTTCATTTCTGGCGCAGGCTCAACCGATGTATTGGTAGTAATGGCACGTACTGGTAGCGCTGGGCCCAAAGGCGTGTCAGCGTTCGTCGTAGACGCCAATAGTGCTGGTATCGAATATGGCAAAAACGAGCATAAAATGGGCTGGAAAGCACAGCCAACACGCACGATTAGTTTTAAAGACGTTAAAGTCCCTGTAGAAAACCTGATAGGTGAGGAAGGCCAAGGCTTTCGTATCGCGATGAAAGGACTGGATGGTGGTCGTATTAATATCGGTATTTGTGCGGTAGGTACGGCACAAGCGGCGTTAGAGACCGCAACCAGTTATGTGCAAGAGCGCAGCCAGTTTGGTAGCCCGATTGCTAGCTTACAATCGGTACAGTTTAAACTTGCTGATATGTTGACCCAGACCATCGCCGCACGCCAAATGCTGTATCTAGCAGCTGATAAAGTTGACAACAACGATGGACAAGCGTCTACCTACTGCGCAATGGCAAAACGTCTGTCTACAGATCTTTGTTTCGATGTTGCTAATGAGGCCCTGCAGTTGCACGGCGGCTATGGTTATCTAAATGAGTATCCGCTTGAGCGCCATGTACGAGACTTACGTGTCCATCAAATTCTGGAAGGTACCAATGAGATCATGCGTGTGATTATTTCACGTCAAGTTCTACAAAATGAAGGGCTAAACCAGCTACGCTAATTTATCTCGTTTTACTGAAACAAGGATGTTTTATGACAGATTATACAAATCTACAGCTATCAATTGATGGCCATACCGCAACGTTGACGTTGAATAACCCACCGGCACATACGTGGACGATGGACAGTCTGCAAGCACTTAAGCAGCTCATCACAGATCTCAATGCCAACGACGATGTTTACGCATTAATCGTGCATGGAGATGGCGAAAAATTCTTCTCAGCTGGTGCAGATTTAAACAACTTCTCAGACGGCGATAAAGGCCGCGCAATAAGTATGGCGATTGCATTTGGTGAAGCATTTGAAGCGCTATCTACCTATCGTGGCGTCAGTATCGCTGTCATCAATGGCTATGCGATGGGCGGCGGGCTAGAGTGTGCGCTCGCATGTGATATCCGTATCGCAGAAGTGCACGCCCAGATGGCACTGCCAGAGACGGGCGTGGGATTATTGCCATGTGCTGGCGGCACACAGAACCTAGCTATGTTAGTAGGAGAGGGTTGGGCTAAGCGCATGATACTGTGCGGTGAGCGGGTCGATGCAGAGACGGCATTGCGTATCGGTCTGGTTGAAGAGGTCGCGGCCAAAGGCGAAGGGTTGCAAGTCGCTCAGGCCTTAGCAGAAAAAGTCGCTAAACAATCACCCGTTGCTGTCAGTTATTCCAAGCAACTTATTCAAGCGGCTAGAGATACGCCGCCTGCGCAAAATCTCATACATGAGCGTGAAGCGTTCGTGAAATTGTTTGACACGATGGATCAGCGCGAAGGGGTACAAGCCTTTTTAGAAAAGCGTAAACCCAATTGGCAAAACAAATAAGCATTGCTTAAAATGCTTGGGTCATAACACTCATGACATTATTTAACTTTTTAACTTTGTAGGTCACTTTTATGACAGCAGCTACCGACGATACCCAAAACTCTTCGAACAATATCGAGCAAGAGGCCTCTGTATTGTTCAATACTGAACCGACAGATTGCGGGCACTTGATTGGAGTCATGACACTCAATATACCCAAATCACTTAATGCGCTCAGCATTGATATGTGTCAATTGCTATCAGCGCAGCTAGAGCAGTGGCAAGATGATAATCAAGTGGTGGCGCTCGTATTAAAAGGTGCAGGCGACAAAGCGTTCTGTGCAGGCGGCGATATTCGTAAGCTCTATGACAGTATGTCTACCAGTGCACCCATGCCAAACCCTTATGCTACTGAGTTTTTCAGTCATGAGTATCGTCTCTATCGTCAAATGCATTTTTATCCGAAACCATTAATACTTTGGGGCGATGGCATCATCATGGGCGGCGGTATGGGGCTGATGGCAGGATGTAGTCATCGTCTGGTCACTGAGCGCACACGTTTTGCCATGCCTGAGGTCACCATTGGACTGTTCCCTGATGCATCTGGCAGTTGGTTTTTGCAGCGCATGCCTGCTAAGACGGGTTTGTTTTTAGGTCTAACTGGCGCGATGTGTAATGGCAGCGATGCGCTATTGGCCAATCTGGCAGAGTATGCCGTTGCCAGTCAGGATTATGATACCGTCATGCAGCGCCTCAGACAGAGCGACTGGCAGGCAGTCGATAACACGAGCAGTTCAAATAAGTGCCATGACAATAGTGCGCATAGTATTGTCAGCCGTGCGCTTGCTGAGTTGCCAGTAGCCGAACTGCCAGATAGTAAGCTTGCAACATATTGGCAACCTATTCAGCAGTTGATGAATAGTGGTGGTCTGGCTGATATCGATGCGCTGCTACAAAGCGATACTGCGCTCGCACAGCTAAACCAAAACTTTGCAGAAGACAGCTGGACGCAGCGCGCAGTCGCCACTTATCGCCATGGCTGCCCAGTGACGGCAGCATTGACCTATGCGCTCTATTATAAAGTCGCTGACCTATCGATCGAGCAAGTGCTGTATTTAGAGACTAATGTCGCAGTACATTGTGCAGCCAATCCTGACTTCAGAGAAGGTGTGCGGGCGCTATTGATTGATAAAGATAGAAATCCCAAATGGTCGCGTTCATTAGCAGACTGTCTGAGTGTAGAAGGGCAGGCGTATATCGATCAGCACTTTGTCAATCCTTATCCAAAAAATGAACACCCTCTAGAGGGTTGGTTGGGTGATAACGCACTAGGCAGTCAACGTGTCCGCTAACTGCCTAAAAGCGCTCTATCAAGTAGGACGGTTAGCCGTTTTATAAAATTTTAAAGAAGTATGCTAGGGCGTGAAAGAACGACATTTATAATAAGTAATATTCACTAATAAACAATGTAAGACAGAATGTAGTCATGGCTACATTATAAATCATCAAGGAGTGATGAGATGGGTACAAAGGATACAAGTACAATGAATAATAATACCACTAAACCACATATTGCCTTTATCGGGCTTGGTAATATGGGTGCGCCAATGGCAGAGAACTTATTAAAGGCAGGTTACGAGCTATCTGTTTTTGATTTGTCTGAGGTTGCAACCCAGCGTCTACAGCAAGCAGGTGCTAGGGTGGCAGACAATCCTAAAGATGCTGCGAGTAACGCTCAAGTTGTGATTAGTATGTTACCTGCAGGTCAGCACGTACATTCTGTGTACTTGGGTGATAGCGGCTCTAATGGTTTGCTTGCAGAGCTGCCAAAAGGCACGCTTGTGATTGACAGTAGTACGATAGCGGCTGCTGATGCAAGGACAGTGGCAGAGGCGGCAGATAAACTTGGCATCGACTTTTTAGATGCACCGGTCTCTGGTGGTACGGGCGGGGCAATTGCTGGTAGCTTGACCTTTATCGTTGGTGGCGATGCTGCTGCTTTTGCTAAGGCTGAGCCAATACTTGCCGTGATGGGCAAAAACATCTTTCATGCTGGCGAGCACGGTGCAGGACAAGTGGCTAAAATCTGTAATAACATGCTGTTAGGTATTCTGATGGCAGGCACGGCAGAAGCGATTAATCTAGGAGTCAAGAACGGCTTAGATCCCAAAGTGCTATCAGACATCATGCTACAGAGCTCAGGGCGTAACTGGACACTAGAAGTTTATAACCCTTATCCGAAAGTCATGGAAAATGTGCCCTCTAGCAACGGCTATCAAGGTGGCTTTATGAGCAAATTGATGCAAAAAGATCTAAACCTTGCGATGCAAACTGCTCAAGACACTGAAGTAGAGACGCCAATGGGTGCCAAAGCAACAGAGTTATATGCCTCACATACTGTAGAGAATGGTGATAAAGATTTTTCTAGTATTATCGGACGTCATGACGTCTCATTATTGTCTCAAACATGACTCTCTTGACTGCTTCTCTTTTGAATGTAACCTTCTTAGACATATCAATTTTTAGGAATACCAATTCTTAAAGATACTAATATTAAGAATTTTTCGTATCATTAGTAGGTGGCATTAATTAAGAGAATGCATTTGCTAAAAAGAAAAAGGTCTACGCTAAAATCATAGCGTAGACCTTTTTTGATGGCTAATAGATAGTATTAGCTTTGCAGATCGTAGACGAGCGTCTGAACGTCTTGCGCAGCTTTCTGTAGGCGTGGTACATGAGTCAGCAGATCGTCGAGTGATACTCGTATAGTTGGTGCATGCAAATAGAGAGAAGCCAGATAGCGTGACTTTTTGTCGAGTATAGGTACAGCCACTGCCACCATCTCAGAGATAAACTCCTCATTATCAATGCCGATACCAGTATCAGCGATACGATCAAGCTCGGCATTTAATGCATCGATATCAGTAATGGTATTCTTAGTGAACTTATCTAGTGGTAACCCTTGTAATATTTTCATACGGCTAGTCGTAGATAATTGGCTTAGATATAGCTTGCCAGTCGCTGTACACCACATAGGTGACTTTGCCCCGACAGGAAGATAAATCTGTAGTGGCAAGGTCGTCTGAGCACGGTTGGTATAGATCATATTCATATGATAGGGAATGCCAATACCGCAAGTTTCTTTAAGCTCATCAACCAGTTTTTGCAAAATCATCTGCCGCTCGTTAAAGAACAGTCGTTGTTGCCATAGCTCAACGCTCAAATTGCGTACGCGCTTACCAGGGATAATACCGCCACCAATATCAACAGTCAAAAAACCATCATCAACCAAGTTTTGAATCAATCTATGAATGGTCGGTTTAGGGATATCTAGCTCTTGTGAGAGCTCTAGTGGAGAAAGCGGTTTTGAAGCATAGGACACTGCTTCGATGATTTCTAGGACACGGGTAATCGACGATACTTTAGGCATATATATGACTCAGTAGGAGTAAAGAAATAGAGCAGACAGCATCACAAAATTTTCATAAATAAGACAAATGGTGACAATACTGACGTTCTATAACAAATCTATTATAACAACTAATTTAGCATAATATCCGCTTGAGGCAAGCGTTAGTCGCGTTATATGAGATCATTTATATCGTTTTATTTGTTGGTGTAGATTTTCTCATATAAGTAACAATAGATACGTTAACTCACAAGGCACACTATTCGGTAAGGTTAAGCCATATAACTGTCATTGATTCAAAGTGCGTTCTAGATAATTATGTGGACATGTTTTGCAATACCCTTACATAAACATTAAGCAAGCGAAGTCTCATGTTTACGCTGTTTGGTTACTTTAAGGACGTTATGTAACATAAAAGCGAATTTTTGCAGATTGGTGTAGCAATTATTACAGTACCTATGCAATCTTTACATAATGGCAAATAAAAACAGCATCAGTAGGGGTGACTTTTTAAGTCAGAATTGTTTTAATCACCTCAACAAAATGATGGTTTAACAAAAGCACAATCATCGTTTTTTATGGGCGGGTTTATTTCACACTTTAGGAGAATAATTATGAAATTTATTAAATTGACGGCAATCTCTGCTGCTGTTCTAGCATCAACTGCTGCATTAGCTGCTGATCCAGTTATCGTTGTTGATGACAACGCTGCAGTTGCATATGAAGTTGAGCCAGTTGCTGTTGCCTATCAAGCAGAACCTGCTTCTTACGCATATGATGCTAACGCTGGTGTAGTAAGCAACACTACTGGCGCTGTTGTTGGTGGTACTAAAGGTTTCTTCAGTAAAGTAGTAAACCCAGCATCAGTTAGCGCTGAAGTTGGTACTCTAGGTTATGGTGCGAACATCGGTTGGTCAATGAATGAGAAAACTGAACTACAAGCTGGTTGGGCAGGTGGCGATGTAGCTGACCTTTTCGGCGGTGATTTCGATGCAGACGACGTAAACTATGATGTAGATGCTGACTTTAGCAACCCATACCTAGGTGTACAATTACGTCCTACTGGTAACTGGTTCACAGTTGGTGCTGGTATCATCGTTCCAGACAACGATTTTGATGTAACTGCTAACTCTAAAGGCGGTACTTACAAAATTAATGATGTGTCATACAACGCAGATGATGTAGGTACTTTACAAGGTACTATGGAGCATCGTAACAAGCTAGCTCCTTACGCTACTATCGGTTTCCGTCCGAACATCACAAACAACTTCGGTCTATTTGGTGAAATCGGTGCAGCATACATGGGTAAAACTAATGCTACTGTAAATGCAACTGACCCAGAAAATGTTGTGAGAGTTTCTAACGGTGTTACTGATATACCTTCTGGTCTTAATGCGGGTCAAGTTGCTAAACTTGCTGAGCAAGAGCTAGAAGATAAAGATTGGTTAGAGTGGTTGCCAATCGTTAAAGTTGGCGCAACTTACCGTTTCTAGTCTAATCACAGTTTAAATACTGTCATTAGTAGAAAACAAAAAAACGATCCTTTTTAGGGTCGTTTTTTTATGCTTAAAATAGAGTATTGAAAGATATGCTAAAAGTCAGATTTGAACTTTACTTAGAAAACCTTGCTCAGAAAACGATGACAGTTTGCTGAGATCGTAACGTGGCAATGCGGTAAACAGATTGGTAATCCGTATCTTCACTATCATTGAGTACAGAGGCAGAGTTAATCTCTCTATTATTTTCAATCAAGCTAGGAATAAGGTGAGAGTAATCCATACCTAAGCCTTGAGCTAATGTATATTGGTTCACTTTGATAAAGCTTTCTTTTATTTGCCATAACAGTTTGGCAGTGCGTTCTCGCTGATCTGTAGATAGCTCCTGTAAAATGGTCAGCTCGCTCTTTGAATAGAAACGCTTGACTACATGCCACGCAATATTATTGGTCTCTATATCGATACCAGCAGGACGCTGACGACTGATCACGACCGCTATTTTGCTGTGTAAACGTGTAAAATTTGTCTGATTCGATTCTGTAGTTTGCTTTGAACTACCAGCTCCTGTATGGCTAAAGCATACGTAATGCTGACTGTTGACGAGCCGATAGGGAAAGCTTGACTCATCCAAGGTGTCATCTATTTCTAATTTTTTAAGCAGCTCTTGCAATAGTTGCCTGACGCCTTGCCGCTGCTGCTGACGCTGTTTACGTGCTAGAGCAGGTACTAAGTGTCTAGGTGCTGCTGTCGCCACCTGATAGTACCAATTTAGATTATTGAGCTTAATGATGTCTTTACACGACGTATTGCATGATGACAACCATAATGACTTGTTCCATAAGCTTCCAGTGACTAAATGACTGATTGACTCGCTCACTTGGGCAGTCACACACCATGTCGTGGTGTCGAGTTGCGTGTACTGTATCTGGGTAAGGTTGGAAGTCGGCATATATTACTAGTCGTCAAAAACGATTATCATAGAATTGAGTAAGTCTGAACGCTATGTATTTGATACATAGATAGTCATACAGTAGCTATATTTAAATAGTTTATATCTAATTAACCTACTAAAAATCCAAAAAGCCCAGCAATATACTCTTGCTGGGCTTTTATTAAACTATCGAACGCTATAAATAACGCTAAATCACAATTTAGTAAGACAGCTCAGCACGACGGTTTTGTGCATACGCGTCTTCAGTGTTGCCAGCTGCTGCAGGGCGCTCTTCGCCATAGCTAATGACACGGATGTTGTTTGCAGTGACACCTTGAGCAGCAAGGTAGTTACGGGCAGCTTGTGCGCGTCGCTCACCTAGTGCCATGTTGTATTCACGGCTACCGCGCTCATCAGTGTGACCTGCGATAACGACAGTCGCTGCTGGGTTTGAATTTAGCAGGCTTACGTGTTGGTTAAGGGCGCTCGCTGATTGAGCAGTAATTTCGCTGCTATCAAAGGCAAAGTAGACCACTGCTTGAATATTCTCAGCGCCCGTGATGACAGCGTTTGAGTTATCAACGATAACCGCACCATTATAGCCAACTTGTCCACCTGGGATGCCTAGCGGGGCAACGACAACTTCTGAAGTAGTGCGCTTGGTAGCACAACCAGTGGTCAGTGCAACAGCGCTTGATAGTACAGCAAGAACAGCGATCTTAGAAAAACTGATTGACATGACGAGCTCCTAAAATTTTAATTAAATTTGTTTTTTTTAACTGCTTCCGATAAAACTTAGGCAATCTCTATCTATAATATACTAAATGTTAATTTATGTAAGTATTTTTACTGTAAATTACGATAGATAAAATCGAGCGTATTACCAGCGGTGCTTGCCCCAGTTTTCAGGGTTGGCCCAGTAGTCAGCATTGAGCCAATTCGGCAGTTGTTTGTAGTCATATAGATTAAATTGCCAAAGCGTCGCAGTAACGGTTGATGAGGTAATAGATTGAATATTATCAATATTTAGAGATGGCTCACTCAATATATCAAATGGCGTAAAGCCGTAAGGTTTTAGGTCTATCGAGCTGTCCAATGCAATAAGCAAATGCGCGGCATACAGGTCACGGTAGCGCATCAGTAGCGGCACATAGTGTTGAGTCAGCTCTTCTGACAAGGTAGGCAGCCAAAAGCAAGCAAGCTCATAACGATCAGGTACATGCTGTTTAGCAAGATCTGATAACGTTGATAAGTGTCGTGCGTTCAGCTTCGATTCAGTGTTCTTATTAGTAGATGTAGTATCGTCAAGTTGTGCTTGTAGTGCTAATAAGTCGGCATGGTTATGGGTTACCCATAATGCTTCACTATTATCTTTGTTATGCTCAGGTGACAGTTCTGTTTGAGTCGTTAATGAGGGTAGTAGTGCATCAACATACTCTATAAGCAAAGGTAGGGTAATGTCTGCGCGTTTCACCGTATTTTTTGTCATATAATAGGCCGTTAGTTAAATGATAGGTCATCAGTATGACTATTAAATCATTTTCAACGACATTATCCAATTGATAACGTATGTTTCATATTTAAATCATCTTGAACCGACGATATCTTACTTTGCATACTTGAAATTTGGCGATTTAGGTCAATCTAGCTATAAGCTTGATGAGAAAATCAATTTAGTAATAAAAGTTAGCTTAATCACTACGAAGCTTTGTCTATGTGCTTAGCTTACTATGCGCTTAGCTGATTAGTTAGCCTAGAGACTAAGTCTTTATTTGCACTAGTGCCTTTTGCAAATAGTGAAATCATATTACTCATTACTTATCCCTAGTAAAAATAACTTATAACCAAATCAACGATAATAATAGGACACCATATGTCTACTGCTGAAACTGATGCACAAATCATCAATCCTGAAATGCCAGATGTGCCGCCCCATGCGCCAAGCAAGATTAATCTAAAAGACTATACCAAACCAAGTTTTGATGTCGAGACAGTGCATTTAGATATTAAGCTGTTTGAAGACTACGCGCAGGTAGACAGTACGCTTGAGATGGTACGTCAAACGGCAGGGGATATCGTCTTATTTGGTGAGTCATTAGAGCTGCTAACGATTACGATGAATGGTAAGACGCTGAGCACTGAGGATTATCAGCAGGAAGCAGGTAAGCTGACGATTTATGATGCCCCTGAGCGAGCTACTTTAGACATTCAAGTACGTATCTGTCCGCAGACCAATACGACGCTTGAAGGCTTATACATGGCCGGTAGTAGTGACGATACTATGTTTGTCACTCAATGTGAGCCAGAGGGTTTCCGTAAAATTACTTTTTATCCCGATCGCCCTGATGTGTTGGCGATATTTACCACGCGACTTGAAGCAGATAAGCGTTATCCGACGTTGTTGGCCAATGGTAACTTAGTCGAAGCAGGTGAAGTGGCCGATGCGCCAGACCGCCATTATGCCATCTGGCACGATCCAACCAATAAGCCAAGTTATCTATTTGCCTGTGTGGTTGCTGATTTAGACGTATTGACAGATTCTTATACGACTAGCGAAGGTCGAGAAGTATTGCTTGAGTTATATGCCAAGTCTGCTGATATCGATAAATGCGATGTTGGTATGCAAGCCCTAAAAGACGCTATGAAGTGGGATGAGGTCAATTACGGGCGAGCCTACGATCTAGATCGCTACATGATTGTGGCGGTCAGCCAGTTTAATATGGGGGCAATGGAAAATAAAGGTCTCAATATTTTTAACACCGCTTGTGTGTTATCTAGCCCTGAAACGACCACTGATGCCCGTAGTTTTAGCGTAAAAGCCATTATTGCTCATGAGTACTTTCATAACTGGACAGGTAACCGTATTACTTGCCGTGATTGGTTTCAGCTTTGTTTAAAAGAAGGCTTTACCGTTTACCGTGATCAGTCATTCTCAGCAGACCAACAGTCAAGTGCGGTACAGCGTATTGATGACGTGGCGACCTTGCGTGCCCATCAATTTAGCGAAGATGCAGGCCCATTAGCACATCCAGTACGTCCAGAAAGTTTTGTTGAGATTAATAACTTTTATACGACGACTGTCTATGAGAAGGGCGCTGAAATTGTACGCATGATTGCCAATACGTTAGGGCCAGATGATTTCCGCAAAGGAACAGATGAATATTTCCGTCGCTATGATGGACAAGCGGTAACGGTTGAGGACTTTTTATCAGCACTGAGTATCACCGATGACAAAATCGAGAATTTTATTGATTGGTATCGTCAACCTGGTACGCCAGTGGTATCGGGTTCTCAAACCTATGATAGCAACGCACAGACGCTGACCATCACTTTGAATCAGCAAACACGCCATGTCAAAGGCTTTGATGCACCAAAACCATTGCCGATACCTGTAGCAACCGCCTTATTTGACAAAGACTCAGGCGCTATCGTTGCTGAGCGTATGTTATTGCTTGACGAGGCGACGCAAACGTTTGTCTTTGAGAATGTCGCGAGTGAGCCTGTTGTGTCATTACTACGTGACTTTAGCGCGCCAGTACAGCTCAATTATGACTATCAAGATGTAGACTTAGCATTTTTGCTTAAGCATGAAACCAATGGGTTTAACCGCTGGCAAGTAACTCAAATGCTGGTAAATCGTATTTTGCTGCAAGGCCAAGGTACGAAGAGCAGCCCTGATGTATACCTAGAAGCATTAGCGCAGACACTGCCTGTCTTAGCAGCTGATGATGCGATGCTAGCGGCACGATTGCTTGATATTCCATCAGCGCAAGAGCTGGCTTCTGCTATTTCTAAAGACTACGATCCAGTGTTGGTTAAAGAGCAGCGTGATGGGCTATACAAGCAAGTGGCTGATAAGTTAAAAGGCCAATGGGCTGAGCTGTACAATAATCTGCCAATGCAGTCTTATGAGGATAGCGCTGAAGCTCGAGGCATTCGTGCGCTGCGTAATGTCGTACTCGATATGGCATTGACGGCGAATGTAGATGATGCAGCAGACTGGGCACAGCAGCAGTATGACAATGCGAGCTGTATGACTGAGCGCTTTGGTGCATTGAAGGCCATGGTCAATCATCAGCTGGTAGATGCAGATAAGTACTTAGCAGACTTCTATGATCGTTTCCAAGCAAATGATCTGGTTATCGATTTGTGGTTCAGTGTACAAGCTGCCGCTGACGATGTGACGCCTGATATGGTTAAGTCGCTACTGACGCATACGGACTTTGATTGGAATACCCCTAACCGTGTCCGTTCAGTTATCAGCGCTTTTAGCTCGCAACCGACGGTACTCTGGACGGCAGAAAGTCTAGAGATGTATACAGGCGTGATTCAGAAATTAGATGATGCCAATCCTGTATTAGCCTCACGCTTACTGCAAGTACTGGCCCGCTGGAATACGTTGGCTGAGCCTCGCCGCCAAATGGCGCACAAGCAGCTGATAGATTTACAAAAGAATGTCTCATCTAAGCATGTGCTCGAAAGCTTAGAGAGTGTGTTAGGTGCTGCAAATAGTTAATTGAAAACTTGGTTAGCTTTGACCAATTAATGAAACATGTATCGTTGTTGGTCATTGCTAACCAAGTTTGAGAATACAGTATTTCTTATAAAACGTTCATAAATAAAAAGCCCTTTTCGCATCAGTGCGAAAAGGGCTTTTTATTGTTTGCTCGACGATAAATTATCGCAGATAGCTATTAGCTATTAGCGATTTGGTAGCACATCTTTTACCATATCACGTAAGTCACGTAATGCTGTGACAGTGCTATCCCAATCTAGGCAACCATCGGTGATCGATTTGCCATACTCAAGCTGGCTTAAATCAGCAGTCAATTTTTGATTGCCGCCTTTTAAGTGACTCTCAATCATCATACCGATAATTGATTTATTGCCGTTTTGAATTTGTTCGGCAACGTTTTTGATAACCATCGGTTGTAGGTAAGGGTCTTTACCGGAGTTAGCATGGCTTGAGTCAATCATAATCTTGCTATTGGTCTTGCCTTTTGCCAGCTCGTTTTCAACTTGAGCTACCGCAGTTTCATCATAGTTAGGTTTGCCGTTACCACCGCGAAGTACCACGTGCGCGTAAGGATTACCTTTAGATTTGATGATAGAGACTTTACCATCTGATGATAGACCTAAGAAGCTATGACCTTCTTTAACCGCTTGCATGGCATTTACAGCTACCGTCATACCGCCATCAGTACCATTTTTGAAGCCAACTGGGCATGATAAACCAGAGCTCATTTCGCGATGCGTTTGGCTCTCAGTGGTACGTGCACCAATGGCTGACCAGCTGATTAGATCCTGAATGTACTGCGGTGTATTTGGGTCAAGTGCTTCAGTCGCGCAAGGTAGACCTTTTTCATTCAGATCAAGTAACAATTTACGAGCCGTGCGCAAGCCTTTTTCTATATCAAAGCTGTCATTCATGTCAGGGTCGTTGATCATGCCTTTCCAACCAACCGTCGTACGAGGTTTTTCAAAATAAACACGCATGACTACAAATACACTGTCTTCGATTTCTTTTGCCAATACGGCTAAACGATCGGCATATTCGTGAGCGGCTTTGATATCGTGAATAGAGCAAGGGCCAATGACCACAAACAAACGCTTGTCTTTACCATCCAAGATATCTTGAATAGTATTACGACCTTTTAGTACGGTGTTATACGCGTCGTCTGACAGAGGCAGCTCGGCTTTTAGCTCGGCGGGAGTAATTAAAGGAATAAATTTTTCAATATTCACGTCGTCAATATCTGCATTATGGGTAACTGATGTTGTCATGGTTATATATCGTCTAGCTGATTTATAGGAATAATCATTATGCGGACAAAAGTGTTGGTTGACAAGGGTAGTCGAGCAGTTAATTGACTGATAACTGGAATGAGGAAACTAAAACTTAGTTATACTCATAGAGACTTAGCGTGATATTTGACGTTCTAAATGCACGTTTAGCATTTGGTTTTTCTATCTATTAATAAGAGTTGATTGAGTTTTTGGTGCATAACGCTCAGATTTTATGCGTGAATTTCGCTATTTGTATCATCGTCAAGTATGATAGCAACATTAGCGATGGGTGGCCCAAACTGTGTCATTCAAACAGTACGGATGAGTGCGCACATTATCTATGAGTCGTATCGCTGATTTATTACGTTATATTTTATAATAACGGTTTATTTTATTTTGTGTATTTCTAATATCGAGAGCTTGTCATGACAGATTCTGCTACGTCTCATCACCATACTGACCTCATTCATCAAGCCGAGACGGATTCTCAAGTAGCAAATATAAATGCTACGCCGCTAGTAATAGGCATTGTCGCAGGTGAGGTATCTGGTGACAGCTTAGGCGCAGATTTTATGCGGCAAATGAATAATCTACGTGATGATATTGTCTGGGTAGGCGTAGGCGGTACAAAAATGCAGGCGCAAGGGCTACAGAGTATCTTCCCGTTAGAGCGCTTGGCAGTGATGGGTCTGGTTGAAGTCATGTCGCAGCTACCCGATTTGCTCAAAGCGCGCCGCGAGCTACTGAGCGCATTTAAGGCTGCTAATATTGATTGGTTCGTCGGTATTGATGCGCCTGACTTTAATTTACGAGTGTCCAAAAAACTAAAGCCTCAGAGCGTGTTCTGTGTGCAGTACGTCAGTCCTTCTATCTGGGCGTGGCGCGAGTCGCGTATCCATAATATTAAAGCGGCGACCAATTTGGTGCTATGCCTATTCCCGTTTGAGTTGCCAGTTTATGAGCGACATAACCATCCAGCGATCTGTGTGGGTCATCCATTATTACGAACCATTGATCAGACCCTTATCGATACACCAATCAATCAACGTCGCAGTGAGCTCGTTTGGGACAATGATGGGTTGCAGCAGTTCTTCATCGAACGATTTGATGATGTGAGTCAGCTTATTTGTGTGATGCCAGGCTCTAGGCGCGGTGAAATTACAGCCATTTTGCCATTGATGCTTGATGGTATCCAAAAGTTAATCCTGTTAGATCCTAAGCTGTGCTTTATTATTCCAACGGTCGATCAAAACCATCAATATATCGTGCAAGAGGTGATCGATCAACGCTCAGAGCAGCTGCGTGCAGCAATTGTGGTGGTCTACGATGATACCCAGCCAGAATTTAGCCAACATGCCATGGCGGCGTCAGATATCGTGATGCTAGCATCTGGGACAGCAACGCTGGAGGCAATGCTGCTTGAACGGCCGATGGTAGTGGTCTATCAATTAAATCAGCTGACTTACCAAATTGCCAAGCGTCTGGTAAAAGTGCCATATGTGGCATTGCCTAATATATTGGCTAATGCACCGATTGTACCTGAGCTGATTCAAGAGCAAGCAAGCGGTGACAATATCTGCCGTACCGTGATGCGATTGCTGCAACCACGCGCTTATGCCGAGCAATTACACGACTTACTAGTGACAAAGCAGTCGCTACATCAGCAAAGTAACCATGAGCCTGCAAATAGCGTGATTGAACAGTGGTTTATCCAAAATACCGATACTATTAATCCTAATTAACCAAGAAAGACCTTTTAATATTATGCATATTCAACACAGTACAGAAAGCTCAGCTCAGACGATTGACATCAATATCGAGCATATTGATGTCAAAGGACAATATATTCAGTTAGCAGCGCCCATACGTTTATATGGGCAAATGAATACCGCTGAGTTGATTACTCAATATCTGACTAATGATAACCAAGAGACAGAGCAATCAATACTGCAAATCGGCGTTGATGAAGCAGGACGCGGGCCGTTACTAGGTAGCGTCAATGTGGCGGCGGCAATATTACCTGCGACTTGGTCAGGGCTCATTGAAGAGCAACCGCTTAAAGACACGCCGTTGTCGATACTGACAGACTCCAAACAACTGAGTGAAAAAAAGCGCGATATCCTTTATCCATTGGTTCAGCAGTATGCTATCGGTTATATTATCGCTGATATACCAGCAGCAGTAATCGATCAGGTGAATATATTGCAAGCAACGATGCTTGGCATGCGCTTATGTACTGAATCATTGCTAGAAGTGATTTTTAAAAAATTCTCGACTACTGGAAATGATAACAGCACGTCGCTTGATCAATTAAAGATCGAAGTACTGTTTGATGGAAATCGTTGCCCTGACTTGAACTATGATAGCTTTAAACATTTAGAGGGAGCGCCATTGGCGATTGATTGCCAAGCATGGGTAAAAGGCGATGCGCGTCATACTAGTATTGCAGCGGCCAGTATATTAGCAAAAGTAAGTCGTGATGAGACGATGTATGCACTGGATACTCAGTATCCGGAATATGGTATTGCCAAACACAAAGGCTATCCAACGCGTGCGCACATGGAGGCGATTGAAAAATATGGCGTCTTGCCAACGCATAGACGTAGTTTTGCGCCAGTGAGAAGAATGCTAGAAACTTAATAATACTGGACTTATAATCAGTCTTCGAAATAGCCTAAGCGAAAAATCATATTGTAATATGAGAGTAAAAAATTTATACTCATGAATGTAATTTCTTTAAAAACAATGAGCAAGGTTTTATAAATTTAAATACAGCACGTTTTTAATATCAAAGGCTATTAAATCAATAGCTAAGTTCTAATATTTATTTTTACTATAAGTGACACACAAATATTACTACTTTATAGGATGAGAGATGATAGCCAACACTTCCCAAAAAAGCCTTGCTGCAGTGCTATTTTTGACTCTATTTCTGACTGGTTGTGGTGGAAGTAGTGAGTCTGAAGGAAGTGATCCATCTGTGGATGGTTTAAATGGCTCGAAAAGTGATGAGAAAGTTAAGCTAACAACGTCAGAACCAATCACCTCAGCTCCGATTATAGCGACACCAACTGAACAAAGTGGTGGTACTCCTAACGTTGATGGCAATGGGTCAGCTGATAATAATGCACAAGCAGCACTAAGTGCAAATAATCAGTTTAGTTTGGCAAGAAGCAGTTGTGGCCTAAATGGTCTATCCGTTAATACAGAGCTAGACGATATTGCCATTAAGCACGCGAACTACATAAAATATGTATTTGCCAATAGCTTACCAACCAGCTTTAACGCGCATTTCGAAAATGAAATTAGCGATATTGCCAGTGTTACGGGTGCTAACAATCCTTTTTTCGGTGGATTAGATCTGGCAGATCGATTGATCAATGCAGACTATGGTAACTCTCAATATGGTGTCACTGAAAACATTGCCCAGTCTGTCTATTACAGTTCGGCAGGCAATTTTTTAAGTACAGAAGCCGTGGCAAGCTCTATGGCAAAGTCGTTGTTGTCAGCGCCTTATCATCTACGCTTTTTAATGTTGCCAACCTCAGGTGTAGTAGGAACAGGAATGGTAACCTATACACCTAGTGGTAAAAATGCTGCTAACAACAAAGGATATGTTTTAGTAAGCAATGCTGCAGGGACAAAAACCACGATAAATAAAACGCTTGAAGGTGTTTTTACGTATCCATGTCAAGATGTGACGGGGACAGTCACTGCACTTTATAACGAAACCCCAAATCCAGTCAGAGGCTCTGGGCGCAATTTACGTACTGATCCTATCGGACAGCCGGTTTATATCAACATGCCATCCGCTGATAAAGTTAAAGTGAGTAATGTTAAATTCAGAGATGTGCAGCGTAATATAGATTTGCCGATTCAACTGCTTGATTCTGACAATGATCCGTACAAAGGTACGAATTATGCGCTACCAACGAATGAAGCATTTATCTTGCCATTAACGGATGCGCTCAAAAGCTGTGAATCAGGTAGTAATAAAGGTGGTAATTGCGGACTTTATGGCAATAGCAAATATAAGGTCAGCTTTGATATTTTGGTTGACGATAAAACATTAGAGCAGCAGTCATTTACGTTTACTACTGGTAAGGTAAATTACTAATAAGTATTTAATACTCTCTAAATATTTGTCTTAAAAAAGAAAGTCTGAACCAGTGATATGATTCAGACCTTCTTTTTATGTAATAATTTTTTGTGTAATAACTTTAATTATCTTCGTACAATACTAGGAATGTGGCCTAAAACGATGAATTAGGCTGTTTTAAAAAATTCTTTTCATCTTCGGTTGAGTCGCGATTTAGTACCTCGTTGCGATGTGGATATCGCCCGAATTGATCGATAATTTGTTTGTGACGATGTTCAAAATCTAATGTGTTTGCATCATCTAATTGTTCGAATAGCGGTAGATAACGCTTATGAATCATGGCCGATTCAGAGTGCATGAACGGTATGATAATAAATCTACGCCATTGCATTGGTAGAGTATCAAAATAAGGCTGTTGAATGGCTTCTTGGGCGAGTGCTAATGCCATACCATCTTGCGCAAATGCACTTGCTTGTCCGCGACATAAATTGCGTGAAAACTGATCCAGTACAATAATTTCTGCCAAGCGACCTGCCAATGCCGTTATCGAGCTATTACCATCTAATGAGGACTCTGCGATACGCCAACTGACACATTCGCCTTGTTTCGCTGCATGCCAAATACCGCCAAACTTATCCTGTATCTGCTTATCAAAACGATCGTTTTGTTCAAACCAGTACGCTTCATTGTTTTTATCAAACCAAAAATCCAACACGGCACGCGCATCAGGATCTAGATAAGTCAAATCTATGTTTTTCGGATCCAATTGTGATGAATGGGATCGACTGGCTGAGGTGGAATAATCGGTTGAGAGTGCCATAAGATATTCTAATTATGATGAATTTAGTCTACTATAGCGCAAATATTTATATCTGTCTGTCAAGATACCAACAGCAGAGTGTCTATTAGGTAATCTATTATGAATGCAAAAAATCTAGAGAATTCTATCAACGCGACATTGCCACCAACGCCTTACTACGTGCTTGATGAAGCGGCCATCGTCGCTAATATGAAAATCATCGCTAGGCTATGTGAGCTGTCTGGTGCAAAGGCATTGTTGGCACTAAAATGCTTTGCCACATGGGGTGTTTTTGATGTAATGCAGCCTTATCTTCATGGTACGACTTCGTCTTCACTTAACGAAGTAAGATTGGGCTATGAGACCTTTGGTAACAACGATGATGCCAGTAGTAGCGATAAAAAAGAAACGCATGCTTATAGCGTCGCCTATAGTGCAGACGAAATCCCTGAAGTATTGAACTATGCGGATAAAATAATCTTTAACTCAATCTCACAGCTCAACGCTTTTAAAGCGCAAGCCGCCGCGCAAAATATACCCGTAGGTCTACGACTCAATCCAAAGACCAGCAACTCATCTTTTTTGATTGCTGATCCTGCGCGTCCATTTAGCCGTCTTGGTGAGCATGATAAAGATAAAATCGCAGCAGTACTTGGCGATATCACTGGCGTCATGATTCATAACAATTGCGAGAATGACAGCTTTGAAGCCTTTAGTGAAAGCTTGGCAGATATCGAAGATAGATTTGGTGATATCTTAGCGCAGCTTGAGTGGGTGAGTTTGGGCGGCGGTATCCACTTTATCGCGCCTGATTATCCATTAGAAAAGTTGGCTGCACGTTTGAAAGCTTTTAGCGAAACCTATGGCGTGCAAGTCTATCTTGAGCCAGGTGAAGCGAGTATTCACGGCGCAGGTACTTTGGTGACGACGGTGTTAGACACCATGCATAATCAAAAAAATCTCGCCGTCGTCGATGCTTCGATTGAAGCACATATGCTCGACTTGCTTATCTATCGTGAATCCGCACCGATTGCTGCGATCAATAATACTGCTGGCAATATTGCACCTACGGGTAGTCCAGCAGAAGCTGCACCGTCTGAAACTAATGCAGAGTCGGCAGACCATACCATTATTTACGGTCGTTCTTGCTTGGCAGGGGATATCTTTGGTGAGTATGCATTACCGAATAATTTGCAAATAGGCGATAAGATTGCCTTTGGTAATGCTGCCGGTTATACGATGGTCAAGAAAAATTGGTTCAATGGGGTCAATATGCCAGCGATAGTGATCCGCCGTTTGGATGGCAGTACTGATATCCAGCGTGAGTTTGACTATGAGGAATATAAAGCCAGCCTATCTTAAGCCTTAGTAGCCTTAGCTTTTAAGACTATGCTATTGTCGGGTTTTTATATTTTTAATGATTAAAAAACAAAGGCTTAATCTGTATTAGTAGACATTTTAGTATCTCTACTTTTTATACATATTTTTTACCGATAAAGGAATAAAAGTTGTTATAATCGCGTCGGGCAAACACTAGAGTGGTATTTGCCCGACGGGTGCGTGGGTTTTCCTCGGTCTTCCTTTTTAATTCACGCATATCATTCACTCGTTTCTGTTTTGCATAGCCGCAATCAATGGTATCGACAGGGACACAAAGGAGGATTGTTCATTGAACACAAACCAACAAGCCAAATCTAACAAAAAAGACGTACTGATCATCGGAGCAGGCGGTGTCGCTCAAGTGGTCGCGCATAAATGTGCGATGCATAATGATGTGCTTGGCGAGATCCATATCGCCTCACGTACCAAAGACAAATGCGATGCTATCGCGCAGAGCGTAAAAGAAAAAGACAGCTTTAAGCAGGCTGCGGTCTTGCATACGCATCAGGTCGATGCGATGGACAGCCAAGCACTCGTGCAGCTGATACAAGACACAAAAATACAGATACTTATTAATGTTGGCTCGGCATTTATCAATATGACCGTACTAGAAGCCTGCATTGAGACAGGTACTGCCTACATAGATACGGCTATTCATGAAGACCCACGCAAGATTTGTGAGACGCCGCCTTGGTACAACAACTACGAGTGGCAACGTAAAGAGCGCTGTGCAGACAACAATGTCACAGCTATTCTAGGCGCAGGCTTTGATCCCGGTATGGTCAATGCTTATGCACGCTTGGGTTATGACATGATGGATGCAGGATCTGTGACGGATATTGATATCATCGATATCAATGCGGGCAGTCATGGCAAATACTTTGCGACCAACTTTGACCCAGAGATCAACTTCCGTGAGTTCACAGGTACGGTTTATTCTTGGCAAGACAGCAAATGGCAGTCTAACAAAATGTTTGAAGTCAAACGTACGGATGACTTGCCAGTTGTGGGTGTGCAGAATAGCTATCTGAGCGGTCATGACGAAGTGCATTCACTGTCAGCCAACCTAGATGTACCAAACATTCGCTTTTGGATGGGCTTTGGTGAGCACTACATCAATGTCTTCACTGTCCTACAAAGCTTAGGGCTATTGTCTGAGCAGCCAGTGATGACTGCTGAAGGCCAAGAAGTTGTGCCGTTGAAAGTCGTTAAGGCGGTACTACCAGATCCAAGCTCGCTGGCACCAGAATATACAGGCAAGACCTGCATTGGTGATAAAGTCAAAGGTAAAATCAATGGCGTTGAGACGGAAGTGTTTATCTACAATGTCTCAGATCACAAAGACGCTTACAATGAAGTTGGTAGCCAAGGTATCTCTTATACCGCAGGCGTGCCACCTGTTGCTGCTGCGATATTAGTCGCGACTGGCGAATGGGATGCAGGCAAAATGGTCAACGTCGAAGAGTTAGATGCTAAGCCATTTATCAATCTGCTCAACAAAATTGGTCTGCCAACGCGCATTAAAGATAGCGAAGGGGATAGAGCGCTTGAGTTTGATATCTAGTTAGTCATTATATCTATTCTAAAAGCCCATCTGACTTTAATTGAGTCAGGTGGGCTTTTTATTTTATAAAGGAAAAATAAATTGTCATTGTCTATTTAATTATACAGAATAAATTATCAAATTTGTATCATTCGCTAGACATTCTGTAAAGGTAGAAATTAGGTGTTTGTCAGTGAATAAATGAGGGAGTAGTGAATGAGATACATACGATTTCTTCCTAAGAAGAAATGGGCCATAGCAGGCTTTACCTTTTTATTATATTCGGCGTCATTTCCTGCATTTGGTTCGGAGGCAACGATGCTAACGATTGAAAGTCCCTTGAAAGGCGATTTAAATCATTCCAACAGGGAAAACGCTGATATCAAGCCACAGCATAAGTCATTAGATTTTAGCGTTCCTTGCGATACAGGCGATTATCTAACCGGATATGTTGAGAGTGATAGAAGTATGATGACGCTAGATGTTATCGATGCCACAGGAAAAGTATCGCGCCGTTTGATTGATAATAAAAGTGGCAAACAACACTTCTATTCAGTAGCCGAAAACTGTGCAGAGACCTGGCGACTGTCTGGCTCAGGTGCTTATCAGATAGTGCTCGAACAACGTGTTAGTTTAGCAGAGCAAGATTTAAAAGGTTCTTTAGGAAATTCTCTAGACAGTTCTGACACGTTACTCAGCCCCAGAGTATCGGCATTACTTGAGTCATTGCAGAAAGGGCAGAGTACAGATCGCTTTTGGGCGGAAGTGGAAGTATTAGGTACACCGCTGATTGAAGACACAGCTTTGGGCACTGTGATGACGTTTTTAGCGCGAGGAGACTATCGCAATGTCAAGTTAATGGGTGGCCCGTCCACCAATCATGATGCATTGCAACGATTGGTAGACTCTGATACATGGTACAAAAGCTTTATTGTGCCAAACAACACGCACTTATCCTATCAGATTGCTCCCAATACCCCTGAGCCACCTCTGTCTGAGTTTGCTCGTAGAGTCGCCATAAAAGCCGTGGCTCAAGCCGATCCTTATAATCACCATTCATGGCCACGTTCAGCCACTGATAAGTACACAACCAAATCTACTATTACGTTAAAAGACGCACCAAATAGGCGTTGGATAAAAAGACAGGCAGAGGTTCCCAAAGGAGCGTTGTCTACCTTTAAATTTACCAATAGTACATTGGACAATACTCGCGATATCACCATTTACTCCCCAACTGTTAATAACAACAAGGAGAATAGTAAAGATGATGCGGTGCTGTTATATATCTTTGATGCGGAAGCCTATATTGATACGGTTGGATTGCCCACGATTTTAGATAATTTGATTGCAGAAGGTAAGGTTCCACCAGTGACAGCGGTGTTTATTAGCAATCCTGACAATGATGCCCGTGCACGTGAATTACCTGCCAACCCAATTTTTGCAGATGTATTGGCCAATGAGTTAGTACCACAAATAAATAAACGATTGCCAGTAGCGATACCAACGGATAGAACGGTCATTGCAGGGTCAAGTTATGGCGGTTTAGCAGCGACGACTATCGCACTACGTCACCCCGACATATTTGGCAATGTTATCTCTATGTCTGGGTCTTACTGGTGGCATCCAAAAGATCAGACAGCAGAAGATAAACACTTCGTAGCGTCTGAGGTAATAAAAATGGATAAGGCACCCGTTCGTTTCTTTTTGAGCGCAGGCGTGTTTGAGACGGCTCGTGGTAAAAGTGGTAGCAACGGTATATTGGGAACCAATCGTCATCTGCGAGACGTTTTATTGGCAAAAAGGTACGATACACATTATCAAGAGTATGCTGCAGGACATGATTACTTTGCTTGGCGAGGAATCATAGGAGATGGTTTGGTATCGCTTTTTCCGTCTAAGGAAAAGAAGTAATATCTCTTTTATTTAAACTAGCGCTAATGTAAAGAAGTAATATCTCTTTTATTTAAACTAGCGCTAATGTTTAGCCTTTTACTACTAAATAAAATGATAGTTACTGAGTATTCATACTCTAACTTCTAATTTTCTATATAAAGTATTTTTTTAAAACCAACCTGCTAACAAGTAGCAAGTTGGTTTTAAATCGATTGTCATTAATTAGGATTATATTCTCTCAACGCCGCAATACGGTCATCAAGCGTTGGGTGTGAACGGAATAGGTTGGCAATACTAAAGCCTTGCGTTTGTCCTGATGAGATCGCAAATGCTTTCATACTCTCAGGCATTTGATCTGGTCGCTGTGCAGAAGGACGAAGCGCATCAAGCGCCCTAATCATTTTTTCGCGGCTGGCCAATTTTGCGCCCATTTGATCCGCACGGAATTCACGTAAGCGTGAGAACCACATCACGATGGCAGATGCCAAAAATCCAAGTAAGATATCCATTACGATACTCGTAATAAAGTAACCAATACCTGGGCGGTCACTGGTATTTTTAAACACAGTACGATCAACGAAACTGCCTACAATACGTGCAAAGAACATTACAAAGGCATTTACGACCCCTTGAATGAGGGCAAGGGTTACCATATCACCGTTCGCCACATGACCAATCTCATGCGCCAATACTGCTTCGACTTCATCTTGATTCATATTTTGTAGTAGACCAGACGAAACCGCTACCAATGCTTTATTTTTATTCCAGCCAGTCGCAAAGGCATTTGGCTGCGAATTATTAAAAATACCAACCTCAGGCATACCGATATTTACGTCTCGCGCTTGTTTGGCGACTGTATCAACTAACCATTGCTCAGTAGCGGTGCGTGGCGATTCTATGACTACCGTACCAGTGGATCTTTTAGCCATCCACTTCGATATAAATAGCGACACCATCGAGCCGACCATACCGTAGATACCACACATAACGGCAAGGCTAATGTAGTTGAGACCACCTGCGCTGTGCACACCACCGATTCCAAAAAACCTCGATAAAATACCAAACACAATGCTAAATACCACAATCACTGCCAAGTTGGTTAATAAAAATAATCCAATACGCATCATGATGCTAACTTCCTATTTACAATGTCGGTATGGCCTCGATAGATAGTTATCTAAGAGGTTTGTTTGTTATGATAGATTTTACTGTGATTTTGACTGTAATGTCAGACAAAATAGCTTTTTATAAGTAGTGACAGGGATAGGGTGTTTATTTTGGGGAATGCCGTACAATACCTGACTGGTTTTAGCAGGTTAGAAAAGTAGTAGATGAGGAGTAGTGATTTTTGACAGAATTAAAGACGGTTGGGCTATTTGCGCTTACTGCATTGGCTGAGATTGCAGGATGTTATCTGCCTTATCTGTGGCTGCGAGAAGGCAAGTCAATCTGGCTGCTGATACCTGGTGCGCTGAGCTTAGTCGCGTTTGTTTGGCTGCTGTCATTACACCCAACTGCTGCGGGCAGGGTCTATGCGGCATATGGTGGCGTTTATATATGTATGGCGATTTTGTGGTTGTGGACGGTCAATGGTATACGACCAACCATGTGGGACATAGTGGGTTCGGTAGTTGCGCTATTAGGAATGGCGATTATTATGTTTGCGCCGCGCGGAGCTTAATCAAAACCTAAGCTCAATTAAAGACAGTGCTTAGCTAAAGGCCAATGACGAACCAAAAAAAATACCAATCGAACGGTTAGGTCAGATTGGCATATTAGTCTATCGATTATTAATGTTTGCCTAAGATGCTACCGTTGTCGTCTTTCTTGGCTTGTTTGGCAGCTTTCTTCTCTTTAGCAGTCAAAAGGGGCTTTTTCTTAACATTCTTCTTGCTGTCTTGACCTTTGCTCATCATCGTTTCCTTTTTTACAGCACACTACTCATTACGCAAAGTTAAGCGAATTCAAGACAGTGTGAATACAGCTAACATAGCTGTTTACTGAATAGAGTATAGGCTTAAGCTTTAGTAATAGATAGCGCTCGCACAATTCGTCTACGATTCAAGTATCATTCAAATCCTTTATGTTTACGGTCAGTCCTAGTTTACCAATTGATTCGTTCAATCAATCATTGTATTAATAAGTGCTTACTTACGGATACATGGCGATTTGCTATAATGCGTCATAAACCGATTCATAAACGCGGTAAACTCTTATTTATTAACATTTAGCACCATAGTGCTTACTGTTTTGGTCAAATTATTATGCGTATTCGTAAACTATTCAAATTTGAAAATGCTCACATCGTTCGTAACTGTAGTTCTGAGCGTTGTAAGCACTCGATTCATGGCCACAGCTATCAGATTGAGCTGATCCTTGAGGCCACTCGTTTAGACCATGGGCAAATGGTTTATGACTTTGGTTTGCTAAAATCTTCTATCAAAGACATTATCGATAGCTTTGATCATGCTATTTGTTTTTGGAACAAAGATGATCCTGAGTATGTCGCAGCGTGTAAGAAATTTAGCGCACGTTGGATAAGCCTACCAGTTTCACCATCGGCAGAGCAGTTTTCACGAGTGATATTTTTTTGGGCACAAGAAATACTACGTCAGACACAAATGCAAAATGGTGAAGCAGATGTCAGCGTGTACTCAGTAATTGCCCATGAGACGGCGACAGGGTATGCGCAGTGTTTTGCTGATGATGTTGCAAACGATCAAATGGGTAAACTAGTTCTAGAAAATTTTGAATTCAGTGAGCAGGTTCGTGCTGAGTGGACTGACTCTGAGCTGTATGCCAAACTGATTCGCGGTGAAAGCTTTATCAATCCAACTGTGACCATGCAGGTACAGACAGAGCAGGTTCAGTCTGATGTGTGATGGTCAATCTATAGAAAATAGCAAATACTTAAAGACTCTGATACTAAACTCTGAGCAAGATACTCAAGCATTGGCTGAGCAATTAGCGACATTACCACTGACAGGTAGCGTGTGGCTGGCAGGGGACTTGGGCGCTGGTAAAACGACATTGACGCGTTATTGGTTACAAGCGCTTGGTCATACAGGTGCGGTAAAAAGTCCAACCTATACCTTGGTTGAGCCTTATAGTATTCAGCGAAAAGATGGTTCGATCAAGCCAGTTTATCATGCAGATTTATATCGTCTCCAAGATCCAGAAGAACTGTCTTTTATTGGATTTGACGAGTATCTGGATGAGCCTGAAGCATTAGTCATCATCGAATGGGCTAGCCGTGCTGATAGCTATCTTCCGCCGCCCACGTTATTTATCGATATGACTCAAAGTGTAAGCGATGATAACGGCACTGAAGCTCGCCAAGTGCAGTTGAGACTGTCAAAGGCAGGCCAAGCGCAGGGCTTGGATCTATCGCAACTTGACATCTAAACGAATATCTAAATTATACCAATCGCTACTTTCCAAAAATATGACATCTATCAATGCCAGATAATCATTCTAATACCCGCATTAAAAAACTATCGCCGTTGCTGATCAATCAATTAGCAGCAGGTGAAGTGGTGACACGTCCAGCAGCAGTGGTCAAAGAGTTGCTCGAAAATGCTATCGATGCTGGTGCGACCAATGTTGAAGTGCGCATCACTCAAGGCGGTATGGGTTTGATTGAAGTGGTAGATAATGGGTTGGGTATTCATCCTGATGACATGGTTATGGCCATTACTCGTCATGCGACCAGTAAGGTTGCTGACGTTGCTAATTTGCATGGTATTACGACGTTGGGTTTTCGCGGTGAAGCATTAGCGGCGATGGCTGCTGTCTCGCGTTTAACCTTAACCAGTAGTCATGATGAGAGCGGTATTGGTCGTCAATTACAGGTCGCTGGCGTATTAGATGATACACCGAAACTGTTACCAGTTGTTCATAACCGCGGTACTACGATTGTCGTAAAAGATTTGTATTTCAATGTACCTGCCCGCCGAGGCAACCTAAAATCTATTGCTACTGAATTCGGTCATATCGAAACGATTGTCCGAGAAGTCGCACTGGCGCGTGCCGATGTTGCTTTGACACTTTTTCATGACAATAAGCAACGTCTATCATTATCTGCAAGTGCTACGAGTATTAGTGGTAATAATGACAGCCATTTGCCATTGCCGCGTCTAGAACAAGCGACTGGTATGGCATTGACAGATAATGCATTAGCAATATCGATAGATTTGTCGAGTTTGGTACAGTCGTCTGTAGCGTACGATGATAGCAATGTTAATCGAGCAGCGATTAGTGGTTGGTTATGGCCGCTACATCATGATAAATCTGACTTACCAAAGCTGCTCTATGTAAATGGCAGACTGGTAAAAGAAGCGTTGATTAGCAATCAAATACGTCAACTGGCACAAGGTGCGCAGCTAGCAGGTATGGGGTATGCACTGTATTTTGATTTGCCAACCCAATGGTTAAATATCAATGTGCATCCATCTAAACAGCGTATCAAAATCAGTCCATTGAATAATATTATGGCGCACTTAGGCCATACAGTTCGTAAGCAGTTGAAAACGATTGATGTAGCTAAGTTTGGGCTTGGAATTGATTCTGCATCTGCGTCCGTAGCGATGACAGAAACTGACAACCAATACAAATCTGTGGAATGGGCAAATAATAATGCTTCTGAAGGTCGTTCGTCTGAAATGCCCATCTCAAGTAGTCAGTCTAGCAATAACCAAAGGCAGAATAATCAAGTAGAATCTACTAGACAGTCTTATCAGTCTACTGCAAACCAATCATCTTCAAATAATCTTTCATTGCAAGAGTCAGTGCGATCTTATATCAATGAGCGATCAGACCAAAGTAACAATAGTAACAACAGCACGTCGCATTATTCTGATGGAGCAACTACCTCTGCATCTTTACCAATTTGCTTAGATATTATTGAAAACGTAGAAACTATTGGTATTGACTCAAGCACAGAGGATAGAAGTCTACCTTGGCTGTTATTTTATCACCAAGGGCAGTGTGTACTGATAAGTGCTAAAGATTGGCAGCTTAAACTAAGCCAGTTATTTGAATCACTTACTTCTAGTCAGCAAGTATTCAAAAAAGATAGATTACCAAGCAGTGCTACTGAGTTTAATCAGCAACTTATGACGGTCAATACGCAAATGTCTGCGCAAGATTCAATGGTTTTCGTGAATGATCTTGCTGAAATAATCATGAACAATGCTATTAAAGCGATAGATAGTCATCGCTTAGTAAAGCTAATGCTATCCTGAATATCTGAAAATAATTACAACATCTTAAAGCAGTTAAACCAATCGATATCTGAGTTATCCATATATTATGAAAGGCCACTTTATGCAACATTCGTCTGATAGCCTACCTCACAAACTGACGGATAACAGCGTGGTTTGTCTTATGGCACCAACTGCTAGCGGCAAGACGTCACTAGCGTACGAGCTATACGATACAGATTGTTTTGAATTAATCTCAGTGGACTCAGCACTGATATATCGTGATATGAATATTGGCACAGCCAAGCCAACAGCGGCTGAGTTGGCGCGTTATCCACATCATTTGGTCGATATCGTTGATCCTATGCAAAGCTATAGTGTGGCTGAGTTTGTCAGTGACGTTGCCCGTCTTATTGACGAATGTCATAGAAATGGCAAGATACCATTATTAGTAGGCGGCACCATGATGTATTACATGGCGCTACTCGATGGGTTGTCTCCTGTGCCCGATAGCGATGACAGCGTACGGGCGCGCGTAGAGCAGTGGCGTCAAGAGGAAGGTATTAGCGCTCTATATGATTATTTGGGTAGTATAGACCCTATAAGCCATGAGCGTTTGAATGCTACTGATACTCAGCGTATCACGCGAGCAATTGAGGTCTACCTACAAACAAATATTCCAATAAGTGACTGGCAGCGCAAGCCAAAGCAAGCCCTAGCCCACAACCCAGAGCAGCAGTGGCACGCGCTATCGGTAATGCCAGATCGTTCATGGCTACATAATCGTATCGAACAACGTCTAGATATCATGTGGAATGAAGGGCTAGTGGCTGAAGTCATAGACTTACTAAAAAAGTATCCGCTCACGCCTAATATGCCTTCGATGCGCTGTGTGGGCTACAGGCAAGTACTAGAATACTTGGTGCATATTGAGCATCCGATATTTGATGAGACTCATCTGGATAAAACTCAATTTTATGAAGCTTTTGGAAAGCATACAGCTGTCAACGGAGAAAAAGAAATCTCAGATAATGTTGCTCAGTCAGCTACTCAACCAAATATGGCTAACCAAGAGACCGAGGCGCTTGCTTGTCAGGAAATGCAAAATAAGGCATTATATGCTACAAGACAGCTAGCAAAACGTCAGTACACATGGCTGAGAAAAGTAATGCAATTGCCTAGCGCATCATCGAATGGGACAGTAGAGTTTGAGAGCGGGGCTGATGCTAGCAGTCGTATGATATTGCAAACGTTTAAAACCATGGCCGAAGCACGAGAGTACTTGTCTTAAGGTGCAATGATAGCTAACACAATTAGTTTCAAAAATTGACATAGATAGCTGTTATAATTTGGCTCAGTGCGTTGAGCATTGTTATGATGTCTGGTTTATAGACTTTTGTAGATAGAAATTATTAACGAAACAACTAGTTACTTAATTATTTACAATAATAACGTATTCGCGATAAAGTGGAATCACTTAAGAGCAACGAATATTTATTTAGATACGTTTTATAAAGAAAACACCTTATTGTATCTACCTTTTAGCCATTATAATTAAATTAACACTTAAAATAATTGGCACTCAAAACATAACTATATAATATTTAGGAGAGATTTCATGTCAAAAGGACAAACTTTACAAGATCCGTTCTTGAACTCGCTGCGCAAAGATCGCATTCCTGTCTCTATTTTTTTGGTAAATGGTATTAAATTACAAGGCCAAATTGAATCATTTGATCAATATGTTGTTCTCCTGAAAAATACAGTGAGCCAAATGGTATATAAGCACGCTATTTCAACAGTCGTGCCAGCACGTAATCCACGTAGTAGCACAACGACAGGTACAAGTGCTCAGCCTCAGAGCGCAGCACCGACTGGATATCAAGGCGGTGGCTTTGAACGTGGTAGCAACCCTGTTGCTGGCGGCTTTGAAGAACGTGGTTTTGCATCGAGTCGTAGTGGATTTAATCGCGGTGGTTTTAGCCAAGGTCAGGATCGTGGTTTTGAACGCGGTAGCTTCGGTCAAGGACAAGAGCGCGGGTTTGAGCGTGGTGGTTTTGGTCAAGATCGTGGGTTTGATGCCACGGCAGATAATACAGGCTTTGAAGATAAGCCAAACGACGGTTCTAATGATAGCAACAGCTAACTCATTGCCATAATCGAGCATGTTGTCTAGAAAATATTAAGACATGATTTATTCGTTTAAAACCTGCTGATATAGTGGGTTTTTTTTGTATAGCTAGCAGCAAGCTCTTTATTCAGTATAAAGCACTATATTAGTGTAGATTTTGTAGACTATTACTAATATGAAACATAGTGTAGTAAAATAGCGTATTGATTCATTATAAAAATAGAGCGGATTCATGAGTGATACCAAAAACAACTTAACCCATGAGCAATTTATTACCACTGCTATCGAGGCCATTAACACAGAGATATCTGCGTTAGCACTACTAACAGAGCAGATTGACGACAGATTTGCCCAAGCATGTGACATCATCCTGACTTGTAAGGGTCGAGTGGTAGTCACGGGCATGGGCAAATCAGGGCTAATTGGACGCAAGATTGCAGCGACCTTTGCCTCAACTGGTACGCCTGCTTTTTTTATGCATCCTGGTGAAGCAGGGCATGGCGATTTGGGTATGCTTGTAAAAGGTGATGTGCTGCTTGCTATTTCAAACTCAGGTGAGTCAGATGAAATCAAGATGCTATTGCCAGTGGTCAAACATCTAAATATCCCTCTCATCAGTATCAGTCGTGATAAGCGCGGTATGCTACCGCGAGCAGCTGACATTGTATTAACGCTAGGTCAATCGCAAGAGGCTTGTCCACTTAATCTAGCGCCTACCTCCAGTACGACAGCTACTTTAGCGCTCGGAGATGCATTGGCGGTTGCTTTAGTACACGCACGTAATTTCACTTCTGAAGATTTTGCATTATCGCATCCTGCTGGTGCCTTGGGTCGTCAGCTATTGACGCGTGTTGAAGATTTGATGCACACCAATTCAGAAGACTTGCCTTTGATTCATCAGCAAGCCCCATTGCAACAAGCTTTATTTACCATGTCTGCTGGGCGATTGGGCATGACAGTAGTGACTGATGATAACAATAAGGTCGTCGGTGTGTTCACAGATGGTGACTTGCGCCGAGGGTTAGAAAAAGGTATCGATCTACAAACGCCAATGCATGAAGTAATGGTCAGCAATCCACGCCATATCAGTAAAACGATGCGTGCGTCAGATGCGCTAAGTGTTATGAATGAGAGTGGTATTAGCCAGTTATTGATTATTGATGATGAAGGTCGTTTAGAAGCTATTATTACCGTGCATGATTTGCTGCAAGCTGGGGTCAAATAAGGTTTGTGAGTTGCCGTTGAAATAGTTAAGCTATATAGAATAACGCTTCGAAAATAAATATTAAAAAGAGACAAATAATGCAGGACTTGATACAGAAAGCCGGACAAGTAAAACTATTGGTCATGGATGTTGATGGTATTTTATCCAATGGTCAAATTATCTATGATGCTAATGGTGTTGAGACCAAAGCGTTCTCAGTACATGATGGTGTGGGTGTTAAGTCGTTAGCACGCTACGGTATTTTGACAGCCATTATTACCGGCCGTAGTAGTGCGATGGTGAATAAGCGAGCAGCAGAAATGGGCGTTAACCATGTGGTGCAAGGCCGTGATGATAAATTAATCGCATTAAACGAGCTGCTATCGTCTTTAGATCCTGCCCTGAATATCACTGCTGCCGACTGTGCCTATATGGGCGATGATTTACCGGATATCAAAGCAATGCAAACAGTAGGATTCGCGGCAACCGTACCTAACGCGCATGCTGAAGTTATCAAGCGCAGTGACATGGTAACGACTCGTGCTGGCGGTACTGGTGCAGTGCGCGAGATATGTGACCTTATTTTAAAAGGTCATGGACATTATCAAGACTTTATCGCGCATTACACGCTTGATGAGGCGCAAACTCAGGATAAACAGTCGTGAATACACGTGTCTTAATTGTATTAGCCTTAATTATTGCTGGTATCGCAGGTTGGTTTTTTCAGCAGCAAGGCGACGTAACGCCGCCAGTCAATATTGAAACAACAGATGTCGATTATGAAGCCACTGATATCAAAGCCGTGCAGACCAATGAACAAGGTGAAACCGAATACGAGCTTACCGCTGAGTCTTTGACGCATAATCCTGAGACCAATCAGGATGAAATGTCAGGCATTACCATGAATTGGGAACCATCTGCAGAGCAACGCTATCGTATTCAGGCGGGCAGTGCAGCTATTAGTCAACAGACAGGGGAGCTTAGTTTATCAGGTGGATTTACACTGGTGAGCGAAGGCAATAAGAGTACTCCTGATATCGAACCAATAAAAGTAACTGGTAGTACGCTAAAGGGCAATACGAAATCAGGCAAAGTATACAGTGACGCGCCTGTGAAAATCGAACAAGGCATGAATCGATTTGAAGCCTCTAGTATGACTGCCAATCTTGAGACGGGTGAGTATGAATTTGGCCAAGTGGCTGTTGCCTTTTCTCCATCTGAACGCCAAGATAAAGCATTATTTTAATCAAAGTCTTTCTTATTTACTGTGTCAAAAAATAGCAGCTAGCATAAAGTTTGCAAATCCTACCACCTATTATGAAATGAGTTATTTATATGAAACTTAAATTTTTGCCTACTTTACGCGCATCATCACTCTGCTTGCACAAATTGCGCGCACTGCCAATGGTGATGTTATTGGCGCTACCGCTATATAGTCACGCACTGCCATCAGATTCTAATCAGCAGATTAAATTACTAGCGGATAAAGCCACTTATAGTGAGCGTACTGGCGTGACCAGTTATGCAGGTAATGTCATTATTACTCAAGGTACGTTTAAGATGACGGCTGACAACATCACGGTCAATCTTTCTCAGCAGCGTAGCATTAATTCAGCGGTAGCAACTGGCCGTCCAGCGACTATGCAGCAAGTAGTCACGCAAGAGAAAGGCTTGGCAAAAGGTCAGGCTAATAAGATTGACTACAATGCAGTGTCTGGGATTATTACGCTAACTGGCAATGCAAAGTTGGTTCAGAATGGTGCAAGCTTCGCTGGTAATGTTATCCGTTATAGCCTAAAGGCAGGTGATGTTGAAGCGACTGCTGGTGGCAATCAGCGCGTTGAACTGGTATTCCCGCCTAACAACGGTACAAACCAAAGTGGCGTACGTTAATCCAAATAAACAGGCTATGAGTAAATAAGTCTGCCTTTAGCAATGCTTAAATTTTGTGAAAGTAAGAGTAAGTTATGAGCGATGATAAAAATCTAGACCTATCGGCATCAAATACCAATACGGCGCCCGTCGCTCGATTGACTATGCAAAATTTAGGCAAACGCTATGGTAAGCGTTGGGTAGTCAAAGACGTTTCATTTTCTGTCGAACAGGGTCAAGTCGTCGGACTGTTGGGGCCTAACGGTGCTGGTAAAACGACAAGCTTCTATATGGTGGTGGGACTGGTCAATATGGATAAGGGCCGCGTTACGCTAGGTAAAATGGACTTATCTAAATATGCAATGCACGAGCGAGCGCGTGCGGGTATCGGCTATCTACCACAAGAAGCATCAATCTTTCGTAAATTATCTATCGAAGATAATATCTTAGCTATCCTACAGACTCGTACAGAATTAAATAAAGCTGAACAACAGCAAGAACTTGAAAAGTTGATTGGCGAGTTCCATTTAGAACATGTGCGCAAGTCTCAGGGTATGAGCGTGTCAGGCGGTGAGCGTCGTCGCTGTGAGATTGCGCGAGCATTGGCCGCTGATCCTAAGTTTATCTTATTGGATGAGCCTTTTGCAGGGGTAGATCCTATCTCTGTCGGCGATATCAAAGACGTTATTTTGACGCTTAAAAATCGCGGCATTGGCGTTTTGATCACCGATCACAATGTTCGAGATACACTGGCTATTTGTGAAAAAGCTTATATCGTATCAGAAGGGGCTATCATTGCAGAAGGCACTTCGGCTGAAGTGTTAGAAAATGATTTAGTGAAATCCGTTTATCTAGGTAAAGACTTTCAAGTATAAGTGAGAGCGTTAAATTTCTTATCTCATACTCTATTTTATATAGTGCGCTCAAAACAAAAAGGTGCCGTTAAAGTAGCATTATCTGGTATGGATTTTCCTTACTTCCTATTCATTTTGTTTTCCAAATGCTGTGTAAAAGTTATACTAACAACTTTATATTTTCTGATTAACTAATAGAGCTGGCTACAACTATTTTATATAGAGCTTATAAGCCAGTTACTACTTATATCTACAATTAATATCTCTACAATTAACATCATCCTCTTTCAAGTACAGCTTGCAAAACTAATAGCTGACTTATCATAACAAATATTTTTAAATCAGCGCTTATAAAGCGTGACAATACTTTCTTCATTATTCTTGATTGATCCTCTGAATAAGGCTTATAAGCTATGGCAAAAAATAAAAGCAGCTATGTCTGTCAGCATTGCGGTGCGCATTTTGGCAAATGGGCTGGGCAGTGTACGGATTGCGGGGAATGGAATAGCTTGGTCGAAGCCCCAAATGTCAGCATGCCCCATCACAATAAGAGCACCGCGAAGCCTAATAACGCACGAGCTGCTACTCGTGGTAGCAGCGCGCCAGCTGGTAACTACTCTGGTACTCACAGTGCTGTCATGCCGCTTAATGCAGTAAGTGTGACGCTCGACACACGCCTACCAACCGGTATCAGTGAGTTCGATCGCGTACTGGGTGGTGGGTTAGTGGCGGGTTCCGTAGTGTTAATCGGTGGTGATCCAGGTATTGGTAAATCAACGATTTTGCTACAAACCGCGACCAATATGGCACGAGCTGATTCATTGGCAGGTAGTGCATTATACGTGACGGGTGAAGAGTCACTTGCACAGGTGGCCATGCGAGCCAAACGTTTAGACTTGCCTGCTGATAGACTGCGTGTATTGGCCGAAACTAACGTAGAAACTATCTGCGCTGCATTAACGCAAGAGCAGCCAGCCATCGCTATTATTGATTCTATTCAGACGATTTATACGGACGCTATTAACTCTGCGCCAGGTGGTGTCAGTCAGATTAGAGAGTCTGCTGCGATTTTGACTCGCTATGCTAAGCAAACGGGAACGGCACTATTTTTAGTAGGACATGTAACCAAAGAAGGTACGCTAGCGGGTCCGCGAGTATTGGAGCATATGGTTGATACCGTGCTTTATTTTGAAGGCCAATCTGACTCGCGTTTTCGTATGATTCGTGCGGTCAAGAATCGCTTTGGTGCGGTTAACGAACTGGGTATCTTTGGTATGACTGATATGGGGCTCAAAGAAGTCGCCAATCCATCAGCGATATTTTTAAGTCGTTACGATAAACCTGTTGCTGGATCTGTAGTAATGGTCAGCCGTGAAGGTACAAGGCCGTTACTAGTAGAAGTGCAGGCCTTGGTCGATGATTCACAAGGCTCACCTAGAAGAATGGCGCTAGGTTTAGACTTCCAACGTTTATCCATGCTACTAGCAGTGATGCATCGCCACGGCGGGATACATACCAGTGGACAAGATGTCTACGTCAACGTCGTTGGTGGCGTCAAAGTCATAGAGACAGGATCTGATTTGGCCGTACTGTTGGCCTGTGCTTCAAGTATTAAAGAGAGGGCGTTACCATCTTCATTAGCAGTATTTGGTGAAGTGGGTCTATCGGGCGAGATACGCCCAGTACCTAACGGACAAGAACGCTTGAAAGAAGCGATGAAACATGGGTTTAAACATGCCATCATTCCAAAGGCCAATGCGCCTGCTAAAGATGCGCCTCAGTTCAAAGGTATCAATGTGATTGCTGTTGAGCGTCTTGATGATGCCATCGAAAGCGCATTTGAGTTATAAAGTACATAGAATTAATAGTACTGTGTTTTGAGTAGTTCAGTCGCTACTATTAGTTTGGAATGATAAATATAAACCATAAAAAAAGCCTAACTAAGTATTAGTTAGGCTTTTTTGCTATATAGGCTAGCAATATTATTGGTCTTTAAAACCGATACCTAAAATTAAGGTCCTGCAACGCGCTCAATAGCAACGTTACCCACACCTTTGCTCGTAATACCGAGTTTTTTGGCAGCACCATAAGATAGGTCTAATACACGGTTACCATGGAATGGGCCACGATCGTTCACTTTTACCACGACACTTTTGCCATTGGTTTTGTTAGTGACTTTGACATAGCAGTTCAATGGTAATGAGCGATGCGCTGCAGTTAAACCGTTCATATCGAAAGTTTCACCACTGGCAGTCTTGCGACCATGAAACTTACGACCATACCAAGACGCAAGGCCAGTCTGCTTAAATTTGCTGACAGAGTTAGAGGCAACAGCTGTTAGGCGCTCTAATACATCTTCATCATTGGTAACTTGTGTCGTATCATTGGCTAACAATGAGCTGCTAAGTGCCAATGAGGTCGGCTGACGGGCTGACTTTACCAAACTTGATGCGCCATCATGTTGACGGCTTAATTCACCAAGTACACGGTCAATGTGGGAGGCGTTATCTTGCGAAATCATAGCAAGTGTGGTCTTTGCTTCTACAGCATTTGCATTGGTAGCAACTGCAGAGCCAGCAAATAACATTGCTGACATTGTAAGTAAACCAGATAAACGCTTGTTCATAAATACCTCTATAACTTATACATCAAAACCTAACTCTAAATATTTTAGATTGAGCATGGCATTAATCTATTGTTTTCATATTGATTAATGCGTGGCTCTTATAGATATTAATATATGGTAATTTTTCATTTCATTATCATCAGTGTTCAGCAGAAATAGAGCTAAAGTGACTGACGATACGCTCAAATGATAGTTAGCGATAAGCATTGAATACAAAGTCCAAAATCAGGACTGAGTGACAATGTCACTATATGTCGTATTTACATGATGTGCGATCTACAAACTTCATTAGAATGCTACGTTAATAAAAGGTTCAGAGGACATCGCGTATCGCTTTGTTATCAAACCGTTAATTAAGTAGTGTATTTGAAAGTCTGGAATCTACAAGATGCTAACTATACGGCTACGCTACAACCTAAATATATTTAAATGCAAAGTTTATTAGTAGCTATGTACGGGTTATGTATCAGAGTACAGTGAAACGAGGTTAACGCAATTTTTTGTAAAAAACAAGGAATAAAATCTTTCTGAACTTATAGGCGATTAACTCATATTGAAAATCATGTCTATTTACTATTAAAAATAAGAGGCACTAAAACGAACAATTATTTCGGATTTGTAACTATTCTAGTGATCGATATGAACATAAATTATATGAAGACCATTAAAATAAAAAAGCCACAGCGCTCAGAATAAAACTTTTCTTCACGCTATGGATCATTGTCTTTTATCAAATCATTTGTAGTACAAAACAATTTATCTTAATGGTACTACCATAATTATTATAACGACTTACTTGAAAGACGAATTATACAGAAAGTATATTATTCCAGTTAGCCGGATTTATGTGTATGGATAGACATGAGTAGGCCAAATCCTGCCATCAGAGTCACGATAGCCGTACCCCCATAACTAATAAATGGTAGTGGAACACCTACGACAGGCAAAATGCCGCCAACCATGCCGACATTGACGAATATATAAACAAAGAAAGACATAGCGATAGCACCAGCCAACAATCTACTATAAACATCAGGATGAGTGAAAGCGATATATAAGGCGCGTGAAAGAAGGCAGAAATAAATGAACATCAGTAGCATCACACCGAGTAAACCAAACTCTTCGGAGAAGGCGGCAATAATAAAGTCAGTATGGCCTTCTGGTAGGAAATGTAGGTGTGATTGCGTGCCTTCTAGATAGCCTTTTCCAGTAAGACCACCAGAGCCAATGGCTGTCTTCGATTGAATGATGTTCCATCCAGCACCTTGTACATCTGCTTCAGGATTAAGGAGTGTTAATACCCGCGTACGCTGATAGTCATGAAGTAAAAAGTTCCAAGCAAAAGCAATAAACGGCACAGCTAAAATTACAGCAGCAGAAATCAATCGCCACGAGAGGCCTGCTAAGAAAAGCACAAATATGCCGCTAGCAGCGACCAGTAACGACGTACCAAGATCAGGCTCTTTAGCAATCAATAGTACCGGTACAATGATCAATGCTAAGGTAATAGCAATGCTAGATGCTGACGGTGGCAAATCACGCTTAGACAAAAACCAAGCACACATCATTGGCATACCAAGCTTCATAAACTCTGAAGGCTGCACACTACCGAACCCAGGCAAATTGATCCAGCGCTGAGCACCCATACGTACTTCACCGATAATATCTACCAATACCAATAATATAAGTCCTAAGACATAAAATATGGGCGTAAAAGTACGATAGAGACTGGGCGGTATCTGCGCCATGGTAAACATTACCGCGAATGCCACTCCATAACTGACCATTTGGCGAATAACCATACCAATATCTTGGCTGGCGGCGCTGTATAGAATCGTCAGACCAATACAACAAACCGTCAATAACAGTAAAGTTAACCATGGGTCGATATGAATACGTTGCCATAGCGTCGGTGCATGACCTTGACCCAAATGATGGCTCTGACGTGAAAAACGATATTGCGGGTTAGAAGACATAGGCAGAATTTGGCTAACAATTGGTGTAGGAGGGAAGGACTAACTAAATTATCTCATTGTAAATAATGATGAGAAGCGTACTTAAAAGTACCGACTTTAATAAAAGTATGCGAGCACGCGATGGCTATATCATTCACAAATAATAATAAAGTCACTCAATTATAAAAGTTGTAAGGATAAGTGTTAATTATCAATATTGGACTTCAAATTAGAAGCGATAGTTTAGCCTGCTTGTTGAAAATTTGATAGTATCGATAAAACGTTTTTAGCGGTAGTTTATTGCAATGATAAAATCAAAAATCCATGCGTATAGGCAAATTTGCCAACCTATTATCACCCTTATCCTATGTGCTGGCAGTGTCAGTGCTCATGCCGTTATCATCAGTGATGATAGTGAACGCCGTATTCAAATACGTCAAAGTAGCAGTACAAGCAATAACAGTAATGCGTATATAACGCCCTCTACTAACAGCTCAAATCAGCGTCCTGGTGTTACCATGTTGAGTGGTGCGAACGCATCAAATAGCGACAGTATGCAAAACTTGATTGTACAAAAACAGCGTGATTTCGAGATTGATGCTAGGTTGTCCATTGAAGAAAACAAACGTGTGAATGTAGTGAGACGCGGTACTACTTATAGTACAGCAAACAACACCTATAATGGTGCTTATAACGATTCTATGAATATGGACTTTAATGCATGGTTAAATAGCAATAGTTATCGTGCCAGACAAGTAGCAGAGTATGAGCGTTATCTTAGCGCACGAGTCGGATCACAGAATGTACCGCCATTGTCTCAACTGCTGACGACTGCCCGTAGTTGGAGTAAATGCGGATATGAGCCTTATCAACTGCCACCTCAAGAGCTATGGTCTAACATTGTACCAACATTGCGCCTTTATAGTGAGTTGAAAAACCAAGGTATTTTACCACTCAGCAGTGAGATACGTTCGGTATATCGTAACCCAGGTTTGAATGACTGTGCAGGCGGGGCAGACAGTAGTAAGCATATGAATGCAAGTGCTATGGATATCTGGGTGCCTGAGTACGAAGACAATTTATGGCGCTTGAGTACCATGCATGATGGCTTATGTCAGTTTTGGCAGTATCAAGGGCAGCCTTATAATTTTGGCTTAGGATTATATGCGACAGGGGCTATTCATTTAGATACTGATGGTTATCGTAAGTGGGGGTTCAATCACGCTAGTAGTTCCTCTTCTTGCCGCTATTAATTGATTTATCAAGAATCGAGAATTCAAATAATTATAAAGTTAGCCGAGATAACGCTAGATATATATTCATTTTTATATATACTATTCCGGTGTTTACTAAAAATAATAATTTTGTAATTATTTGGTAGGATTCGTAGGATAGACGCATGAGTTCATTAAAAATTTGTTTGGTCTTTAAAAACTATGCTTTAATAATATCTGTTATCAATCGCCTTTATATTTTCATGGCTTATAAAGAAAACCACCAAATTTACTTTAAGCGAAAACTATGAAAAATCAGCGCTCGACAATGAAAATCTATCATAAATTAAATAACGAAAAGCAAGGTCTTTTGCACTCGAACTATAAGTATGGCGCTTTGTTTACTTCTGCACTTATGTCGGTATTATTGATTAATGCGTGTAGTACAGAGATGTCCTCTGAAAACAATATGATAGTGACGGATAAAGCTGATAGACATATACAAAGCTCTAAAGAGATAGAAGATAGTATCAAGAACTCTTATGCTCGTTTGGCGTCTAAGCGCTCTGATGTCTGTCCAAAATTAATTCAAGAAGAAACGGGTAATCAGGTTATTGAACGTATATCAGAGGTCATGGTAAATGACTACTGTGATTATTTTTTATATCCGCGAGAGGGTCAGCGCCTCAATGTTAAAGTAGATAACCGTCAAATAGAAGCGCTATTAATTGTGCCGACGCTACATAATTTTGCCAATGGTAATTATAAAGTGACGTCTTATGATAAGCATGTTATCCGTTTGAGCTATAACGGGGCTACCCATAAGCCTGAGCATTTTGTCTATGATGTTGCGCTAAAAATTTCTGACGCCAAGTATTCCTAATGCCAAGCATTAAGAATGTTCTGCTTCTTATTTAAAGATTATAGCCGTTCAAATATTTAAATGGACATATTATGAGTAGTATTTTTTACCATTTATAATACGTCCATTGGATTGATAACGCTTATTTCTAATATTGCTTCCTAGCGATTTATTTCTTACTGGTTTTTTCTACCACTTTCTTTTCTTTCCAAGGATCTTCTTGCCCAACCGTAACTATTAAAAAGTTATCAGGCTTTAGCGTATCTCGCATGGTTTGATTGACCTCTGAAAGTGTGACTTGATCAATGCGATTGGTATAGTCAGCTAAGTAATTATTCGGCAATTGGTAAAAATTCATCATTCCAAGTAAGCTATTAATACCAGCATTGCTCGCAAACCCCATCGGGAAGCTGTTTTTCAAATTATCTGTAGTTAAGCGCATCTCCTCATTGGTGATACCCTTGTCTAGCGTCTCATTGATAACCGCTAAGCTTGCATCAATAGCCGCACGCGCCTTGTCATTACGTGTTGAAAAACCAATCTGGTAGGGACCTCGAGAGAGCATCGGATTCATCGATCCCGAGATTCCATAAGTATAGCCGAGGTTCTGTCTTACCTCCGTCATTAGTCGCGCATTAAAGTCACTGCCTGCCATGACTTCGTTTCCAACAGCAAAGTTGGTCTGCTGCTGCTGTGCTATTGGGTCAGTTGCCCGTTTACTACCCAGCTGTCCCATGAGTACAGTGGTTTGAGTGCTTGGGAATGGAATATGAACGTGCTGCGCTTTAGTAAGCGGTTTCGGCTCAGGTAAATCAGTGGCAGCTTGGCCGGTAGGCAATTTAGCAGTGATGTCTTCTGCCAGTTTTTTGGCTTGTTTTAATGTCAGGTTGCCGGTCATAGCAACAGACGCGTTTGCTGCAACTAGATATTTATTTTTAAAGTCTATCAGTTGTTGCTTCTCAATCGTAGGAACGCTTTCTAGCGTGCCGACTGATGGATGCGCGTAAGGGTGAGTACCATATAGAGCCTCGTTGAAAGCGATACTTGCTAAGCTATTGGGATCTTGTTTTTGTTGCTGCAGGCCTACCAACAGTCTTGCTTTATTGCGAGCTAGAACTTGCTCGTCAAAGGTAGGTTCACTCACCATCTGTGTCATTAGGTCAATGGCTGGCAGGAGATGCTTATCATCAGATAGGCTACGCAGTGAAACAATAAACATATCCTTATAGGCGCTACTGCTTAGATTGATGCCCAACGTTTCCACTGCACGAGTAAATGCATTTTCATCTAGGCTTTTTGAGCCCTGTTCGAGCATCGTCGCTGTCATATTCGCAATACCAAAACCATCCTTTTTGATACTACCATCACGCGCGCTACCAGCATTAAAACGCAAATCAACATCGACAATTGGCAAGGTGGTCGTTTGTACAAACATAACAGGTACGCCAGACTTGGTCTTAAACTGTTGAATGGTCGGTACGGTGACTTTTAAAGGTTTGTCATCGGCTAAGCTGGTCAGTTTAGATAAGGCAGCAATTGGCGCACTTGCATCGACTGCAGCAGGTGAGCGGTAATCTTCAGCAGCTGTTGTATCAGCTTGAGCAGTAGTAGCCAAGATACCAAAAGCAAAAATTACGCTAGCACTGAGATAAGATCCCTTTTTAGATGCGATAGTGCTTCTTATAGAGGCTGAAGCAGTTTTAAAAGATTTTGGTTTTGCTTTAGAGTCGTATTTATTCTGAATCATGAGTTTCTTCTTATTAAGAATACGGTGCTATGGCCATTTTTATGAGACGTTTGATAATAGGCAGCGACTATTTCGCTGGGGTTTTACTGTCTTTAGGTGGCACGACATGCATCACCGTCAAGTTGTCTTTGACCAAATATTTTTTGCTGGCAGCCTGAATGTCAGCCACACTGATACCGTCGAGCTTAGTTGGCAGTTTAGCAAGCAGTCTGTCATCTAGACCGATAGATTGTAACGAGCCAATCATACGTGCCTGTCCTTCCATGCTGTCTTGCGCATAAATCAAACCAGTAACCGTATTGGTCTTGGCGCGACTGATCTCGTCATCGGCAATAGGATCGGTTTTTAGCTTTTCTATTTCCGAAGTTATAGCTTGTTGTGCTTGCTCTAAGCTGACGCCTTCACGAGGTGTTGCTTGTATTAAAAACAGCCCATCACCGCGATCTAACAAGTCGTAAGAAGTACCAACTGTAGTAAGCAGACCTTGCTCACGTATTAGTCGACTCTCTAAGCGTGCAGATAAGCCGCCATCGAGCACATCTTGCGCAAGTGACAGGGCATAAGCTTGTTTTTCATTGTTTGAGCCTGCCGTGGCAAGGCTTGGCACGTTGTAACCCATCAGTAGAACGGGCACTTGTACGGCTTGCTCGGAGTCTACCTTTTGATAACCACGAAAGCCTTTTTGAGTCACAGAAGTACGCTTGGGTAGGTTGCTTTTTTCTAAATCACCGAAGTAACGTTTTACTTGAGTGAGTACTTCTTGTGGTTGTACGTCGCCGACAATGACTAACGTTGCATTATTTGGTGCATACCACGTCTTATACCAGTCTTTTAAATCTGAAAGTTTGATCGATTCTAGCTCGCTCATAGGTCCAATGACAGATTCGCCTTTTGGGCTGTCAGGTAAGGCCAGCAGACGAAATGACTCATACGCTTTGGCAAGGGGATTGTCATCAGTACGTTGGCGACGCTCTTCCATGACCACTTGATGCTCTTTGGCAAATTCTTTGTCATCGAATATAAGGTTTTTCATGCGATCTGCTTCAAGCTCTAACGCTAATGGCATACGATTGGCAGGGAACAGCTCGTAGTATCCGGTATAGTCATAGCTGGTAAAGGCATTGTTGACGCCGCCAAACTTAGCAATTAGCCGCTCATAATCATCACTAGAGACATTGGTCGTGCCCTTAAACATCATGTGCTCAAGCAAGTGAGAGATACCACCTTTATCAAGAGGCTCATCTGCCGAGCCCACTCGGTACCAGATTTGTGTCATAGCGACTGGGGCACGGTGGTCTTCTTTTATAACGACTTTTAGACCGTTTTCTAACTGATATTCATGTCGACCTGACATGTCCATTGTCAACTCAGACGGCTGTGTGTCTTTGCTCGTTTTATTCTCATCTGATATGTTTTGAGCCAAGCTATCTGTTGTGATTGAGCTTGTCGCGGTTGCAGAATTAGTAGGCATCGTGTTGGTTTGACACGCAGTAAGTGACGCTGCTACTGCTAAGGCACAAGCCATGCGTAATGGCGCAGCTGCTATAGGTAAAGACAATGGCATGGTATGGTCTACTTATATAGAATAATAATAGAAGAATTAAATGCTAATCATAGTGATAGAAGACATTACAAAGAAGTCTGAGCACCAACCATAACGCTAGCAGTCGGTCTAAACTCTTGCGTCGTCGTGCAACCTGTCACCAATATAGTCGTCGTTAATAAAACAGCTACACTGATGCTGCTGATTTTTTTGTAGTGCTTAGAGAGTAATGACATAACGGATTCCTAATAAGTATTTATCGAATAAGTCTTGGTAGAGTAGGCGAAGTCTGACAAGTAACAGGTCAGAATTTTGTGTCCAAACCTTAAGCAAAACTTTCTCAAATCATCGAGTGATTTTTTAAACAGATAAATTTTGACGATAGTCTAATAGGGTAAGGGCTGAGCATGACTTGAATTATGCTAAAATAGGTCAAAATTAGATATTATGTCGCTTGTAGCCAGATGACAATATGTAAATCCATTAACAATAAACAAATAGTTGATCGTGATAACTTTTAGGGCAAATTTATGAACAACCCAAACAATAGCAACCGCGTAGTCATTAACCTTGATGCTGGTCTTGACGACTTAGATGACGATGATATTACCTTACCCAGTCTACCAGTGCAATCTGTGCCCATTATTGATGAAACAGAGAGTATTGCTCCACAGAAGGACAGTACGGTAAACCAGGACGTCTCTAGCAATGATGCTGCAGAAAATATTGCTTTGGCGACGCCAATTGTCATGACAGAAGAGCATAATGTCCCTAAAGGTAATTCTGAAAGCTTTTCAAGCGCTACAGAGACAGGCGCTGCTACAAGTCAAACTAATACTGCGTCAACCATTCCTGCTATGCCATTGCAAGAGCAATTGGGCGATACACCAAGTGTAAACCCAGTGGCTGAAAGCGACACACAGGCAGCTACTACCAAAGAGCCTGCTACAGAGTCACAAGAGACAAAAGAAAATAAGAAGAAAGGCAGCTGGTTCAACCGTATGAAAACGGGCCTCAGTAAGTCACGCAAAAACTTAGCCGAAGGCATGGTCAGTATCTTAATCGGTGGTAAAGAGATTGATGACGAGCTATTAGAAGAAGTCGAAGATCAGCTATTGGTAGCCGATATTGGCGTCAACGCGACGAACCGTATCATCAAGAGCCTCACCGAGCAAACAGATCGTGGTGACTTGATCTATGCACATTCTTTATATAAAGCATTGCAAAGTGAATTGGTTGATATCCTCACACCAAAAGTTGAGCCATTGGTGATTGATACTAGCAAAAAGCCATTCGTTATATTAGTAGTAGGTGTCAATGGCGTAGGGAAAACCACAACGATTGGTAAGCTTGCCAAGCGTCTACAGGGTGAAGGTAAATCAGTTATGCTGGCAGCGGGTGATACGTTCCGTGCGGCAGCTACTGAGCAGCTACAGATTTGGGGCGAGCGTAATCATATTCCAGTGGTAGCGCAAGGTCATGGTTCTGACAGCGCTTCTGTCATTTTTGATGCGATGCAGTCAGCCAAAGCAAAAAATATCGATGTGCTCATCGCCGATACTGCTGGACGTCTGCAAAACAAAACACATTTGATGGCAGAATTGGAGAAGGTCGTACGTGTCATGCGTAAGGCGGATCCAAGTGCTCCGCATGAAGGTATGATTGTGCTGGATGCTGGCACGGGTCAAAATGCTATCAACCAAGTCGAACTGTTTAATAAAGTTGTGCCACTGACAGGCATCACCATTACTAAGCTAGACGGTACTGCTAAAGGTGGTGTGGTGTTTAATATTGCCGAAACGACAGATGTGCCTATCCGCTATATTGGTGTGGGTGAGACTATTGATGACTTGCGTTCTTTTAGTCCGAAGCAATTTGTCGCCGCTTTATTCGAGACCGACGATAAAGAATAAGAGAGCCAGTTTTATCTGGTAAATCATTTTTAAAAGAATAGGGAAGTAGACGCTATGATAGTTACCACAGCAGCCTTTGGATTACATCGATTAACACTGATTGCTCGTGTCAATGAACATGGTCAGCCTATGCTCGTTGAAGCCAACTGGCTGCTGGCAGATAACTCATGGCATAGCTCAAAATCTGTACCCAAACTTAAAAAGTACTATGGACTGACAGATGAAGACTTTACCTTTATAGATAAAAATAGCCTAAGCATGAATGAACCTGCTCAAGCGTTATTAATAGAAACGATTTTTCAACTTAAAGACTATGCTGATGGTAAACGTAAGACATTGGATTTGCCTTTAGACTTCTCTATGGGTACTGAGTTCCAGAAAAGAGTATGGCAGGCACTACAAGGTATTGAGTATGGCGAAACCATCAGCTATGCCACACTCGCGCAGCGTGTCAACAGTCCAAAGGGATTCCGTGCGGTTGCGCAGGCCAATGGCAAAAACCCTTTTAGCATTATTGTTCCTTGTCATCGAGTGATTGCCAGCGACGGTAAGCTCGGTGGTTATACAGGCGGGCTAGATAAAAAAGAGTATTTACTATCATTAGAAGGAAGTTGGACGTAAAACTGAGTCTGGAGCTATTTTAATAAAAAAGGGCCAAATACTTTTAGTATCTGGCCCTTTTTACTGAACAATTAATACGCTTATGCTTCAAGCTGAGCCATGACGTCAGCAGAGAAGCTCACGTTAGTATAAACCTCTTGCACATCATCAGCATCTTCTAGCATATCAATCATCTTCATGATCTTTTCAGCATCATCGACATTGTCGATCTCAGCCGTGGTAGATGGTGACATAGTAACCTCGGCGCTGTCAGAAACAAGACCAGCCGCATTAAGAGCATCTTGGACTTGACCGAAACTTTCCCATTCAGTGATAACGAGTAAGCTTTCACCATCATTTTCGATATCAATGGCGCCCGCATCTAGTGCAACGAGCATGACCTCATCTTCTAAGCTGACATCGTTAAAAGTGATTTCGCCACGTTTAGTGAATAGGTACGCCACTGAGCCTGATGTGCCAAGATTACCATCATTCTTGGTAAAAGCATGACGTACTTCGCTGACCGTACGATTAAGGTTATCCGTCATGGTTTCGACCAGTACAGCCACACCACCAACACCATAACCCTCGTAACTGACTTCTTCCATATTCTCATTATCGCCGCCACCTGTACCACGATCGACAGCACGATTAATCGTGTCGCGCGTCATATTGACTGATAGGGCTTTTTCGATAACGGCACGTAAGCGTGGGTTTTTGTCAGGATCGGGATCGCCTTGTTTGGCAGCTGAAACGATTTCGCGAATAATCTTGGTAAATATCTTACCCCTTACTGCATCCTGACGGGCTTTGCGGTGTTTAATATTTGCCCATTTTGAATGGCCTGCCATATAACATCCTTAAGTTCTACGTACTATTTTTATGGGTAAAAAAAGTGATCAACAACAACCTTCGATATCTGATTGCCTAATTTTATACTATCATTACTTTGTCTATTTGAGGTAGTAGCGCTACTGGCACGTTAACGATTTGTATGTTGTTGAGAGTGCTTTTTTGCTACACTGTGGCAACTTATAGATTGTATTCACTGTGATAGGTGAGCGATATTATAAACCAGTTTTAGCTATTTTGACCAACTTGCCCGTATCCATCACATTTTAAGTCATTGCGTGCTATCAAGCCATTGATTTTATAAAGTACTGATTCTATGAAGCAACCAACCGCCGAAGCTCTTACACACTTGCGTAACCGTACGCATATCATTATTGAAGGCACCGATACTCGTCTGGGTAAGCTCTTTGATATTGTGTTGCTGATTGCAATTTTAGCCAGTGTGGCCGTCGTCATGCTTGATAGTGTGCTATATATGCGTTTGCAGTATGGCACGTTGTTCTTTTATGCAGAGTGGTTTTTTACCATTTTGTTTACCATTGAGTATGCGTTAAGGCTGTTTTCAGCACCCAACCGCTTACGCTATGCTTTTAGTTTCTTTGGGATAGTAGACTTACTGTCTGTATTGCCAAGTTATTTGAGCCTAATGTTTGTGGGTGTACAGTATCTACTGGTGATACGGGTATTGCGTATTTTACGTGTATTCCGCGTTCTTAAGCTCAAGGCCTATATGCAACAGGCTGGGTTCTTGGCGTCGGCATTAAAAACCAGTCAGCAGAAAATTACGGTTTTCTTCCTATCGCTTGTATTGTTAGTAACCATCTTTGGTTCAATTATTTATGTGGTAGAAGGGCCGGAAAATGGATTTACCAGTATTCCATTGTCTATCTACTGGGCAGTTGTCACGATGACGACGGTTGGCTATGGTGATATGTCACCTAAAACACCGCTCGGCCAAGCAATTGCAACCATGGTCATGATCACGGGTTATTCGATTATTGCTGTACCAACAGGTATTTTTACGTCAGAGTTAGCACGTAATATGCGTCCACAGCTTAACCCAGTGACTTGTCCAAACTGTGGTAAGTTCGGCCATGCAGTAGGGGCAGACTTTTGCGATCGTTGTGGACACGCGCTACATATCTAAAAATAGATTTAATCGTGGCAGTCAATATACCTACCTACTACGCATCTACGCATCGATGTATTCGTCAACCAGTGGTGAAAGGTCGATCTCGACGCCTAGGTTGACCAGATTCCAGTACTGTCCTGATACAGTACGGTCTAGCATCATAGTGGTAGCTGAGGGTTGAAACTGACCGAAGTACTTTAAAGACGTACGCATCTGTGCAATGGCCTCGTGATGGACTTGGCTACTGCCAAAATCAAATTCGCCTTCTTGATAGGGGCTAATGGATAAAGGTTTAAGCCCAATCGATAGCCACTTTTCATAAAACTCACCAGGGATGTTCTTATCATCTTCGCGGCGAATATCTAGGGCAATCAAATCTTGTTCAAGTGCAGTGACGTCACCTCTTAGCGCATGTTTAACAAAGCGTTTGAATAGCTGCACTTCGCTATCGCTATAGCTGCGGATGCCACCAAAATCATAAGCCACGACACTGCCATCATGACGGAACGCAAAGTTACCTGGATGAGGATCGCAGTGCATACGGTACAACCCAAACAGCTGACCTGCGGTAAAGTGAAATAGGCGCTCTGCTATTTTTTGTTTGACGTCATTGTCCCATGTCGCAGCGACAGTCAATGTCTCTCCCATCTCTTCGGTCAGCGTTAAAATCCGTCTAGAAGAATGGCTGCTAATCACTTTTGGAACAATAAGGCCTTCATCTTCTGCATGAAAAGCGCCGAATACGCGTAAGTTATGAGCCTCTTTGACATAGTCCAATTCATCATGCAGGCTCTGGCGAATCTCATTAAAAAGCTGCTCTTGTAGTTGCTTACTCATATTGAGCACGCCAGCGATTTTTAATGCCATACGTACTTGTTTGAGATCGCTATCGCAGTTTTCATCAACATCAGGATACTGGACTTTGACCACCACTTTTTGACCCGATGGCAACGTCGCTTTATGCACTTGTCCAATGGATGCTGCGGCAAAAGGTGTCTCTTCAAACTCTCTAAACAATTCTAAGATCGGTGCTTTTAGCTCGCGTTCAACTTGGGCTCGTATCTGCGCATACGGCATTGGCGGCGCATCTTTCTGTAGCTTTTCAAGTGCTGACGCAACCTCAGGCGGGAACACATCCTTATATTGTGAAGCAATCTGTCCGACTTTCATCACTGCGCCTTTCATCTCACCCAACGTTTCGGCAATTTGAACGCCCACGTCTTGCATCAGATCTGAGCGAGCTTGCAGACGTTTTTCTTCGTCACTTGAGAGATGCTTAAATGAGTTTTTGGCGGCTTTGCCAGCAATACTCGCTGTCATGCCAGCGAGTTTCATAAAGCGTTTTCCGGACGATTTTGCCATTCATGTCACCGTATAATGGGTTGTTTGCTCAGTCGTAATTCTATTATTTTAATTGCAAGATTACTGTTTGACTAATGTGTGAAGACGCAAGTAATCATTTACAAAAAAGTAAGCACAGTCATATCATTTGTTTGTGTCAACTGCATACATATTGCTCAACCAGTAATCAAGCGCCATTTGATAGCCCAATTGTCCCAAGCCGCAAATGACACCGACCGCAACATCACTTAGATATGAATGATGACGGAAAGGATCACGGGCATGAACATTGGATAAATGTACTTCTATAAACGGCTTTTGGGTGGCCAATAGCGCATCGCGTAGAGCCACTGAAGTATGCGTAAATGCAGCCGGGTTGATAATGATAGCATCGACTTGGGCAGATTTGTCCGCCAATAATCCATGATGCTGAATGTCGTCTACTAGCTTACCTTCATGGTTGGACTGTATGCATATTAACTCTACACCGTGGCGTGCGGCGCGCTCAACTAGTTGCTTTTCTATATCAGCAAGTGTCGTATGACCATAAATATGCGGTTCCCGTTTACCTAGTAAATTCAGATTTACGCCATTTACCAGTAGTAATTTATGAGTCAGTATTTGATTTGAATTTTCGTTAGTCGATTGTTCGGCTGTTTTTGATGGAGTAGAGGAGGTCATAATGGTCTCGGTAACTATTGAGCGATATTAATAATTTATAATAATATATGAATAATTTAAGGCGCGAGCTGCCAAGCTAAATTGGCTTCAACGCATTTTGCTCTTTATCATAACAGCTTGCCAGCTAGGTTATAAAAATTTGTCTAAAAAAATTATTTAGATATCAAAAAGCATATTAAAAGTCTTTATGTTGCTAAAAACCCGTGCTATGATATTTTTTATGCAATAAATATTGCAAGTTTGTTGCTATCATCAAATTTCATGACGATAAGCGCTTTTGGCGAATTCGTTATGGAAGCACTATGTAGGTAATTGAAGTACTACATAGACGATGGTAAGTAGAGTAGTAATACTCTTAATTTTTGATTTCATAATCTTAGACCCTGTTTATATGCAATGTCGCAAAGGAAGCTAGGGCTAAGCGGACTTTTTTAGGAAGTAATATTATGTCAGCTCGTGAGCAAGGTATCGTTAAGTGGTTTAATGACTCAAAAGGCTTTGGTTTCATTCAACGTGACAGCGGAGAAGATATTTTTGTCCATTTCCGCGCGATTCAGGGTGATGGCTATCGTTCTCTAAAGGATGGCGAAAAAGTTGAGTTCAGCGTAGTAGAAGGTGACAAAGGTCTGCAAGCTGAAGAAGTCAGAAAGATAGAAGAGTAGTTTACTCAGACATTAAAGCGGTTTAGTTATAATGTCTGTACAAACTACTGATATACTACTGAGTCAAGCCCATCTTATCTTACCTATGTTGAGTGAACCGCAGCATATTTGGTAGGATTGGATTCGGGCTTGGCTTTTTTTATGCCTATATGTCTGATGGTAGTTTGCAGACTTGATAAATCTGCTCTTACTGCTCACGGTTTAAACACTACACTTGACACTATAAAGGTTCATTGTGAGCCTATTTATAATTAATAAAATACAAGTAATTCATTTAAAAGGATATTTTTTTGAGCAATTTTACAACGTTTACTGATTTGCCACTTTCAACAGCGACCCTGCGTGCAGTAAGTGATCTAGGCTTTACTGAATTGACGCCGATTCAAGCAAAGATACTACCGCATACATTGGCACATCAAGATGCTATTGGACAGGCACAAACGGGCACAGGGAAAACAGCGACTTTTCTACTGACTATTATGGAAGCCTTACTTAAGCGTCCATTTACCAATGACGAAGAGCGCTATCTTGGTGAGCCGCGTGCTGTGGTCATGGCGCCAACTCGCGAATTGGCTCAGCAAATATTTGATGACTGTATTGCATTAACCAAATATACCTCGCTACATAGCGTCTGTATTATGGGCGGTACTAACTATGAAACTCAGCAGCACGAGCTTGAACGTCAATACGTTGATATCTTGGTAGCGACGCCTGGCCGTCTAATTGACCTTGCTAATAAAGGCATGGTGTATCTAGATAGAGTAGAGGTACTGGTACTTGATGAAGCCGATCGCATGTTAGATATGGGGTTCATTCCTGATATCAAACGCCTAGTTGGTCGAATGCCTGCCAATACCGATCGCCAAAGCTTGTTGTTTTCTGCAACCTTTAACCAAGATGTGATGAATTTGGCCTATCGTTGGTTACATGAGCCTCAGTTTGTTGAAATTGAGCCTGAACACAAGACCAGCGAGTTAGTAGATCAGCATTTTTATTTGCTGACAGAAGATCAAAAGCTAGACGCCTTGCAGCGTATTATCAGTGATGAAGCAGTAGAGAAGGTCATCGTCTTTGCCAATCGTAAAGACCAAGTAAAGCGTCTGTATCACAAACTGCGTCAAGCGCATAATATTGTGATGCTCTCGGGCGATGTCATTCAGCAAAAACGTGAGAAATACTTACAGCGCTTTAAAGATGGTCACGCGTCTATCTTGGTGGCGACAGATGTAGCAGGGCGTGGTATCCATGTCGATGATATCAGCCATGTGGTTAATTTTACTTTGCCTGATCAGCCAGATGATTATGTACATCGCATTGGTCGTACGGGCCGTGCGGGACAGACAGGTATTAGTATCAGCTTTGTGAGTGAAGATGATGCCTTCAATATACCGGCATTAGAGAAGCACTTGGAAACCAAGTTTACGCTTGAGCAGTGGCAGGAATAATTGCTATAAACTGAGCACTACTTAACAAGCAAAAGCCCTCAATATCGAAAATGGTATTGAGGGCTTTTTTATATGCTAAGTGTTAATAGTATCTGTTACCGATAACTTTATTGAGCGTGTTCCATCATCTCAGTATGCTCATGGTGATTCATGTCCACTGATTCATCACTCATGTCATTCATACTATGATCCATATGGTCGTCCATATCCTGCATGTTGTGATCCATGTCTGCTGCCATATCCGTATCATGATTCATTTGGCTCATGTCGTGAGAGTCCATATCAGACATCATAGCAGTGTGGCTACCATGATTCATCTCACCATGGCCGCCATGCATATTTGCCATGACCATCGGCACGACCGCTACTGCCAAACCTGATATGACCATAACCGCACCATTTAACTGCCTTAAGCGAAAACGTCCGATCTTATCACGTAGCCAACCGACCGTTTCGTGCGTCGCAACCAACATCGGTATGGTTCCTAGACCAAAGACAAACATCAACGCAGCACCGCTTAATGGACTATGAGCAACGACCGCAATTAGTAGAGCGCCATATACCAAACCACAAGGCAAAAAGCCCCAAAGCAACCCTGCTGTTAATGCGCGCGGAAAAGTATTGAGTGGAAATACCTTTTGACGCAATGGGCTAAGATACTGCCAAAAGCGCATACCAAAACGTTCAAGCTTAGTCAAAAACGGCGCACCAAGCATCGTCACACCGACGAATACCAGTACCAATCCTAATAAAATACGCGGTGTACTATTACCCATCATCAATGGCTTTAATACGGTAATACCGATTAGCCCTGCAATTAAACCCAATAATGCGTAACTCGTTAAACGCCCAAAATGATACGTGGCCACCAAAGCACGACGTTTGGCGGGGCTGACATCTTTCATAGACAGACCAAATGCGGTCACAAGACCGCCACACATGCCTAAACAATGCGGTGAACCAAAGAATCCCATTAGTAATGCCGCCACAAGTAAAGCGATGGTCATGAATGCGTCTCCTAAGAATAGTAAAGGGCGAACTTGCTAGTGCTGAACTGGTTAATAAAACGGCACCAATAAATTACGCATTTATAAGGTAGATAAATTAGATGTTTGAATCTTTATCTATCTCAGAATGTTTGTTATTTCCAACAGTTGCCGCTGTTTCATCTTGTTGCTGAGTAGGTGCTGAGCGTTCATGAGCCTGCATGGTTTGGCGGCGTTCTTGACGGTCATCCAATATAATACGCTGTGATGCATTGTCCAGATCTTCGAATTGATTTGACTTGACCGCATAACGCACCGCCCAAATAGCAACCACAAACAGCATGAGACTTAATGGAATTAATAAAAATATACTGAGCATGGCAAATCTCTTAAATAGCAGTGTCTCTTATTATTATACACCCATCACAAATGTAGTGGATGTTCGGTAGCATTTAGGATGAGTTTCTCAATGGTATCGTATATATCTTTAACGTTTATTCGTCAGAGTTTTTTGCAACACTGCCTCTTGGGGTCAATAGCTGCTGTGAAGTCACATCTTTGGCATGGCGGCAGTCCATCTGTGGACGTATCACATCGCGCAGGTAGGCTGCGACCTCATAGACAGCGCGCCTTGAGTGACTTAAATTGTACGCAGGCTTCATCCAGTCGCGTCTTACTGGCAGTGGCGCAGGAAGTGGTGTGCTATTGATACCGTTTAAGGCAAACTGTCTGCGTGCACGTGCCATATGATAGCTGTCAGTAATCAAATATACATGGCGTAGCGGAATGCGTTTGGCTGTAAAACGGGCGTTTTCACATGTATTCATGCTGGCATTTTCACTGATCAGTCCGTCGATACCGTGTTCCATCAACCATTGACCGAGCCATGGAGCTTCAGCACCACTCAGTACGATCGGTAGAGGTAAGTCATGGTAAGCGCCTGCAGCGGTACGGGCGCGATTGAGGCTATAACGATTCAAGATAATTTGGTTGTTGTGGTCGTTGGTCAGACCGCCGCCTAAGACTACATAGGCAGTAGGCGGTGAGCTCATGGCAGCAGAAGGCATATCAGGTAGTGGCAATAGAGAAAAGATATAAACGATTGCTTGCGAAAACGGCGGAGTAAATAGGCTAATAATCACTAAAATGACAGACGTGGAGCCTAGTATAAAAGTAATATTGATAATGCGAAAAAGCGTCACCATGCGTTCAGAAAACCGCAAGTAATATCGCCATAATCGTTTAGATAATAGCCGCTTAGACCATGATTTTTTAGGCCACATGCTCAGCATATCCAATTGAGCCATCAGCATTTACCCAGACTGGCTCACGTGACAATTGAATGGCAAATTTTTCATAGACAGTAGCAGCGATATGTTTCTGCGCTATGGCTACATCTTCTTGCGTGGCTTGCTGAGGCGTATGGTTGGTCAGTACTAGTGCTTGCTGCTTGTGTGTAAAAATAGGTGCAATGCCGCCGCCTTTTAACCCTGCTTGTTCAATGAGCCAACCTGCAGCAACTTTTATCGTTGCATCAGGCATCGCATAACCAACGATAGCTGGATAAGTTGTTTGCAGCGCTGTGAACTGCTCCTGAGCGATAATAGGGTTTTGAAAAAAACTGCCACAATTAGGTAGCTGTTTTGGGTCTGGCAGTTTTTGTTGTCTAATATCTATAATGGCTTGCATAACATCATGAGGCATCGCTTGCTCGCGCCCTTGTTGCTCCGCATAGCGCTGCGCCACAGTCTGTACATCGCCATAACTGGCTAGAATATTGGCAGGATCAGTATGTAATCTGAAACCCACACGACTAATAAGCCATGTGTTTGGTGTGCGTTTAAAGATACTGTCACGATAGCCAAATTGACAATCGGCAGCTGATAAATGGTGCCAAGTTTGTGTCGGCAAATGATAGGCGCGTACATACTGTAAGCGGTCTTCTAATTGTACGCCGTATGCACCGATATTTTGTATGGGTGCTGCGCCCGTCAGGCCCGGTATTAGTGCAAGGTTTTCCAATCCATACCAACCTTGATTGACCGTATGTACGACCAAATCATGCCAGTTCTCACCAGCCATTACCTCGATATCAACATAATTGTCGGTTTGATTGGTCAGATGAATACCACGCATCTTTGGCTGCAATACTATAGCCTTCAACGCGGCAGGCAATAAAACATTGCTACCGCCAGACAGTACAAACAGTGGTAGCTTGTCTGCTGTATCCTCTATATAAGCTGCCATAAAATCATCAAGCTGCGCTTCATTCTCTAATGTCACTACAGAGTCAGCAACACAAGCCAATGCCATAGTATTATCATGTGACAAATCGATTGAATCATTAACTACGGCAGTCGCTGAAACATTCGAAACATCAGAGCTGATGGTAGACTGAGTACTGTGGTCAAGGCGTGAAGCTTGGGTCATAACATAGCCTATGTGGCAAAAGGATAATAAATGATAAGGTAGTTATAGTTGTTTCAATTTAAAAGAGATACAAAGCAACTGAGTGCAGACGTAACTGTGATACTTCAAGCGAGGTTAACGCTGTAGCTCTTTTATAGAAGATTAACCTTATTATAGAGGATACCGGATGCAAGAGTAGCAGAAATATAGACGGTATGGCTAGCAGGCTTTCCAGCTTTCTATCCAAGCTTGGGCGCTTGATTCGATACGCTCGATCACTTCTTCGAAATCATCGTTATCGCCCTTATATGGATCTGGCACATCGCTACCGCAATAGGTAGGGTCTTCTTCACTGAACAGCGCTAGTGTTGCTAAATTATCTTCTGACTCTGCAATGCTGTCTTTAATAGCTTGTAGATCAGCTAGATTCTGTGAATCCATGGCTAAGATTAAATCAAAATCATGAAAATCACTGGTACTAACTTGACGAGCGACCAGCTTATTAATTTTATAGCCGTGTGACTTAGCATGACGTTGTGAGCGAGCATCAGGCGCACTGCCAACGTGCCAATCACTGGTGCCTGCTGAGTCTACTTTTATAGATAGTCCAGCAATCGCTGCTTGCTGACGAAAAACTTCTTCAGCAGTAGGGGAGCGGCAGATATTTCCCAAACATACCAATAATACAGACGAGGGAGTACAGGCTTTCATCAGCATAATATGACCTTCTATAACAAAAAAAACATGCTATAAGAGACCAGCATTGTTAATGCGGCTTTTATTAGCATGCAATCGATTGAATCAGCTGCTAGCGTAACGCTTAATGCTTGGAATGGCAAGGATAGAGACTAAACAATAGCGTCATTTAACAATGGAAATTTGGCCATATGATGCATGGCCAAAAGGTGAGATAGTGAAACGGTTTTAATCTTGATTACTTTTAAAACGCTGTAGATCGCGTCGCTCTTTTTTGTTGGGTTTGTTGTCAGGACGAGCAAGGTTGGCCAGTTTGCGCTGTTCGGCATAGTAAGCACGGCGCGTCTCGCTCTCTTTTGTCTCTGAATATAGTACCTCAGCGGCGGTCGCATTGCCACGCTGTGCAGATAGCGCCTCAACAACGACAGTCTTTTCAGTCATAGCGGTCGCTGAGCCTTGACGAATGGTTAGCTCATCTCCGACTGAAATCTCTTTACTGGTTTTTACCCGGCTACCAGCATAGTGCACGCGTCCACTTTCAATCGCTTGTTTGGCTAGGGTGCGTGTACGATAAAACCTAGCTGCCCAAAGCCATTTATCGAGACGGATTTTCACCAAACCTTGGTTATTATCATCAGCATTAGCATTTTTCTTCATAAGAGTCACTCTGCATTCGTTTTTATATTAAATCATAGTTTTATATAAATAATATTAGGGCAACTTTACTATTTGCAAATGTATTTTTGTGATTGTAGTGCTTAGGACGTGTTCCCAGTTCAAACGTTTATCACCATTTTTAAAATAGGGACATTCCCTAGTATCGGGTTATATGATGCAAAAAGCGGCTAATCATAAGAGAAGCCGCTTTTGTTATTCATCTTAGGAACATACTCTTAAGAGGTTATCTTAAAAACAACTGATAGCCAATGTTGTCATTGACCGTGGCACAGTCATAACCAATATCTAAAAGCGCGTCTTGTAGCTGACGAGAGTTACCTTCAGAGGCTTGCAGGCCAACCAGCACACGACCTTCAGCAGCACCATGGTTGCGGTAATGGAATAAAGTAATATTGAAGTCATCACCCAATTTTTCTAAGAACGTTAGCAATGCGCCTGGACGTTCTGGGAATACTACTTGTAGCAATTGTTCGTTTTCGACATGAGCATGACCACCAATCAAATGACGAATATGTGATTTGGCGATATCATCATCAGTCAGGTCGTGAGCAGTGTAGCCATCGTCTGACAATTGGTTACTGATGGTTTGACGCTCTTTTTCGCCTTCTTTTAAAGCGATACCTACGAAGATTGAGGCAGGCTCCATTGAGTCTGGTGACTTTTTGCTGTCAGCACGGTAGTTAAACTCTGTGATGTTACGGCCATGTAGACTGCGACAGAAGTTCAAAAAAGCGCCTGTTTGTTCAGGAATAGTAACCCCAAAGATGGCTTCTTTTTTCTCACCGATTTCGGTACGCTCAGCGATATAACGCAGGCGGTCAAAATTCATATTGGCACCGCAAATGATACCGACGCAGTTTTTATCTTGAATATTATTGGCTTCGATATATTTTTTCATACCAGCGACTGACAACGCGCCAGCAGGCTCAACGATACTGCGATTCTCTTCAAAGATATCTTTGACAGCCGCACACACTTCATCATTGGTACAAGTGATCACTTCAGGCTCAACGATAGGGCCTGAGTTATCGCTTTTTTGCGTACGGACGACATCAAAAGGCAATTCACCAATCTGCGCGACTGCCACCCCATCGACGAACAATCCTACTTGCTCAAGTTTGACACGTTCACCTGTTTCAAGTGCTGCTTTTAGACAAGCTGACTGCTCGGCTTCTACCGCAATCACTTTGACATGTGGTGCCACTTCACCTAAAAATGCGGCCACACCTGAAATCAGACCACCACCACCAACGGCAACGAATACATAGTCCATATTACGCCACTGCTGGGTCAGCTCAAGACCGATGGTACCTTGTCCTGCGATGACCAGTTCATCGTCATAAGGCGGAATAAAGGTCAGTCCTTCGCGTTCAGCGCGGTCAATCGCATAGCGGTTTGCTTGATCAAAACTATCACCGTGCAGATCTACATTGCCACCAAGTGCTCTTACCGCATCCACTTTGATGTCAGGAGTCGTGGTTGGCATAACGATGATGTTATTTAGTGATAATTTGCGTGCAGAGTAAGCCACGCCTTGCGCATGATTACCTGCTGAAGCACAAATCACGCCGCGTGCTTTTTGCTCGTCGCTCAACTGACTGATACGGTTATAGGCACCGCGCAATTTAAATGATTTGACTGGTTGTAAGTCTTCACGCTTGAATCGAATGTCATTGGCAAAACGTTGGGTCAGCTTGGGCGCCGTTTCAAGTGGTGTTTGAATAGCAACGTCATAGACGGTGGCTTGTAAGATGGCTCGTACCCAGTGTGACAGCATAGTAATCCCTAAACAGAGTGAATATAAAAAGTATAAATGAATATAAAAACGAAATAGATTAGCCTATGCCGATTTTTAGTATCTTGCAAGACTCAATTGCAGTTTTCTTGGGATTTCGTACTTGAATTTACATGAAGTGCAGGTATTTGCCGAAGTTAAGTCTTAGTGTAGGCACGATAGGACTCACAAATTAGCGTCATGATGCGCTAACATCCGTTAATATCATCGGTTATAATAGCCGCGCATTTTATCTGTTTTAGCCTTTTACTTTTTTTAAGACCATACGTTTATTTTCCAAGGATTTATGATGAGTGATCAGCAAGCACAAAAGCAAGCCGCGGCCAAAGCTGCTCTAAGCTATATCGAAGACGATATGATACTTGGGGTAGGGACAGGTAGTACGGTCAACTGTTTGATTGAGTTGTTGCCACAATTGAAGCTTGCTGGCGCTGTCGCTAGCTCACAGGTGACAGAAGACAAACTTCGTGCGCTTGGTATCGAAATAGTCGATTTAAACTTTGCTGGTACATTGGATGTTTATATCGATGGTGCTGATGAAGTCAATGAGCACTTGCAACTTATCAAAGGCGGCGGCGGTGCATTGACTCGCGAAAAGATTGTGGCTGCAGCTTCAAATAAGTTCGTCTGTATGGTCGATGATAGCAAAAGCGTTGATATCTTAGGTCGCGCGTTTCCAGTACCGATTGAAGTATTGCCACAAGCACGCTCGTATGTGGCTCGCCAATTGGCCAAATTGGGCGGTGAACCCGTATATCGTGAAGACTTTGTCACTGATTATGGTAATGTCATTTTAGACACCTATGACTTGGATGTGAGTAATCCAATCGCGCTCGAAAAAGAGCTAAATAATATCGTAGGTGTGGTATGTAATGGTATCTTTGCAGCAAACCAAGCAGACGTTTTGCTAAAAGCAGGTGCTAATGGCGTGACAACGCTCACGCGTTAATCTATGATCAAATCATTTGTATAAATAAAAAAGCCGTCCAGATCTGGACGGCTTTTTTATTTGGGAACTTATTTAGGAGTTTATTAGCAAGTTATCTTACTATTGATCTCACTGTCTTTTTATAGAATAGCCTAAGTTATGCAGGTAACTTGATTTTGTCTTTAAGTAAAAACTCCATCAATGCTTTCTGTGCATGTAAGCGGTTTTCAGCTTCGTCCCATACGACAGAGCGCGGGTCATTAAGCATGTCATGAGAGATTTCCTCGCCACGATGGGCTGGCAAGCAATGCATAAACACCACTTCAGGGTCAGCTTTGTCTAATAGAGACGGCGTCACTTGATAAGGCGCAAAACGACGTGCACGTGTGTTTTGCTCTGACTCTTGACCCATACTTGCCCACACATCGGTGACAATTAGATTAGAATCTTTTGCCGCATCTTGTACGTTTTCTACCAGACTGACGCAGTGTGAAAAGCGCTCCATAAGTTTCGGATCAGGCTCGAACCCATAAGGCGCTGCCACGCGTAGTTCAAAACCAAACTGATTGGCAGCTTGCATAAATGACGAGCACATATTGTTGCCATCACCAACCCAAGTCACAATCTTATTTTCGATACTACCGCGATGCTCGTAATAGGTCTGCATATCAGCGAGCAACTGGCATGGATGATAGTCATCGGTCAATGCATTGATAATCGGTACACTAGAGTATTCAGCAAAGGTTTCAACTTTTTCGTGCCCAAAGGTACGAATCATGATGATATCTACCATACTAGAAATCACGCGTGCTGAGTCTTCTAGTGGCTCGCCGCGACCGAGCTGCGTATCGTTTGGTGATAAAAATATGGCGTTACCACCAAATTGACCCATACCGGTCTCAAACGAGATACGGGTACGCGTTGAAGATTTTTCAAATATCATACCAAGCGTACGACCAACAAAAGGCTGGTATATCTCGCCTGCGTGCTGCATCTTACGCAATTCGCTTGCACGTTTGATTAAGTTTTCTAGTTCTTGTTTGGTTAAATCAGATAAGGTTAAAAAATGGCGCAAACTCATAGTAATCCTAGCAGTCGATCGCAGTCAGTGAAACGTTATCAGTCTTCAATAGCATCGCGTCAGTGCGTATACTGGGTTGACAACAAACTTTTAGTATAGCGTATTTACTTTCAATGTAAACGTTCATTTTTATCAAGATCAAATGGCTTGCCAAATAGACCGAAATCACATTAGCAATCCACGATACCTTGTACGCTAATGACTGTGCCGCTAATGATTATGCCTGTGTACGGTTTGGACGTATGCTCAGGCGACATAATAGCTCATAGCTAATCGTCCCAGCATGACTTGCGATTTCATCGACACGCGGCGCATCGCCCCAGAGCATGACCTTGCTATCTATAGCAAGACTCTCAGGTGCGCTACTGATATCAATGACAATCATATCCATAGCCACGCGTCCAATCACTGGGCAGCGGTAGCTTTGGCTGTCGTTAGCATTCATAACAGTGACATACGCATCATCCGTGACCACACGTGGATAGCCATCGCCATATCCAACACTGACCAATGCCGTTCTGGTGTCTTGCTGCGCACGCCAGCGGCTACCATAGCCGATCGCATCATTTGCGCTAACGGTTTGTAGAGCAATGATTTGAGCACTAAATTCCATCGCGGGCTGCAAGTCTAATTCTTGTGCGCTTTTATCAACGACAGGCGAGCTACCGTATAAGATAATGCCTGGACGTACCCAATCATAATGATGTTCTGGGAAGTTGACGATACCAGCAGAGTTGCATAATGAGCCTTGGATATCTGGGCTAATGGTGTCTTTCAAAGTAGCTAGCACGCTTGAGAAACGCTCAATCTGCATGGCATTTAATGGATGATCGTGATCATCAGCATTGGCAAAATGCGTGGCTAGAATCAGCTGATAACCTGCTTCATGCAGACGTTTTGCTGCTGACAGCACACCCTCAGCATTGAAACCCAAACGGTTCATGCCCGTATTGTATTTGAGCCAAGCCACTCTAGTTGCACTGCCAGCTGGCGGGATGTTTTGTAGTGCCCACTCTAGCTGTGGTCCGTGGTGAATCACGCAGCTAATCTCATGATCAATCGCTTGCTGCCACTCATCAGCGGTAAACGCACCTTCTACTAGACCGATGGTTTTCTCCCAACCTAGCTGTCTGGCTTCTAATGCTTCGGTTAAAGTCGCGACACCGATACCATCTGCTTGCTGCAGGGCTGGCAAGACTGCCGCTACGCCATGCCCGTAAGCATTGGATTTGACCATAGCCAACACTTTAGATTGGGGTGCTCGTTGTTTGACTTGATTTAGGTTATGAGTAAGGGCTTTTGGTTTTATAGTAATTGTGCGCATAATCGCCTTCTGTATGAGTAGAATTATGAAGTTATAAAGCCAGTACTGCATCGATTGGGTTGATGCGGTACTGGCTATTGTATTAAAACTGATTGTATAAAATGATTTATTAACCGATGACTAAACCTGAGTTTATATAAAGCTTAGTCTTGGTCAGACTTAAATTTTATAAAATAGGTTACTCATCATTCTCAAAACTCACGCCTTGATAGTACTCTGGCGTTAGATTAATAAAGCGGGTAAATTGACCTTCAAAACCTAAACGAATAGTACCAATAGGGCCGTTACGCTGTTTACCAATGATGATTTCAGCCACGCCTTTATGGTCCGAGTTTTCATTATAAACCTCATCACGATAGATGAACATAATCAAATCGGCATCCTGCTCAATCGCACCAGACTCACGTAGATCCGACATGATAGGACGTTTATTTGGACGGTTTTCTAGACTACGGTTAAGCTGTGACAATGCAATCACGGGACATTCAAGCTCACGTGCCAGTGCCTTTAAACTACGAGAAATCTCGGAAATCTCGCCAACGCGGTTACCATCTAGACTTGGCACTTTCATAAGCTGGAGATAATCGACTACGATTGCACCCAAGCGACCGTCATGGTTTTTGGCGATACGGCGGCAGCGGGAACGCATCTCAGACGGCGGTAGGGCAGTACTATCATCAATATATAGATGCTTTGATTGCAAGTGTTGAATGGCGTTCATCATCTTTGCCCATTCATCTTCGTTCATTTGCCCAGAACGCAGGTGCGTCTGGTTAATCGCGCCCCATGAGGACAGCAAACGCATGACGATTGATTCAGCGGGCATCTCCATCGAAAACACCACGACGGGCAAATCTTCATTAAACAAAATCCCTTCTGCCAAGTTCATCGCAAAAGTGGTTTTACCCATCGAAGGACGCGCAGCAACAATAATCAAGTCACCCGCTTGTAGGCCTTGGGTTTTGTTATTCAGCTCGGCAAATGGTGTCTGCAAACCAATCATGCCATCGGGGTTTGATTTGAGTTCTTGAATCTTATCGATAACATTGGTTAAGACAGAGGTAATACCAACAGGTCCTCGCTGTTCCGCACGTTTGTTATGCTGCTCATTGATACTAAATATTTTGCCTTCGACATTGTCTAGAATGTCGCTAACGCTTTGGTCTTTTGGATTATAGGCAAGCGTCAGCATGTCATTACCAGTGGTAATTAACTGGCGTAGGGTTGATAGTTCACGCACACGCTGGGCGTAGGCAGTCAGGTTAAACAAAGTCGCAGGACTTTGGCTCAAAATATCAGCCAAATAACTGTCACCACCTGCACCTTTGAGTAGCTTTTGCGCTTCTAACCAGTCGTGTACCATGACCGTATCATAAGGCTCATTCACTGCCGCCAAATGGGCGATAGCATCAAAAATATATTGATGTCGCCCAGCATAAAAGTCATCTTTGGTGACAATATCGGCAATCTTGTCGTACGCCTCTTCGATACTCATCAAAGACGCGAGCAATGCCTTTTCAATATCGATATTGTGCGGCGGTGTCTGATTGAGTAGGTCGTCGGTTTTGTCGTTTTCTGCCATGAGTGCCTAATGAGTTAAAATGGGTATGAAAAAAGATGTCGATGATAGAGCAATACAAACGTAGCGCGCCTCTATGATAGAAGTACCAAAACGCGGTCTCAGGTTTGTCTGTAAATGCTACAATCAGATGCGAAAGTTTAACACATAATGTGGTTTTTTAGACTTGATAAAGAACTAAATCTAAAGTGATTGTTTTTCATGAACTAAGAAATACCATAAAGCATCTAATTGTAAAAACTTAAAATATTAATTATAAATATAATAAAATCAGTAATTTAAATAAAAAAGGCTATTGTTATGACAGAAGAAAAGCGCCCGCTATTAATCACTACAGGTGAGCCTGCGGGTATTGGCATGGACGTCGTACTAGGACTAGCAGCAGAGGGTAAGTTGCAAGACTTTGCTCGGCCAATTTGGGTGACTGCTGATGCTAAAGCGATGCAAACTCGCGCGGAGGAATTGGTTGCAGCTAGCGTTCTCAAAAGCATACCTAGTTGGCATACTATCAATACAGATATAAATGCCGATAACGTCGATGTTAACTTGGTAGATCAGATATCGCAGCAAGATATAGACGCTGATAGTGCTTTCATCCTACTGAGTATTCCTTGTGCCGCACCAGTTGTCTGCGGGCAAATCAATATCGCTAACTCAGCGATGGTGGCTCAGCAATTAGATATTGCTCATAAACTGGCAATAAATAATACAGTCGCTGCCATCGTCACTGGGCCATTGCAAAAATCAGCGTTGATAGATGCTGGTATCAAGCTATTAGATGGCACCATGTTTAGTGGTCATACTGAATTTTTTATGCAGCAAAGCGATCGTAAAAAAGTCGTCATGATGCTGGCCAATCAAGCGATGAAAGTCGCGCTTGTCACTACGCATTTACCATTAAAGGACATCACTGCTGCGATTACTGCGGAGAACGTACGCCAAACGGTACAAATTGTCATCGATGATATGAGAGAGAAGTTTGGTCTCATGCAGCCTCGTATCTTGGTTTGCGGTCTCAATCCACATGCAGGCGAGGGCGGGCACTTGGGAAGTGAGGAGATTGAGATTATCAATCCAGTTCTGAGAGAGTTTATCGATGCAGGTATCAATATATCAGAAGCGATGCCAGCGGATACGTTATTTACCACTAGACATTTAGCAAACTGTGATGCGGTCATTGCCATGTATCACGACCAAGGATTGCCAGTATTAAAATCGCACGGTTTTGGCGATACGGTCAATCTAACCTTAGGCTTGCCTTATATTCGCACTTCTGTCGATCATGGTACGGCGTTAGAATTGGCAGGAAGCGGCGGTGCGAGTGCGACCAGTTTATATCAAGCACTAAATATGGCTAATGAGATGGCGGATAAGTCACTTATCGATGTACCTGCTGTATAAGTCAGTACTTATAGATATTTTTCACATAGTACTTAATAATTTTATTATCAGTAATGCCTACCTAAAAAGGCAGCCGCTTAAGACGATTTAGTAAAGTTTTTATCGTGTATGACAGGCAGCATCTGTCTTAAACACAGGCTCGAAAGCCTAGGATCAGGACCCTAAGCTTGTCTGGTTACGGATACCGATTGGTTGATGAGCTCCATGGATCCGAACGAGGTTAAGAACGCGACGTTGGACGCATCGGACCCAACACCGATGCGGGCCATTGTGTCGGCACCTGCCATGCCAGTCGGATCAATGAGGTGCCAGCTCCCTTCAAGATAGACCTCGGCCACGGCATGAAAGTCTTGTGGTGTCACATCGGGCGCATAAACGCTCACAAACCTAGCTGGTATCGACGACGCGCGCGCTAGTGTTACGAGAACATGCGCAAAGTCGCGGCATACGCCCTGACGTTGAGCAAAGCTGTCGAGCGCGGTGGTTTGTGCATGGCTCGATCCGGGTACATAGCTAAATGCCGACTCGATCCAGTCGCGCATTGCGGCAATCCGTGCGCCGCCAGTGAGATCGCCAAACTCGGCGTCCACGAAGGCATGGAACTGTTCTGACGGGCAATAGTGAGACGGCATTAAATGCCTGATCGTCTCTCCGGGCAAAAGATGCAAGGGCGTTTGGGACAGTGCCGATATGTCTAAGGCAGGACGGTCAACGGCGATTTCTGCGAGATAAGTGCAGCTAAAATCCCCTTCGGCATGAATCCAAATCCGCTCTCCTATGCCATCATCGGCGGTAACCCGTGAAAAATGCGCAACGTCTGATGTCCAAATCTCGGCTGACCGTACCCGTTGATCCGCAAGATCGGCAGCTTCAATCTGAAGCAAAAGATCCATTGGCTCTGAGAGTCGATAATGGAGGGTGACGTTAAGTTTCAGGATCATATGTGAGTTCCCTAAGGGTATTTATCTGGCGGGCTGACGATCGCGTAGGGCTAAACTGCCTCGACCATATCAGAGACTGGCTTACTTTACTGGAGTCAGACAGCAATGCCTGACAGGGTTAAATTATCATAATAGCGCTTTTCAAACTCAAAAGGTGAAACATAACCAATTGCGTTATGCAGTGGGGCTTTATTAAACCCAAGAAGCGTTAAAAATCGTTTAATTATCGATTTAGTTTTACGCCGCAATCGTTATGATGTCGCCATCTTTGGACCTGTTTCTGTCTGCTAGCACTTGATTTGACGCTACTATTTAGAATAGTCAGAGTTTATATTATATGAATGTAGAGGTAAAAAGTTACCGGGCCGGTTACTCGAAAGCATGGCTCGTCTATCGATAATAATTATTCAAAAACACAGCCTAATTATGAGCTGTGGTATAATTCACCATTATAAAGTCAGTATATCGCTGCCATTACATTATCATCGCCCATTTATCTTTTATACATTAAGACTCTTTTATGTCCAAAACTTCATTTGATGCTCAAACTATTTCTAACAGCTTACGTGCTGCCAAACATCAGCCGCGTAAGCGCTTTGGCCAAAATTTCTTGCATGATACTAGCGTCATTCGCGAAATCGTCGAAAGTATTCGTCTAGAGCGCGATGACAATTTGATCGAGATTGGGCCTGGTATGGGCGCATTGACCGAGCCGTTATTGGCAGAAGTGGATGCAATGACAGTGGTGGAGCTAGATCGCGATTTGGCAGATAGCTTGCGTATTCGTATCGGTGCCAATAGCCATCCAAACTTTGAGATTATCAAAGACAACGCGATGCATGTGGACTACCGTGAGCTATATAGTGAAGAGCGCGGTAAGCTGCGCGTAGTGGGCAACCTACCGTATAACATCTCAACGCCTATCTTGTTTCATTTGCTTAGCTATGCCGATGTGATTCAAGATATGCATTTTATGTTGCAAAAAGAAGTGGTTGAGCGTATCACAGCTGATGTGGGCAGCAAGACTTATGGCCGCTTATCGGTCATCATGCAGTACCATTGTGATACAGATTATTTGCTGACCGTTCCTCGCGGTGCGTTTAATCCACCACCCAAGGTGACCAGTGCTGTCTTCCGCCTGACACCGCATATCAACAAACCAGTAGTCGCAAATGATGAAGAGCATTTTGCCATTGTCGTACGTGAGACTTTCAACCATCGTCGCAAGACGCTACGTGCTATCTTCAAAAAATCAACGTTGCTACCGACATTGAGCGAAGACGATTTTGAGGCTTGTGGTATTGATCCGCAGGCACGACCTGAGACATTAAGCGTCACAGACTTTGTGAACCTAAGCAATCATTCACAACAGCTAGACGTATAATGTATTTTTGATACATAAAAGCATGCTACTAACCGTCAATTATAATGGCGGTTTTTTATGCTTTATTTTTATGACTAGTACTTAAGTATTTATTTCTTATCGAGCTGTCTTTAACTATCGTATTTAAATCGTTGAGGTGTTATGAGTTTTCGCCATCAGTATGTTATCGGTGACTTACAGGGTTGCTATGCTGCATATCTACAATTGCTAAAGACACTGGATTTCGATCCTGCCCAAGACAAGTTATGGTTTGCTGGTGATTTGGTAGCACGCGGCGAGGACTCATTGAACACGCTGCGTCATGTCAAAGTGTTGTGTGAGCAAGGCGCTGCGGCAACGGTATTGGGCAATCATGATCTTAATTTGATAGCAGTCTGGCGCGGGGCCGCCAAGCTTAAAAATAAAGACAAAACGGCACCTATCTTTGCTGCGGATGACTGTGATGAGTTGCTCGAATGGTTACGTAGGCAGCCGATATTAGCCTATCCTGATGAGCACACGGTAATAGTACATGCAGGGATTCCACCGCATTGGAGTATTGAAGCCGCTGCAGGATACGCACAGCAATTAGAAGCTCAGCTGCAAAGTAATTTGAATCAGCTCGATCAATTGCTGCCGAATCTATATAGCAAAGAAGCGGATGAATGGCATGCAGGTATCGAAGGATTTACTAAGATGCGTGCAATTGCTAATTACTTTACGCGTATGCGCTTGTGTAAGCAGGATGGGTTGCTTGAGTTTAGCTTTTCAGCAGGTTTAGATGAGGCTATGCCAATCGATTTTTTGCCTTGGTTTGAGTGGCAAGTGCCGCGCACTCGTAAGATACTATTTGGGCATTGGGCTGCGCTAAAAGGCGAGATTGATTTGCCACATGCGCGCGCACTCGATGGTGGCTGCGTGTGGGGTAATTATCTATTAGCTTATAGATTGGGTGACGGTAAGGTAATAACTTCAAGCGCACAGTGCCCGAGTTCATAATGAATGTTATAAGCGTCTTAATATATAAGGCTAAATAAACAGTCTGTTATAAGTAGTTCCATTATACCAGTCTGTTTTAAGTAGTCTGTTAATAGACTTAAAGGGTGAAATAACTGGTTTCGTTGGGGTATACTGCGTTTATTATAGATGTGTTTGTCCGTAGTATTGTTGGCTGGAAGGTATCTAATCGTATGAACATCGATATGGTGATGGCAGCGTTAAATCAAGCCATTGCAGACAGAAACAACCCAAAAGACGTTATTCATCGTAGTGATAGAGGCGTTCAGTATTTATCTATTCGTTATACTGATCAGATGGCTGATTCTGGCGTTATTACCTTTGTTGGAACGCGGGTAATTCATATGATAATGCATAGTACGATTGGTTATGTATCACCTTTTGAGTTTGAAAAGCAATATTATGATAGTCTTAATGAGTCAGGCAAAGTTGCCTGACTCAAATAAAACGCTCTCCGATATAGTCGGGGCGGTTCAGATAGCCAACTGGTTTAATATTATTCCGGTATATATGGGGTTAAAAAACGCACTAAGGCAGTGATTATTAAGAGTATTAGAAGAAGGTGTTGATATTTTATAAATCGTTCTGGGATAAATAAACACAGCACAGATACTATAAAAATTCCTATAATTTCAATCAAATTAGATAGACTTTGAGAGCCAAATCCTAGCCCAGTTAATACGACCCACAAAAATGATGGTAAGAATACTAGGCTAAATTTTTTCAATGGTTTATTCATAGGTTAGGCTTATCTGCTATGTAGGCGCAATTTCTATTGCACCGGCAACGGCACAACCCTGATATACTTTGCCTGCGTAAGTTAATATTGCAGTAAATTCATTTTGATAGCCATTGTCATCGATACAAAGGTTATTTTTTATATTCACAACAATAGGCTGTCCATTGACAGTACTCGCGTATTCGACACCTTCAGTATTGACAGAACCAGAACCCACCACGGTAACTGTTGCTGTCGTTGGCTTTAAGAAATTTGCCTCTATACTTAGCTCATTTCCTTCAATCACTATTCGCCAAATTTTCCCTTTGTTTCCAAAAGCAGTAAATGCCCCTGACGCTACCGGCGCTTCTATTGTAGGCTGCTTACTCAGATCCGTGGTGTCGGCACGATGGTTACTACAAGCCACTAGAGCTAAGCTGCCCGTTAAGCACATTGTCGTTAGAAGCAAAGAACGCATAATTTTTCCTTTAATATAATAAGAGAACACTACTATTTAGCAGTGTTCTCTTTGTTTACGTGATGAAATTCAGGTTTTTACTACCATAGGTAGGTTTGCGGTAGAACTAGAAGCTAGGGCATTAATTAATACTATCCATTACGGGCAGCCTTATTCAGTAACTTACCAACGCACTCTCTATATTAGTAATACTAATATAACATATCTATAAAATTTAATAGCGTGAAGTAAGTTAAAATCGGTATTTTTTACTGCTCGGGGATTTAAAATATGAAAAACTTAACGGCTGCTATTCTAATTGCGCTTCCTGTTCTAATGGTAAGTCCTACAGTAATGGCCGCATCTTCAGATGCAGTGGCTAAAACTGTTGATGTTCAATTTAAAAAAGGCGCTAGTTCAGCTAACTATTATGGGAAATTAAAGGGTATTAAGTACGATTCCTATACATTTTATGCCAAAAAGAACCAAAAGCTTTCTGTTAAAACAACGGGAGGGAATGTAGATTCTTATTTATTTAATAAGAATTTATCAGATTCTGTCAATGTAGGAGAATATTCCTCTGAACTAGATAACCAAGGTTATTACAAGCTTCCATATTCAGGTAAATATGAATTGCGTATTCTTCAGCCACGTTCTCAAGCTTCTAAAGGAAAAACGCCTCCATATTGGCTAGAATTATCTATTCTATAGGTATATAAGCTTAATAATGGAGAGCATCCTATATTCTGTGTAACAGCTATGTGGCTTTCATCAATAATTACACAAAATGTAGGATGCTCTCAGCTTTTCATGCTACCAGCCATCTGCTGGGCCAGTTTTTTAATGTCGTTTTGGTTAGTCATTGCTTATTCTCCTGTTAATGGATTATAAGCAGTTACACAAAGTTTGGGAAAGGCTCCTTAAAACTTCAGCAATAGTTCTATCCAAGGCTTTTTAAGCTTGATAATCTAACGTTTTGTACACCATGAAGTACACTGAGACTATCTCAGCGAGTTAAAACGTTGATACCATTAGCCCACAGCTTAGTGTTCAAGTCCTCACTAGGGTACCGAACCAGTGAAAGCACCTGATTGGTTCGCTGTAGGTACATCTTAATATGATAATACCTTTAAAGTATTTAGTTTAGCTGGTTCATATCCTTGTCTATCAGAGTAGAGTGGTCAATTTTAAATATTGGATACACATCAATAATAGTAAGTCTTTTAGCGTATAAATCCTGATAATTCAGATATTCTATAATGATCTGATTTTCATATATCATGACCCTCATCGCTCCTTCTTCATATATCTTAAATATTAATGCTTCATCTTGATATATATAAGCAGATATTGAGTTCTGAATATCACTGATAGAAAAAACCATTTTTTATTTTGTGTATCAATGAATGTGGATTTGTAGTGGCATAATAAAATTGGACAGCGCATAAGCGGTTATACTACCCCAAAGAGGATAACCAGTATGACTACCAAACGCAGAGAATATACCCGAGAATTCAAGTTAGAAGCCGTCAGCTTAGTAGTTGACCATAAGCGTAAGATTGCAGAAGTGGCAGAATCGTTAGGGATGGGCGCATCTACTCTAGATAACTGGGTACGCAAGTATAAAAAAGAGCAGCAAGCGGTTACGCCAACTCAAGGTTTGGCACTCACCGATGAACAACGAGAGCTACAGGCGCTTCGCAAACAAGTTAAGCAATTGATCATGGAGCGCGACATCTTAAAAAAGGCTTCAGCTCTACTGGCATCAGACAGTCTCAAAAGCTACTACTGATAAGTAAGCTTGTAGAGCAAGACAAACGCCTAAATAAAAGCCAGTTGTGTCGTCTATTTGGTATAGTGAGAAGCACCTACTACTACGGCAAACAGACTAAGCCCATTGATATTGAGCGTGTCAAACTCAAAGCTTTGATACGTCAGGTATTCAACGAATCAAAGCAGTCAGCAGGCACTCGCACCATTATCGCCATGCTGTGGAATGAGCATCACATTAGGTTGACGCGCTACTCAGCCGCTAAGCTTATGAAGCAAATGGGTTTGGTCAGTTGTCAGCTTAAGTCTCACAAGTACAAGCACGCTGATCAAGCGCATAGAACCCATGACAATATATTAGACCGCAGGTTTAGCCCAAATGCGCCTAATCAAGTTTGGACAGGTGATGTGACTTATGTTCGTATCAAAGGTGGCTGGTGTTACTTAGCGGTTGTTCTAGACCTGTTTGCTCGACGTGTGGTTGGCTTTAGTGTCTCTGACTCTCCCAACAGTCTCTTAACCAGCTCAGCGCTACAGATGGCGTATCACACTAGACTTAAACCAAGCGGTGTGCTGTTTCATTCTGACCAAGGGTCGCACTACACCAGTGAGAAATTCGCTGACGCGATAGCTGATTGTAAGGGTATGACACAAAGTATGAGCCGTCGTGGTAATTGTTGGGACAACGCACCCACTGAGCGCTTCTTTAGAAGCTTTAAGACAGAATGGATGCCAAAGGGTGGCTACGAGGATATAGCTGAAGCATCAAGTGCTATTAGCGATTATATCTGGGGCTATTACCAAACGGTGAGACCGCACAGCTTCAATCATTATTTATCGCCGGCTGAAAAAGAAAGACGTTACTTTAATCAAAACCTCTTATCAGGTGTCCTAAATTAATTGACCACTACAAAAGTCTGTGGTCAATTAATTTAGGACAATTTAGGATGATAGACAAAAGAATGCTAATTATATAGCCAATGCTTCGCTACCTTTATAGCGCATCGAACATACTCTGATAACAGACGTTATGACAAATAATTTTAGTAACAACAGTCGATCGAGCAAAAACCCACCAAAGCTACCTATTTAACTAGGTAGCTTTGGTGGTTTTTTAGGTTTTGGTAAAGGTGTTTTTGCGTCACCAGTCTGCTTGTCATCAGAGTCAGTATGGTGTGGATCATCACTAACAACGTCGCTATCAACCGCACTTATCGTTTTGGTGACCTTATCGTATTGGATGTCATCGGTATAATGAACGCTGTTTAGCTCGTCATCGACTAAACCATCGTCCAAATCCATTACCTTTTCAGGAGAGCTATACGGCTGCGTATGCTCATCTGTTGGCTGCTTTTCATAGTTGATGTCGGTGTTTGTCTGGGAATGTTGAGCATCAGCATGTTTAGATTCAGGCAGGATTCTGACATCAGACAAACGCCTTACCACATAATTACTCGGTATGGATTTGCCATTTTTTTGTGCGGAGGTATCATCAAATATCATGTGACCCTGACTATCGATACGCGCATATTTCATAGGCTTATCACGTGGCCAGAAAAAATCAGATGGATGACTAATAATATGGCCAAATACCAGTTTTGTGAGGCGACTCCATTCAAAAAAGCGAACTTCTTTAGAACGTAGGGCGACAAACAGTGCCAACGAAAAGCTAACGATCAAGTTGACCAGACCAATAAGTGCCACGCCAAGTATAGAAATTAGGATGAGGCTCCAGCTGATGTCATCAGCAGATATATTGAATAGTCCGTGTGCCAAGTTTGCTGAAGCAAAGGCAATGTGACGAATATCAATTGGTAAGCCGAAGATATAGCCGATAGTCGCGGTACTACCTAAGAACACCCCGAATAAGAAGTTACCCATGATAGCGCCCAAGTTGGCCTCTATAAAGCCGCCTAAACGCTGAAGCCATGAACTAGGCAATATGTATTTTAATAATTTGTGACGTTGTATACGCGCGCCTACGTTGTTATAAACTGCCAAGTTATCGTAGTAGCCGGCAATCAAACCAGATAAGAACAGGTAAACCCCCGCAATGGCAGCATGGGGTAGTGCTAATGAGTGAAAGGGGTCGAGATCATGTAACAGGTGTCCTGCTTTTTCGGTATCGATCATTGGCGCGCCAGTATATTGCAACCAAGCAAAAGAGATAATCAAGGCGACGGGTACGGCTAACATGACGTTACCCATGATAGCAATAAACTGGGTACGCAAGATATCGACGACCAATTCTGATAGCTTGGTCAATTGATGTGATTTTTTACCAGAGCCTTCAGAAATGGTAGAAGCGATTGCAGCAGCGGTCATGGCTGGCTGCTTGGTCGCTACTGTGCCACGGATAACATGAATAAATACGAAGCCCAAACCATAAATCATACTGTTGATGAACGCGCGACCCATGGGTGCGAGCGCTAAGTGATACGCTAGTATTTTTATGGTTGCCATAAATGCAATGATAAAGCCACCAATAGAGGCTTTTTTGAGCATCTTTTGATAGCCAGCTTTGTCGGTACTAATATAATGCTCACCGACGCGACTGGCATTTTCTGTGACTTTGCGAGAGAGCAGTTTGGTATTGTTATCAATCAAATAACCAATACTATAGCGCTGATTGGCCGTAGTGATGAGCGCCTGTATCAGTTCGATAACAGCACGATCTCGCTTTTGATTATCATCTGTGACCAACTCAGTCAAAATCCGCATACGCTGCAAACTTTGATCTAAACGCAGCATCATATTAGTCAAACGGATAGAGATACCAGTTTTATAAATCCGCTTGCGTACGGTAGCGACGATATCTTCGCACTGTTCAAGCATAACCAATAGGGGTGCAGGGTCGACTGCTTGCTCGGGCGTAATGTCTGTCAAGGTATCAAGCTCATGTGCTTGACGATATTGATTGACGAAGAGTACGGCTTCTTGATTTTGTGCAACAAAAGACGCGGAATAGTTCAGTATTTGTGGATAGGACTCCATCAAATCAGGATGCAAGCCGATACCGCTGATGCGATAAGACAAAATAATAATAGCGTTTAAAATACTGTTTTTTGCGGTAGCGACTAGATTTAAATGTTTCTCTTCTACGCGCACCAGCTCAACCAGTTTGTCCCATTTTTCCTTTTCAATATTGGCAAGCCAGCGTTCATCAGAGCGTTTATTAAATAAGTAGCCCACCAGTTCAACGACAGAGTCATCTTGTGGTAATAATGGTAAAAACCGATGGCCAATCAAACGGCGTAAACTGTTGAAGAATCCTTGGTCTGACATAATACCAGTGTCGGTATATAGCGCAATTTGTCGATATTGGATAATCAGTTTTAGTACAAAACTAGACAGCCCATCTCCATATTCTGGATGCTGATGTATGATATCAATAAGGGATTGAATTTTTTCGTTGGCCAATGCAGGTTCTTTATCACTGACTCGTAGCTCATCAATCAAGCGTTTGAGTACCGCAGGATCTGGCACGTCGCTCAAGGCGGTAATCTGTTGTAAAATGCGTTTTAATTCTGACACGTCGCACCCTTTATCATGGTTGTTTCAATCGTTTTTATTATTTAAGTCTGTATAAGTAGTTGAGTAATGTTTACCAATCGTTCAATTGTAGTCGAGCGACATCTGGTCTTGCGTTATTTTAATCGGAACTGCCAATTGATATTGAATTATTTTGTTAGCAGTTATTTTGACAAAAAAAAGGACAGTAACACGACTGTCCTTTTAATCAAGGTATTTTAGGTGAGTTTTAAAGCTAACTTAGCTTGCAGGAACATCAAAATAAGCAAGATCAAAGTTCATCATTGGGTCACTACCAGCTTTGACCATCTGTGCATGAGCATCGATACGCGGTAAGACACGACCGACGAAATAGTCAGCAAGCTTGGCTTTATTGGTATAAAACTCGCCTTCTTTACCATTAGCAGCTTCTACCATCAACGCAAACATGTACGAGTAGGCGAGGTAGCCAAACGCATGCATGTAGTCAACCGCACAGCCATTGATTTCGTTTTTGCGTTCGCCGATGTTGTTAAGCACAGTTGTGGTTAGCTCTTCAATGGTATCTGCTGCATTTAACGTAGCTTGTTTAATAGCGTGGTCTGCTTGCATATTGCTAACAAAGTCACGAATCTCACCCAAGAAGTGAGTGACGTACTTGCCGTTGTTACGAGCAACTTTACGACCTAGTAAGTCAAGCGCTTGAATACCGTTGGTGCCTTCATAAATTTGCGCAATACGTGTATCACGAACGATCTGCTCCATACCCCATTCGCGGATATAGCCATGACCACCAAATACTTGCTGACAATCAACAGTGGCCTCTAATGCTTTATCAGTCAAGAATGCTTTAGCAACTGGTGTCAGTAGGGCAACACGAGCTGCAGCCGCTTTGGCTGATTCAGGATCGGTACTAAACTTCTCTTCATCAAGGTTTTTGGCAACGTACATCGCAAAACAGCGTGACGCTTCAGTGTTTACTTTGGCATTCAATAGCATACGACGGACGTCAGCATGATGGATAATAGCATCAGCAGGTTTTTCTGGGCTTTGTAGCTGTGTATCGCTACGGCCTTGACCGCGGTCATTGGCATATAATGCTGCATTTTGATAGGCAAGCTCAGAACCACCAAGGCCTTGCAAGCCCATAGTGACACGCTCGTAGTTCATCATGATGAACATAGATGATAGACCAGTGTTTTCCGCGCCAACCATCCAACCTTTAGCATTATCAAAGTTCATGACACAAGTCGCAGAGGCTTTGATACCCATTTTGTGTTCGATAGAGCCTACCGCTAACGTATTGCGCTCGCCTAAGCTACCATCTGCATTGACCAAGAATTTTGGTACGACAAATAGTGAGATACCTTTTGAACCTTCTGGTGCATTTGGTGTTTTTGCCAATACCAAATGAATGATGTTATCAGTAAGGTCATGCTCACCACCAGTGATAAAGATTTTGGTACCAGAGATATCATAGCTACCATCATCATTAGGCACGGCTTTGGTTTTGATAATACCCAAATCAGTACCAGCATGCGGCTCTGTCAAGCACATAGTGCCAGCCCATTCGCCGTTGTACATTTTTTCTAGATAAGTTTGCTTTTGCTCTTCAGAGCCAGCCGCATTTAAACAAAGCGTCGCACCGACTGTTAGGTTTGGATACAGGGCAAATGATTGGTTGGCAGTGAAAACCATCTCTTCGGTGAGCATGGTAACCATTTTAGGGAAGCCCTGACCGCCGTATTCAGCATTACCGCTTAAGCCAACCCAACCAGACTCAGCATATTGCTTATAGGCTTCTTTGAATCCTGTCGGAGTCGTGACGACGCCATCACCTTCGAAAGTTGCGCCTTCTTCATCACCGCTACGGTTAATAGGAAGTAGAATGTTTTTTGACAGTTTTCCCATTTCTTCTAAAATCATATCGACAGTTTCCATGTCAACATGAGCCAAGTTTTCGTTGTTTTGCCAAAACTCTGGCGCCTTAAATACGTCATTTAAGATAAAGCGCATGTCATTAAGAGGGGCATTATAAACAGCCATAAACATTCCTTTGGTTCAAATAATTAAAATTGAAGTTGTTAAGATTATCAACTGTTTTCTTGGTATAACCTTAGCGATTAATAATCAAAGTTTAACAAATAAGCTTGTGAGCGAGTGTATTTCTTCGTGAATTGTGCGTACACCAAAAGTTAGCAGCGGCTATTGAAGTGCTTATAGACACCTTGCTGATAACTATAATGTGAGAAGGTAGACAGGTCGGTGCTTATAGATAGTTGCTACTGTCAAAACTATGTTGATAGTCGTCATAAGCACGCGCAAAATAAAGCGGCAACACACCGAAGTATATTGCCGCTCAGATTATACGATTACGAAGTTTAGCGCTTTAATTAAAAGGCAAACTGATCAACGTCCATGCTCATGTATGGCTCTACACCAGTGCTGATACGCTGTACGTGCGTAGTAGTACGTGGCAATAGCTTAGCAAAGTAGAACTGAGCTGTTTTAACTTTAGCATCATAGAATGCTTTTTCGCCAGTACCGTTTGCGATAGCAGTCTGAGCAACCAGTGCCATACGCGCCCATAAGTAAGCTAGAGTTACATAACCGCTGAAATACATATAGTCTACTGCAGCGCCGCCGACAGCATCTGGCGTTTCAGTTGCTTGCATGCCGATGCGTGCAGTCAAATCGCCCCATTCTTTAAGATGCTTGGCAAGTGGGCGAATGAACTGACCCATCTCGTCATTTTCTTTGTTTTCTTCACAGAATTCTTTGATAACGTTTACAAAGTTAGCAAGTAGCTTACCTTGTGAACCCAAGACTTTACGGCCTAACAAGTCAAGTGCTTGAATCTCTGTGGTACCTTCGTATAAGCAAGAAATGCGCGTATCACGTACGTTCTGCTCCATACCCCATTCGCTAACGAAACCATGACCACCATAAACCTGAATACCATGGTTAGCAGCTTCTAAACCTGTTTCAGTCAAGAACGCTTTAGCAATTGGTGTCAGTAGTGACAACATTTGGTCAGCAAACTTCAACGCTTCGCCTTCGCCTTTTGCGACGGTATCTGCAAAATGTGAGAGATAATAAACTAGCGCACGACCACCTTCAGCAAAGGCTTTTTCCGTCAACAACATGTTACGAACAGCTGGATGTACAATGATAGGATCAGCCGCTTTTTCTGGTGCTTTCGTACCTGATAGTGAACGCATCGCTAAGCGGTCTTTTGCATAAGTCAATGAACCTTGGAATGCATACTCTGCTGCAGTCAAACCTTGCACGGCAGTACCGATACGTGCCACGTTCATAAAGGTGAACATACACTGTAGGCCACGGTTTTCAGGTCCAATCAAGTAACCTGTTGCGCCATCGAAGTTCATGACACAAGTTGCAGAGGCTTTGATACCCATTTTGTGTTCGATAGAGCCACAAACGACATTGTTGCTTTCGCCAACGCTACCATCTGCGTTGACCGTCATTTTAGGAACGATAAACAATGAGATACCTTTGGTACCAGCAGGTGCACCTGGTAGACGAGCCAATACAATATGGATGATGTTACCAGTTAGGTCATGCTCACCGGCAGAGATGAAAATCTTTTGACCCGTGATGCTATAGCTACCATCTTCTTTAGGCTCAGCTTTGGTACGGATAATACCCAAGTCAGAACCCGCATGCGCTTCAGTAAGACACATGGTGCCTGACCATTCGCCAGTGACCATTTTTTCTAAATAGGTTTGTTTTTGCTCGTCAGTACCATGATGCTCGATGGTTTGGATAGCACCATGTGATAGGCCAGGGTACATAGAAAATGACCAGTTAGCCGTACCAACCATTTCATTGATGACAGTAGATAATGAGAACGGCATGTTTTGACCACCGAAATCTTCTTCAGCAGATAAAGCAGGGAAGCCAAGCTCACAATACGCGTCATAAGCTTCTTTAAAGCCTTTTGGCGTGGTGACCTTACCATTGTCAAACTTACAGCCTTCAGCATCACCGCTTTGGTTCAATGGCGACAGTTCGTTTTCAGCAAAGCTTGCAGCCATTTCAAACAGGCTGTCCATTAGCTCGCGGTCAGCTTCTTGGAACGCAGGCAAAGTTTTGTAGTGGCTTTCACTATCGAGTAGTTCATGCATAACGAATTGGATATCACGTAAGGGCGCTTTGTATTGCATAACTTCCTGTCCTTTTTGGAATGTAACCGATCATAGCCAATAATGAGCATATGGTCGCACTATTCTCTAGTGCGTTATTCTTGCCTAGCCAGTCTGGAAATCTAAATAAATGATAAACAGTAAAGCAGGTCAACCATGCTATCGATTACATAAAATAGTGTTAAAAAGAGTGGTGATTGTCAGAGTCAATGAGAGATTAAATGTGCTCTAACAAATTCACTATAAAAGATAGGCTTTCATAGGTGATTATACAAGTTTGGTGACAGGACTGATAAGTCATGAACCTATCTTGCATCGGTTATGCAATCGACGTTAGGCGCTAGGAGATAGCAGCATTAAGCATATGAAAAATTTAGTGTTACTAAGACAGATAGTCCTTTATATGACCGGTATTAACATGAAAAAACGACAGGCAAAAAAATAGCGTTTGCCATAAAGACAAACGCATTAGTATAAATGACAACATTATTTGGTAGAACCGAGCCTGTAAGTTATTTCACAGATATAAACGTGATAAACATTAAACATGCTCGTATGTTAGGAGTCTTAACATAGTAGTTTATGATTAATAACGAATAGCTTAGCGTTTACTCAGAAGCATTTTGTTGAATCAGCATCGCAGTGGCGACATCAGCAGCCACAGGTTTGCTAAACCAATAGCCCTGACCAATTTTGCAACCCATATCTAACAACACATCGCGCTGCTGCTCAGTTTCGATACCTTCAGCAACGACCTGCATGTCTAAAGCGACTGCTAAGTCTAAAATGGCTTTTACAATCGCGTGCTGGGTACGATCGGTTTCAATATTGGAGATAAAGCTCTTATCAATCTTGATAAAATCAAATGGATATTCTTGCAAGTAGCTTAATGACGCATAACCAGTACCGAAATCATCGAGCGCTAGACGTACGCCAAGCTCTCTAAGCGAGTTAAGCTGTTTTTTTACATTATCATGACGCTGAATCAAAGACGACTCGGTTACTTCAATATGCAACTGATGGGCAGCAACGTCATTTGCTGTCAGTAGTGTGCTTACCATATCAAAGAAGTCAGGGTGGCTAAATTCCGCGGCATCAGCGTTGATACAGACGTGTTGATGAAACCCTTGCTGTTGCCAAACGGCTAGTTGTTTGACGATTTTAATAGCCAGTTGCGAAAACAAATCAAAGGATAGCTTGTGCGCGATAATGGCATTGATAAAATGAACGGGCTTGAGCAATCCGCGAGTGGGGTGTTGCCAACGTACCAATGCTTCAAAACCTGTGATAGCCCCAGTCTCTAATGAGAACTTTGGCTGATAATAAGGAACGAATTGACCTTCAGTGGTAGCAGTTCTAAGCTCAGACTCTAGCTCTAAGCTACCAGCGGTGGCGCTTTCAATTGCCTCGTCGTACCAGCGAATATCATCGCCACCATGCTGCTTGACATAGTCCAATGCTTTTTCTGCTTTGGTCAATAAACCCGTTACTTCGTTATCGTCTTTTGGAAAACAGCTCACACCCACAGAAATATGGTAATAGATATTTGCATCTGTCGCATGGCTCTTGTCAGTAGAGAAGGGACGCTCACACATTTGCATGAGTGTGTCTAGCTGATGACGTACCATATTGGCATCTTTAACTTCAAATAATAGCGCAAAATCATCACCCCCAAAGTGAGAAAAGGAGCGTAAATTATGCAGTTTGAGCTTTTCGACTCCTTCTGCAAAGTTTTTTATTAAATCATTGGCACCATCAGGCCCTAATAGGCTGGCAAGATTGCGATAACGGTCAATGTTTAAGCGTACAAGGACAACCTCTTGGTAACTATCCAATAGCATGTCACTTGTCTGACTCAAAAATACCTTGCGGTTAGGGAGACCTGTGAGCTGATCATAGTTGAGTAAATGGGCGACCTGTTTTTGATCTTTAATAACTGCAGACATATCACGCAGCATACCAATATGATAAGCCATTTGATCTATATAAATCTTGCGATAAGTGACATGACAATCAATAGGCTCGCCATAACGATTGATCATCGAAAAATCAAGTTCGTAAAATCCATGACTGTTTAGGTTTTTACTGATGTCTTTCAAGATAAGCTGTTCTGCTTCTGATAAAAACTTAGCAGCATAAATACCAAGTGGCCGACCAACCAAGAAATCTTCTTTGTAGCCAATCATAAGCTCATAACTGGCATTGACCGCTAAATAACGTAAATTATCATCTAATACAAATATGGCGTCTTCAAGCTGTTCACATAGCGTACTCATCAACTGCTGCTTGATTGATACTGGAATAGTGTCAAAATTGCTCATAATAGTGGCTCACAAAAGATAAGGGCTTATAAAAATAAGAACTGCATTATCAATTTATTAACATTGAGTTGGCATCGCGTTTTACTGTGTACGATACAGAACAGACTTTATTTTTGACTATAAGTATAAAAGATAAAAACTACGATAGTCATACTAATACTTATCAGTTTTTACTAGGTGCTTAAGGCGTGTAAAGTAGCTAACGCTACCACTGGTGCAGTTTCGGTACGCAAGACTCTTGTTCCAATTTGCCAAGGCTCAAATCCAACACTCTCCGCTTGCTGACATTCATCGTGACTCAAACCACCTTCAGGCCCGATCAACAGTTTGATATAAGGGGTCTGTTGTTTAAGAATATCAGATAGAGCGTCAGGCATGGCAGGTTGTCCTGCTGCTGGTACACTCATTTGCATACATAGATCTGCAGCGTTTGCTAATACTTGATAGTAAGAATCATGACTAAGCACAGAAACGATAGAACTGACGGCCATTTGCGCCTTCGTAACGCCAGTAGCCATAGCCTCAGTAGTCTTAGCATCAGAATTGGTATTGCTTAGCCATTCGTTGATTGATTGTGGCGCAAGAATAAGAGGTGGGCGATTAAGGCCGCATTGTTCACAAGCAGCGATGGCCACTTGTTGCCAGTGCGCCAGTTTCTTTTCAACTTGAGCAGGTTTTAATGTGACTTCGCCATGGTGGCTGCTGAGCAACTGAATGGCAGTCACTCCAAGCTCAGTTGCTTTTTGGATAGCATAATCCATACGCTCACCGCGGCTCATTACCAAACCAATCTGAGTGATAGTAGGCGGCGTACGATCGTCGTCTATATGTGTAAGCAAAGTAGCAGTGGTATTTTTTTTACTGATTGCCTGTAGCTCTACTGTATATTCGCCACCAAATCCATCGAACAAAATCCCTTGATCCCCAATATTGGCTCGTAGTACACGGCACCAATGATGGACTACACTATCGGGTAATTCGACATTGCTACCTAGCGGTAACTCACCCAATTTAGGTAGTGATGAGGCATCAGCATTGTCGTTGTTAACGGCATAAAAAAAACGTCGCACGTGGTCTTATTCCTATTATTTGATTGAGTGTAATTATTATTAGATCTATAGAATATCACTTGAGACAATTAATGACATTTGTTTTATGAGAATTTTTCTTAATAAAGATAATTATTTTTAGAGCAGCATTATTACACAGTGAAGAAATTTTTAAAAATCAAATAAGATAAAGTGTATGAATAAAACGGTAAAGGGTTATTGGTCAAAATTTTGACAATAAAAAACTGGCGCTCCTAGAAACGCCAGTCATTAATAATGTATTCAGGAATGATTGAGGGATATTCTAGAATGCTTACAAGTTTAAGCGGTCAATCCCAATGCTTCTACCAAGCGTTTGTTTGGCTCAACTTTGTTCATGCTATAAAAATGCATGGCAGGTACGCCCTCGGCAATCAAGCGTTCACATAAACGATAAACCACATCAAAGCCAAACTCACGAATAGCCTTACTATCATCGCCAAAATCCGTCAACTGCTTACGTACATAGCGCGGAATATCGGCGCCACAGCTATCAGCAAAACGCAAGAGATTGCTTGAATTGGTAATTGGCATGATACCAGCGACCAAAGGCTGAGCTACTGTATCAATACCGCGTTTCTCTAACTTATCACGCAAGTACAGATAGCTGTCAGCGTTGTAGAAAAACTGGGTAATCGACGCATTGGCACCAGCTTGGTATTTATTTACCAAGTTATCAATGTCAAACTCAAAGCTACGCGCTTGTGGGTGCATTTCAGGGTAGGAGGCCACTTCGATATGGAAGTGATCACCCGAATGCTCACGAATGTACTTTACCAAATCTACCGCAAATGGTAGTTCACCCATGCCCACCTGACCTGATGGCAAGTCGCCGCGTAGCGCTACTAAACGTCTAATACCTAAAGTCTTATAATACTCTAGCAATTCAGCGATTTCACTTTTGTCATCGCCAATACAAGACATATGCGGCGCGATTTCAGTGGTACCACGCGCACTGAGTGCCTGTACGATATCTAAGGTGCGGCTACGGGTTGAACCGCCCGCACCGTAAGTTACCGAAAAATAAGCTGGTAATAACTTATTAAGCTCATCGTAAGTGCTGAGAAGCTTTTCGTGACCTTGCTCGGTCTTTGCAGGAAAGAACTCAAAGGAGAAAGCAGGCTTACTCACAGTCAGGCTCCTTTTAGTATTTATAAGCGTCAGGCTTGAATGGACCTTCAACTGGCACACCCAAATACTCAGCTTGCTTTTGGGTCAGCTTGGTTAGCGTACCGTTAAAGCCTGCAACCATCGCAGCGGCCACTTCTTCGTCTAACTTCTTAGGCAATACTTTTACGTATAGGTTGTCAGTACGTTGGTCAGCTGGCAAGTCAGCGAACTTCTCTTCGAACAGATACATTTGAGCCAATACTTGGTTGGCAAATGAGCCGTCCATCACGCGTGATGGGTGACCAGTTGCGTTACCTAGGTTTACTAGGCGACCTTCAGCAAGCAAGATCAAATAATCGTTTTCATCGTCTGAACGGAAGATTTGATGAACTTGTGGCTTGATCTCAACCCAGCGCCAGTTATCACGCATAAATTGTGTGTCGATTTCGGTATCAAAGTGACCGATGTTACATACTACAGCACCAGGTTTAAGGGCTGCTAGCATATTTCTATCACAAACATGGTAGTTACCAGTTGTGGTGACGATCATATCAGTATCTTCAAGCAAGCGCTTGTTGATGCTAGCTGCGCCGCCCGTGTTATCACCGTCGATGTATGGTGATAATACTTCAAAACCGTCCATACATGCCTGCATAGCACAGATAGGGTCAACTTCTGAAACACGTACGATCATGCCTTCTTGACGTAAGCTTTGTGTAGAGCCTTTACCTACATCGCCATAACCGATAACCAAGGCACGGCGACCAGCAAGGAACATATCGGTAGCGCGTTTAATAGCATCGTTTAAGCTATGACGGCAGCCATATTTATTATCATTTTTAGACTTGGTAACCGCATCGTTGACGTTGATGGCTGGTACTTTAAGTGTACCTTTACCAAGCATCTCAACCAAGCGATGAACGCCAGTGGTGGTTTCTTCTGAGATACCATGGATGTTGTCAAGCAGCTCTGCATAATCATTGTGAATCAAAGCAGTCAAATCACCGCCATCATCCAAGATTAAGTTAGCATCCCAAAGTTGGCCTGATGCTTCGCCGCCAACATGGACTTGCTGACGTAGGCACCATTCATACTCTTCTTCTGTTTCGCCTTTCCAAGCATAAACAGAGATACCAGCAGCAGCAATTGCAGCAGCAGCATGGTCTTGAGTTGAGAAGATATTACATGATGTCCAGCGTACTTCAGCACCAAGCGCAACTAGTGTCTCGATAAGTACGGCTGTCTGAATGGTCATGTGGATACAGCCAGCGATTTTCGCGCCTTTAAGCGGCTGGTCTGCTTCGTAGCGACGACGCAAACCCATTAGGGCAGGCATTTCGGCTTCAGCAAGGGTAATTTCACGGCGGCCGTAATCAGCAAGGCTGATGTCAGCGACTTTGTAGTCAGTGAAAGAGGGATCGATCGTATGGGCAGATGGTGTAGTAGACACTGCGTCCATAATATGCTCCTATCAGTGGTTAACGAATGATAAAAAGAATAAAAACGCAGGTGCCGTTGTTTGTGCTGTGGGCGACCAAAAATATGGACTCTCGACAGTTAACCGAGCCTAACATAACCTTTGATTGCATAACTATAGAATGTTAATGCAGTAAATCACTGTTATGGCGCAACACCTCTCGGAGGTCGTTATTGTAATAGATGAGTGGTTAATTGTCACCTATTGACTGAGATAAATAGCTGATGCCTTAGACAAACAAAACCTCAAACAGGAATCTATAGCCATAAAAAAGGCCATCGACTGATGACCTTTTTTGTTTTAATGTTTTTTGATACTACTCAGCCAAAATTAGTACCAGTTGTAGGTTAGAGAGGTAAAGTAGTTAATACCGTCAGTATTATAGCCAATATCTGTTATATAATCTTCGTTAGTGATGTTGTTTAGACGTGCAGTCATAGACAAATTATCAGTAAGTTTGTAGTTACCACTGATGTTCAGCAATCCATAGTTGTCTACAAATTGAGAGTCAGTATTGGTAATTCTGCTGTAATAGTCCCCTACATACTGATATTCAGCGCGTATATCTAAACTTGGCAGACGGTATCCGACATATACCAAGCCCTTGTGTTCAGGACGGTAGGGAAGAGAGTTGCCATCATCACTTCCGCCACTACTGTCTTCTGCCTTCTGGTAGTCATAGCTGCCGCCAAACAGATAGTCGTTCATTTCCCAGTCAGAGGTTAATGATATGCCTTCAATCTTAGCGCTATTGATATTCTTTGCTTTGAAATTAGAGTAAGCAATTAAATTATCCACATCACTGCGATAACCTGTCAGACGTGTGCTGTGCCGAGTGCTATCGTACTGAGCAAATACTTCATAGTTGTCGCTAGTCTCAGGATTAAGGTTAAGATCGCCACCATATGCAGGGCTTAAATCATTAAAGACAGGTGCGCGGAAGCCTTTAGCATAGCTCGCACCAACGCGGAAATCAGGACTAAGATGCATTGCACCGCCCAAATTATAGGTGGTTTCATCACCATAGCGTGAGTCATCATCGTAGCGTAGGTTGGCTTGTGCATCAAAGCGGTCATTGGCGATGACATAGCCAGCAAAGGCACTTTTGACATTACGGTCATCAATACTGTAAGCCGTGCTGTCTAAGTCTTGAGTGAGGTATTCGAGACCATAAACACCTTCACCAGCTAGCAGCTTGTTTTTACCAACTAAGCTAATCTGGTCTTGAGTACCATCGAATACATTTGGATACTTAGCATAAGACTCGCTTTTATCAATAGAGTGACCATATTGGAGCTTAACAGAGGCATCAGGCATATATTGCCAGTCGACATAAGCTTGTGCTGCGCCGTTTTCTTGATCAGCATGAGCGTCTTCAAAAGTACCATCGTCATATTCAGTAGTGGATTTACTATACAAGATGCTAGCACCTGTCAGTAACGTGTCGCTAAAACGCTGATTGACTGCTAAGCTTACACTGTCGCTCTCAAAACCATCATCGTCTTTATTATAAGGGTCATTTTGATTACTGGGATCTGGACGGGTCGCATTGATACCATCTGTTTCGTTGTGACTGGCTGAAAGGCTTAATGTAGTACCATTAGTATTGGCAAGTTGTGCGCTTGCACCGTATACATAATGATCGTTTGAGCCGATACCTGCGGTAACTGACATACTGCTTCGATCTATATTGCCGCCTTTAGTGAATACTTGAATGACACCGCCCATCGCATCCGCACCGTAGATGCTAGAACCTGATGCTCCATAGAGAACTTCAATTCGATCAATTTGATCAGCAGGTAGCAAGTTTAACGCGGCGCCTCCAGCGCTGACTGAGCTATAACGTATACCATCAATTAACACGAGAATTTGTTTGCTGTCGTAGCCGCGCATGTAAAAATTTGAAGTAGTACCAAGACCACCGTTTTGTTTAAAAGCGACGCCTGGTTGACGTTTGAGTACGTCCAAAACAGTCTGACCTTGATAACGTTGTAGCTCTTCCTTATCGATCACCCGTGTCTGCGCAATTACATTACTTGTCTTAGTAGGTGTGCGAGTGGCTGTCACGACAATTTCATCAAGCTCAACTTGTGGTAGGTTACTATCGTTGATGGAAATATTTTCAGAGGTAGCTGCCATTGCAGTATTTACTGCAAGTAAGCTAAGAACGCTCAAAATACTTAAACGAAGATAGGTACGTGAAGATGCACGTGATACAGACATAGTCGATTCCAAAGTAATCAAGTTAAAAATGCAGAAATGAGAGGTAACTATTATGACGTAAAAGGGGTCAAAAGTTACAAAAAACAGTATATAAGCAAAACTGCGCTCATTATCTACAAATTAACCTGCTTTATAAACTACTTTAACCTAATGTTTATTCAGGGTAGGCTGAATGTTATTCAGGTTAGCTTGCTAAATAGTCAGTTAAAAATTACTTTACTTAGATATTCTATGAGAACTTATTGAATTTTATAAGATAAGCCTATCCTTAAAAACACCTACTATTAGAAGTGCACATAGAGTAAGAAACCAAATACCAATACAGTTAGCTACAAAATTGCGTAATCAAAAGCACTGCTGTTATAAATAATTGTTACTATAGTATGGACGCCACCTGTCATTTATCATGCCATTTTTAAACTAAGAGGTTTGTTTTGTCTATCAAGCATAATCTGACTCCCAGTCCTTCGCCTAATTTATTCTCTGCTATTACTAAGATGCCATTTATAGTCGCGATGCTATTACTGACTATGCTGTTGAGTATCGCATTGCCAAATAATGCCTACGCTGTTGAGGCTGGCGCTTTGGGAGTAGGTAATGACAGTAGTGGAGAGACAGTAAGTACGCCATTGCCTGATTCATTTGGCAGAGATACACCGCGTCATACGGTACAAGGGTTTATCAGTGCATTAGGCGAAAATGATTACTTACTGGCAAGTAATTATCTAAACTTGTCGAAGTCTGACAATCCAACCACTGTCGTACGCCAATTCAAACAAGCATTGGATGCAGGTGGTCGGTTTCAACCTGATTTGCAGATTAACAATACACCTGAAGGTAATCTGACCGACCAGTTACCACCGAGCCAAGAGAATGTTGGTGTCATCAATGTCGGTGAAAAAAGCGTCCCACTATTACTCGAAAGAGTGGTATCAAAGCAGGGTGAGCAGTATTGGCAGTTTTCGAGCGATACGCTCAGCTCAGTGCCAGAAGTGATAGAGAACACTGAACCGACCTTGGTTTCTCGTTATACCGTTGACTCATTAGAAGGCAAAAAGCTATTTGGTTATCAAATGGCTGATTTGGTCGCTGCACTCACGATGATTATCAGTAGTTTTGTGCTGACGTACATCATGGTATGGCTACTGTACCATTTATTACGCATCGCATATCCTCGAGTACGCGGCGTCCCGCTACCTTTGCCAAATAAAGTAATTTTACCGCTGTCAGTTGTTATCATGGCATTGATATTGTCTGAGGTCATGGTCTACGCTGGCGTGTCAGTTACGCTGCGAGAGCCTGTCAATCGCTTTACAGATATTGCCTCGTGGTTGGCATTAACGTGGCTATTACTGCGCGTCATCGATGCGATATTCACCCGTGCTGTGAACCTAAGCTATAAGAAAAACTATACAGAACGAGTCTCTATCTTGGGACTATTGCGTAAAGTCGTCAAAGCACTGCTATTAATATTTGCTGTCATTGTTATCTTTGGCAATCTAGGGTTTGATTTGACCACTGGTATTGCTGCGCTGGGTGTGGGTGGTTTGGCATTAGCCCTTGGTGCGCAAAAGACGATTGAAAACTTAGTTGGTAGTGTCGTCGTCGTCGCTGATTCACCTGTGCGTATCGGTGATTACTGTAAATTCGGTACTTACGAAGGCACAGTTATCGACATTGGTATTCGCTCATCGCGCGTGCGGACATTGTCGCGGACGATTGTTACGGTACCAAACGGTGATTTTTCATCGATGCAGATCGAAAACTTTACCTCTCGCGATATGTTTCGTTTCTTCCATTACTTATATATTAAGCGTACCGCTGATCTTGACGTAATATTTAAAATGGTCAATGACTTGGATGAATTTATAAAAGAGCATGATTTGACCAATCAAGAATGGAATCAGGTCAATATTTTGGAGCTGCGCCAAGATTGCTATGTTATTCAGTTGCAAGCTTATGTGAATGCTATTGGTATCATTGAGTTCTATGACAAACAAAACGCTTTGTTTGTCGATATATTAAAGAAAGTCGCGAAATATAAGGTAGAACATGCATTGCCGACTCAGCAGTTGATTGTTAATCAAACGGAGCTTGAACATCATGTGGGAAGTAGCACTGATGAATCAGCAGAAGGAAATGAATCAGATAACAGTAGTAACTCTGCTAATAATGAAGTGTCTGATAACAAGGAAGTAAACACAAGCGTATACAGGAAAGATTACAACGATGATGGCGTTAATATTCGTAAAGATAGCGACAAGGCTAAAAATGATGTTGCAAGTCACCACAAATTCTCTATGGCGACCGTCAGCAGAAGTGGTGCGCTTAAGGCACTAAAGCATAAAAGTCATATGCTAAGAAAAAGTAAGTTTAAGCACACTAAAAACAAATCTGGCTTTTCTATATGGAACCAGCCTTAAAAGAGACTTTTTTATCCCGAATGGCGTTTAGTAATATTAGTGCTATTTTTGCTCAATTAGCTATAAAGGTACTGCGGTTTTATCACGTAATGAGCCGTAGTACGACCAAAGCAATAGACTGGCAGCACTATGATAAGGTGACCAGTGCTGAGTTAAGTCTTTAAGCTGCTTAGGGGTTGGGCGCTCTGCTAAGCCTAATAACTCCATGGCTGCAACTTTAATGGCCAAATCATCGACAGCGAGTATGTCTGCACGTTTTAGCGAAAATAGTAAATACATCTCAGCTGTCCAACGTCCAATCCCTGTCACAGCTGTCAAGGTTGTTATGACCTCTTCATTTGGCAAAGTTTCTAAGGCTGCAAAGTCTATATCATGATCCACTAAAGAACGCACATAACGAGTTTTTTGCTTAGACAATCCTTGCGTCTTCAAACTATCGTCTGTCGCTTCACGTATCGCTTGCGGGGTAATCAATTCTGCATCAACCAACCGTTTCCAAATGCTGGCAGCGGCGGCAACTGATAACTGCTGACCAACCATCGCTCTCATCAACTGCTCAAACCCACCTGCATTATGCCTAAGATTAGGTGTCCCGACCTGCTTATGGACAGGGGCGAACCTTGGTTCAATGGTAATCAGTGCAGCAATTTGCTGTTCTAGCTCGTTGGTATTTTCAATAGTCTGAATGCTCATAGTGATTTCGCTTTGCTAATTAGAAGGAGCTCAAGTCAAGATATTAATGCAGAATGAGAAGCTAACATTAAATGGAATGTACATTAAAGAGAGCGTTCATTGAAGGAAACATCGTTGCAGTCTACGTCTAGACCATAAATGATTGATAGAAAAAGGACTGCAAATAAGCAGTCCTTTTTATGTAGTACCGTATCACTAACAATAGACCTATTCGCCATCTGCTTTAGGTTTTTTAAGTAGTACTAGTACAGCACCGTTACCACCATCTTTTGGTGGTGCAGAACAAAACGCTAGTACTTCTGGCAATTGACGTAACCAGCCATTGATACAGGTTTTTAGAATCGCTTCGCTACCTTTACCATGGACGATTTTTACCATAGTTTCGTTTTTCTGCTTGGCTTGGCTCAACAGTTGAGTCATCGCTTCGCGTGCTTCTTCTATCGTACAGCCATGGATATCTACCGCGTCATACCAACGCAGCTTGCCTTTTTTGAGCTGATCAAAGATTTTATTTTGCAGTGTAGGCTGCTTATAAGACAAATAAGCTTCAGCAGCGACAGGGTTCAGTAGTGCTTGCATATCTGACAAGCCTGCGCCTAGATCACTGGCTTCACTACCTTGAGCTGCGGCACGTTTAGATAATGTCGCTGCATCAGGTTTACCTGCTTTAGTTGCGCTGGCAGGTGAGCGGACATTTTTGTCTTCTAGCTGATTGACACCGTGCATGGCTTGCATAAACAGAACTTTATCGTCATCGATATGTTCACTATCTAGCTGCTTGACTGTCTTTTTTACTTGCTTTTGAGTCGGTAGCGACACCGGCTCAGTTGGCTTTTGATTCTCACCTTCAGGTGAATTAGTATCACGGCCCTTGCTCAGCTGGCCTTTGAGTTCTTTGAGCTGGTCTTGCATTTCTTTTGAAAACAGAGAGTTTGACATAAAAGTTAACGTATCGTTGATTGATGAATGGTTGATTGAACTGTGTATATAGCATAGACATTGTTCAAGCTATTGAGCATTTATTTAAGCATAAATTATTGAGTTACTTTACCCGTCTGCTGCGACGCTCGCAAGTAAGGATTGTAACGCTTGCCCAGGATGATCAGTTTTCATAAATTGCTCACCGATCAAAAAGTGCTGAATCTCGTTATTTAACATGAGACGAATATCATCACTGCTATGAATACCACTCTCAGTCACGATAAGTGGTTTTTGCTCAGCACTATCAGCAGCGAGGGCATCGTTTAAAATTTTCTTGAGATCAAGCGTGGTTTGCAGGTCAACATCGAAGGTGTTCAAATCACGGTTATTGATACCATAAATATTGTGCGCTGAGCGTGGCAACTGTAGCGCACGCTCAAGCTCAGACTGAGTATGTACTTCTATCAATACGTCCATACCAAGCTCAGTACTGAGTGCATGTAGCTCTTGTACCTGCGCATCATCTAGGCAAGCCATAATGAGTAGGATGCAGTCAGCGCCCATTAGGTAAGATTGATAGATTTGATAGACATCAATCATAAAGTCTTTACGTAATGTCGGTAAGCTTGAAGTATTAGCCGCCTGAATAAGATAGATGTCATCGCCCTGAAAGTAATCACGGTCGGTCAATACAGACAGACAACTAGCGCCCGCTTGCTCATACTGCTGCGCAAATAGAGCAGGGGTAAAGTTATGATTGATAATGCCTTTAGACGGTGAGGCTTTTTTAATCTCAGCAATGATACCGATACCATTTTCTTTAGTGCCAGCAGCACGTAGCGCCGCGGCAAAACCTCGACGCGGTTTATCATCAGCTGCGACCTGTGCTTTCAAGTCCTCTAGAGACAATGCTTCGCGAGCGGCTTTTACTTCTTCTACTTTGGTGGCGACAATGCGCTGTAGCACTGATGGTATGTCTGAATGAGTTGTGGTCATACTGGTATCCGAATATCGTTAAATGTAAATATAGTAAGAAAACTATTAATAACTACTAAATGGCTACGACGTTGTCCTTCTTAGATGTACGACTTGTACAATCTGCGGTCGGCTGCCTGTTATCCTTTTTAAATTTCTTTGACTATAGACAGTATATAAATGCGTATAGATTAACCTTGAGCGACTAGCTGTTGGGTATAGTTGGCTAAAGACTCAAGTTTGAGTAAAGCATCGCCATTTTGAATGATTTTTTGTGCTCGGCTAACACCGTTAGGGTAGTTGCTGGCAAGCCCTGCGGTGTATATCGCGGCACCTGCATTTAGCGCAATCATGTCACGTGCTTTAAGTACAGCACGGTCATGGGTGTCGGCTCCAGATAGCGCAGCACGAATCAACTCAAGACTTTGTGCTGGAGAGTCGACATCGAGGCCAATAAGGGTTTGTGACTCGATACCCGCATCTTCTGGCATTATGTCATAGACTGATATCTCACCATCTTTTAGCTCAGCGACTGTGGTCGAAGTCGCAAGACTGATTTCATCAAGACCATCTTTTGCGCCTACTACCATGACATGACGTGCGCCTAAGTTTTTCATCACCTTGGCAATTGGCTCACATAACTGCGCGGTAAACACACCGATGACTAAGTTTGGCGTGCCAGCAGGGTTGGTCAATGGGCCCAAAATATTAAAGATGGTACGCGCTTTTAGCTCACGGCGTACAGGGTTGGCGTAACGCATTGCACTATGATGATTGGGCGCAAATAAAAACCCGATACCCTGATTTTCGATACAGTCTTTTGCTTGCTCTGGCGTGAGCGCAAGACTGATACCTGCTTGCTCAAGTAAGTCTGAGCTACCAGATTTGGTCGAGACGCCGCGATTGCCGTGCTTAGCAACTTGTGCACCAGCCGCCGCAACAACCAACGCTGATGCAGTCGAGACATTGAACAGATTAGCTCCATCACCGCCAGTACCAACGATATCTACCAAGTAATCACAGTTCTTTGGTTCAATATTGGCGGCTAGTGCACGCATGGCGCTGGCTGATGCAGTAATCTCGTCGATGGATTCGCCCTTCATACGTAATCCCGTCAAGATAGCGCCCATCATAGCGTCGCTACATCTACCTTGCATGATGATGAGCATCACTTGATACATTTCATCAAAGGTTAAATCGATGTGTTGAAATATTCTACCCAAAGCTGTGGTTAGCAATTGGTGCGTTTGATCATCAGACAATTTTGTAATACTCTCTGGCGTGTGCGTTTCTTCTATTTTTTTCGTACTCATTATGGTCTCACTTACTATTATTTTTTATATGAATCTGTGTGAAATTTGGTATGGGCTTATAAAAGCAGCATTTTTACCGACGTGCTTTTAGTCAAACCTAACCAACTTGTGGTAGTTCATCGGATGTTAGAGTAGACAAGCCGTGAGTCTGTAAAAAGTTATTGAGTAATTGGTAACCTGCTTCGCTCAATATCGACTCAGGATGGAACTGGACGCCTTCTACAGCAAACGCCTTATGGCGAATACCCATGATTTCCTCAATACTACCATCAGCATTCTGTGTCCATGCGGTAAGTTCAAGGCAGTCTGGTAGGCTTGTCTTGTCAATGACGAGCGAATGATAACGCGTAACCTGTGACGGGTTAGGCAAGCCAGCAAACACACCTTGCTCGTTGTGATAGATAGCTGATAAGCGGCCATGCATGACTTCGCCAGCTTTGACCACTTGACCGCCAAAGGCTTGACCGATAGCTTGATGACCCAAGCAAATACCCAGTATAGGAATAATTCCTTTAAATGTCTCAATGGCTTGCAGCGAAATACCTGCACGGTCAGGATCGCACGGACCTGGGCCAATCACAATCACATCAGGTGCAAGGGTTTTAATCTGCTCAATGCTGACCTGATCATTACGCCAGACAGTGATGTCCTGCTTTAGCTCACCGAAGTACTGTACGATATTGTACGTAAAGCTATCGTAATTATCGATCATCAAAATCATTAAGGCTTCAACTTATCAGTTTTATTATATTTTTAACATAAAATTTGTTCTCACTGTTATCGAGTCACTTGATTGCCGAACACAAGCAGCTCTGACTATAACAGAGGAGGTTATTGCGCGCGGTTATCTTACCACTATTTTGTTTTCTATCAAATGTAGGGTACGGGCTATCTAAGTAAGCACCAAGTAAAAACATATTTTTTATTATTTTGTCGATAATGAAAATAGTTTGAGCAGGGATAATGTTATTAATTCAGCTATTAACGGCGCACTAATAAATAGCATTTCAATAATAAATATATTTGTATTTGCACCAATTAAGTGCCTTTGGTTCTCAACTGGTGCTCTAATTAAGTGCTATTCTAAAACTGAACTAGATGAGAATTAATGAATATATAACGATATTAATCGTATAAACCACTGTAAATATTGATAATTAAATCTATCTATAACTATATCTGTTATCAGAGTGGTAATACATTGGCATAGCCTTTGCATTATTGCTGTTATGATTATTTTTAAAGCCAAGAAATTGGTCTAAAAATAATTATTAACAAGAGCCCGAAGAGTTCAGCATTATGAGTTGTATATTGCTAGAATGTCGTTAGGATTGAATTGGCGTATGTTAGACCATGTGCACAAATATTGGTCTGATTAAGTAAACGCTTTAGATGAGCATCTTGACTAATACGCAAAATAGTGCTGATAATAAGCATAATATCGAATGCGCTGTTTTAGTATTGAGAGCACATCTGACATTCTTGGACAAGAACATCATATTAATAATTTTAAATCGCAATTACGTGATCAACACAACGGAGACTATTCATGTCGAATAAACTATTAGATCTTATCCAATCCTCTAATGCTAAATGGGTTGATTTTCGCTTTACTGATACACGCGGCAAAGAGCAGCACATCAGCTTCCCAGCGCATACCGTTGATGAAGATGTCATGGAAGATGGCAAAATGTTTGATGGCTCATCAATCGCTGGTTGGAAAGGTATCGAAGCGTCAGATATGATCTTGCGTCCTGATCCAGAAACTGCTTTTGTTGACCCGTTCTTTGACGCAGTGACTGTAGTAGTGACTTGCGATATCATCGAGCCTTCAACGCTACAAGGTTATGACCGTGACCCACGCTCTATCGCACGTCGCGCTGAAGAGTACTTAAAGTCTACTGGTATCGGTGATACTGCTTACTTCGGTCCTGAGCCTGAATTCTTCGTATTTGACGATGTTAAATGGTCAGTTGATATGTCTGGCGTTAGTCATAAAATCACGGCTGAAGAAGCAGCATGGTCGACTAACGAAACTTACGAGTGGGGCAATATGGCGCATCGCCCACGTGTGAAAGGCGGCTATTTCCCAGTACCACCAATCGATAGCTCACATGATATGCGTGCTGTTATGTGTGAACGCATCGAAGAAATTGTTGGTGAAGGTTCAGTTGAAGTTCATCACCATGAAGTTGCTTCTTGCCAGTCTGAAATCGGTGTTGCATTTAACACGATGGTACGTAAAGCGGATGAAGTTCAGCAATTGAAATATGTTGTTCATAACGTTGCGCATCAGTTTGGCAAAACAGCGACCTTTATGCCTAAGCCAATCGTTGGTGATAACGGTTCAGGTATGCACGTACATATGTCAATTTCAAAAGACGGCGTAAATACATTCTCTGGTGATGAGTACGCTGGTCTGTCTGAAACAGCATTGTACTTCATTGGCGGTATTATCAAGCATGCTCGTGCGTTGAATGCGATTACTAACCCATCAACGAACAGCTATAAGCGCCTAGTACCACATTATGAAGCGCCTATTAAACTTGCTTATTCAGCATCTAACCGTTCAGCATCTATCCGTATTCCACACGTAAGCAGCCCGAAAGCGGTACGTGTAGAAGCCCGTTTCCCTGATCCAACGGCTAACCCATACCTAGCGTTTGCTGCATTGTTGATGGCCGGCCTTGACGGTATCCAAAACAAAATGCATCCAGGTGAAGCTGCTGACAAAAACTTGTATGACTTGCCACCAGAAGAAGAAGCACAAATCCCAACGGTTGCAGAGAGCTTAGACGTCGCATTGCAAGCATTGCGTGATGATCATGACTTCTTGTTAAAAGGCGATGTCTTCACTGAAGACATGCTAGAAGCGTTTATCGCTTTGAAAGAAGAAGAAGTACAACGTCTGAACGTAACTGTACATCCAGTTGAGTTTGATATGTACTACAGCTGCTAATTAGTCGCTAAAGCACTCAGTTATTTTGAGTCATAAAAACCAGCTAAGTTATTCTTAGCTGGTTTTTTTATGTCTTTTTATAGAGGTGAAAATCTTTATGGAGCATCTTTCTTTGACATTACTACCGAATTCATATCGACGACTACTGATTTCACTGCGAAAGTATCGCATAATGATAGATACTCAATTTTTAGTAATAGACCTCAATTAGGCTGACTGACTATGGCATTATTATCAAAATCTTCTTTTTTGAAAGGCAGTATAAAGGTAGCACTTCTGACAATTGCTACCAGTCTTTGTATGCCGCTTACACAGGCTGCACCTATCTATAAAGTTATTGACGAGCAAACCGGTCAAGTAACTTTTACCGATCGTCCGCAGAGTTATGAGCAGCAAACTGGCAAACAAATCAGTCAAATAGCCATCACAACAGGTAATGAGACGAATGGCTCAGGAGTTGCTACTACAGCAGGTAGCAGTGCAACAAGTGGTTCTGATGTCATCACTCAACCAGTTGCGGCGACACAAACACTAAATGCACCTGCCACTGCTACGACGACTGCGACAGTGAAAGCACCAGTCAGCTATCAATTAACGATTGCTGAACCCAGTAAAGAGAGAGCTTATCGCCGCCCAGTGCAAAGTATTGATGTGGTTGTACAAATCAAGCCTGCGCTACAAGCAGGTGACAGTGTGCGTATTTATCTGGATGATAAGGAAGTGGCACAGGGGCTGAGTACATCGATTGCTACGGTAAATGTGTTGCCAGGTGCTCATACGGTAAAAGCTTTGATACAAGGCGAGACAGGTCGAACGCTTGAGCAAGTAGCCATTACTGTCTATGTGATTCAAAACAATACCACATTACAAAACAAGAAAAAGATCGCACAGCAGCTTTTGGCATATCAAAACCTATCGTGGTATCAAAAAATGAAGTTGAAACTGAGTCAAAAAGAAGTGGCTCAGTCTCAATCCCAATAACGACAACGATTAAATATGATGGATATCGCTAGGGCATATCCTCAATTTAACCGATAGTCATCTAAATGGGTTGAAAATGGCTAAATCTTGCCAAACCGCGTCAAATAGCTGACTAATATCTCGATATTATCTGCGCTATTTTTCTTGTTTGACTGCAATTTATCTCATTTTTATCACCATTTTTAAAATGAGGACACGACCTAGTAAAAAAAAGGCAAGCACCATTGATGGTACTTACCTTTTTTAATATCAATTGATTGGCTTAGAAGTACGTTGACTTATTTGGTTAGCTCAATGGTACCGTTAGCAGTGACCGATACCGTACTGTTACCAGATTCAAAGCTTTGGCTTGGCACTGACTCGTCTGCCATTCCTGATTTCATGCTCATGGCGCTGTACATTGGGCGTGGATAGTTGCTGCCTGTGTTCAGATTAACATTGACCACGCGATAATTGCGCGCATCCCATGCCCGAGTGAGATTCTTAGCTTGCTGCTGAAAGGCGCGTGATGCTTCAGTCATAAGTTTTTGCTCAAGGGCGTCTTTTTTGGTGTCTGAAACCCCAAAGTTTAGATTATCCATGACCAATGTTTCTTGCAAGTCAGCAATGAGCTGGCTGGTCGCTGCAAAGTCAGTACTTTTCAGATCTATATTTGCCTGTCCTGTCCAGCCGATAATCTTATCGTTTTTGTCATAGCGTGGATAGGTGCGCTGCTGTCCTGTGCTCACGGTCACGCTAGGGTAGCGCTTGGCGATTTTCATCGCGTTATTGATAGAGGTACTGAGCATCGTAGCCAATGTCTTCGAGTCTGTTGCCTGTGCTTTTTTGTATAAGCTGGCGCGCACTTCATCGTTTTGGATCTCTTCTTTTACTTCTGTTTGAAACGTCAGTTGATCATAGCCTGTTGGCTCTGCATGGGCGCTGCCCATCATGGCGGTCATGAGACAAACTGTACCAGAAGCTAGTGCTGCTTTATTTAATAAAGTGTTTTTCATTATTATCTCCTAAGTGAATTTTCATGTTTAGCAACCATATGAATGGTGTCTACCTTTTTTTTTATATAAAAGCCAAGCCTGTTATTTTTTAGATTAAAACAGCTGCTTAGCTTCATTCTATAAAGTAACAAAATATGTATAAGTTACTGTGACAATTTTGTGAGCCAATCTATAGGCTATTTATCGCGCAAAACAAACAGTTTTATCACAGGGGTTGCAAAATAAAAAAATCCTTGTATAATTTGCATCTGGTGGCTCCATTGGTAGCCTCGCAACATTGTTCTATGAATCCCGCCAGGACCGGAAGGTAGCAACGGTAATAGTTATGATGTGTGCCGAGGATGTGCTTTTGGAGTCGCTTTTTTTTGCCTGAAATTTGATCTTTACATCAAAAAGTATTAAAGATGATCTTATGATGTATTAAGCCCTTCATTGTAAAGGGCTTTTTTTTGTCCAAAATTTCGTTCGATACGCTATTTAATTTTCTGTTCAATTTAAAAGCGTCATTGATTAATATGAGTTAAAATACAATGTAATAACTTTTGTTAACATTCTAGACACTTTGGGGTTTGATTATGAAGATGTTTGTTTGGCTATTTATTGCATTTATAGTGTTAGTAGTCGTGTTTGGCGTATCAGTATTTAACAAATTGGTACGCGCACGTAACCAAGCAAAGAATGGCTTTGCTCAAATAGATGTGCAATTGAAGCGTCGTCATGATTTGATTCCAAATTTGGTTGAGACCGCCAAGCGTTATTTAAGCCATGAAGAAGAGACGTTAACCCGAGTCATTAATGCGCGTAATCATGCTCAAGATCTACAAGACTCTAATAAGCATCAGCCAGACTCACTAGAGCACATGGCACTGTTTGCAAAAGCAGAAGGTATGTTGTCCAAAGCGTTGAGTCAATTCTCCGCTGTCGTCGAAGCCTACCCTGAGCTAAAAGCCGATAGTATGATCAAGGAACTCATGGACGAACTAACCAATACGGAAAATCGCATCGGATTTGCCCGTCAGCATTATAATGACAGCGTAATGTTTTATAATAATGATCGCGAAGTCTTTCCTAATAACCTCGTTAGTACGACGTTTGGCTTTCGTCCACTCAGTCAGTTGGTATTCGAAGACAGAGAAGCGATTGCTCAGGCACCGATTGTCAATATGGGCTAAGGTTTAGACAATTTTGGCGAACTCTAGGCAGCCTAATCTGATGGATTTTTTTGGTGAACAGCGGATACGTACGCGGCGCAGTCTATTACTTTATGGACTGTTTTTCCTGATTGTACTTGCTCATATGGCAGTGGGACTGGCTGTCATGTCTATACTGCTGACAGTATTTACAGGCGGTATATACTACTGGGTATTGGTTCTGGTCATTGTCTTGACGTTAGGCAGTTTCGTTGGTGGTAGTTTTTTAGAGTATCGACGCCTGCGAGCAGGTGGCCGCGCTATTGCTCAGCGAGTAGGGGCGGTTAGGCTATTCATTGATAACAGCCAAGAAGCATGGGAGCACAGTCAAGGAGTCGCTCATCAACACGAAGCTGAAGAAAAGGTTCGCTATAGTTCACGTCATATAGCAGTACGTGACGAGCGCGATTTTCCGCCCGTTTATCGTCGCTACTATGAAATCGCTCAACAACTGGCCATTGCGGCAGGTTTGCAAACCCCTATTTTGTACGTGCTACCTGACGAGCAGGGTATCAACGGTTTCGTCGCTGGTCGCCATAGCTCAGATATGGTACTCGTCGTTACTCAAGGTGCGTTAGATAAACTGTCTGATGAGGCGCTATACGGACTCATTGGTCATGAATATGGTCATATATTGCACGGTGATGCTACGTTCAATTTACAGCTGATGGTGGTATTGGCAGGCTTGCAGATACTATACGACTGGAGTGACCCAATATCTAATTACCGTTATTTTGATAGCGATAGTATTTCCCAAAAGTTTCTATCACAGAGACAGGTTGATACGCTTGCACGCAATACAGAAGCGCAAACCGCTAATTTCACCACGCATAGTGAATGGGTCGCTTACTGGCAGCAGCAATCACAACAACAGCAGTCCTCAGCCAAGCGTCAGTCTAAATGGGTGCAAACGCCGCCTATAATAGATCGTCAAGCCCCGCGTAGTGTCTGGACATTGCTACTGCATGGTTTAAGCTTCTCCAGTATGGCAAGCGCGCAGTTGATTAAGCACAGTTTTAATCGTGAGCGCGAGCTACTTGCTGATGCCACTAGTGTTCAATTGACACGTACGCCTGCGATTATCGAAACCTTAAAAGCCATTCATCAAGACTCGCTCGGCTCGCGTTTGTCTGGCATTGCTGATATCAATGGACTCAGTCATTTTTTCTTTGCTAGTAGTGGGGCAGACTTAGGGGATGTGTCATGGTTTGCCACACACCCAAGCTTGACTGAGCGTATGAGCGCTATTAATGCGGATGCTTATCATCAGTTCGCGGTACAAGTCGCCAAAGAAAAGCGAATAAATCAGCAAAAGGTCAAAGAAATATATAGGCAACGCCGCTTAGGTGATTGGGGAATAACAAAAGAAAATAGCCTAAGTAAATATTTGCCAGAAAAAAATACGCGGCACTCGTCAGTACTTGGATCTCAAACAGCCGCAACGATTAATATAGGTGACACTAAACAGACAAGTGACACAAAAGTCCTTGCTGAGTCTATAAGCGACGGTCGTAATACGGATAGTAGCGAATCAGGGATTGATGACGGTTTAGAGTTTGCCGTAGAAGTTGATGTAGTAATTGATGGGCGGCTTCAAGTACAGGCCGAAGACGTTGGTACTCATCAGCTGTTAAAACCGTGGCAATCCAAACCTGACGCTGATCTACTAGAAAACACACTAATTGATGTTAGCGATATTCAAAAGGTGTCACTACCTCAGTATATACTCAATCATAGTTATCATCCTCTAGGTGCGCTAGCATTAATTGAAGCTGTTTTGCTTTGTCATCAGTATCAATCATTATCAGCGACTGCCACTTATAGTTTGAATGATATTTGGAATGATGGCTTCTCTGTTGCGACTGACTCGACTTCCCATGAGCAAGTATTGCCACATAGGATAGATACTAAGCTGATGACAGTAGTAGCCAGTTTGGACAGGCGTTTAGACAGCGCTTTGATTGAGCTCGCCTTAAACCAATTGCATCAAAATAATTTATCTGAACTATGTATTGAAGATCTAAAGCTCAAAAGTAAAAACGATCATAGTCACGACAGTCATCAGTACTATAAAAAACAAGAAAAATGCCGTACGATGTTGTTGCGTTATCAGCAGGGCATATTTAAGTTATTTAACCAACAACTGACATCTGACTTAACCAAAAGCTTAGCTTATGATTCATCAGATCAAAATATATCTAGTGATAACTCCAATGCTATGGCTCTGAATAACTCGTTAGCTTTAACACTTCAAAAATCGCCAATATCATCACTATGGCAAGCGTTGCATTTGCAGCAGTTGCTACCGATATTGTCTGAAGTTTTACAAGATACGGACTCGCAGGTTCTATGGCCGCAAATACTGAAGACTGGTATGGAAGACGTAAGGGCGCAATTGGACCCTTCAGGTCAGGTGTTTACAGGACTTAGTAAATCAGAAGTATCAGTTGTTGTCTTATTGGCTTATCGACTATCAAAAGATGCAAAAGGCCAGATGATTTCAATGCATGACCGATCGTTATTGAGTGAGGGTAACGACAGTGTGGCGCATTATATTGTAGATTTGAGACGGCATGCGCGCTTGATTAATATTGATCTTATGACAGTAAGCGACGTTAATTTACAGTGGCTATTATTGACCGCACAGCACTTGAATAGCATTCAGTTATTGGCGATTATTTCTGCGGTTCCTGTCTCTACCAATCACTCTATCAAGCGCTTGGTAGGTGCTCAGAATGCTGATAATTATCGAGAGAAGCAACAGGACGGTAGCCAAATAGATTATAATGAAAGTGAGATGAACCAGCCGACTCATAATGAGTATCGCCAATGGCTAAGTACGTTGCATACGGTGATGTTACACGATACGATAATCAGCCAAGATGAATACGATTGTTTGCTGGCAATATCAGAGCGTTGGCTCGGTATTCGACAGCTGTTTTGATGGGTATGGATCTAGTATTTGATTAATAGTGTGATGCATACTCAGTGAGAGCTGCCAAAACCATAAACACATCTGTAAATGATATAAACAAAATGAGTAGGATAGTAGAGTCGAATGAGTGATACCCAAGACCCACTAACTGTATTACAGCGCCGTGTGCAGCAACGCCAAATTCTAGCGATGATGGGTATCAATCAGTGGGTACAACCTGAGTCAGAAACCATCAATATGGCTGACATTGCGACAGCTTCGGTTGAGCAGTCAAATATTGATTCCACTGATATTGAGTCTAATAACAATGAAGTAATAGCGAGCGTTAGAGTGGTAGACACAGTTGATCAACCTTCTGGTGGTTATGATATCAATGATTATAACGCTAGCGACTATGTTGCCGATGAGTATGGTACTGATTTGCAAGCTACTACTGAACAGACGGCTAGTGAGCAAAGCCCTGTTACTTATAGTTTTGATTCCGTTGATTCAACTACGGTCAGTTCAAGTGCTGCTAGTTCAAATACTGTTAGTTCAAGTACTGGGTCTAACTATCATGACATCCCAAGTACTACATCGAACCGAACTGCTGTAACCTCTACGAATGCCCCTATTGAGCAGCCTCAATTCGCGCAGAGTAATTTTCCGCAGAGTACTAGTGATGACAGCATAAATGATGATAGCTTAAAAAAAGTAGCACCATTTGACCTGCAAGGTGGCCGCTATGGTGACTGGGTGATATTGGTTGATATCAAAGCGCTAAATAGTGACAGTCAAAAACTATGGCAAAACATCATTCAAGCGCTATCAATCACTTGCGAGACAACATCATTCCCGATTTGCGACGGTATGGATACTGCTGAGCTTGCCAATGCCAGTCTTGCAGGATATATCTTTCGAATTGGCCGGAGTGAAGAGATACAAGTTGCTGCACTGACAGCGCTGCCTAACGGCCTCCAACATCCCAATCTGACCACTGTGCCGACATTAGAAGCAATGCTCGCAGACAGTGATGCTAAACGTCAGTTGTGGGAGCAGATATCTCATTGAGTTGTATAAAAACTAACATCGATACCATTGCCTTTATCAACAAACTGAAATAAAAAACATCCTTTTATTTCATCATACCTAGGACTGTGATTATGCCTACAACCCCAACGTCTACAGCAACTGCCACCCCGCATCGCCTGCCAAATTTTTGTGCTGGTCCTGCTACTATGCCAACAGCCGTATTAGCGCGCGCGCAGAGCGAACTGCTTGATTGGCAAGGTCGCGGCCTGTCGGTCATGGAAGTCAGCCATCGTAGTAAAGAGTATATGGCCATTACTGACAAGGCGGAAGCTAAGCTACGCACGCTTATGGAAATACCAGATAACTATAAAGTGCTGTTTTTGCAAGGTGGCGCAAGTTTGCAGTTTTCTGCGATTCCATTGAATCTGTTAAATGGCGGACGCGGTGACTATTTGACGACAGGAGCGTGGTCAGGTAAAGCAATCAAAGAAGCTAAGCGCTATGAAGCATTGGGTTTGGGCGAGATTAATTTAGTTGCGACTGGCAAAGAGAATAACTTTACTGACGTACCAGCGCAAAGCGATTGGAATATCAGTAAAGACGCCGTTTATTTTCATTACTGTGCTAATGAAACAATTCATGGCCTACAGATATTTGAGCCGCCACAAGTAGATGCGCCAATCATTGCTGATATGTCATCTTGTATCTTGTCGCAGCCGATAGATGTGTCTAAATTTGGCATGATCTACGCGGGCGCCCAGAAAAACATCGGTCCTGCAGGTCTAGTCATTGTCATTATCCGTGACGATTTGATGGGGCAAGCAAGTGAATGGTGTCCTATGCTGCTGAACTATGAGCATCAAGCTGACAAAGAGTCTATGTCTAACACGCCAGCGACGTATTCTTGGTACTTAGCAGGGCTGGTGTTTGATTGGTTGGAAGAGCAGGGAGGTGTAGCTGCTATCGGTAAAATCAATCAGCAAAAAGCTGACTTACTTTATAAGACAATCGATGACAGCAGTTTTTATAATAATCCAGTAGATTCTAAGTATCGTTCTATCATGAACGTGCCATTTACTTTAGCAGACAGCAGCCTTTATAAAGTATTCTTAGAAGAGTCAGAAAAAGCTGGCTTGTTAAATCTAAAAGGTCATCGTGACGTAGGCGGTATGCGAGCCAGCATCTACAATGCCGTACCAATTGAGTGGGTACAGCAGCTGGTTGACTTTATGATTGCGTTCGAAAAAAAGCATGCATAAGCAAAAGAGTAACCGCTAACGTATAAAGTTTTTATATATAAACTGCACATCAAGAAGGGCGTAACTAGTCATGGTTGCGCCTTTTTTATATTTATAAACAGACAGTTTGGTCATGCTAGCGCGTAGTAATAATGGTTTGCCGTGGATATCGCTTAATGCTATCACCATGAAGCGATATCCACGGCAAACCATTAGGTTAAAAAACCTAAGTTTGTTATGATAAAATTTTGCTATAACGCTGTTTTGCTGTCAGGCTTTACGTTTTGATATTTATATTGGTTAGCATAGAGGTTTATTATAACGTCATGATAATAAAAAACGCCCTGTTAAAAGCTGTATTGCTAACCATCACCGTCAGTTTGATACCGAGCAGTATCGCTGCACCTATCACGACGACCGCGCTTGGTCACAATAGTCCTACTAAGTACATCGATGCACCTTACTTACCTTATGCCAATCCAAAAGCGCCATCAGGAGGTACGCTGTCTCTAGATGCTCGCGGTACGTTTAATAGCGCCAATAAATGGATGACCACAGGCGTCGCGATGATTGGCACAGACTATCTGTATGATACTTTGATGACTGGCTCATTAAATGAAGCATTTACCATGTATCCACAGCTGGCAAGTAAAGTGACATATGATCCAGATGATACCAGCTGGATTATCTATCATCTCAATCCTAATGCTCGTTTTTGGGATGGGTCGGGTGTGACCAGTCGCGATGTAAAAGCGACTTTTGAGGCGATATTGAACAAAGGCCCCATGTATATTCGCAGTTATCTTAGCGATATCAAAGACATTCAAATCATTAATGATCAACAAGTAAAGTTTGTCTTTGCCTCTGCTGACAACAAAGAGATTTTACTGACTGTTGGCCAGTTCCCTATATTTGCCAAGTCTTCCATTGATGCCGATTTTGAGAAAATCAGTCTGTCACCATTGATGGGTAGTGGTCCTTATAAGTTGGGACGCGTCGATGCTGGGCGTTCGGTAAGTTATATACGTGATCCCAATTATTGGGGTCGTGATTTGATGGTCAATCGTGGCCGCTACAACTTTGATATGATCAAGTTTGTTTATTATCAAAGTGATGAGATTGCCTTTGAGGGTTTTAAATCTGGTCAATACCGTTTTCGCCCCGAAAATAAAGCATCGAACTGGGTAACTGGGTATAATTTCCCTGCCGTAAAAGCAGGGCTTATCCAAAAAGAGACGATAACCAGTCAAAATCCAGTACCGATGCAAGCGTTGGTGATGAATTTGCGTCGCCCAATCTTTCAAGATATTAAAGTTCGCCAAGCACTGACAGCTGCTTATGATTTTGAATGGATGAATAAAACCCTATTTCATGGGCAGTACGAGCGTTTGCAGAGCTTCTTCCATGGCTCAGAGCTTGCAGCAAAGGGTACGCCATCTGATGCAGAGATGCAGGTATTGACACCGTTATTGTCTGAGCTTGAACCGACACAGCGCCAAGCAACATTAGCAGAATGGCAGCTACCTACCAGTGATGGTAATGGTTTTAATCGTCAAGGATTATTAGAGGCGCGTAAGCTGTTATTAGAGGCTGGGTTTTATTATGAGGATATGAAACTATATCAACCTGATGGGTCGCTTGCTCAGATTGAGATTTTGATGACAGGCGAGACCATGGGCCGTGTCTTGTTGCCTTATATTCGCAATCTAAAACGCTTGGGATTTGATGCTACTTTGCGCCAAGTTGATGGGCCGCAATATTATGAGCGTATGCGCCGTTTTGATTATGATATGGTCGTGGACGTGTTTGCTCAAAGTCTATCTCCTGGTGCTGAGCAAGCGGCATTCTGGGGTAGCGCTGCTGCTGACGAGCCGGGTAATCATAATAGTGTTGGCATCAAGAATGCAGCTGTCGATAAAGTCGTTGCTGCCCTTGGTAATGCTAAAAATCGTGACGAGATTGTACTGTATACGCAGGTGCTAGATCGGTTGTTACGCGCAGGGCATTATGTCGTACCGCTATACGGCAAATCTGGCACCAATGTCGCCTACTGGGATCAGTATCGTCATACCGAAAAACTACCGACCAATGCTGTTGGTATCGATTACTGGTGGGTGGATAAAGAGGCAGAAGGGCGCATTAATAAATATTTAAAGCAGTAGACAGTATTTATATGAGGTTTGACCTTGTGATAACGGACAGCTGAGCCTATATGATATTGCTATCAAATAACAGTTAGATTAGGGCGTGTCCTCATTTTAAAAATGGTGATAAAAATGAGATAAATTGCCGTCAAACGAGGAAAATAGTGCAGATAATATCGAGATATTGACCAACTATTTGACGATGTTTGGCAAAATTTAGCTGTTTTTAGCCCATTTAGAGGGCACTCGTTTGAATTGAGGACACGCCCTAGATAATTCAAAATAACACGTAACAAAAATAACTACCGGTAAGGATTTAACATGAGTATCCGTATTCACCCAATCAAAGCATTTAGCGATAACTATGTCTGGACATTGATTAATGAAAATAATAAGCAGGCGATTGTCATTGATCCAGGTCAAGCCCAGCCGGTCATTGATTATCTAGAGACGCATGAGCTCGAACTAACATCGATTTGGACGACTCACCATCATCATGATCATATCGGCGGCGTCGCAGAGTTGCAGGAATCGTATCCGATGACTCATCTGGTTGCGCATAGTGAGCATGGCGTCGATGAAGATCAAACTATCAAAGACGGTAGCACGGTGAGCGCATGGGGCTGCTCTGCGCAAGTCTGGGATGTATCAGGGCATACCGCTAGCCATATGGCCTATATTTTGGATATCGATGGGCAAAAGCATTGTTTCTGCGGTGATACGTTGTTTAGTGCAGGTTGTGGACGTGTGTTTACTGGTACGATTGAGCAACTGCATGAGAGCTTTAAGCGTTTGAACGGCTTGCCTCATGAGGCGCTACTGTATCCGGCGCATGAATATACGGCCAGTAACCTACGTTTTGGTCTATCTATTGAACCTGACAATGAATCGATGCAGCAAGCCTTAGCACGAGCAGAGGTACAAACTGAACAAGGCATGGCAACGCTACCAGTGACACTAGAGCATGAGCGCACGGTAAATGTGTTTTTACGTACACAAGAGCCGAGTGTAATCGCAGGAGTTAAATCCAAAATGCCTATCGATGATGAGAAGTCGTTAACGGTATTTGCAGCGTTACGTGAGCTGAAAAACAACTTTTAAAGTAAGTTTTTAACAAATAGTTTGCTTTTAAGCACCTATTTAATACACCACAATTCGCTGCTGAACGTCATTGCTATCTCTCTTTATTTAGGAAGTCGCCATTATGGGTCGTTATATCTTAAAAAGACTACTACTGATATTGCCGACACTATTTTTGATATTGCTTGCCAATTTTGTGATCGTACAGGCGGCACCGGGCGGGCCTGTTGAGCAGCAGCTGGCACTTATTGAGCAGGGCGCAAAAGACAATGCGCTTGGCGGTAATATTGGTGCGGGCAGTGCAGGTGGCAACGACAGTACTTATCAAGGCACGCGTGGTCTCTCTGAGGAGATGGTCGCTGCGATCAATGCTCAATATGGCTTTGATAAATCCGCTCCAGAGCGATTTTGGCTCATGCTAAAGAACTACGCTCAGCTAGATTTTGGTGAGTCTTTTTTTAAAGGGCAGTCAGTGACCGACCTCATCGTAGAGAAGTTACCAGTCTCGATATCGCTTGGGCTGTGGAGTACGCTGCTCATCTATATGATCGCCATTCCGTTAGGCGTCTATAAAGCGATGCATCATGGCTCAGGCATTGATAAAGCCACGGCTATGCTGCTAGCGATCGGACATGCGATACCTGTGTTTGTCTTTGCAGTGATTTTATTGGTTTTCTTTGCGGGTGGCAGCTATTGGAATATCTTTCCATTACAGGGACTGACGTCCGAGAATTTTGATCAGCTCAGCGCGCTTGGTAAAGTGAAAGATTATTTTTGGCATTTAGCGTTACCGCTGCTGGCAAGTACTGTAGGCGGTTTTGCGGGTTTGACCTATTTGACCAAATTCAGCTTTTTAGAGGAACTGGGCAAACAGTATGTATTGACCGCTCGTGCTAAAGGCTTAGGTGAGCGTCAGGTGCTATACGGCCATGTTTTTCGCAATGCGATGTTGATTATTATCGCAGGTATTCCAGCCGCTATCGTTGGTATCTTCTTTGCGGGTAATTTTTTGATTGAGATTATCTTTAAACTTGATGGCCTCGGTTTGCTAGGTTTTGAGGCCATTCAACAACGCGATTATCCAGTGATATTTGGCACACTATTTATCTTTACCTTAGTGGGGCTGCTACTGCAGTTAATCAGTGATTTGAGCTATCACTTAATTGATCCTCGTATTGATTTTGAGGGGCGCTAATGTCAAGTAATCAACCTTCATCAAAGAGCAGTCCTATTAATAGCGAATCAGATAAAGCGCCAATGCCTGAGCAGCTATCTACCACAAAAAAGCAACGCTTAAACCCTATCTGGCAAGCGCGTTTAAATCGCTTTCGTCAAAATCGTCTAGGGGTGATATCGCTGTTTGTTTTCGCAGTGATATTTGTTATCTGCATGGCCGCGAATGTCATTGCCAATGACAAACCCTTACTAGTGCAGTATCAAGACGATTATTACTTTCCGGTATTAAAGGCCTATCCTGAAACGATGTTTGGCGGTGTATTTGAGACCGAAACTAATTATAAAGACCCTGCAGTGCAGTCGCTGATTGATGAGCAAGGGTTTTATATAATGCCGCCTATTCCGTTTGCCGACCAGACGCCCAACGTCGAGCTTGGTCTGCCTTATCCAGCAGCACCCAATGCTCAGAACTGGCTTGGCACTGATGATATGGGGCGTGATGTGCTGGCACGGATACTTTATGGTATGCGAGTGTCGTTACTGTTTGGTTTGGCCTTGACGCTTGCAGGCGCACTGATTGGAATTATCGTTGGTGCGGTACAAGGCTATTATGGTGGCTGGGTAGATCTGGCAGGGCAGCGATTTATGGAAGTATGGGGCGGTATGCCTCAGCTATTTATGATTATTATTTTGGTCAGTCTGTTTAGTCCTAGTATTATTATGCTGTTCGCCATGATGCTGTTGTTCGGCTGGATGGGTCTGGTTGGTTTGGTACGGGCAGAGTTTTTGCGAGCCCGCAACTTTGACTATGTACGAGCTGCACGCAATTTAGGCGTTTCGGACAGCCAAATCATGCTCAGACATATCTTACCCAATGCATTAGCTTCTAGCTTGTCGCAGTTGCCATTTATTTTAACGGCCAATATTATCGCCTTAACCGCGCTGGATTTCTTGGGATATGGATTGCCGCCTGGCTCGCCGTCTCTTGGCGAGCTAATGGTACAAGGTAAAAATAACCTCGATGCACCTTGGCTTGCTTTGTCAGGCTTCTTTAGTTTGACCTTTATTTTGTCATTGCTTATCTTCGTTGGCGAAGCGCTGCGTGATGCGTTTGATCCGAGGCGTTCTTAACATGACTGAAAATATTATCGCCACCAAGCAAAACAGCGCACCAAGTCAAAGCCCTAATAGTGCACAAGATAAACTTATGCTAACCGTAGATAAGCTCACTATCACGACGACTACAGGCGTCCAATTGGTCGATGCGCTGTCTTATGAGCTACGACAAGGGCGAACTCTGGCCATCGTTGGTGAGTCGGGGTCTGGTAAATCAATTGCCAGTCTTGCGCTATTAGGTTTGTTACCAGACAGCCTCACCGTTACTGGTGAGGTGCAGCTGGCAAGTACAACAGGCATGTCGACCTTGCCCATAGCGAATGATAAGGCGCGTAATGCCGCATTACGTGCTATTCGTGGACAGCGTATCGGTATGGTATTTCAAGAGCCAATGACCGCATTAAATCCGTTACATACGGTCGCCAAACAAATTGCTGAATCGTTGCGTCTAAGCGGAATACCTAAAAAGCAATGGCGAGACACCAGCATTGCTTTGCTAAATGATGTCAATATTACAGATCCTGCTGACAAGTTGAACCGTTACCCACATGAGCTATCAGGTGGTCAGCGTCAGCGAGTGATGATTGCCATGGCATTGGCTCAGCAGCCTGATATTTTAATTACTGATGAGCCAACGACTGCGCTCGATGTTACCTTGCAGCATGAGATTTTGGTGCTACTAGATGATCTCAAACGTAAGCACAATATGGCGATGATACTAATCAGTCATGATCTCAATCTGGTCAGGCGCTATAGTGATAAGGTCATCGTTATGCGCCAAGGTCAAACGATTGAACAGGGTAAAACATCTTCGGTATTTGATCAGCCTAAGGCCGATTATACTCGCACACTTATCAAGCAAGACTTTGGGCAAGCATTAATCATAGAAGACGATAACGCAGATAAACAATCAAGCGTACTAGAAGTGAAGCGTCTTAATGTACAATTCCCAATTGAAAAAGGTCTGCTTGGAGGTACCAAGCGCTGGTTCGATGCGGTCAAAGGTGTCGATATGACACTGCAAAAAGGTCAGGCATTGGGTATCGTTGGAGAATCTGGCTCTGGTAAAACCACCATTGCACTGGCGCTTAGTCAACTACTGAGCAACCAAGCACGTGTGAATGGGCAGATAGTGGTCAATGATCAAGATATCTCAGGATTGTCCAAAAAAGCGCTACGTAACTTCCGCTCGCAGATACAGATGGTATTTCAAGATCCATTTGCCAGTATTAATCCGCGTATGACGGTCATGCAAATCGTGGAAGAAGGGCTGCTGGTACAAGGCGTGGATAAAGTTACCCGTCAGCAAGCGGTACTAGATAGCCTTGCTACGGTACATTTGCCTTTAGCATTTGCGCAGCGTTATCCGCATGAGCTGTCAGGTGGTCAGCGTCAACGCGTGGCACTGGCGCGCGCACTTATTATGAAACCCAGTCTACTTATATTGGATGAGCCTACTTCTGCGCTCGATAGTACCACACAGGTAACAGTAGTTAGTTTATTACGTGAAATCCAAGAAAGACTGCAAGTCAGCTATGTCTTTATCAGTCATGATCTCAAGGTAGTACGTGCACTGTGTCAGCATATCATGGTATTGAAACAAGGCACTTGCGTAGAGTCTGGACGTACCGAAGATCTCTTTAATCATCCACAACATACTTACACTCAGCAATTATTAAGGGCAAGTACTGACTAGTTTAAACGACTTACTGTAGCCACTTAGATTGATCAATCAAATTAAGCGACTAAAATAAGCGGCTTGGTATAAAATTGACACATTGCAGTTCATAATAATAGCGACATATTGAAAAGAGCAGTGGTACAATAATTTTAGAGAGCTGCCCATTTTATAATGCTGTGATACGTATCTTTATACATTCTGGCGCTCGTAAATTAGTAATATTTAACTGGCTGGCAAAAACGGTCTTTAACGGTCTTTATTGCCGTTAAAACCATCATTAAAAAGGATTTTTGTGCTCATGAAAACACAAAACAGTATTACTAAATTGGTAAAGAACAACAGTTTGCAGCATGCTGGTTATTTGGCTGTGGCTAAGACTCGGGCAAAGGTATTAAAAGCAGTATCTTATGTGATACCTATCAGAAGACCGATGTTATTCGTTGGCGAGACTGCCTGTGACGAGCTATGCGATATGCTTATCAATGAAGGCAATACCAATGTGTTTATTGTCACGGATGCAGTGCTCAACAAACTGGGCATACCAGCAAAAGTTACCGATTATCTAGATGCGAAAAATATCAGTTACCACATCTATGACGGTGTTACGCCAGATCCTACTTTTAAAGTAGTTGAAGAAGGACTACGTCAGTCTATAGAGGCCAATTGTGACTCTATCATAGCTATTGGTGGCGGCTCAGTGATCGATGCGGCCAAAATGATAGCAATGTCTCAAGGCAATAAGTGCAAGCCAAAGCAGCTAATCGGTATTCTTAAAGCAAGAAAGCCTGCAACGCCGCTATACTGCGTACCAACGACAGCTGGCACGGGTTCAGAAGCGACACTTGGTGCAGTAGTGTCTGATGACAAAACGCATCAAAAAGCATTGTCTATCGACCCAAGAATGGTACCACTAGCCGCTGCGATTGACCCAGTTATTATGAAAGGCATGCCAGCCCATATAACAGCAGATACTGGCATTGATGTATTGACCCATGCTTTAGAAGCATGGATGAGTGCCAATGCTAGCGTAGAGACAGATTATTATGCAGCCTCTGCCGTAAAATCTGTTATGCATTACCTACCACTAGCTTATAAAGACGGTGGCAATTTAAAAGCAAGAGAAGAGATGGGTATCGCCGCTCATTACGGCGGGATTGCCTTTAACAAAGCAGGTCTGGGTTATGTGCATGCTATTGCGCATCAGTTAGGCGCTTACTATAGTATTCCGCATGGTCGTGCTAACGCCATCGTGTTGCCTTATGTGCTCGACGTCAATCGCAAAGCGAGCAAAAAAAGACTGGCTGCATTGGCGAAAAGAACTGGTATGGTACAGGATGGTCAAGCAGCTAATGGCGATAGTGAGATAGCAGATAACCTGATTGCGCAAGTTAGAGACTTGATTGCAGATCTAAATATTGATCCGACTGTCAATGGTATGCAAACCAGCGACTTTAATGATATTGCAAAGGCAGCTGCAAAAGAGGTCAGCGATACTTATGCCGTGCCAACCTATCTGTCAGCAACTGAAATCAAAGAAATTCTAACGAAAATTAAGCAGGTAAGTGACGAACGTGCTGATAAAGGTAGCCAAAAATCTTCGTAATCCTATGCTTACATTGATAACCTTACGATAAATAAAAGCCCATTACTTTTTTGAGAATGGGCTTTTTTAATGCATTGAGGTAATAAAGTTTCCGCCTTATTTCTATAGTTAACTCATACTAAAATATATAATCGTTATCAAATAACCGTTTAATTTATATTGTAATTAAACTCAGTTGATAAAAAATATCTTAATAAACTGTAAATATATAACAGTATAGGAATGTTTTAGTGATACAAAAGCGTTAGGATATGTAAAGGACATTACGCTTAGGAGATTTTCATGAACCGCATATTACCATCTAGAATTATAGGGTTAGTTATCATAGCGAGTAGTGCGATTTACGCAGGCTGCGCATCAACTGAAAACAGCTCTACTGTAAAGAACACAACTGCCGCTAACCCATATGCACCGACTACGCCAGGATTGGCAGTAGCCACAGTAGCGGGTGGGTGTTTTTGGTGTGTTGAAGCAGGTTATGAAAAAATCCCTGGCGTGGTAGAAGTCGTGTCTGGCTATACGGGTGGCACCGCTGAAAACCCAACCTACAAGCAGGTGTCGGCAGGTGGTACTGGGCATACAGAAGCGGCGCAGGTGTATTATGATCCTAAGAAGATTACTTACAATGGTATAGTAAAGGCGCTATGGAGAATCGCTGATCCTACTGATGATAAAGGGCAGTATGTTGATCGCGGCACACAGTACCGTCCAGCAATTTTCTATAACAATGCGCAAGAAAAGCAAATCGCAGAAGCAGCCAAGCAATCCCTGCAAGCATCTGGTGTGTATGACAAGCCAGTAGTGATCGAGATTGTTCCTGCTAGCACTTTTTATCCTGCTGAAGAGTATCATCAGGATTATTATAAAAAGAACCCGATACGCTATAAAGCTTATACCTTTAATTCTGGTCGCTATCAATTTATCGAGAGTGTCTATGGTAAAAACTATGAGCTTGATTTTAGTAAGTTTACGCCCGAAGCAGATAGCACACAGCAAGTGACGCCAAATAACACATCGGATAGTAAGGTAGGCAAAGGTTTTAACCCAGATACATTTGTAAAACCTTCACAAGATGCGCTAAAGAAGTCCCTTAGTGATATTCAGTACAAGGTCACACAAAAAGAAGGTACCGAGCGCGCCTTTGATAATGAGTACTGGGATAATAAAGAGCCTGGATTGTACGTGGACGTCGTATCTGGTGAGCCACTGTATTCTTCGCGTGATAAATATAAGTCTGGTACAGGTTGGCCGAGCTTTACTCGCCCATTGGATACGAGCTTAGTGGTTGAAAAGCCAGATAGAGGAATATTTGGAACCCGTACTGAAATTCGTAGCCGTTACGCGGACTCACACGTGGGCCATGTATTTGATGACGGTCCAGCACCGACAGGTAAGCGCTATTGCATGAACTCAGCAGCGCTCCGCTTTATTCCGCTTGCAGATATGGAAGCTGCTGGTTATGGCGATTGGGTAGATGATGTAAAACCAGTTGGTTAGTGCTATTTTCTATCGCTCAGCCAAATAAAAAGGACGCATTAGCGTCCTTTTTGTTTGTTGTTACTCATAACAGCCTAAAATATTAATAGTTTAAAACGCCGGTTGGCGCTTAGGGACGGCACCCAAAAACTCATTACGAGCTTGATTGTTGTGTTGATACTCACCAAGCATCGCGGTACTACGCGTGGTTGAATGCTGTTTGCTGACACCGCGCATCATCATACACATGTGCGAGGCATCTATGACTACCGCCACGCCGCGACAGCCAGTAACATCCATGATGGTTTGTGCAATCTGTTCACTCAGGTTTTCTTGTATTTGTAGACGACGGGCAAACATATCGACAATGCGGGCAAACTTCGATAGCCCCAGTACTTGACCATCAGGCAGGTAGCCAATATGAGCCACACCATGGAACGGTAGCATATGATGCTCGCACAGTGAATAAAACTCAATGTTCTGTACCAGTACTAGCTCACGATTGGTCGATGGAAAAACCGCATCATTGACCACCTCTTCAATGCTTTGATGATAGCCTTTGGTTAAGTGAGCAAAAGCCTTTGCCGCACGTACAGGCGTGTCTAATAAACCAGGACGATCTAAGTCTTCGCCAGTTGAACCAATCAGTTGGCGATAGGATTCGGTACTTTCTTTATAATCTGGGGTTATTATTGGGGTGTTACTCATAAGTTTGGCAGCCATCCAAAATGTGGGTGTAGCTTAACGTTGAATCCTATCATGTCAGGATTCTTATAAAATTGTGCAAGCTGGGAAGGGCTGTGATTATACTCGAAATCTGCTGAACTTCATACTGCTGTAGCAAGCAGTTGAGTGTTTAATCTGTTCAGAGTCGTCAGACAAATCAATAGGGTCATAACTATAACGGTGTATAACGTTTAGAACGTTTATATAAAGACCGTTATGGATGGCAGATATCTGATTGGTTTACTAAATGAGAGGTTAATACAACGTTAATGAGAGTCGACAAGTACAGTTTACGACTGTTTACTTAAACTAATTCGTGTATAATAAGTCATCTTTTGATTTGCATCATTTCATGACGCGTCACTTTCTGATTACTCTAAATAAACCTATACTCTAAATCATCTCGATTGATTCAAAAGGAAATCTTATGCTATTGCAAGGACAACGATTTGTCGTAACTGGCATCGCAAGTAAACTCTCTATCGCCTGGGCTATTGCAGAAGCGCTACACCGCGAAGGCGCCTCACTGATCCTGACTTATCCGAATGATAAAATCAAAAAGCGTGTGGACATGGCTGCCGAACAGTTCGAAGCGGATTTGGTGCTAGAGTGTGATGTCGCCTCTGATGAGTCGATTGCTGCTTGTTTTGAGCAAGTAACCGCGCATTGGGGTGATGGTATTGATGGTGTGGTACACGCCATTGGTTTTGCCCCAATGGATCAGTTGGATGGGGATTTTGTTAGCGCAACGACTCGTGAAGGCAGTCACATCGCGCATGACATCTCTAGCTATAGCTTCGTTGCATTGGCTAAAGCGGCTCGTGAATTACTAGCGATGCGCCATGGTTCTATGTTGACATTGACCTACGAAGGCAGTATTTCAGTATTGCCAAACTATAATGTCATGGGTATGGCAAAAGCCAGTTTAGAAGCCAGTGTTCGTTATTTAGCAACGTCTATGGGCGGTGAAGGTATCCGTGTTAATGCGATATCTGCAGGTCCTATCCGCACGCTAGCGGCTAGTGGTATCAAATCTTTCCGTAAAATGCTCGATATCAGCGAAAAAATTGCGCCATTACAACGCAATATCACACAGACAGAAGTAGGTAACGCTGCGTTATTCTTATTGTCGCCGTGGGCATCTGGTATCACAGGTGAGATTATGTTCGTTGATGCAGGCTTCAATACAGTAGCTATCAGCGAGCAGTTGATGATGCTTGATGAACCAGCACAGTAATTGTTATAGATGATTCGTTTGATAATAGAAAAGACAGCCAAATGGCTGTCTTTTCTAGTTATACTATGAGTCTTTTTGGCTACGTGCTTTTTGGCTGCGTGCTTTTGGACGAGGGATATGATAACCAAGTTACCAAGGTGGATACTATGGGGCGGGGCGGTATTGGCCTTTAGTGCTGGTTGCGTGAATACGACGGCGTTAATGGGGTTTGCCAATTTATCAGTTTCGCACGTCACGGGCAATGTGAGCTTGTTTGCAGCGGCAATCGCTCATTCAGACGCGCGTAGTATTTTATATATTGGTACCTTGTTGCTGTCCTTTTTGGCAGGGGCTATACTAAGCGGCTTTGTCATTGGACAGACATCATTGAAACTCGGTCGTCGTTATGGACGAGCGCTATATCTAGAAGCAGCACTACTGTTGGTTAGCTATTGGTTGTATCAGCAGCATGATTACTTAGGGCAATTAGCAGCAGCAATGGCATGTGGACTGCAAAATGCGATGGTGGCAACTTATAGTGGGGCGGTCATTCGGACCACCCACTTGACAGGGCTGACCTCAGACATGGGGGCGGCAATTGGTAATTGGCTTGCTGGTCGTTCTATTAGTAAGCCAACCTTAGGGTTTCAAGCCATTATCTGGTATTGTTTCTGCGGTGGTAGCGCAGTAGGCGCTTTCTTGTTTGCAAAAGTCAGCTATGATGCTTTGTTTGTTCCCATCGCCATTGTATCTACAGCAGCATTTGTATACAACTATGTCTCAGATCATCTGCCAGAGGTGAGAGAACCAAAAAAAGATAGGCGCTTATCATAGTGATAAACGCCTATCGTGCCTATTATTAACTGTATTGGTTTTTTGCATGTTTATTTAGGTGTAGAATAGCGAGCTATCAAAACATGCTTTGGTCTTATTCTTTATGATCTTCGTGCTCATGCATCCCTTGCATCATATCGAGCATAGAGTCGTCAGTACGTTGTTGATCTTCTTTGGCTAGGCCATCTTGATTGATGTCTTTTGGTGCCATTTTGGTCGTTGAGTCCGTTTTATTTGAGTCTGTCATAAAGTACTCCAGTGTTTTTATTTACTTCTTAATAGAGATGTTTTAATTAAATCTTTATTCGTTGACGCTCGCATTTATTAGCGCTTGGCTTTTATTTAACTTACCTAGTATGCAATGTGGTCATAGTCTTGTACATATACAGAGTACACTTGTTTAGTGACTATGTGTAACTGAGACTGCAATCAACCATGCAACTAATAATAAAGCTGATCACGTGGTTAGCGACTAAGTTTACGGATTACTAGCATAAGTTGTAGAAAAGCGAGTTTCGACGTATATATCTCAAGTGATGTCTGCAGATAATTAGATTTACCTCAATGGTAATGTGTTTATCAAAATACACTAACCGATAATTTATGTTTTATTTTTAGGTTTCTTACACCGTCTTTGATTCAATAAGGACATTCTATGTCAGAGCAAAAGCTAGATAGCCATCTTCCTAATGATGGTAATGAATATTTATTTACTGATACCTTCCCAAAAGGTACAGGAAAAGGGTTAATTGTGGTCGCTATTGCCGCGATTATTGCGTTGATTATTTATAATGTGTTGCCGTTCGATATCAATGCTAATAAAGGTCTCGCAGTCCTGTTTTTCATTGGGGTGCTTTGGCTTACAGAAGCTGTGCACGTCACCATAACAGCGCTACTTGTCGTAGTAATCGGTGCCTTGGTTGGCATACCAGACTTCGATGCTGAAATCGGTCTGCAAAGCTTTGCCAATCCTACTATTTATCTATTCTTTGGTGGTTTTGCCTTGGCAGCAGCATTGCATGTGCAGCAGCTAGACAAAAAAATCGCACTAAAGATTCTATCGATGTCTGGTGGCAAACTGAGTACAGCAGTATTTTTGATATTTGGTGTGACGGCATTTTTATCGATGTGGATATCGAATACCGCTACGGCTGCGATGATGCTCCCATTGGCACTCGGTATCTTGACGCAAGTCGATCGTGAAAAAGACCGCGGTACGTTTGTCTTTGTACTATTAGGTATTGCTTATTCAGCCAGCCTTGGCGGCCTAGGTACGATTGTTGGTTCGCCGCCAAACGCTATTGCAGCAAAGGCGCTCGATATTGCCTTTGTAGACTGGATGAAGTTTGGTATTCCAATGATGCTGGTACTGTTACCATTATTGTTGGGTGCGATGTATGTGTTCCTAAAGCCGAACCTAAATCGTACCATTGTCCTTGTTGACGATGCGCCGATTGCTTGGAACAAGCCACGCATCGTCACTATCATCGTCTTTATCGTTACGGCATTGAGCTGGATATTTTCCAAAAAGATCGGAGCAGCTTTAGATATCACGAACACTGATGCTATCGTTGCACTATCAGCAGCAGCTGCGGTAGTGAGCTTAGGATTGGTATCTTGGAAGCAAGTATCAGACAATACGGATTGGGGTGTGCTCATGTTGTTTGGTGGTGGTATTGCGCTATCGACAATTTTGAAAGTATCTGGGGCGTCTTTGGTACTAGGGGAAACCGTAGCAACTGCGCTGTCTTCTGCACCACTTATCATTGTGATGATGGCAGTCTCAGCATTTATTATTTTCTTGACAGAATTTGCTTCCAATACTGCCTCGGCAGCATTGTTAGTGCCTGTATTTGCCGCTATTGCAGAGCAGATGGGTTTGCCACATGAGGTGCTCGTATTGGTCATCGGTATTGGTGCATCGTGTGCTTTTATGTTGCCAGTTGCCACACCGCCAAATGCTATTGTGTTTGGTACAGGTTTGATCAAGCAAACAGAAATGATTCGTACAGGTATCATATTAAATATCATTGCTACTATCGTTATCGGGCTATGGGCGTACTTTTTCTTGATATAATCAAGTAGTCATTACAATCCTAGTCATATCTGCTTAGTATAAGTGAAACCCCGATGTTCAAGACAAATTGAACGTTGGGGTTTTTTATGGCTTATCGTATGAGATAACGGTATAGAATGTTTATTATTAACGTCATCTTATTAAATGGATTTGATCACATGACACAGTACTTATTAAAAGCAACTGTTCTGATATTACTAGGCGCAATTGCCGTGTTAATGGCATTTATAGCAAAATATTGGGCACCTGATCGTACCATCGCTGAGTTAAAACAATGGCAACTACCCAACAGCGAATTTATAGACATACAAGGTATGCAGGCGCATGTAGTGCAGTCAGCTAATTGTCATACACACCGTGGCGATGCAGCCGAAAAAAACCGACCCGAAACAATCGTTTTATTGCATGGTACATCGGCAAGTTTGCATACATGGGAGGGCTGGACCAAGGCGCTGTCTGATCAATACTGTGTCGTGAGCATGGATTTACCAGGGTTCGGTTTGACCGGTCCTTACGTGGATGAGAGCACGCGATACAGCAGCGAAAATTATGCGGCGTTTGTCATTGAAGTACTCAATCATTTGAAATTGGATCGTGTCACGCTAGCCGGTAATTCATTAGGAGGCAAGGTAGCGTGGCGCACCGCCGCTTTGTATCCTGAGCGTGTCAGTCAATTGATATTGGTAGACTCAGTTGGTTATCCAGCAACACCCAAACATGTCCCTATTGGTTTTAAACTTGCTAAATATCCAATGATGTCACCAATTTTAAATCGTATCCTACCCAGAAGTGTTGTTGAGAAAAGCGTTTTAAGTGTGTATGCAGACAATAGCAAAGTAAACGATGCCTTAGTTAATAGATACTATGAATTGACCCTACGTAAAGGTAATCGGCAGGCTTTGAGTCGTCGCCTAAATGAAACTGATGATGAGAGCGATCAAGCTCAAATAAAGCAGCTAGACATGCCGACTTTGATCTTATGGGGTGCAAAAGATGATCTTATTCCTGTAGGAAATGCCGCGTTATTTCATAGAGATATACGTAATAGTCAGCTTAAAATATTTGATAACTTAGGTCATGTACCGCACGAAGAAGATCCGTTAGCAACCGTTGACGTTGTAAAGCAGTTTTTAATTAGTGAGTCAGGAAATGGATAACTTAGAAAAGAAACAGATAACAACCATCGCTGCGATTTCAGATATTCATAGTAATATCTACGCTCTTGAAGCTGTGCTTGCCGATATAAGATATCGAGATGTTGATCAGATTGTCAATCTTGGTGATATTTTATACGGGCCAATAGCACCTCATGCTACCTATGAGCTATTAATGGCAAATCGAGATGATATTATTACCATTAGAGGCAATCAGGATAGGCAGATTTATGAAGCCACTACGGCAGAAATTGCTAATAATCCAACCATGGGTTTTATTATCAAAGATCTCTCTAAAAAAGCGATTGAATGGATGCGGTCTTTGCCATTTTATTTTCATGTTAGTGAGGATGTATACCTCTGCCATGGTTCGCCGACCGATGACATGATATATTTACTAGAGGATATCGAAACGGGTCAACCAATAGTGCGTAATGATGCGACTATATTGGCGTTACTTGATGGTATTGATAATGATGTTATCTTATGTGGTCATACACACATCCCGCGTACAGTAGTACTGTCGTCAGGACAAACTATTGTGAATAGTGGTAGCGTTGGCTATCCAGCTTACGAAGACGATTTGCCTATTATTCATAAGATGCAAACTTATTCGCCTCATGCTAATTATGCTCTTATCAAATGTATTGAGACTCAACAAGGTAAACATTGGCAAACTGAGCATGTCAGGGTCGCTTATGACCATGAAGCAGCAGCAAATATGGCTCTAAGAAACGGACGTGAAGATTGGGCATTTGCATTGAAGACGGGTAGAGTGATTCCAGTATGACAGTACTTAAAAACGTTCTATCCTAGCAATGACAGCATTACCTTTAGATTAACTATGGGTTTTTATTTAATAGAGATTACGTAAAATGCTAACACTATATATGGTTCAATTGGGCGGCCGTCCTAAAGGCCGTCTGATTGAGCAACACGATATTTTCTTTGGTGCAGCCAGTCAAGTGAGTGACTTGATAGGAGATATCAATGAACATTGGCCTGAGGTAAAAAATAAATGGCATATTGATTCGTATCGAGCGATTGCCAAAGTGGGTAGTTATGCCATTAAGTTAATTGAACCAAGTCAGCAATTAAAGGCTGCTGCTGACTTAAAGTTATTCTTTATCAATCTAGGTGGCTATCAGCAGGACAGTTTTGAAGAATTCCATTATAAGCTACTCATCGTTGCACCTAACCAAGCTGACGCGATCAAACAAGCAAAAAAAAGTGATTTTTATAAGCAATCTACTTTTAAAGATAAAACGTCACCTTTCAATGCAGCTTCTCATATTGATGATAAGTTTGCAGTAGATATAGATGACATATATAACGTAAATGATCTTATCTCCAATGTTCAGCTTTCGATTGAGCCTATTAGTGATACAGATGAGCTGAATGCTAAAGAAGACAAAGAGTACGTCGGCTATCTAAGCATCAAGAATTTAAAGAAATTGGCGCTATAATAGATTTATCTAAATTTTATAAAAGTAACTCAATACACGCTTGATTAAATAAACCTAATGGACAGCTTACGAGAGCAATCAGGACTCGACTAACTTGAATCATACCCCAATTACCCCCATAATCTAACCAATTCTACATAATAAATAGCCTAAGCAAATATGCCCAATACTTCTAAGCCCAATATTCCTGAAAACAGCGATTCAGATACATCTACTGTAAATGAAACTCAAGATACTAAGAAGCCAGCAGTACCACTGGCGGATCTACCAGTACTTGCTAAAGACAGCTATTACTTAAGCCGTCTTGAACGAGAGCTGGCACGTGCTGCTGTGTCTAAGAAGAAACAACCTAATCAGGGTTCTGAACAAAAGAACAACTCAGATGATGTACTCGCTAAAAAACGTGCTCAGTACGAGAAAATAAAAACGCGTTCTCAAGAAGCTGTGCAGGCACGTATCGATAGTATTCCAAGTGATTTACCTGCCAAACTAAATCTAGATCTGCCTGTTAGCCAGCGCGCAGAAGACTTAGTACAAGCGATTATCGATAATCAAGTCATTATTGTCGCTGGTGAGACGGGTTCTGGTAAAACGACGCAGTTGCCTAAGCTTGCGATGCTAGCAGGGCGCGGTATTACAGGCCAGATAGGGCATACACAGCCAAGACGATTGGCTGCTCGTAGTGTGGCAAACCGTATCGCAGAAGAGCTGGGTGAGCCATTAGGTAATACGGTCAGTTTTAAGATTCGCTTTAATGAGCAAGGGACAGCGCAATCTGTTGTAAAGCTCATGACGGATGGTATTTTGCTCGCTGAGTTGGGTCATGATCGGTTCTTGAGTAAGTACGATACGATTATTATCGATGAGGCGCATGAGCGTAGTTTAAACATCGATTTTATTATGGGTTATCTCAAAAAGATGCTGCCCAAGCGCCCAGATTTAAAAGTCATTATTACCTCGGCAACCCTTGATACCAAGCGCTTTAGTGAATACTTTAGCCGTTATGATAGCAAGCTTAAACGGCAAGTCCCTGCGCCTATTTTTAATGTAGAAGGCCGTAGCTTTCCAGTAGAAGTCCGTTATCGTCCGTTGACAGATGAGCCAGTGAATAGCTCAGAAGATGACAGCTACGATGATTTTGAAGAGAACCTGCCACGTGCTGTGGTCGCCGCTGTCGAAGAGTGCTTTAGCGATGCGCAGAGTAAGGGTCACGCCGATCAAGCGGATATTTTGATATTTGCTGCGACTGAAGCGGAGATTCGCGAGACGCAGGAAGTGCTTGAGCGTCATGGCCCTCGCCATACAGAAGTACTGCCATTGTTTGCACGGCAGACTTATGAAGAGCAGCAGCGTATCTTTCAACCATCGGGTCGAGGTCGCCGTATTGTTATCGCGACCAACGTTGCTGAGACCGCATTAACCGTACCGGGTATTCGTTATGTTATTGACTTGGGTTTTGCGCGGATTTCGCGTTACTCATATCGCTCACGCGTACAGCGTTTACCGATTGAAGCAATTTCACAAGCAGCTGCCAATCAGCGTAAAGGTCGCTGTGGGCGTGTTGCTCCAGGTGTTTGTATTCGTCTTTATAGTGAAGAAGATTTTAGTGGCCGCCCTGAGTTTACTGAGCCTGAGATTTTACGTACTAACTTAGCGTCAGTAATCTTGCAAATGGCCAATCTACGTCTAGGTAGTGTGGATGACTTTGAATTCATTGAGCCGCCTGATAGCCGATTGGTTACTGATGGTCATAAACTGCTAGATGAATTGGGCGCTATTACTTCTAAGAAAGACATTGCTGCTCAAGACAAAGCTAACAAGCCAAAAGCGAGAAAAGGGCTTGATCACCTACGTTTGACAGCGACTGGTCAGAAAATGGCACGTATGCCAATCGATCCAAGGCTGGCACGTATGCTGGTGGCTGGTTCTGATTTTGATTGTATTCGTGAAATGCTGATCGTTGTGGCCGCGCTTGCTGTACAGGATCCACGTGAGCGTCCTGCCAATAAACGTACACAAGCGGATCAAAAGCATGCGGTCTTCCGTCAAGACGACTCTGACTTTTTGTTTTATCTGAGCCTATGGAAGGCGCTGTTTGAAAAAGATGAAGACGGCAATAAACTGTCTGGTAATCAGCGTAAGCAGTTTGCTAAGAAAAACTATTTAAGCTTCCCACGTGTACGTGAATGGCATCAGACACACCGTCAATTGGTACAAATGGTCACTGAGCTGAAATTAACTGATGTCAATGAATCAAAAGCTGCTGATAAAAATGTGGCTGTCAATGATCCGACAGCGATCGAAGATGAAGAGCTAAAAGCGGTCAAATATGCCAATCTGCATAGAGCGTTATTGACGGGTTTATTGTCTATCATCGCGCATAAGACTGAAAGCCGCGGTGAGTATTTGGCTGCGCGTCAGCAAAAGGCCAAGATATTCCCAGCCAGTACGGTGTTTAAACAAATACCCCCTTGGGTGATGGCATTTGAAATGGTGGAGACTTCACAAGTCTTTATGCGTACTGTTGCCAAAATCGAACCAGAATGGATTATTTCAGCAGCAGGTGACTTGCTGAAATATCACTATTTCGAACCACATTGGTCCAAGAAAACAGGACGCGTCAAAGCTTACGCACAGATTAGTTTGTTTGGGCTGATTATTATTAGTAAGCAGCTGACTAACTATGAGCAAGTTAATTTAGTTGAATCACGAGAGATATTTATCCGTGATGGCTTAGTGACGGGCAACTTTGGTCGCAATGCACCATTTTTACAACATAACATGGATAAGATTGCTCATGTTGAGCGTATCGAAGACAAGCTGCGTCGCCGCGATTTGTTGGTAGATGAAGAGACGCTGTATCAGTTCTATGATAAGAAAATTCCTGAGCACGTTGCCAGTCGCAAAGCGTTTGAAGATTGGCGTGCAGAAGTCGAAAAGCATAATGCCAAGCATCTATTCTTTACTGATGAAGACGTACTTAATAGCCAAGCGCCGACCACAGGTGACTTCCCAGAAGTGTGGAAGCTGGGCGATCTAAAGCTGCCACTCCGCTATATCTTTGATCCAGCCAGCGATGATGATGGTGTGACCATACGTGTACCGCTTGCCGCATTACCGCAGCTCGACGCTATTGAGCTACTGTGGGGCGTGCCCGGTTGGCGCTATGAATTGGTGTTGCAGCTGCTCAAGTCGCTACCAAAAGAGATACGTCGTCAAATCGTACCGATACCCAATACTGCAGACAGTTTGTTTGATGAGTTGCAACCAAAGGGTGGACAAGGGTTACTGAAGCAGCTGTGTCAGGCATTACATCGTCGCGGTATCATGTCGGTGACGCCAGAGAACTTCAATCCATCTACGATTGATCGTTATTTGCAGCCACAAATCTGCGTGGTCGATGAGAAAAACCGTATCATCGAAAAAGGCCGTGATCTACAAACCCTACAGATTCGTCATGCATCTGAAACCAGTCAAGCGGTAAATGAGCAGCAAGGCGTGCATACTGAGTTCCCTGAGCATTTTGCTTTTAGCAAAAACCATCATAGTGCAGGTGTGGTGATGAAACAGTTTGCAGCGCTTGTCGCTGATGAAGCGGGAGAAGCTGTATCGATTCATCAATACACTGATGTCAATGCAGCACTTCAAGCACATCGTATCGGGGTGCTGACTTTAATCAAAGGCAAACTTGGTGCAAAGAAAAAGCAATTAACGAGCCAAATCGATAGTATCTTTAAACTGGCATTTGCGCCACTTGGCGACATGGATAAACTCAAAACGATCGTTATAGATGCTGCGTTAGACGCGGCTCTCGAAGAGCACTATGTCTTATTTGATCATTCTGAAAATTTACCAGAAAGCGCTGATAACATCGCAGTTGGATTGAGCGAGGAGCTACCGTTTACCTCTGAAGAGTATGCACAAACTCTCGAAGTGGTAGTGAATAACTTCTTATTAACTGGTCAAAGCGTCATCAAAACGCTTAAGAATGTCTACACTCGTTGGCAGCGCATTCGCCAAGGGTTATTGATGTTAGATCGTGAGATATTTGGTGAGTCTATCGATGATATCGAAGATCAGCTAGAAGACTTACATTTGGCAGATTTTGTTTATCGGATGGACTATAGCCACTGGCAACAGTACCCACGCTATCTTGAAGCGCTACAGATTCGACTAGAGCGTCTGGAGCACAATCTCGACGCTGACCTTGATGGCGTCTACGCGCTTGACTTGCATATGGAGCGGCTAGCAGGACGTGCGGATAAAGAAGCTATCAGTGAGTATCGTTGGATGGTGGAAGAGTATCGTATTCAACTGTTTGCCCAGCCTATGAAAACTCGTATGGCAGTATCGCCCAAGCGTCTAAGCAAGATGTGGGATAAGGTGAGTTAGGCTAAGTTTTAGGTTTGTATGGTACGCTATATTATAGAGTGCGCATTAATTTTATGATGTGTGCTTTATTACTATGTGTTCTACATGCCATATGTTACCTACTAAATTGGATATCAATCTCAAATAAAAGGATTATTAGGATGTGGGATGAACGCTATAGCGGCACAGAGTTCGCATTTGGCACCGAACCTAATGATTTTTTGAGAGAGACATTTGAGCAGATACCTGTAGGTGGACACGTACTTTGTCTAGCAGAGGGCGAGGGTAGGAATGCAGTATTCTTAGCTGAGCAAGGCTTCAAGGTAACTGCGATGGATAAGTCCGAAGTAGGTCTGACCAAAGCGAACAAGTTGGCCAGAGATAGAGGCGTAGCTATTATCACGCAAGTAGCTGATTTAGCAGATTACAACTTTGGTCAGGATAAATGGGACGCTATAGTTTCTATCTGGGCACACGTGCCCAAAACGGTACGTCAATATGTACATGCACAAGTTGGCACTGCTCTCAAGCCAGATGGCGTATTTATCGTCGAAGCTTATACAGAACGACAGCTTGAAACAGAGGCAGTCGGTGGACTACCTGCCAGTCAAAGGGAACGTTTTGGCACTTTAAAGAACTTTCAAAATGAGCTTGTAGGGCTGAACGAAGTGACTGGTGTAGAGAAGTTGCGTATGGTATCAGAAGGAAAGCGCCATCAAGGGCTTAGCGCTGTAGTACAGTTTGTTGGCAAAAAAGCCAGCAATTAGCCGTTGTAAGTTAAATCTATTGATCGTTTTAGTAGCTATATATAGTTAGAGAAGATAGTTTGCAAACTATCTTCTCTATGAGCTATTAAGGCTTAATGTTTGATAGTTAGCGACTGGTATCTAATGTCTAGTATTTAATGATTGGTACTTGATAATTGGCACTTAATGATTGGTATCTAATGGCTAATCTTTTCTGTCAATACACCCATGCTATAAAGTATATAGGCAATCACAGTTAATGCGACGATAAATGGAGTAAGTATCCAAATCACAATATTGATTAAAAGTGATGGTAACAATCCATTGAACAATTCAATATCTGGTGCGAAAAAATCGGTCATGACATCGACTGCACGCTTAGCGATAGGGAATAGCAAAGTGCTGAAAGCTAACATATAAATGTACTTACTAAAGCCAGGGTCACTCATGACTACCATAAAGTAGAACACTGTAAAAAACGTGATGCCAAGTGCCCAGCATTTGAGAGTGTAGCTTAAACGAATCATGTTATCTCCTCCCTAAGCTTTCTATTGATCGCTTTACATCGATCGTACACAGAGTAAAGCTGCTCCTATACATTCATTATTTTAAATATATGCAATATGTTATAATACGAATATATGGTCACGTCAACCAATTTTTCTATTTATTTGAAATACTTCACAAGTTATTCAACTTAAAAATGTTGTTTTTTTGGGAAGAGTTTCATAGGTATAGTAGAAAATAGCCTAAGCAAATTAAATTTATTCTATTAGAAAATAAAAGGGGCTGTAGTAGATAAGGATTAAATATCACACCATTTTCTCAAGGTTTTCAGCTGATTAGATGGTGAGCCATAGTTGAATCTAAACTCGCACTCTTTTAAAAACAAATGGAAGTTCTTCTTATTAATCCCATTATACTTTCTGAGTGTTCGTTTGGACTGATTCCAGAAGTTCTCAATGCCATTGATGTGATTGTTCTTACCGCAAATGAACTCTATAGAGTGATTGACTCTGAAATGTTTAAACTCACTCACATCTAATGCATTGTAACTTCGATAGCTATCCGTATAAACAAAGCTGTCAGGCTTGATTTTACGCTTAATAACAGGCATTAGGGTAGTCTGTTTGGTGTCTGCTACGACAATGGTATAAACCTTACCGTTTCGTTTTAGAATACCAAATACAGCGGTTTTACCAGCTGCCCCGCGACCTCTTTTGCCTTTGCGTACACCGCCAAAGTAACTTTCATCTAATTCGACCTCACCATCAAAAAGCTCATCAGCTTCTAATGAGAGATGGTAATCTATCACAAGTCTTATTTTATGATAAAAAAGTGCAGCAGTATTAGGCTGAATATCAAGCAAATCTGCGGCTGTTCTAGCAGTCACTTCAGCTGTGAAAAACTCTAACAGCCTTCGCTGTGCTTTTTTACTTAGTTTACAACGGGTTATCTTCATAAAAGTAGTCTAGCATAGTGCTTATCTACTACAGCCCCAAAATTATAACTACAACTCATTGCTTGGGCTCAGACCAAAAAACCGCTTATATTCTCGGCTAAACTGACTAGGACTTTCGTAGCCTACTTGCATCGCTATTTGTGATATTTGCGCCCCATGCATCTTAATTAAGCGTCTGGCTTCCATTAAACGTAAGCTTTTTTGATACTGTAGCGGACTCAGCTGGGTTATTTCTTTAAAATGCTGATGAAACCCTGAGACACTCATGCCGCATCTACTAGCCAAGCTCTCAACCATGATAGGTTCATCTAGATGTGCCTTTATCCAGTCAGTTGCTTGGGCAATGCGGTGTGTATGGCTACCGCTAACGACCAATTGCTTAAGTTTGTTGCCTTGCTCAGCCAAGAGTAGGCGATAGTATATTTCTTGTTGAATTAAAGAAGACAGAAAATCAATATCGTTTGGATAATCAAGCAAGTGTATCAATCGATCAAACGCGTCCATTACGGTGTCATCTAAGTGCCACTTTATTCCTAAATGGCTGCCTGCTACTGGGTGTGTGGTCGGTATCTGTGATAAGACATCTCTAATCATGGCTAAATCTAATTTCATTGATAAAACAATGACAGGGTTCTTTATCGAAGCGTGTTTAATATGCATACTTAGCGGTATATTAACTGGACAGAACATCAAGTTACTATTGTCAAACCTTTGACAGTCAGCACCCAAGTAAATCTCTCGTTCACCTTGCAGTACAATACAAATACTTGGCTCTTGAATATAGCTCACGGCTTTGCTTGGTTTGTCCGCGCAGTAAAAGAACAAGCCTGAAACAGCGGACTCGATGGTTTTATTTCTAGGTAGTACTGCTAAAAGTTGGTCAATAGTCGTTTGATTCATCACGAGTGCTTATTTTATAGAGTTGCCTGATAGTATAAATATTTGTAGGATTAGGCAAGAGTTATAGAGGTTTGTTCTAACGTATAAATGCAGAGGATTCTATAATAATCTCATCGCAACAGCGTAAGTACGACCTCTAATAATATGAAACAAGGAATAATTACTCATGAAAATATTTTATAAAACGCGTGCAACCGCTACTGGTGGACGTTCTGGCCATACTGGATTAGACGATGGTTCTTTAGGATTTGACTTGGTATCTTTTCAAGAGCAAGACAAAGAAGGCGTGAATCCAGAACAGCTTTTTGCAATGGGTTACGCGGCTTGTTTTGATAGCGCTTTGAGCATGACTGCACAGCACATGAAATTGCCTGTTACCGCTTCAAAAACCTCTGCGCAAGTAGGTATCGGTATGAAAGCTGACGGTAGCTACAACCTAGAGATAGAGCTGTCTGTAGAAGTATCAGGTATTGATGAAGCGCAGGCGCAGCAGTTGATCGAAGCTACGCATCAGGTGTGCCCGTATTCTAATGCTACTCGCGGCAATGTCGATACTCGTCTAGAAGTTACTGTTGCTTAAATGCTGTTGTTCAACGACTGTTGACCGTAGACTAGCAATATTAAAATAATAACTCGAATATAAAACGCCTCGATTTATAAGAGTCGGGGCGTTTTATGTTGTCTGGTAGAATCATAAGCTGGAACTTTTTCTGAGCAGTTTAGCTAATGATAGGTTGTTAATAGCATTATTTTATACCGGTACTTTTTTATTTAAGGTAAACACCAAGACCGCGCCCAAAATGACCGTACTTGCGATAATAAAGGGCATAGTTAACTGCTCAGATAAAAATATCACACCTAGCAACGCAGCAATCACAGGGACACATAGCTGAACGATAGCGGCTTGTGTGTTTTTCAATAGTGGCATCGCTGTATACCAGATACTATAGCCCAACCCTGAGGCGATCGCTCCGGATGCACAGGCGAGTAGTACACCTTCAATGGTAATACCATCCAAATTGATATTTTTCAAACCTAAGTCATCTAGATACGTCATACCTACCAGTAGTAGTATAGGCACAGCGACTAAACTACGCACAAAATTAAACCCTGTCGCTCGCAGCGGTGAGACACATGATTTGCCGCGTATACTATATACTCCCCAAGCTATGCCGCTCATAGCCATTAACGCTGCAGCCAATGGTGACGGTATGGCAGCGGATGGCAACATCAGATATACAAACCCCGCCACTGCAACGACAAACGCTAACCATTGTAGCGCGCTGAGCTGTTCTTTTTTATAGATACCCCAGCCAATCATCGTCAGCTGAACCGCTGAAAACAAAATCAATGCCCCAGTGCCAGTATCCAGCTCTACATACGCAATTGAAAAGCACAGCGCATAAATCACCAAGCTGAGACTACTTAACCAACTGCCTTTGTCATTTAATATAGCGTGGACAGTAGATTCGTCATGATTAGACGTTTGGCGTCGCAGTCTGTAAGCATGTATAGCCATGATAATACCTAGACAGGCCGTCGCACTCACTAGCCTGATGATGGTAAAGCTCCAAGCATCGATGTAGCCTTCCGCCAATGCCATTCGGCAAAACAGAGAATTTGCAGCAAAGGCGATTAACGCAATAATAGTATAAATCGTGGCTTTCAAAAGTAATTCCTACAATGAATAAATGGCACAAAACAGGCAAACATAGGATTTTAGTTTTAGGTCTTAAGATACGCTGTTATAACGAACGTTTATTCTTAGCAAAGATAATAGATTTATAACTGATTAATCTAATCTATAGCCGTTTCACAAGACAGGATATTTTGTCGTACTTATGGCAAAAAGTCTCTTTTAAATCAGAATAACGATAGTTGTATTGACGATAAGGTCTAAAAATAGGGATGATGTGCTTCGCGTCAAATGAACTATTAGAACAACACTCATGAAACACAATAATTAGATAAATAAATAGGAAAGATAGTATGAATTGGGCAAGTATTTTTATTCATGACACAACTTGGTGGTTTGCCGTAGAAATTTTAATACGTGTCACTGTCATGTTTGTATTAATTATCACATTTTTGCGATTCACTGGTAAGCGCGGCGTTCGTCAGCTTTCTATTTTTGAGTTAACCATCATTTTATCGTTAGGCTCTATCGCAGGTGATCCCATGTTCACCGAAGACCTGCCTATTATCCAAGCGGTATTAATCATGGGTACGGTCATTTCATTTTATAGGCTCTGTACTTGGGCGATGATGAAGTTCCAGCCTTTTGAGGACCTGCTAGAGGGGCGCTCAATGTATATTGTAGAAGATGGCATGCTGGTGCTTGATAAAATCAAAAAAGGTGAAATGTCACACGATGAGTTTTTTGCTGAAATGCGCCAACAAGGGGTTGAGCATTTAGGTCAAGTGCGTACTGGTTTGCTCGAAGCTGATGGCAATTTTAGTATTTTATTGCACACCTCTGAAAAAACAGACTACGGGATGCCGCTTTTCCCCAAGCAATACCGACCGGTCGAGCAAGTAGAAGCAGGTGTTTATTATGCTTGTATGTATTGCGGTTACGTTGATGAAATCTCTGACCCCAATCAGTGTTGCCCGCGCTGCGAGGATAATTGCAATAATTGGGTTAAAGCGTTAAACAATCATATCGTCAAATAATATTACTACTTGGCTGCCTTAGCTCAGTTAATAAGCTAAGGCAGCCAATTTTTTTCAAATTATCAGATAAAAACCTCTCATTTACTGACAGTTTGTCTGACTTGCTTTATACAGCGCATGGCTCTCATCATTTATGTCACTTTATACCAGTCAAGTTTGCGAGTCATCACCATCACGCAGGCAAGTATCACAAAGCAGAATATCGCACCCAGTAATAGATTGAGATCTTCTGTACTTAAAATACCGAAAAACGCAGCATATAGCCCAGCAAGTGTCGCGGTAAAGATTACTGCCCGTTTTAAACCGCCAAATACATAATAGCTATACCAGCCAATAAGCCCAACACAAGCACTGGCCGCTACCATATAGGCTTGCCAAAAGACGATTTGCTCGGCCAGCGGTAGCAACAAGACGTAAAAGCACAGCAGTGCACAACCGACCAATAAGTATTGGATAGGGTGAATACGACTTGATTTGAGCACTTCAAATAAAAAGAAAGTGCCAAAAGATACCAAAATTAATAGCAAGGCGTACTTCATGGCTCTTTCAGTTTGTAGATAGACATCGTTGGGGCTTGCAAAACTAACGCCAAAGCTGTTTAGCAGAACACTTTGATTACTACCAGCTACTGCTGTACTGTCTGTCGTCAGACCTCTTGATGCCTCAAGCGAATCAGGATTGTACGAATGACTATCGATATTGAGCGTTGATTCACTTATGACAGTACATTGATGGTTAGGCAAGCTGAGACATTGAGAGAGGTACTGATTATTTGCAACGGTTAAATACTGATTTTGCCAACTGGCATCAAATCCTTTAGCGGTGATGCTCTTGGTATTTGGTAATGCTTTGCCGATGAAGTTTGGTGTCTGCCAGTTACTGTGCATAGACAGAGTAAAGTTCTGCCCAGTTGGGACAGTCGTTAAATTACTAATGCCAGCTAATGGTAAGTCGATCACAATATTGAGCGCTTGATTGTCTCTAGGATTAGATAACTTGCTACTCACCTCTGATTTATTTAGATCTGTATTTATTGAGCCTGTGGTAGCCAAGCTATCTTTATTCTGCTGGCTAGTAGGATTGATTAATTGATCCAATACATCTTTAGGAATATCTACTTCGACATAGGTTAAGTTCTCTATTATTGGTATCTGCGGATAGTTTGCTGCAATTGTTTTTTGATTAATTGTGACAGTAGGCAGGGTAGCGACACCGCGCAAATCAGACACAGGAATGATAAGTTTTACCTTGTTCCAGTGGGTAATGGTTTTGGCTAGCTGTGTCTTATCTGCATCATCGTCAATTGTAGTTCCAGCCTGGTCTAAATTTTTTAAAGTCTTACCAAGCGTATAACTTTGATTGAATGTCAGCTGACCATCATAGCTAGTAGCGCTATAGATACCGCGTTTATAGGTGTCTGTGTTTACTTTTAGGTTCTGTGCTGCCTGCGTCTGAAAGGCAAATATCGTCTCGATTTTCGAGTATGACGGTTCGCATTTGTTCTTTACATTTGGTGTATCAGATGACTGACATGCTGGTGTGACTGTCGTAGGGATGGCGATAAATGGATTAATGACTTCTTGTGGATTGACGTGCTGCTCGGTGATTTCTTTTATCACTGACTCTGCGTAGTATTGTCTCTCATATATGATGTCGCTAATCATACTGAGACCAATCGAAAAAACGATACAAAGTCCTACAATGATGGATAACTTAGTCAATAATGTTTTTTGCATGTGGTCGCCTCCTAAGTGTCTTTAGTCCACAGCTGCCGAGATAGCAGACTGTGGCTTTAAAAGACATCATAGAGAGGGCATGAAGAGAAGATGTGCAGGAAATATGGAATAACTGTGAAAGGGTAAAAGTTGATATTTTCGGATAATTGTTTTTCGATTATTAATGTGTTTAATGCTTTTTTGTATCGCCAACGACTTTATCCATGATAGCGAATAACAAGCCAGACAATACAAAGGTCATATGAATAATGACCTTCCACATGAGCTTGTCAGCATCAAGTTCACTCATTCCACTAGATATATCCATAAAGGATTTCAAAAGGTCAATCGCCGAGATAGCAACGATCGCTCCGATAACTTTGAGCTTTAGGCCAGAAAAGTCTACTTTGCCCATCCAGCTAGGACGATCATCATGGGTGCCAGTATCGATTTTTGAGACAAAAATTTCATAGCCACTGAATATAATGATAAGCAATAAACTGGCAACCAGAGAGATATCAACCAATACCAATATATCTACAATCACACTGGCTTCAGAGGCCGTCAGAATGTCAGCAAACATATACCATAGCTTTTGGACAAACTTAATAAATAATAAAATAATGCCTAGCACTAATCCTAGATAAAAAGGCGCCAGTATCCAGCGGCTATTAAATATGGTTTTTTCTAAATAAAGCTCAAACTTCTTTAGCATGGGTATCTCTTAGGTTTCAAATACAAAAAATTTTTAAAGACACGAAAGTCTTAAAGAATAAATAACGTTGATTATAGGTATGGTTTATTTTAGCTTTAGTCAGGCGATATTTTATCTATATTAGCGAGCTGCGCTACTACTTGCTGAACGCGCGCTTTTCTATCGCCACTAATGCGTTGAAATGGTTTTTGATGCTTGCTTAATTGACTGGCGAAATAGTCGCTTATCTCATCGCGTTGGTGTGGACTGTCTCGCAGGTCATCAGCCACCCATGGCGTATCAACCTCAGTCAATAATATCAAATCATAGTGATGCGCCAACGCTGCTTGCTCAAGATCCGTTGGGCAGTCGCCATAATACCAATAAGAATAAACCATCAGCTCAAACAAACTGGTATCGCAAAACAAATAATGACTGGCATTATTCGACTGAGCGACTTGTTTGGCCAAGGTATTCTCTAGTGTAACCTGTCCCTGTGCGATAGGGATCAGATCTTCCCACGTACAAGTCAGCTGCTCGTCGTCCCACTTTGCCTGTAAGTAGGTGCGCATGTATTCTGACACCCAAGGAGTATCAAAATGCTCGGCCAAATCACGACATAAGGTCGTCTTACCCGTACTTTCTGCCCCTAAAACCGCGACGTTGATGACAGATTTAGGCGTATGCTGCTCGAGGTTGTACACGGTAGCGTCGTTGCCATTCATAGTATGCCCAGATTGCGATAAGAGTGAAGACTACATATTGTAGCGCGGTAAAAGTAAAACCTTTATAAAAGTATAGCGGTACCGATATCGCATCAGCGATGATCCAGAGTATCCAATGCTCGATTTTACGCCGTGCCATGAGCCACATTGCCATCAAAAATAAAGCGGTAGTGAGCATGTCAGTATAATCGACCCAAGTAAATAAATGGAGTCCAAGTACCGCACCGTCTAGGCTAAAGCCATTATTAATCACTGGGCGGAAATAATAAACCAAGCCTACAAAAGCTATCGTTCCTGCTGCCAAAGCAGAGAGGATAGGGATGTCGTCTGCATGCAAATGCTCAATACGGACGTTATTAGCATCTGATTGCCCATGCTCAACAGACTGGTTTTTCTTGTTCTTTGACCAGTTAATCCAGCCATACAAGCTCATCACGGTATAGTAAGCATTGATAAACATATCGCCAAACAGCTGCCACTTCCATAGTAGATACACAAATATAGCAGTGCTGACCAGTCCGATAGGGAAGACTAGAATATTGGTTTTGCTGGCGAGTAAGACACTGGCCACACCGAAGACAACAGCAATCAATTCAAGGACGATGAATATCGTAGAGTAGTCAGCGTATTGACCAAATAACCAGTTGAGAAGTTCTGCCATTAGCATTCCTAAGTATGAGCGTGTGTCAATGTTCTGAATAATTAAGATCGTTCGACAAATAGTACAGAATAAAATGATGCCAATTATAACGTAGCTACCGAAAAATGCGGCCAGTCTTTGCTTATTTATGGCAACAAACAGGTTATTTGTAACAAAGTATTAGAAAAATTATAATATTCAGGCATAATAAACACACTGATTTTAAGTTTACAGTTATTCACTGAATTTGAATGGCTATTATTTTTCCACTTTTATGCTTATTCCAAGCACCACAGTAGTAGACAAGGAAGCTTATCATGACGACTTGTATCACAGGCACTGGTCTTTATATCCCACCTTACAGCATTAGTAACGAAGAGCTAGTTGAGTCATTTAACCAGTATGTTGAAAACTATAATACCGAACATGCTGAAGAGATAGCTGCAGAGACAGTGACGGCACTAGAGCCTTCTTCAGCTGCTTTCATCGAAAAAGTATCTGGCATTAAATCACGTTATGTGATGGAAAAAGAAGGTATCTTAAATACTGAAATCATGGCGCCAGTTATTCCTTACCGTAACTTGGGCGAAGAGCTGTCGGTAATGGCCGAAATGGGTGCAGCAGCACTGAGAGACGCTTTGGCTGATGCTGGACTTGAGGCCAATGACTTAGATGGTATCATCCTTGCTTGCTCAAATTTCCAGCGTACTTATCCTGCGGTTGCTATCGAAATCCAGAACGAAATTGGTATGATTGGCGGCTTTGCTTATGATATGAACGTTGCATGTAGTGCGGCGACTTTTGGTCTGTCACAAGCACATGGTTCTATCATCTCTGGCTTGGCCAAACGTATTGCTGTGGTCAACGTTGAGATTACCTCAGCGCATCTAAACTGGCGTAACCGTGACAGCCACTTTATCTTCGGTGATGTGGCGACCGCTTCTATCGTTGAAGAATTAGATACGCCAAAAGGTTATGAGATTCTAAACTCTAAGCTATTTACTCAGTTTTCGACCAACATCAAAAACGAATACGGCTTTATGGATCGCTCAGAGTATCTAGCAGCGCAGACTGAAATGTATCCAGATATCAAAGCACCGGTTACTGACAAGCTGTTTTTGCAAAACGGTCGTAAAGTATTCCGTGAAGTCTGTCCAAAAGTGTCAGAGATTATCACTGAGCACTTGCAAGAAAACGACATCCCAACATCTGATGTTAAGATGATGTGGTTGCATCAAGCCAATGCCAATATGTTGGATTTGATTCTACGTACCGTGGTTGGTAAAGATGCCGATAAATCGATTGCTCCGAGTGTTATTGCTGAATTTGCCAATACTAGCTCAGCGAGTCCTATGATTGTATTCCATCGCCACAAAGATGACTTAGTATCAGGCGATCTGGGCGTTATTTGCTCATTTGGTGCAGGTTACTCTATTGGATCGGTCTTAGTTCGCAAGGTCTAATACTTTGACTACTTGTTTTGATAAAAATAGCTAAGAATATTCTTAGCTATTTTTTTGTCTGTTGTTTTTGCTATTGAAATTAAGCTGTGACATCTAAATATAAACAGAGATGTTGGAGAAGATAACATCGAGATTACCGACAATATCAACAAGAATGATTAGAGGTTTTAATTTACCCCAAAAAATTTGCTATAATCACGGGCTTATTCCTCTTATCTAATTAAAAGTCCTTTTATGAAAGAATCCTTACGCCTGCGTTTAGACCAGATGGTAGACCGTTATGAAGAGGTCACCGCTTTATTATCAGATCCTAGTGTCATCAGTGATAATAATAAGTTCCGTGAATTGTCTGTTGAGCACAGCGACTTGATGGAGATCACGACGCTGTGGCAAAACTACGTGGGTGCAGAAACGGATCAGGCTGATGCAGAAGCGATGCTAGCCGATGCAACAGATCCTGACATGAAAGAGATGATGATCGATGAGATTGAGAGTGCACGTGATACCATCGTAGAGATGGAAGAAGCGCTTAATCTGATGATGCTACCAAAAGATCCTAATGATAAAGTACCAGCATTTTTGGAGATTCGTGCCGGGACAGGCGGCGATGAAGCAGCGATTTTCTCTGGTGACTTGTTCCGTATGTACCAAAAATACGCGCAGAGCCAGGGCTGGACACTAGAAGTGCTCTCTGCAAATGAAGGTGAGCATGGCGGTTATAAAGAAATCATCACTCGCGTATCTGGCAATAGTGTATATGGTCGTTTAAAGTTTGAATCAGGCGCTCACCGTGTACAGCGTGTCCCTGAAACCGAAAGCCAAGGTCGTGTGCATACCTCAGCTTGTACCGTTGCGGTCATGCCAGAAGTTGAGATTGATGATAGCGTTGATATCAATCCTGCTGATATCAAGATGGATACTTTCCGCTCAAGCGGCGCGGGTGGTCAGCACGTGAACACGACTGACTCTGCCGTACGTTTGACGCACATTCCGACAGGTACCGTGGTAGAGTGTCAGCAAGAGCGTAGCCAGCACAAAAACCGTGCACATGCTATGAAAATGCTGGTCTCTAAAATTCAACAGGCCAAAGTGCAAGCACAGGTCGATGTGGCGGATTCTATACGTCGTGACTTGGTCGGTAGTGGCGATCGCTCAGAGCGTATCCGTACCTATAATTTTCCACAAGGTCGCATGACCGATCACCGTATCAACCTTACCTTATACAAACTCGACTCCATTATGGAAGGCGACTTGGATGAGATTCTTGATGCACTATTACGTGAGCATCAGGCTGATTTGATGGCCAGTATCGGTGGCAATGACTAGTAGCTAGTCTTTAAAAGCACCAACAGTTTTATCGTTTTTATCACCATGTCTGTTCTTATAATAATAAGTATTGATTTAATTTTTCTGTTTTCGTTTATCCATTTAATTACCTAAAAATATTGAGAGTGTTATGTCAAAGCACAATAATCAGAACCAAGATCAAACCCCAGTCGTAGAAGATGCTAACGAGCTAATCGCACAACTGCAAGCCAAGCTAGACGATATCAGTGCTTCAGGTAAACAGCCGTATCCTAATACGTTCAAACGCACTGATTATGCGCAAGACTTACAGACGGCTTTTGATGGTGTCTCAAAGCAGGAAATTGAAGAAAAAGCAGCAAATGGTGAAAAAACACAGGTCAACGTGGCAGGTCGAGTCATGCTCAACCGTGGTTCGTTCATCGTGATCCAAGACATGACAGGCCGTATTCAGTTATATGTAGCACGTAAAGAGCTTGATGAGGAGACGCGTGCGAGCATCAAATCACTAGATTTGGGTGATATCGTTGGGGTATCTGGCTATATCGGTCGCTCAGGTAAAGGCGATTTATATGTGCATATTGAAGAAATTACGCTACTGACCAAATCACTACGTCCAATGCCAAACAAGTTCCATGGCTTGGCTGATGTCGAAGCGCGCTATCGCAATCGTCATCTTGATTTGATGACCAATGAGACGACTCGCAATACCTTTATGGTTCGTAGTCAGATCGTCAGCGGTATTCGTCAATTTATGCTCAATGAGCGTTTTATGGAAGTTGAAACGCCAATGATGCATCCGATACCAGGCGGCGCAGTAGCCCGTCCGTTTGAGACACATCATAATGCATTAGACATGCCTTTATATCTACGTATCGCGCCTGAGCTTTATCTTAAGCGTCTGGTTGTTGGTGGGTTCGAAAGAGTATTTGAGATTAACCGTAGTTTCCGTAATGAAGGGGTTTCAACCCGTCATAACCCAGAATTTACCATGATTGAGTTCTATCAAGCCTACGCTGATTATCATGACTTGATGGATTTGACTGAGCGTCTGTTTAATCAGTTAGCAATAGATGTGTTGGGCACAACAGAGCTGACTTATCAAGAAGAAGCCATTAGCCTAAAAGCACCATTTGCTCGTCTATCAATGTCTGATGCGATTGCAAAATATGCTGAAAACTTTGACATGACACGTATCAATGATCGTGAATACCTAGCAGAGTACGCATCTACGACACTTAAGCAGCAAGTTAAAGATGTGTTTGGTGTGGGTAAACTACAGACAATTATTTTTGAAGAAACGGCTGAGCATCAATTACGTCAGCCAACGTTCATTACTGAGTACCCAGCTGAGACCTCGCCTCTAGCGCGCCGTAGTGATGACAATCCTGAGATTACTGATCGTTTTGAGCTGTTCGTTGGTGGTCGTGAGTTGGCCAATGGCTTCAGTGAGCTTAATGATCCAGCAGACCAAGCCGAGCGCTTCCGTGGTCAGGTCGCTGAAAAAGACGCTGGCGATGATGAAGCTATGCATTTCGATGAAGAGTATATCGAAGCATTGTCTTATGGTTTGCCACCGACAGCCGGTGAGGGTATTGGTATTGACCGTCTAGTAATGCTATTTACCGACTCTGCTAGTATCCGTGATGTGATCTTGTTCCCGCATATGCGCCGCAAACAAGATAGCTAATGTGGGTTTGCTTGCTATAAATCCAAACTGATACTTAACTCAGCATAAAAAGCTTTTGCTCATTTTCACAGAATGGGTATAAGCTTTTTTGTGAAATATCGTTTATAGAGGTATTATGGATATTCAGCAAGCATCACATGCGCCATGGCAAAAAATGATTCAGCAATGTTTTTTATCATTGTATGAGTTGCCTGATGACAAAATCACTGACTCTGATCATTTTCAGGGTTATGATTTTGTTTTTGAGTTTTCTGGCGCTACTATTTATCTGCTCGTCAATACGGTTGTGATGCAAGCGAATAGACAAGAAGTGGATAATCCTAGAGTTCGTGAGTGGAGAAAAGAAGTTGTTAACCAACTTATCAAACGCCACGCTCAGATTTATCAAAAAAACGATAGCCTAATTGTAGATAGAAATACCGTGACAACTGATAAAGCGGTTTATTTTATCGGTTTAACGTCATTGTCTATTAATCATCAAGACGATCAATTGGGCCATTCATCTTATGCAGTTGGCTACGAATATGGCAGTCGGTTTTTTGCAGAAGACTGTGTTTTAGACTTAGATGATGAGCAAAGTATCCTACAAGTCTTTAGTCATCAAAACTTCGTTGATATCCTCAATCAGTTGGTTACTCCAAGTGATTTGACAACTTTTTTAGACTTCCATCGTCGTCAGCTATCTAGCTTTGTATCATTTCAAAACGAATCGACATTGCTTAAACAGTTTCTACAATCACCTGACTTTCATCATAGAGCGATTAGGGTGCAAGAGCAGCTAATCGATAACGAGTTAATTGAGCAAGTTGAATTACGCTTACTTAAAGCAGTAGAGCCGAATCAGAACGTGTATGCCGGTGCCTTAATGGCTGAGATGCAAAAAAATACTCGGATGTGGTTCAAGCTGTTTAACAGTGTTCTTGAGCGTTATTATGAAGCAGGTAGACCTTTACCAAATGAGCAGGTTGATATTTTGGTAGATGAGTCAATGTATACCTATGCATGTCTAGTAGAAAAAATCCTAGCTTATAGAACCATGGATCAAGACTCGCGCTGGAATGGGTATGTCCGCCATGAGCATTCTTATCATGTATTTGGACGCCATTATCTCATGGTGTTTTATGCGCAAGACGATAGCAGTTCGCTGAGCGCAGAGAATGTTAGGCTCTCTTATAAAGATTTATTGTCAGATATTAATGTTCAGTTACAAGAGCCTGTAATGGATGATTTGTTTTTACTGGGCGTAGAGTTTCGGCCATGTGAAGACAGTGTAAACACTGAGGTTTATCTGGATATTTTTCATCAAGCTGGCTCATTGATTGATGAAAGCACTCAGCGCTTATATGACCGACTGGCCCAACTTCAAGCTCAGTTATAACCTAAACATAGTATGATTCATTAGCCCGACGCTTCCTTTATATTTGTATTATTTACATTGGCATTTATTATGACGCAGCAATATCAAGTTTTAGCTCGCAAATACCGACCAAAAAACTTTCACGAGCTGATTGGGCAGACGCATGTGTCTCAAGCGCTAATTAATGCGATTGATTATAATCGTTTGCATCATGCCTATCTGTTTACAGGTACGCGCGGTGTGGGTAAGACAACGATTGCGCGTATTTTATCTAAATGCTTGAACTGTGATACTGGTATTACTAGTACTCCTTGCGGTGTATGTGATAACTGCGTTGCTATTGATCAGGGGCGTTTCATTGATCTTATTGAGATTGATGCCGCATCTCGTACCAAGGTTGAAGACACGCGTGAGCTATTAGACAATGTGCCTTATGCGCCTAGCCAAGGGCGTTATAAGGTCTATCTGATTGATGAAGTACATATGCTGTCTACGCACAGCTTTAACGCGCTATTAAAAACGCTAGAAGAGCCACCGGAGCATGTTAAGTTTTTATTAGCGACGACTGATCCACAAAAGTTACCGATTACGATTATTTCGCGCTGCTTGCAGTTTGTACTGCGTCCATTACCTCAAACGTTACTTAGCGAGCATTTGGCAAATATCTTGACTAAAGAGCAGGTAGGCTATACTCAGCCAGCCATTTGGCAATTGGCAAGTGCAGCTAAAGGTTCTGTACGTGATGCTCTATCATTGACCGATCAAGCCATTGCTTTTGGCCAAGGCGCATTGGATGATGCTACTGTCAATGCAATGCTTGGTCTCATTGACGCTGCTGACTTAGTACGTCTAACCACGGATATTTATAATCATGATAAGTCTGCGGTTGCTGCTCACATTGAGCAAATGCGTGCGCAAATGGTCGATGCGACTAGCATGTTCGATGGGCTCGCTGAGCTGTTACATCAGTTGGCATTGACCCAACTGTTGCCTGAGGTCGCTCTTAATGTCAATGAGGCGCAAGCAAAAGATATTTATACGCTAGCTCAGCATATCAGCCCTGATGTATTGCAGCTATATTATGAGATTGTTGTACAAGCCCGTGAAGGTGTCAAACTTGCAAGTACGCCGATGCAAGCGCTTGAGATGTGCATTTTGCGATTACTGGCGTTTCGTCCATTGCCAGTCGATGAAGTCTTGAGCAATACTTATGATAGTGATGGGTCTGCTACAAAAGTACCAGCTATAGAACCAGTTTCTTCGGCATCAGCCCCAGATGCTATTGCACATGAAGCGTCAGCACCGCCGCCAGAGCTTTATAATGCTGATTATCAGACACCAAGTCACGATGAGCTGCAAAGCGGTATTGATGATAATGACCATTTAGCGCAGTCAGTTAATAGTGTTATGCCTGAACCAGTTGTTGAGCCTGAACCAGTTGTTGAGCCTGAACCAGTTGTTGAGCCTGAACCAGTTGTTGAGGCTGAACCAGTTGTTGAGGCTGAACCAGTTGTTGAGGCTGAACCAGTTGTTGAGGCTGAACCAGTTGTTGAG
>NZ_JAATTV010000009.1 GCF_013414195.1 Psychrobacter sp. BI730
CCGATTGTACCGACGTTGACGTGTGGCTTGTTACGTTCAAACTTGGCCTTTGCCATGGGTATTTCCTCTTTTTTTGGTGAATGATCAATAAAAAGCTGTTTAATGGCTCATAATAGAATTAAATCATCATAAACCTAGCTATCAACCGCACGAACCACTGCTTAAACAATGCTCCGAACTAATTCTTGTATCCGTTATTATACGCTGACTTGTCTTAAATAGTCATACATCTCTCAATCGAAATCGACTTCTCTCTAACTAGTAGATATAAAGCTCGATTGATTATAACCTTTCTTATAACCGTATAATTATCTTGATATGCAAGGTCGCGATATTAGCTGACCGACATCATCAAACAATCCGTAAAATCCGTTAACATATGGAACAGCAATCCAATTCCAATGATATTAAGAGGCTTACGAAGAAAGAGTAAAACAAAATACACTAGCATCGCATAATAGGTATGTAACGGATGAAAATTAATGCTACATCTATTTGCCTGAAATATTGGGTTTGCTACCAGATGATCTATATCAACCAACATGGTTGCAAGCAAAATCAGATATGCTTTTTTCCACTCTTTTCTAAAAAACGCAATCGCGATAAAAAGAGGAAAACCAAAGTGCAAAAAATAATGTATTAATATCTGCATACTGACCTATTAGTTTTAGTCTTCTCTATATAAGACCATCAAAACCAATATTTATTAATATACTGACAGCACTAAAAGGCAACACCTCAGTGTCACCTTTGAATCATTGTCTACCGCACTACTGTTATATATTTCAATATTCTATAATTTCGATATCGACGCAAAGTTATATAAATAGCAAAACAAGCATAAAAGGTATAAACAATAAATGGAGCTCATATCGAGAATTGAACTCGAGACCTCTCCCTTACCAAGGGAGTGCTCTACCGCTGAGCTATATGAGCGTGTGTTAAGACCTTTGAGTTGCACTAAAAAAAATATCACGATGCAGCAATAATTACTGACTCTCGTGATGATTTATTGTTATGCTTTGCGATGGTGTATATATGGAGCGGGTGGCGGGAATCGAACCCGCGTCATTAGCTTGGAAGGCTAAGGTGTTACCATTATACCACACCCGCATTTACTCTTATTCAGGATAACTCTAATCGAGAGTTATGAGATATAGAGAGTATGCTTGGCGCTATGACAAACTTTAGAAAATATGGTGGTGGGGGAAGGATTCGAACCTTCGAAGCTTTCGCGACAGATTTACAGTCTGTTGGGTTTGACCGCTCCCCAACCCCACCTTAGGTTGCTTTGAACAAAAATGACTTACATTTAAGACAAATTCATAAAAAGCTACTTTAAGAGAGATGGTGCCGACTGCCGGGATCGAACTGGCGACCTACTGATTACAAGTCAGTTGCTCTACCAACTGAGCTAAGTCGGCTTGTTCTCTTAAAGTGGTGGCTATTCTATCAAATTTTTTGAGATGCGCAAGTACTTTTTCATCTTTTTTTAAATTAATTTGATATGAATATTTAAGTTACTGATTAAGCTGGTTTTTTTATAAATAAAAATATGGCAATAAATTGGCTTTTTACTTGCAGCCTTTATTTTTGCCATATCACTGGCTATTTAATTAGCGAATACGCAAGCCATTACAGGCCATTTCTACCGCTTTTATTAATGCCAATGCTTTTTTATTGGTTTCATCCCATTCTTTTTCTGGCACAGAATCAGCGACAACCCCTGCTCCAGCTTGAATATGTATCTCACCACGGCGCATCACCGCAGTACGGATAGCAATGGCCGTGTCCATATTACCATTCCAACCTAGATAACCAACTGAGCCACCAAACACTGTTCGACGTACTGGTTCTATCTCATCGATAATTTGCATGGCGCGGATTTTGGGTGCACCCGATAGCGTACCAGCTGGAAAGGTAGCGCAAAACACATCTAGTGCATCTTTGTCAGCTCGTATCGTGCCCTCAACGTTAGATGCGATGTGCATTACTTGTGAGTAGCGCTCTATAAACATCTTTTCTGTGACTTTGACACTGCCATACTCGCAAACGCGGCCAATATCATTGCGACCCAAATCAATGAGCATCAAATGCTCGGCTGTCTCCTTTTCATCATTTAGCAGCTCTTGCTCAAGCGCTAGATCTTCAGCTTCATCTCGGCCACGTTGCTGTGTCCCTGCTAGCGGCCTTACCGTCACTTTGCCATTTTCGATACGGGATAGGATTTCAGGAGAAGCACCGATAATATCAAAGCGTTTGTGATCATCGAGTGTATAGCCATGCACCAAGAACAGATAAGGCGACGGATTAAGGTAGCGAAGCGCACGATAGACGGCTAGAGAGTCGCCTGTATAGTCCGCTGTCAATCGCTGCGCTGGCACTACCTGTATGACGTCACCTGCGGCAATGTAATCCTTTATTTTATTGACATCGCTACAGTATTTTTCGGCACCTGTTTGCGATATAAATTTAGGCGTAGGCATTACAGGTGCGCGCAAATTGGATGGCTCTGCTAGCTTTTCTTCGATTTGTTCTAGCTCACGGATAGCTGAACTGTAGCCATCCTCAGACTGGCAATCAGCATAGACGATGATTGATAGCGTATTCTCTAAATTATCAAATACAATAATGCTCATCGAAAGCATCAGCCACATATCTGGCATCGACATTGGATTGGCCGCATCAGATAAGCCGACACTTGGCTCAATAACACGTACCATATCATATCCAAAGTAACCGACTAGACCGCCACTAAAGCTCGGCATCGTCGGCACATCTTCAGCGGTTGGCATATGATATTGCGCCATCAGCTCACGCAGGTAATCAAAAGGATCCTCTACTGACTCTGTATCGATATGATCGTTTCGTTTGGTCGTCATATTGCCATCAGCGTACTGCAAAATCAGATCACTACCCAATCCAATCATGGAGTATCGTGCCCAGCGCTCACCACCTACCACAGACTCAAATAGATAGGCAGAGCCATTTAGGTCACGCACTTTTGAGAATACAGATACGGGAGTCTGCGCATCCATCAGACGTTTTTTTACTAGTGGTGCGTGACTAAAGCCTCTATCTCTAAAAGCTTGGTATTCTTCAAAAGTCATCATAATAGCGCTCTCTTAGCACCTTATAGGCAATAATAAAACTATAAGCTGCTCTATAAAATATAGCGCCAATATTCGCTAAAATATCGACGCTATAATGAGTCATTTGTTTAAAAAACGGTAAGCACAACAAGGCTCTCTATCAAAAATTACGACAAAGACCTAGTGTAGATTTGAATTATGCACCGCCCATATTAAACAACCATAAGGCCAAACCGATAATTAGAATGGTCACAAATACCCATATAAACCAGCCGCCGCTCGCTTTTTTCTCTACATGACCTGCATGAGCAGGGTTGCTGATTTCTTGATCCATCGCATTATTGCCTTCGGTACCAAGATCGCGCGGCTGCCCTAAATTAGCCGTGCCTGAAAACTGTGCACTAGCTGCTTGTTTGGCTTTTAAAACTTCAGGGTCAGCTTCTTCTTGTAACTCTGTTTTTGTCGTTTTGTCGTGTTCGTCTTGGACTGCTGGCTCTTCATGCACTGCTGGCTGCTCTTCTACCACTGGCGCGCTATCAGTAGATGCTGTCTTTGGTGGCTCTGTAGTCGTCACAGCCTCTGTTTGGGTTGCTGTTGGTACAGATGCGTCAGCTACTACTTCTGTAGCAACTGGCGTGTCTTCTACTGGCGTAGGCGATGCTGCATCCGCGTCAGACAGTACTTCATCAATCCCTGTTTTTTTGACAACTGGCTCTGTAGCAACGGCTTCTTCAGTAGCTAGCTCTTCAACAGCTGGTTCTTCAACAGCCGGTTCTTCAACAGCCGGTTCAACGGTTTCGTGCGTAGGGGTTACTGATTCTTCGGTCATATCTGAGCCGGCATCTACAGATAAAGATTCTACAGGTATAGTATCATCTGTAGCAGGCAACATTTCTTCGATGCCAGTCTCTTTGATCACTGGCTCATTAACTGTTTGCTCTATGATCGGCTCTTCCTCAAGAACGCTTTCCTCAATTATCTGCTCTTCAGTCACAGGCTCACTAGCAGTAGTTTCCAGCACGGCAGCTGTGTCAGCATTTTCATGTGCATCTGCTACTAACTCCTCTGTGGTCACTGGCGCAGCAGATGCCTGTACTTGAAAGCTAAAACTTGCAAAGCCAAGCGTATCATTTGCTTTGAGATGACTAGATTCATTACCTGCAATACGTTGCTCATTGATAAACGTACCATTAGAAGAGTCTAAGTCTTTTACGTACAGCTGACCGTCTAACACACTGAGTACCGCGTGATTGCGAGAAACCTGCTTGCTACCTAGGACTACGTCGTTATCACTACCACGACCTATAGATAAGCTATCACTAACCGTCAGTGTTAGGTCACCTAGCGCTTCGGTCAATGCATTCAGCTGCCAAGTTGTACTTGCTGCCGTATTCGTACTTTCTGTCTCGTTTGTCATGTTATAACTCCTTATTTTTCTATTGAATATCCAATGATGCTAAAAATAATAACTCTAAAATATTACTGCCAATTTGTGATAAGTATTGTCGCTATTTCTTTAATAATAGTTGCCTAGCACGGTTTATTAAGTACTTTCCTCAAACACCATACAGTATTTACTTTGGTATAAAGTGAGGTTTTATAACTTTGTCGAGCTTGTTATAGGGGATATTAAGAATAGGCATACCGTAAGCATATGGGCCGATAGAATAATGCTGGTAACGAATGCTAACGCCTTTATCAGTCAAGGTCACATTATCGCTTAACGTAAATGGCCAGTTTTTCTCATAACTATTCACGTCTTCGGCAACCGTTTTAACCCACACTTTATATGCATCATAGGCAAGTGCCTCAAAACGAGGTTTTTGCCCTGAGATAAGCATGTCGTCAAGCATGACTTGCTTCTTGGTACTTGGGTCAAATACTAGATACTCGCTATAAGGCATGCCGTGTGCACCGCCAGTATAGATATAAGAGCTAATCTCAAACAGTTCAAAGTCATCGACATGACCTAGATAATTGGGCGCTACCATCAGATTATAACCCCACGACACATCATCAGGCATATCTCGAAATTGTGAGCTCACAAAGCTATCAAGAGCAGCCGTAACTTCTTTTTCGCTGCTTTCACCCTTGATAGGTGCTGACTCTGTCATCTGACTATTGACGACTAAGTTATCGATACGGGCATTGGCAATCTCATCTATCCAGTTTTGACTGCTTTTGAGATATTTAACTTCAATCTCTGGACAGTTATCACGCTTGTCACATGTCTCTTGTATATTACTGGGTAGTTGATACGGTAGATATTCCGTGCTGCTAAGAAAGCTTCCTGCATTTACCGACATACTAACGGCACTTAATAATAGGCTGCCAGTTAACATAGCAATTGAACGTCTCTGGCTTACCTTTATCGAAAATAGATCAGCCGATATAGATTTATCATCAGTTTGAGTCGTAGTGTGCATATGTCCTCTTTTATAAATATAAAATGTTGTTTATCATTCTACCGTAACAATTGCACTGTATTGTAGGAACACTGTTTGTGTTTTTAAGGTTCTGTTGACAATTAAATGCTTATCTCCTCGCATTTATCACATAAATAACAGACAATAAAAAAGACACGGCTAGCGTGTCTTAATAGATAAACAATACAGCGATGTGGCTGATTTTAATGCTCACGCGTACTGCTAAAAGTCACTTCTGGATAACGATCTTGCATCAACTGTAAGTTAACACGTGATGGTGCAAGGTACGTTAAATAACCACCACCATCTATTGATAATTGGTCATGAGCTTTCTTCTTGAACTTCGCCAATGCTACTTCATCATCGCAATGAATCCAGCGTACCGTAGCTATCGATACTGGCTCAAAGGTACATTGAACCTTGTACTCTTCTTTGAGACGATGCGCGACTACCTCAAACTGTAGGACACCGACCGCACCCAAAACCAAATCATTATTAATCTGCGGCATAAAGACCTGCGTTGCGCCCTCTTCACTTAATTGTTGAAGACCTTTTTGCAGAGCTTTTGATTTAAGCGGATCTTTTAGTACCACACGGCGGAACAATTCAGGAGCAAAATGCGGAATACCGGTAAAGCTTAACTCTTCGCCTTCAGTGAAGCTGTCACCGATGGAGATGGTGCCATGGTTATGCAAACCAATGATATCACCCGGATAGGCTTCTTCTAGCGCCTCGCGGTCACCTGCTAAAAAGGTCAGCGCATCAGCAATACGTACGTCTTTACCCAGACGCACATGTTTCATTTTCATGCCCTTCTCGTACTTACCAGAGCACACTCGCAAGAACGCAATACGGTCACGATGACGTGGATCCATATTGGCCTGAATTTTAAAGACGAAGCCTGTAAAATCTGTCTCGGTGGCTGATACTTCACGCTCAGTCGTTGGATGGGCTTTTGGTGGCGGTGCATATTTGACCAAGGTATCAAGTACCATGTTTACCCCAAAGTTACCCAATGCTGTGCCAAACAATACTGGCGTCATCTCGCCAGCCAAAAACGCTTCAACACTGAACTCTTCTAGCGCCATCTGTACCAGCTCAAGCGACTCTTCAAAAGCATCAAACATCAACTGTCCTAGACGCTCACGGATATCTGGATAATCGTAGCCTTCTCGGGTTTCCGAGACCGTCATCTTGCCGCCATTACCTTTTTCATAAAAGTAAGTTTTATTTTCAGTCAAATGATAGACACCGATGAAGTCTTGACCCATACCGATAGGCCAAGTCACTGGGATACATTTGATTTTCAACACTGCTTCGATTTCGCTAAGCAATTCAAGCGGCTCACGAATCTGACGATCTAGCTTGTTGACGAATGAGATGATAGGTGTATCGCGCATACGACACACTTCCATCAGCTTGATGGTTCGTTCTTCGACACCTTTTGCGCCATCGACCATCATCAGCGCACTATCCACTGCGGTCAAAGTACGGTAAGTATCTTCACTAAAGTCGGCGTGACCTGGGGTATCTAGTAGGTTGACCATATGGTCTTTATACGGAAACTGCATGACAGACGTCGTAATCGAGATACCACGCTCTTGCTCCATGCTCATCCAATCTGAGGTTGCATGACGATCTGTCTTACGGCCTTTTACTTCGCCCACTACCTGAATCGCTTGACCCCACAACAGGAGTTTTTCGGTCATGGTGGTCTTACCAGCATCGGGATGCGAGATGATGGCAAAGGTGCGGCGCTTAGCAACTTCTTTGTTTAATTTCTTTGGATCTACGCTCATAATTTTCAGCTTCAACAGTTATGTGATTTAGAAGTGACTCTAAATAAATAAAATAAATAATGGGCGTATTGTAGCGGATTTAGCATCAGGGTGCAGAATTAGCGTATAAAAAAACACGCCCCGTTATTTAAACGAAGCGTGTTTTTGGGCTTTTTAATTACGATCATCCTGCTTAATTAGCACGACTAATAGTCATCAATTCATCTCAATAGTAGCGTTCGATTTGCTCAGCCAAGAAGTCGCCAGCTATCTCATTGACGATTGTACAATCAACTACGTCAAAACGACTGTCTGTGTTCGGGTCGGTGCTACCTTTGGCGACATAGTTTGCCTCATAGACGTCTTTTCCATACTCAACACCGCTATATTCATAAGCAGGCTGATCATCGTATTCGAAAAACATGACTTGCGCGGCTTGTTGCTGATTGCCTACGCCAACTCCGAACTGAGAGGTTCTATGATCTCTATCCGCACTAAAGCGGGTTTTGGCCACTTCAATCCATCTTTCTATTGAAGCATATCCAGTCTTGTTTTTCTCATTAAATGCCAAAAATGAGCGCTCACTGGTTATTACAGGGATATAACAAACCGACCCTTCAGGAAAAGCAACATTGGTCGGAATTTCAGGATAGTTGTTTAAGTCGGTAATAATACCGTATCTATTATTCACGTTTGTACTAGCAACATAGCTGTTAGCACGCAGCCCTGATAAGTTAAGCGTCTTATAAGTGGTTTCGTAGCCTAGTTTGTTATTACTGTTTTTTTCATAAATAGGACGTTTGACCGTCCGACCATTAACCTCGATGTCTTTATTTTCAAGTCGACCCTCGAAGTCATCTGCCAGCACGGTTCTGTCTAAATCATTCAGGCTTTGATTGCTATAACTATTGATGAGATTGGTTGTTTTGATCTCGCGCGCACCAGTACGATACGTTTCATCAATTCGCGCAATTGCCGTAGCATTGGCTTTGCTATCATAACTATTAGCAAAGCTTGTCAATGTAATCTTGCTACTAGCCGTCCCATAAGCGCCGTCTTCTTCCTCGCACCCTATCAAAGCGAGCGTCGTCAAAAAACAAACACTAGGTATCGCAATCCATCTATTCATCAAACAATGTCCTTATGATTCAGATTTCTATTATCTGTACTGATAATATATATGGCTCATTACCGCTATTGCACCTCTTTGACGACTGTACAATAAGCTTGTAAATCTAGAAACGAATAAAACTGTGCCCGAAATCTCATTTACAAACTAGTAGTATATATTTACTCCCAATGCACTGAGCTGCGCCTGCGATTTGTTATGCTAGGTTTCACGTTGAGATTTACCATTCAGATATAAACATAAAAACTCACAACAAAGGATGTGTTATGAAAACTCTATATTCTACCAAAGCGACTGTTACTGGCGGCCGGGCAGGTTCAGCAAGCTTAAGTGACAATGACCTGACTATAAACATGGTACCACCAGGCTCTGGAAAAGAGGGCAATAACCCAGAACAACTATTTGCCATGGGATACAGTGCCTGCTTTGATGGCGCCCTTGCAGCTGTTAAGCAAATGGAAAAAGCAAAGTTTGATTCAACCACTTCAATTGAAGTAGATTTGCTTCAAGGCGAAGGCCATGACTATAAACTGGCTGCTAAAATTCATGTCATTGGTGAAAATACAGAATTGTCAGCTGACGAGTTTCAACAGTTGGTCGAGAAAGCGCACCAAGTATGCCCATATTCTAAAGCCACACGCGGCAACATCGATGTTGAAGTCACCTCAGAAGTAAAGTAACGCATTATGAGACTCATTATCAATGATTAATTAAGAAAGTAGTTAATTAAAAATACGTTAATTATAGAAGAACTCAGCTGGTCTGGGTTCTTTTTTTGTTTGAAATTTTGGTGAAAAAATAAAACCGCCAGAACATCTCGTAACGGTTAAGCAGTTCGGCACGCACTGTTTTTATCGTTATAATAAGGACATATTTTTATCTAATAGCTGATAAGTGACTTTTATGACTGATAATATAGCTGACAATACCGCCGATAACGACCACAACTCCCATCAAGCACTCGATCCTAAAACCTTACCGAATTTTGACGATATGCCAAATGTGGCACTGATGGATACCAGTCACGTAGACAAAGATCAGCCGCCCTTTATCTTAGTCGACGGCTCGTATTATCTGTTTCGCACCTATCATGCCCTCCCAAAGACCATGCAAAACTCGCAGGGTCTAATCACCAATGCGATTCGCGGTACCTTGAATGCGCTGCTAAAACTGATGCGTCGTTATCACCCTACTCATATGGCCGTCTGCTTCGATACAAAGTCACCGACTTTTCGCCATCATATGTCGCCTGACTATAAGGCCGCTCGTCCGCCTATCGATATAGAGCTGGTAGAGCAAATTCCTTATATTCATCGTTTGGTCAGCGCCTTGGGTATTCCGCTATTACGTATCGAGGGTGCAGAGGCCGATGATATCATCGGTACACTTGCCTATCGTGCCGTCGAGCAAGGTCACCATGTGGTCATCTCAACGGGCGATAAAGACATGATGCAGTTGGTCAATGATTGCGTCATCTTAGAAGACAGCTTTACTGGTAAAGTCACGGATACACCAGCGGTGATCGATAAGTTCGGCATTAACCCAAACCAAATGATTGATTTTTTGACGCTCATGGGTGATGCCTCTGACGGTATCAAAGGTGTACCTGGCATCGGTAAAAAGACCGCTAAAGACCTACTCGTTGAGTATGGTGATATTGAAAACATGCTCAAGCACATTGGCTTTATCAAAGGTCGCGGGGCGAAAGGTCTGATCGAACACGCCGACGATATTCCTTTTAATAGGAAGCTAGCCACCATCGTCACCAACTTAGCCATCGGTCAAGATTGGAATGATCTAAAAATCAATACCGACCCTTGTGCGCATATAGATGAATTGCGCGACTTATATAATGAGCTTGAGTTTAGAAATGAGCTGGCATCGCTCGATCATCCAAATCACCCTGCCAATGGCTCTAAAAGTGTTGCTGATAGCCAAGCCAATACTGAGTCACAGGCACAGGTAGCAAAATCGCTCCAATCGACCAATACTGACAACATCAAAGACAGTACTAACCATGATAAAGCGTGGCACACTGTACTCGATGAGCCAGCGTTTGATAGCTTGGTCGAATTGTTAGAAGCTGCTCCGCATTTTGTCATTGATACCGAAACCACTAGCGTTCATTGGCGTGATGCACAAATCGTCGGTTTATCTTTCGCATTGCAAGCACACGAAGCCTATTACATTCCGCTTACGCATAGCCTAGAAGGTGATGAGCTAATAGCCAAGCAGCTTGATCGCGATACAGTATTAGCTCGCTTAAAACCTGTCTTAGAAAATCCTAATATCGGTAAAATCGGACAGCATCTAAAGTACGATGCGCATATCCTTGCTCACTATGATATCGACCTAGTCGGTGCGATACATGAGCAGCCAAATAACTGGGCGATGGATACCATGCTTGCCAGCTACGTTATCAATGCGGCAGCGACTCGACACGGTATGGACGATTTGGCACGCCATTATCTGCAAACGCAAACCATCAGCTTTGAAGATGTGGCAGGTAAAGGCGCTAAGCAAGTTACCTTTGACCAAGTGGCCATCGATATCGCGAGCGACTATGCTTGTGAAGATGCTGATATCACCTATCAATTATTTGACGTATTCAGCGTTGAGCTGGCTAACGATGCCAATAATGCCAAATTGTTACACGAGCTAGAGATTCCAACAGCAGAGATACTTTGCCAAATGGAAGCGCATGGTATTCTGATTAAACGTTCATTCTTAAACGAGCTATCAAAACGCTTTGATGAAGAAATTATCGCTCTAGAAAAACGCGCCTATGAAGTGGCCGGCGAAGAGTTTAACTTAGGCTCTCCTAAGCAGCTCGGTGAGATGCTATTTGAAAAGCTAGGCGTGGCTGGTGGCAAAAAAACCAAGTCTGGTCAATACTCGACTGGTGAGGCTGTACTATCAAAAATCGATCATCCATTGGTTGATATTACGCTAGAGTATCGCGGGCTGTCTAAGCTCAAAAGCACTTATACTGATGCACTCGATAATGTCGCAGATAGCGAAACCGATCGCGTACATACTAGCTACCATCAGGCATTAACGAGTACTGGGCGTTTGTCCTCAACAGATCCTAACTTACAAAACATTCCCATTCGTACTGCGACTGGTCGCCTCATTCGTCAAGCCTTTATCGCACCAGAAGGTCGCGTTATTTTGGCAGCGGATTATTCACAAATTGAGTTGCGTCTAATGGCGCACTTCTCAGGTGATAAGAACCTAACTCATGCCTTTAACGAAGGGTTAGATATTCACGCGGCCACCGCTGCCGAAGTACTTAGTAAGGATGTCGCAGACGTCACTTCGACCGAACGTCGTAATGCTAAAGCCATTAATTTTGGTCTGTTATACGGAATGAGTGCCTTTGGACTTGCCAAGCAGCTACAGATGAGCCGCGGCGAGGCACAAGACTATATCGATATGTACTTTGAGCGTTATCCAGGCGTCAAAAACTATATGATCAATACTCGTGCCAGCGCCTATGAACAAGGTTATGTCGAGACGATATTAGGTCGTAAGCTCTATACGCCTGATATCAATCATAGTAATCGTATGGTCAAGCAAGGTGCTGAGCGCGCGGCGATTAACGCCCCACTACAAGGCTCTGCTGCCGATTTAATCAAGCTTGCTATGATTGCCGTTGATAAAGTGCTGCCAAAAGAACAAGCCAAAATGCTGCTACAGGTTCACGATGAATTGGTGTTTGAAGTAGATGCCGATAAAGTAGACGAAGTTAGCCAGCTAATTACTAATGCTATGCAAGATGTATTGACGACTACAGCAGTAGAAAAAGGCTGGAATGTAGACTTTGCAGTACCTTTATTAGTCGAGGCTGATAGTGGTCAAAACTGGGATGAGGCACACTAATCACTAACTGTCATTTTGTCAGGTAGTATTATTCATGCACCTTGCAGATATGACAGTTTTTGATAACTGATACTACAATGAGTCATTATATATTGTTTATATTAACAATCACTTATGACCAGTTAGTTATATTTCATAACAGTAATATCTAAATATGGGGTTTATAATAGGTCATCTGTTAAACCCTAACTATTCGATATTTTTTGCTTTAAAGTGAGCCTTTAGGCTCACTTTTTTGTTTTTAACACATTCTTTTTGATACGCAGGAGTCATTTATTTTGAGCTCAGATGGCATCATTGAAGTCCCTGGCATTATACTTTTGATAGCATGCCTGTTGCGTATTTTACAATATGTTATGAAAAGTCATGTCAAACAAATTAAGGCTTTTTGGCTGGCAGCCGTACTTATATTTGTTTCTGTCATTCGTCGAGAGTTGAACTATCTACCAGACTTACTGGTTCCAAGCGACTTTTCGATGCTTGGTCAATCTTATGACTGGTGGGAGGACAGCGTCCTTACCGTTATCTATCTCGTCGCGCTTGGTTTGCTGGTCTATTCGAGGCATTACCTATGGGCAGTGCTAAAAAACGTGCCAGTTTCGCTCTATCTTAGCGTTACTGTACTTGCTGTCATTCAGTACATGGGCGAGAACGCTATTATGTTCCCGCATACATTTGGTGAAATTGTCGAAGAGCTGGCTGAGACTGCAATCTACGGTATTGCCTTGACCTATTTATGGCGATTTAAACTGGCTGACTATCAGTCATGTCTGGTTCAGAAGTTAAATTATAAGTTCGACCACGCCAATAATTAAAACTATAAGTTTTATTATTTATGTAGCGATCTGGCTATCGTACAAAGACTTAGCATAAATTTCATAAATAATTACGACTACTCATCTTGAGTAGTCGTAATTGTATTCTAATCATCGTCTTACATTTTTTGAACATCCTGTCACACCTTACTACTAGTGAAAAGTTGAATAAGCGTACAAACTGAGAAGCATATTATCTACAGTGCAATGAGCGATGACTTTAACAAGTCAGCGCGATATTTTTATTTCTAATGATGGCGACATCTAATAACTACAATAAGGAATTATTCATGGAAAATTCAAAAAACCCACTACCAAAAGAGATGGATCATATTGACGGTAATCGTCGTGACAATAATGACAACGTCGATAACTTAGATAACAATAATCAGGATGAACAAGACAACCAATTGGTTGATTTGGACAATCCTATGCTGCATACCATCGATAACGATGATGTGATTGATAATAGTGCGGGATTTAATAACTCAGAAGTCGGTAGTGATGCGACTCAAGGACTCACACCTGCGCATCGTCAAAATATCGATGAGTCACGTGTCGATGAGATTTTGGTTCAGGACAATCTTGATGACAGTGATTATCCAGATGCGATGGATATTGTTGATAGAGAAGCGGCCGAACGTAGCAACGATGATGATTTTTAGAACTTAATACGATTGTTGACCTACCCCTCTAAACCAAAAAAGCACGCTTAATATAGTTAAGCGTGCTTTTTTTATTCTACTATTCAACTTACTAAAACAGCGACTTTCGACTGTCTAAACCCAACCATCTAGCGTGCCAGCCCAACCTTTTACCAATGGCAAACTCAACGCTTCAAGCAATTCAATATGTGTTTCATCAAGGTTTAGAGCAGGAATATAATGATACTCTTGCCCGCCAGCATTAAGGAAGTTATCACGGTTTTCAATGGCTAGCTCCTCTAATGTTTCTAGACAATCTGCTGAAAACGCTGGACTGATCACCTGTACCGAGCGCACACCTGACTTACCCCAATCTTCCAACACCACATCGGTATATGGCTTAACCCACTCTTGCTTACCAAAGCGTGACTGAAAACTGATAATCCATTCGTCATCGTTCAGGCCAAGTTCATGTGCCACTTGCGCAGCGGTACATTTACAACGTTTAGGATACGGATCACCTTTATCAGCATAAGGCTGCGGAATACCATGAAAACTAAACATCAATTTTTCAGGCTTGCCATGCTTCTCTTGAAAACGGCGAATAGAGTTGGCCAAAGCTTGAATATATAGCGGATGGGCAAAGTAGTCTTTGACAATCGTATAATTTGGCAAGTTGCGTTGCTTGAGCGTCCACTTCGTCAGCGCATCATATACAGCACCGCCTGAAGAGGCAGAGTACTGTGGAAACAACGGCAGTATGACAAAGTGATCAACCCCTTCACCACGTAGCGCGTCCATGACATCAGGCAAACCAGGATTACCATAGCTCATCGCAGGATGCACAGAGACACGAAACGGTGCCACACTATCAGCCAAACGTGGTTCTAATAGCCCAACTTGGCTTTTTAGTATTTTACGAATCGGTGAGTCACCTTCCCAAATGCTCGCATAAGCCTTTGCTACGCGTTTAGGACGACTGGGCAAGACAAATAGATTCAGAATAATAACCCATAGGAATTTGGGAATCTCGATCACTCGTGGGTCTGACAAAAACTGTTTGAGGTAGCGACGTACGGCAGGTGCCGTTGGCTCATCTGGCGTACCAAGATTCACTAACAAAACGGCAATACGTGGGGGCAATTTAGGTTTCATAGCAGCACTTTATTAGCAGTAAGTTATTAAGGGTTAGGTCAAAGTAATAAGAGACGATACTGTTAAGACATAGTTGAATAGACATCTCATTAGTGTAGCATTTTATCCATTAATGACGCGGGCTAAAAGCGCCCCTATACAATTTGATACGCAGTTGCTATTTATTAACTCTTGATTACTTGATGCTAGGACTTGTTCATTATTTGCCTATGGCGAATTTTACATACAAACTATGATCGATACGCTCGAAAGGCGCGCTCGACGGTTGTACTCCAACGCGCATCACCATACAATAGGCAGGCCCAGTTTATAAAAACCGTGTAGGTAAAATAGCCTGTTAGTAACGTGCCATTTTGCTTTTATTTTATTGATGATTGTAGTCTTGCGAGGTAGCTTTGAACGCACGCTCTGATAATACCAGTGACCAGCATCCTAATTCACAACCTCACCCTAATAGCTCAGCCAATACCGACAGTGCTGTAGGGTCTGTGGGTGTCGTTACGCCTCAGAATTTTCATTTCGCTGAGCCCTTAACGTTAGAATGCAACCGTACCCTGCCCTCGTTTGACTTGATGGTAGAGACTTACGGTACGCTCAATAGCGACAAATCAAATGCAATTCTGATTTGCCACGCGTTATCGGGCAATCATCATGCAGCTGGCTTCCATAGTGCTGATGACAAAAAAGCAGGCTGGTGGGACAATATGATTGGCCCTAATAAAGCGATTGATACCAATCAGTTTTATGTGGTGTGTGTCAATAATATCGGCAGCTGTTTTGGTTCAACAGGGCCTACCACTATTAACCCTGATAGCGTTGGTTCGGATAGTGTTAGTTCGGACAGCCTTGATTCAGATAGCAGCGATGAGCCGCAAGTGTATGGCCCTGATTTTCCGCTGATCACCATCAAAGACTGGGTAAAAACCCAAGCAATGCTCTCAGATCGTCTAGGCATCGACGTTTGGCATGCGATTGTCGGCGGCTCAATGGGCGGTATGCAAGCGCTACAGTGGTCTGTTGATTATCCAGAGCGATTAAAGCGCTGTGTGGTCATTGCCAGTACGCCAAAGCTATCTGCTCAAAATATCGCCTTTAACGAAGTGGCGCGCCAATCTATATTATCCGATCCTGACTTTAAAGACGGGCGCTATATACAAGAAGGCACTTATCCTCGTCGCGGACTGATATTGGCGCGTATGGTTGGGCATATTACCTATTTAACTGATGACGCGATGAAAGCCAAATTTGGCCGTGATTTAAAATCAGGTAAATTCATGTATGGTTACGATGTCGAGTTTCAGGTCGAAAGCTACCTACGCTATCAAGGCGAACGCTTTAGTGAAAACTTCGATGCCAATACCTATCTGCTCATGACCAAAGCCTTAGATTACTTTGATCCGACGCGCGACTATCCAATACGCGACTACCCATCAACGGTAGCAAAAGATACTACAGAGTCGGCAGTGCAAATAGAAGACTCAATCGCGGCGTCAGTCGAATCTAGCAAAGCCAATGCACAGAGTGAGTTAGAAGATGCGGTAACGACGATTGAAGATATTGAGTCTGATCGTCAGCAAGAGCTTTCTGCGCTTAAAGCTGCCTTTGCTCATACACAATGCCAGTATCTAGTCGTGTCATTTACCACTGATTGGCGTTTTGCACCTGAGCGCTCGCAAGAGATTGTCGATGCACTGATGGCCACTGGTAAACCAGTCAGCTATATCAATATTGACGCGCCGCACGGACATGACTCATTCTTGTTTGATATTCCTCGCTACATGGGTGCGGTCAAAGGATTTTTGACTGCGCCATTTATTACCCCTAGCCGCTCAGCCACAGGAGAACGCTCATGAGAATGGATCACCAACTGGCAGAGCGCTGGATTGCGCCGCAAGCACATGTACTGGACTTAGGTTGTGGCAATGGCGAGCTGCTTGCCCACTTACAGCAAAAACTAGGCGTGACAGGTTACGGACTAGAGATTGATGAAGATAAAATTAATGAGGCAATTGGTAATGGCTTATCAATTGTCGAGCAGGATCTCAACGATGGTCTAGCGCGCTTTGCTGATAACAGCTTTGACACGGTTGTCATGGCACGTGCCCTACAAGCAGTAAAAGCACCTGATGAGTTGTTGCTTGATATGCTGAGAGTTGCCCGTGAAGCAGTCATTACCTTCCCTAACTTTGCGCATTGGCAAAACCGCATTCATTTAGGGCTAAAAGGTATGATGCCTGTCTCTGAAGCGCTGCCTTACGAATGGTATAACACGCCAAACATTCATCTATGTACCTTTAAAGATTTTGAGCTGTTATGTGCGCAGCATGATATTCATATTATTAATCGTTTTGCCGTTAGCGATTCTGAGAAAGGTCACACACCGCTAATGAAGGCGTTAATTAGGCAAGCGCCTAACTTGTTAGCAGACGTCGCTATCTACCGAGTGACCAAAAAATAGCCGATAAATCATTAGCTATCTTTGTATTTTATAGACTGCTAAACAGTGCTGTAAGTACTGATATTAACCTTAATAGATTGTTAACTTAATATAATTTTTTAGTAACTGTCTGATTTTGTTAAGGACAATCAGGTACAAACGTCTATTAGACCTTGTAATTAGTATTTGAGTTTCGTAAGTTTGGGTGTTAAGCTAGCAAAATATTGTCAGCCACCCCACTATTACGACCGTTTGTCTAATCAGTTAGGGTGAAATCTCTGATTTAGAGATGACAACCCCCTTTTGCTAATGATTAGGTAAGTTCATATCGCAAGATTCCACCTAATTGTTATCGCCGTCTGACTGTCTTTAGCGAGACAATGTTTAGCGGTACAATTTTTTTTTGCTTATTAACTGCCTAATTTTGGAGCTGCTATGAAATTATTAAAAGCTGCGTTGTTTACTGCATTATTTTCTTGTGCTGGTTTAGCCAATGCTGAGTTAATATCAAACGTACCGCTTGATACCTCACGTTTTGAGCTGATGCCTGTGAGCGAGTTGTCTAGTCGTGCCGCCCAAGGTAACGATCATGCTCAGTTCTATCTGGCCAAGCGTTTGCAAAAAGGTGAAGGTATTGCGCAAAATACCCAACAAGCAATCCAGTGGTATACCAAAGCGGCTCAGCAAGGCGTTGCCCCTGCTCAGCTGAATCTTGCTATCATGTATTTGCGTGGCGAAGGTGTACAGCCGAACTTGCAACAAGCCCGTCTGTGGTTAGAAAAAGCTGCAATGCGTGGCGATAACCGTGCCAGCTACACGCTTGCGCTATTAGATGAAAAGCAAAAAAATCTGGTCGATGCCTATAAATGGTATGACTTGGCTGCCCGTGATGGCATGCTAGACGAAAAAGTGCGTAACAAAGCACGCGGTAAAATTGGTCAGTTGGCATTAAACTTATCAAGTGATGACATCGCCAGTGCTCGTAGCAAAGCAGATACTTGGTTCCAGAGTAAGTAAACTCTAACTTTCGTATTACGAATTGAATATAAAAAAAGCTCAGTATTTTACTGGGCTTTTCTGTTTTCTATAACATCAAGCCAAGCAATACAAACTATTCAAAACCCATCTAAAATTTGCTACACTACGCGCGCATTAATCAATTCCACAATTGAGATAATGTTATATACCTATCTACTTTTTTATTATCATTGCACTAGGTTTGCGACCTAGCCAGCAGGAGAAAGACATGAGCATCAACAAAGAAACTGCGATAACTGACAACAATTCAGCCCCTGTATACGATAGTGTAACTAATAATATCGTCGTTGCTGCACTATATAAGTTCACACGCTTTGCTGATTTTGAACAGTATCGTGAGCCCATACTAAACACTATGCTCGATAACGATGTGAAAGGTACGTTGTTGCTTGCCAGCGAAGGCATTAACGGTACGATTTCTGGTACGCGTCAAGCTATCGATACTGTTCTTGACTACCTGCGTAGTATCGAGGCGATTGGTACGTTTACCTTCAAAGAATCCTATACTGACGCACAACCTTTTTATCGCACTAAGGTGAAGCTGAAAAAAGAAATCGTCACTATGGGTGTCGAGAATATCGACCCATTGGAATCCGTTGGTCGCTATGTAAAACCAAGCGAGTGGAATGCGTTAATCTCAGATCCTGAAGTCACCTTGATCGACACGCGTAACGACTATGAAGTGCAAATCGGCACCTTCCAAAATGCGGTTAACCCTAACACTGAAACGTTCCGCGAGTTTCCAGAATACGTTTCAAAAGAGCTCGATCCAGCCAAGCACAAAAAAGTGGCGATGTTCTGTACGGGTGGTATTCGCTGTGAGAAGTCGACTGCGTATTTACGCGAACAAGGGTTTGAAGAGGTCTATCATTTAGAAGGCGGCATCCTAAAATACCTAGAAGAAGTCCCTGCCAGTGATTCTATGTGGCAAGGTGATTGCTTTGTTTTTGATAATCGAGTTTCGGTCAACCATAACTTAGAGAAAGGCAACTACGAGCAGTGTTTTGCTTGCCGTATGCCGATCACTGTCGATGACATGCAAAGCCCTGCCTATATCAAAGGCGAATCTTGCCCACACTGTATCGACAAGGCAACCGATGAGCAAAAAGCCCGTTTCCGTGAGCGCGAGCACCAAATGCAGCTAGCCAAGAAGCGTGGCGAAGCCCATATCGGTAGCGACGTGATGGATGTAATCGAAAAACGTAAAGCCGCCAAAACGGAAGCGCGTCTACAGGCAGAAGCTGCAAACAACACTAAAGCGAACTAAACTTAACATTAGTACAATAAAAAAGAAGTGAAATAAAAAAGAGAGGCTCTAATCAATAGAGCCTCTCTTTTTTTATGATAAATCTTCAGTGCCTACCAAAACTATTAGCACTGATATAGTTAATCCAATTTGAAAGCGGATTGACTATATTAGAATAAGATACGTACGCGGATAGTCTCTTCTACATCTTTTAATTGGTCTAGTGCAGCGGTCGAATCATTGTAATCGACATCCATCACTAGATAACCAACATCACCTTCTGTCATCAGGCTCTGCGCTAGGATGTTGATGCCAGCTTCAGCAAATAGGCGGTTAATCTGAGACAGTACGCCTGGCACGTTTTTGTGAATGTGTAGTAGACGATGCGAGTTTTCTTTGAACGGAATAGAAACTTCTGGGAAGTTCACCGCAGTCGCTGTATCACCTTGGTCAGAGTACCTAACAAACTTATCTGCTACTTCCAGTCCGATATTGGCCTGTGCTTCTTGGGTTGAACCACCGATATGCGGCGTCAAAATCACATTATCAAACTTACGTAATGGTGACTCAAACTCTTCGTCAGCTGATTTTGGCTCTTTTGGGAACACATCGATAGCCGCGCCCAAGATTTTACCAGACTCAAGCGCATCCGCCAGATCATCAATCTCGACGCACGTACCGCGAGCCGCATTGATAAAGTAGCTGCCTTCTTTCATCTGAGCGAACTGCTCAGCTTTCATCATATAGCGAGTGCTTGGTACATCAGGTACATGCAATGTCACGATATCAGCCGTTGATAGTAGCTCTTCTAGGCTACCAACTTGTACCGCGTTGCCTAGTGGCAATTTGGTCACAGCATCATGATAAATGACTTTCATACCGAAGCTTTCTGCCAAGACAGACAGCTGCGAGCCAATAGAGCCATAACCGACGATACCGATAGTCTTGCCACGCACTTCGTGTGAGTTGGTCGCAGACTTACCCCAGCCGCCGCGATGTACGGTTGCATTCTTTTCAGGAATACCGCGGTACAGCATAATGGCTTCGGCCAATACTAGCTCAGCTACCGAGCGAGTGTTCGAGAATGGCGCGTTAAAGACAGGGATACCAAGATCACGAGCGGCGTCTAGATCTACTTGGTTGGTACCAATACAAAAGCAACCAATGCCGATAAGCTTGTGTGCGTGCTCAAGTACTTCACGCGTCAACTGAGTGCGCGAACGAATACCGATAAAGTGAGCATCTTTGATCTTTTCAATCAGCTCGTCTTGATCTAAGGCGTGACTGATATTCTCGATGTTGTGGTAACCAGCTCCTTCCAATACTTTTAGGGCATTGTCATGTAGACCTTCAAGCAATAAAAACCGGATTTTGTCTTTTTGTAGTGATAACGCCATATGAGAACTGTCCTATAATTGTTTTATAAGATTACCTGTTGGATAATCTATGATGGATGAAACGAAAACAGTCCCGATATCTTACACAAAATTTGAGGTCGATGTTAGCAGATTAGATGAATTATTGGTTATCAAGCCTGAAAAATTTTTATGCTATAGTGAATTATTCTGTTTGAAACCGCTCGAATCAATTATTTATTACTTACCTCTTCTTATAGGTAAAAATTATCACCCACTTATTACCTCTACGAGCTGACTCACCACTGAATTTATAGTTGTTTCGCTATATAATAAACAGTCCCAGCATCGTGCTTACGCCAATATTGAGATTTGACCATGACGCCAACTACCGCTCAAAACACATCCGAAACCAATGCCGTGCAAACCATCTTGAGCACGCTCACTGATACCCATGATTTCGATCCCAGCCAAATCAAAACTGATGCTGAGAGTTTAGAGCACTGGGGTAAAGACTGGACCAAGCACTTTGCCCCTGCTGCATCTGCTATCGTCTTTCCAAAGACTACAGAGCAAGTGCAATCCATCGTACTCCTTGCCAATGAGCACAACGTCGTCCTAACCCCCAGTGGTGGTCGTACAGGACTCTCTGCTGGTGCTGTCGCTGCTAATGGCGAGATCGTCGTCAGCATGGATAAAATGAACCACATCGGACAGTTCTATCCTGCCGATCGAATAGTTGAAGTCGAAGCCGGTGTGGTCACCCAGCAGTTGCAAGAATTCGCTGAATCAAAAGACTTATACTATCCTGTCGACTTTGCCTCAGCAGGCTCTAGTCAAATCGGTGGCAATATCGGAACCAATGCTGGCGGTATCAAAGTCATTCGTTATGGCATGACCCGTCAATGGATTATGGGTCTGACTGTTGTCACTGGTAAAGGTGATATCTTGCAGCTAAATCGCGGCATGGTAAAAAACGCCACAGGTTATGACTTACGTCAATTATTCATCGGTAGTGAAGGCACGCTTGGCCTTGTCACTCATGCGCAAATCAAGCTTGAGCGTCAGCCACAAGATTTAAACGTTATGGTGCTTGGCATGGACAGCTTTAACGATGTCATGAACGTGCTCTCTGCCTTTCAAGCACAAATTGATTTGACCGCTTTTGAATTCTTTGACGATGTAGCGATTGATAAGCTGATGGCACATGGTCAAGTACAAGAACCCTTTGAATCACGTACCAAGTTTTATACGCTATTAGAATTTGAAGCACCTTATGAGCCAATCATGGATAAAGCCATGGCCATATTTGAGCACTGTATGGAGCAAGGCTGGGTCGTTGATGGGGTGATGAGCCAAAACCTCACACAAGCGGCAGAGCTGTGGAAGCTACGCGAATATATCTCAGAGACTATCTCAGTATTTACCCCTTATAAAAACGATGTATCGGTGCTGATAAGTCACGTACCGACCTTTATCGAAGAGATTGATCATATTGTCAGCAGCAACTATCCAGACTTTGAAGTCTGTTGGTTCGGTCATATCGGCGATGGTAATTTGCATCTGAATATCTTAAAACCTGAGAATATGAATAAAGATGATTTCTTTGCTGAGTGTCAGGTCGTCAATAAATATGTGTTTGAGACGGTACAGAAATATGGTGGTTCAGTGTCTGCTGAGCATGGGGTTGGTATGACAAAGAAACCGTACTTGCACTATAGCCGCAGTGAGACGGAGATTGATTATTTACGAGAAGTCAAAAAAGTATTCGATCCAAACAACATTATGAACCGTGGTAAGATTTTTGATATGTGATTAGATGTTTAACACTTATCTCAAATAAAAAGACGCTAAACCGAGAGGCTAGCGTCTTTTTTTGGGTTTATAATTCGCAGAAACTACAATCTATAAATATAACAGTATTAGTGCAACGATCAGTAATATGCTCAAAAACCCTTGAATAATCAGAAATGCCTGATGCGGTGCCGCGATATGACGCACCATATTACCCAATGCATTATAAGTAATACCTGCTGCTTTAATGTGGGGTGGGCTATCGAAATTTTTGATAATTTGCAAAAACTGCTCAGTTCGATCAGACGACCAACCATGCGGCGCAAAGGGTAAAAACGGAGATAGTTGTACGGCCTGTTTCTTGGTCGCGGGTGACCATAACCAACGCTCCAAAAACAGCAAGCGCATACGCCAGTCGGCAAAGCTGCGATGATTGATGACTTGTAGCAGCAACACTTCTACATTCTTATGACGACTATCGACAAAGATACGCTCTTGCAGATTAAATACATCTGACTTTTTACCTTCAATACATTGCAGGAAGTGACCATTGCCGTAGCATAGCGTGCCTGTGATGTTATGCTGCTGATTGTAGTTACGTGCGTGGCCTTCTACTTCATCAAAAATAGAGGTGCTCAAGCGCGAGCCAAGAGTCAGCGTACTGACATAGACCAACTGAACCAAAGCGGAATCATCTATGTCATCCCACTTCATGATTCTATTGGTATGATTTAAAGGCATAATAAAATAATCCTAAGAAGCCGATGAGATACGGCTAAACGAAACAAGCAACACAATACTATGCCTGAGTTGAACCAAAAAATTGACTCACAAAAACGTAGCAAATATTTACTACGTGAGACTGTTATTACCGTTACAGCTTGCTATGATAACAAGCAAAACAAAAGGTACTGATAGATATTATTTAGATTCTATATTGAGATAATAAATAGCAAGACAGTCGCAGGTACAATGATAATGCAGAGTTAGGCGCTTATCGGTGCTCACAAACCTAATAGATATAAAGCGATATAGAATGCGGCAGTCGCTATCCTTTAATCCTATACGTTAGTCAAAAACAGTACTAAATATAGTGAGCAAAACAGTCTAAGATATCAACATAACCTATTGTAAATATGGCAATAAATTATTGTAACGACAATATCTTCCTATTGGAATGTTTTTATTACTTTTTTGCACAAAAATCGGCACACCAATGTGCTATGACCCCATTATTTGATACCACTACATTCAATAGCTATTTAAAACAGGAAACTTATGAGTAAGATGGAAAAACTAGATGATTTTCACCTCACGATTGCTGAGATTAAGAAAAAAGATTATCCACAATTAAAAGCCTTGATGGATCGTGTCTATGTAAACTTGGGTGGCGCATGGTCAAAGACAACCATTCATACTTTGATTGACGCGTTCCCTGAAGGTCAGATTGCTTTGTTTGATCATGATCAGCTGATTGGTATTGTGCTCTCTATGCGCGTTGACTATGCTAAGTTTTCAAATCCGCATACCTATGACGATTTGATTGGGCAAAAAGAAATCATCAGAGACAATCCAGAAGGTGATGCAATTTATGGTTTAGATGCACTCATCGACCCTGATTATCGTGGCTACCGCCTCGGTCGACGGCTGTATGATGCACGTAAGGAGCTATGCCGACAGTTAAATTTCCGCGCTATCTTAGCCGGTGGACGCATACCTAACTATCATAACCATAAAGATCTGACTCCAGGCGAATATATTGATGCCGTTGAAAGCCGTGAAATTCACGATTCAGCTTTGTCGTTCCAGCTATCTAATGGCTTTATCGTTAAACGTATTTTGACCGCTTATCTACCAGATGATAAGCAATCAAAGGGCTTTGCTACCTTGCTTGAGTGGGCAAATATCTACTACGAGCCTAAAGACTATAAGCCTAATACTCGCAAGTCTGAAGTGCGTATTGGTGGTATTCAGTGGCAGATGCGTGAAGTCGAATCACCTGAAGAGCTACTGCAACAGGTTGAGTTTTTTGTCGATATCATGGCTGACTACAACTCAGACTTTGCTTGCTTACCAGAGTTTTTCAATGCGCCATTGATGGGTCTATGCGAAGAAACCGATCAAAATATCGCTATTCGATTTTTGGCAGGTTATACCGAGTGGTTCAAAAACGAAATCTCGCATTTAGCCGTCAGTTATAACGTCAACGTCATTACCGGTTCGATGCCGTTACTAGATGAAGACGATACCTTGTATAACGTCAGCTATTTATGCCGCCGCGATGGTACCGTTGAAGAGCAACGCAAAATTCATATTACCCCGCATGAGCGCAGCGCTTGGGTAATCGAAGGTGGCGATGAAGTCAAAGTGTTTGATACAGATGCGGGTCGTATCGGTATCTTGGTCTGCTACGATGTTGAGTTCCCTGAGCTTGCACGTCTAATGGCACTTGATGACATGGATATCTTGTTTGTGCCCTTCTGGACCGACACCAAAAACGGCTATCTACGTGTCCGCCACTGTGCACAAGCCCGTGCTATCGAAAACGAATGCTATGTGATGATTTGCGGTTCAGTGGGTAACTTACCGCAAGTTGAGAGTTTGGATATTCAGTACGCTCAATCGTCGATCTTTTCACCGTCAGATTTTGCATTCCCACATGATGCGATTATGGCAGAGACCACTGCCAACACGGAGATGGTGTTCTTCTCTGATGTAAACTTAGACAAGCTTACTCACGTTCGTCATGAAGGCTCAGTACATAACCTGATTGACCGCCGTGATGATTTGTTCAGCTTAAAGTGGAAGCGCAAGGCCAAAGTGCCAGCGAGCAAATTGAGTGATGAGCAGCGCCTTGAAAATTCAGGCAGCGTGCTTATTGGTGATCCATTACAAAACCGAGCGCAAAAGCCGTAGTTAATTGTAGTTAGTTATGGTCGGTTGACGTCGCACACTTATAGTAGACTTTATAAATAATACGGCTGATTTTCAGCCGTTTATTTTTATCTATTGTCTACTCTTTGTGCAATGATCATATAGGCAATTACCATAAGATAAGCAGTGACGATAGGCCATCATTTGAAAATAACTGAAAACAATATGCAAACTAAAAAGCGGATGTCATGACGACTGATATTGAGCAAACAGAAATAAAGCCAAAGAAGCAGCCGAAGCGAAAGATCATTTCGATACTTAAAACGATAATGTTATACGGTCTCATGTTTGTTGTGATCTATAGCGTGGTCAATTGGTGGCGACAGCCTGTCATGCCTGCCAACCCTCAGTTGCAACTGACCGATTACCAAGGACAAACTATCGATCTAGCGGCGATGAGTCATGAGCGGCCTACGCTGGTATACTTTTGGGGTACGTGGTGTTCAGTCTGCAGCTTTACTTCGCCCACAATCAATAAACTAGCAGCAGATAACTATCCTGTTGTCACTGTTGCCGTACAGTCCGGCTCAAATCAAGAGTTACACAGCTACCTCGATCAGCATCAGTTTGATTTCACCACCATAAATGATCAACAAGGCAATATCTTTACAGATTGGCAAGGACAAGTCACACCATCTTATGTGGTATTAGAGAATGGTGAGATGACACAAGGGCTAACAGGGATTCAGCCATTATGGTCATTGAAACTGCGCTTATGGTTAGCATCTGTTTTTTAGCACTTGTGACGTACTTCATGCTTCAATAAATCATTATGCGAAGAGATTATAGTTACGTCTTTGCCAATGATATACGGCGCAGGTAAAGGATTGATATTGGACAAAATTGGGTCGACCTCGCACAGCTCTTTTTACCCTACCCTTTTTGTCATATAATAGCTGCCGATCTAAATATTTTTTTGAATTATTTTTACTAGCATATTTTATGTTGCAATCGTCTCGTTACCATTTATTATTGACGTAACTATTTACCGACTAATGAGCGACAATGGGTATTTATTGACATGATGGTTGATAAACCGACTATGATGAGCAATATACCTACTATTAGTAATTAAGCATTATCAATACCGCGTGACACTCAGTACTATATTGAACTACATTGAACATCGAGCCTTGTATCCGGTTTTGAACCGACACACAAACCTACCTTTTAAAAAGATACCTTCTATGACTGATAAAAGCACTGACACACCAAGCCAAGATTACAAAGATACGCTGAACCTTGCGGATACGCCATTTGCGATGCGCGCAAACCTTGCCAAACGCGAGCCAGATTGGTTAGCTGCTTGGGAAGCAGATGACGTGTACGGTAAAATTCGTCAGGCGCGTGCTGGTGCAACCAAATATATTTTGCACGATGGCCCTCCATACGCCAACGGTCAGATTCACTTGGGTCACGCAGTCAATAAAGTACTAAAAGACATTATCGTGAAATCAAAAACCCTATCGGGATTTGATGCTCCTTATGTCCCTGGTTGGGATTGTCATGGTCTGCCAATCGAACAAAAAGTCGAAGCTAAGGTCGGTAAAGTCGGTCAAAAAGTGTCTGCGACCGAATTCCGTGGCCTATGCCGCGAATATGCGAGCACTCAGATTGAACTGCAAAAGGCAGACTTCAAGCGCTTAGGTGTGTTTGGTGATTGGGACAATCCTTATCTGACGATGAACTTTCATCAAGAAGCTAACATCGTGCGTGCGCTTGCCAAAATCTATGACAATGGTCATGTGACTCGCGGTATGAAGCCAGTTAACTGGTGCTTGGACTGTAGCTCTGCCCTAGCAGAAGCAGAGGTAGAGTATCAAGATAAAGTCTCTGATGCGATTTATGTCAGCTTTGATGTACTCGGTACGGATAAAGTAGCCGCATTGGCAGATATCGCAGATAATATCGCTGCTGTTATTTGGACCACCACGCCATGGACACTACCTGCCAACCAAGCTATCTCAGTACATCCTGAGCATAACTATAGCGTGGTTGCTACCGAAAAAAGCAACCTATTACTCGCAGCGGATCTTGTAGAGACTGCGCTAAACGAACTTAAACTAGAAAATAACGGCATCCTAGCAACCGTATCAGGCAGCGAGCTTGAAGGCCTACATGCCCAGCATCCACTAATTGCAGACCGTCAAGTGCCGCTCATTTTGGGCGATCATGTGACTACTGATAGTGGTACTGGTCTGGTACATACTGCACCTGGTCACGGTTTAGACGATTATATCGTTGGTTTAAAATACAACTTACCAGTAGAAAACCCAGTAAGCGGTACGGGCGTTTATTTAGATAGCGCTGCTGTATTTGCTGGCGAGCATATCTATAAAGCCAATCCAAAAATCATCGCTGCCCTACATGACAATGGTCATTTAATCAGCCATACCAAAATTGAGCACAGCTATCCGCATTGCTGGCGTCATAAGTCGCCAATCATTTTCCGTGCTACGCCTCAGTGGTTTATCAACATGGAAACCAAAGGCTTACGTGCTCGCGCGCTTGCTGATATTCCTACAGTCAACTGGACTCCAGCGTGGGGACAAAACCGTATCGAATCAATGATGACGGGTCGTCCTGATTGGTGTATCTCACGTCAACGTACATGGGGCGTGCCGATCACTTTCTTTACGCACAAAGAAACAGGCGAGCTACATCCAAACACGCTTGAGCTGATGGAAACTGCGGCGCAAAAAATCAATGAAGGCGGCGTAGAAGCGTGGTTTGATGCTAGCTGTGAAGACTTCTTAGGCAGTGAAGCCGCTGACTATGACAAAGCAACTGACACATTAGACGTTTGGTTTGACTCAGGTACGACGCATTTTGCCGTACTTGATCAACGTGATGAGTTGACCAATCCAGCTGACATGTATTTAGAAGGCTCTGACCAGCATCGCGGCTGGTTCCAGACGTCACTGCTGACGTCAGAAGCGATGTATGAGCGCCCACCGTTTAAGCAAGTATTGACCCATGGCTTTGTGGTCGATGAAAACGGTCGCAAGATGAGTAAGTCACTTGGCAACATCATCACCCCGCAAGAAGAGATCAATAAAACAGGCGCGGACATGCTGCGTTTATGGATTGCTTCAAGTGACTATCGTTATGAGATGAGCGCAGGTAAGACGGTCTTTAAAGGTGCGATCGATATGTATCGCCGTATCCGTAACACCTTACGTTTCTTGCTTGCCAATACCGATGACTTCAATCCAGCGACTGATAGCATTGATATCAACGAATTGGTTAGCCTTGATAAATTCATCATTGAGCGCGCACAAACCGTACAAGCGCAAATCATTAGCGCTTACGATGCGATGGACTTTCACCAAGTCACTCAGCACGTCACTGCGTTTTGCTCGCAAGACTTGGGTAGCTTCTATCTAGATATTATCAAGGATCGCCAGTACACCACGCAGGCAGATGGACAGCCTCGTCGTTCTGCGCAGACAGCTATCTACCATATCACTCATGCATTGATTCGCTGGATTACACCAATCTTGTCATTCACAGCGCAAGAGGCTTGGGAAGTATTGAATCAACGTGATGCGGATAAAGGCGGTTATGTATTTACTCAAGAATGGTACGAGTTCCCAGCGTTTGAGCTAAGTGCTATCAGCAACGATGACTGGCAGCGCATCATGTTCGCAAAAGACATGGTAAACAAACATATCGAAACTGCACGTGGCGAAAAAATCATCAATGCCAACTTGTCTGCCGACGTGAGTCTATACGCTGACGGTGCTATGCATGAGAGCTTAGCTAAGCTTGATGAAGAGCTACGTTTTGTACTAATTACTAGTAACGCTGCATTAAAGCCAATGAGCGAAGCGCCTGCTGATAGCATCACACAGACAGCAGAAGCAACCGAAACGAATACAGAAGAGGCTGTAGATTTAGTAGTCCAAGTAAGCGCGGCTACTGGTACTAAGTGCGTACGCTGCTGGCATATCCGTGATGATATCGGCACGGATAGCGCCCATCCTGAGCTATGCGCGCGCTGCGTGACCAATGTCAGTGGCGATGGCGAGGTGCGCCATTATGCCTAATCCAACAGATACACCTGATAGCCAGCACAATAAGCCGTCGCAATCTGAAGTCGATCATTCGCCTAAGCCTGCTCATGCAACCACGGGTAGCTCGACCACGCCTAAAAGTCGCCTGACCAAGTCAACAAATAGGACACCAAAGCTGGTGGCCAATGGCAGTCGTGCTTTTGTATGGTATATATTGGCATTGGTTATTGTCATTATCGATCAGTGGACCAAGTGGTTGGCAGAAACCAAACTGACCTTTCATGATCCAGTGCCGGTGATTGAGCCATTTCTCAATTGGACATTGGCTTACAACTATGGCGCAGCTTTTAGCTTTTTGGCAGATGCTGGCGGTTGGCAGAAGTGGTTCTTTTCAGGGCTGGCGTTACTCATGTCGCTATTTCTAATCATTTATCTGATTAAAGCACCTCGCAAAGCTACGCTGTTATCTTTCGGTCTGGCTTTAGTATTGGGCGGTGCAGTTGGTAATTTAATCGACCGCTTATTACATGGTCATGTAATTGATTTTATCCATGTGCATTATGCTGATGTTTGGCATTATCCGATTTTTAATATCGCGGATATCGGTATATCTATCGGTGTACTATTGATTGTCATTGATATGCTGTTTTTGGAAAAGAAGCGTGAAATGCCACGGTCATAATCGTCTATAGCTAGAGATATTAATTCAATTTATAAATAAAGAAGGTGGGTTACGACTACGTAACCCACCTTCTTTTTGTCGATCGTTTTAGTGCTTTCGTCAGACACGTAGCAATACTGCAGATCGTGAATGCAATTATTTATAGAAATTCTGACAGTAAACCAGTCACAGTCTCTAACCCACCACCTGCCAATAGAAACAACAACCCTGCCATGTTCACAACGACGGTCAAATAATAAGTCACTCGAAACTCAGGCTTTTGTGATTTGTGCCGAAGATACGTCTGAGCCAATAGCGCGCCTACCCAACCGCCAAGCGCACTTAGTATATGCAGTGTAGACTCAGGCGTACGCCAGTCGCCACTTTGCGCAGCAGCTTTATCTTTGGCATACATACCATAAGTAATAATCCCTAGCACGACGTACCAGCCGAACACTAGCCAGCTCAATTTATCTGTCGCTGCTAATAAAGCTAAAACACCATAAAAAGCCAGTCCAAGGAACGAGCGTTTCTTTTGGCCCGCTTCAAACTCTGCCTGATGGCTCCGTTTCTGATTGCGCTGACGGATCTGCTGATTTTTTTGTGCCATTTTTTGCTGCACAAACCCAAGCTCTTGTACTTGCGTGACTCGCTTGCGTCCCTCCGCATCCTGTCCAATGCTAAAGACCACTACCTCACCGATATCAGGACGGCGCTTAGCCTTAAACTCACTCACATGAAAGAAGACAGACTCGCCTGCTTCAGTTTCAATAAAGCCAAACCCTTTATCGTCCTGCCATTTTTTGACAGTGCCTTGTTGTTTATTCACTACCGACACCTCATATCTTTTAGAATTGCCAATTATAGTACACCATCTGCGTTACATTATTGACGCTTACATCTGGTCTTAGATGGCTTATTATTTCTTACACTATAATACTGCAATTAAAAAGACTGCAATCAAACACATTATTTTCTATTCTTTTACTCTAGTAACCGATGGCTTTTTATTATGACTCAATCTCAATTTATTAACCCAAATGAAGACACTCGTATCGCTTATGGTAGCCTTGTGAAGTTGCACTTTGAAGTTTCACTAGAGAACGGTACCATCATCGATTCAACCTTTAATCGTGATGCACCTGTGTCTTTGACCATTGGTGATGAGAGCTTGTTACCTGGTTTTGAGCAAGTACTGATGAATCTGCGCGCCGGTGATACTCGTACCGCACATCTTGAGCCAGAGCAAGCTTTTGGTGAGTGGAATCCTGAAAACATTCAACATTTTAGCCGTACTCAGTTTGCGCTAGTCGCTGACAATCCAGAAATTGGCATGATGGTTGAGTTCGAAGACAAAGGTAAAAACACCTTACCCGGTACGATTAGTGCCATCGATGAAGACCAAGTCGAAGTAGACTTTAACCACCCACTGGCAGGACAAGACGTATTATTTAAAGTAAAAATCTTTAAAGTCACACCACCCGGTGTCACTGGTATCAAATTGATGTAAACATCAATAAATACAACTCATCTAAAAATAAATATTGATAAAAAACAGTCAAAAGGGAGACTTATATGCAGTATCAAACGTTACCGCAACTCGATGAAAAAGTATCTAAAATCTGTCTAGGCACGATGACATGGGGACAGCAAAATACTGAGTCCGAAGCACATGAGCAAATGGACATGGCACTCAGTGAAGGTGTGAACTTTTGGGATACCGCCGAGATGTACCCGTCACCACCAGATAAAGACAAACAGGGCGATACTGAACGCTTTATGGGCACTTGGTTTAACAAGACCAAACAGCGTGACAAAGTCATTCTTGCTAGCAAAATATCACCGATGGGGTTTTTGCGTGATGGTCAAACGCGCTTTAACGCCGAGCATATTAGTAGCGCTATCGATGGTAATTTGGAACGTCTACAAACAGACTATATCGATATCTATCAGCTGCATTGGCCAGAGCGTCAGGCGAATTTCTTTGGTCAGAGCGGCTATGATGAAGAGATGGCGGCACAGTCATTAGACGATTTAACCCCATTTTTAGAAACCATTCAAGCGTTGAACGATGAAATCAAAAAAGGTCGTATTCGTGCTTATGGCTTATCGAATGATACCGCGTGGGGACTCATGCGCTATCTATGGGAAGCAGATAAAAATGGCCTAATTCCACCTCTTACCGTGCAAAACCCATATAGCCTATTGAACCGTTTATACGAAGTTGGTATGGCTGAGATTGCCCATCGTGAAAACGTTGGTCTACTTGCGTATTCACCGCTTGGTTTTGGTGTATTGTCTGGTAAATATCTTGATGGCAAACGTCCAACTGGCGCCCGTCTGACCATGTATGATCGTTTCGGTCGTTACGTGAATGAGCAAGCCAAATCAGCTACTGAGCAATATGCCAAGATAGCTGCTGATGCAGGTCTGGACATGGCGCAGATGTCATTGGCTTTTGTAAACTCTCGTCACTTTGTCACCAGCAACATCATTGGAGCGACAACGACCGAGCAACTCAAATCAAACATCGACAGTGTCAATGTGGAGCTAACAGCAGATGTATTAGAAGCGATTGAAGCGGTGCATACACAGCAGCCTAATCCATCGCCATAGTTGGTATTTTATAGAGACTGGATGTTAATAGAGCCTGCTGGATAAATAAGATTATGCATGCTCTATTAAACTTCCTATAAAAAAGGGCGCAAATCGAAACGATTTGCGCCCTTTTATTAACTGGCTGAGATTAGCTATACTAGCTCAACTCTAACTAGCTCAACTCTAAGTAATCATTCTTCAACTGGTGCGCTAAGTACTCTTGAGTGCAGCTCAGCCAACCCTTCATTCATGCGTGCTTGCAATAAATTGGTCAGCTCGCTTTTGTTACGACCCTCTGGATCTATAGGCGCGAGTGGCAATACATAAGCGGTCACGTTTTTGCTATCGAGCACTTTTTTCATACTTTCTTTCATCGTCAGCTTACCATAGTATGGCAATGCGTCGCTTAGTGTGCCGTCTTTATTGACATAAGCGATGATGATCGGTCTGATAGGCACATCAGCGTCAATGGCTGCTTGCAGCAATGTTCCATGAATGCGCTTTACTTTTTTACCACTAGTAGTGGTCGCTTCAGGGAAGAAAATAATCGAAAAACCTTTGGCTAAAAAGTCAGCAATCTGTGCCGATACTGAGCTTGCATCACCGGAGCCACGCTCGATGAAAAGCGTCCCTGCGGCATGGGCAAGTTTGCCAAATACAGGCCATTCACCGATTTCAGCCTTGGATAAAAAGAACGCTGGGCTCACAGTACCAACGACAGGAATATCCATCCATGACACGTGATTCGATACCCACAAGCCATGGAACTGCTCTACAGGTTCCACTTCTACTACTTTTACACCAAAAGAGCCTGCCATCTTGCGGCAGAATGTCTGGATATAGCGTGGTAGGGTTTCGCGTGGTGGCTGCTTAAAGGCACCGATACGCTTCGCCGCGCGTATGCCGCCGACCATAGTCGTGGTCATACCAGCAACCTGTCTACCTCGGCTCAACTGTCGTCTGAGTGAAAAGCTTGATTTAGCTTGGCTCATCTTCGCCCTCATGATTAAATAACGGGTGTTTAATAGTCAAAAAACGAGCCCAGTATAACAAAGTTCGCACACTCAGTGATAGCTTGTTCACTCAGTGAATGCTGACTTTTATACAAATGGGTAATAAAGCAGATTTATAAAAAATTATCCGCAGCAAACGCTGTAACATAAAACCATCGCTAATTATGCTAATACGCTTTAATATCAAGTGATAAGACCATATATAGATAATAATATGAACGCTACATCAAAGCTTCTTGAGCTGATCATAGCGAGACATTTACTTTATTAAATAGGTGATACTCTTTGGATTATTTTGAAAGACATGAAGGTGGCGAACGCGCCATTTTAGTACATTTAGACATCCGCCAAATTCAAGATCCTGACGATCTTAGTGAATTTGAGCTGTTGGCTGATTCAGCAGGTGCCGATCGATTGGCACTAGTCACGGGATCACGCTCGCGCCCTGACGCCAAATACTTCGTTGGTAGCGGAAAAGCAGAAGAAATCGCAGAATTGGTGCGCGAACACGAAGCCGATATCGTACTGTTTAACCACAGCTTGTCGCCATCACAAGAGCGTAATATCGAAGCGCTAGTGAAGTGCCGCGTGTTGGATCGTACTGGTTTAATCTTGGACATTTTTGCGCAGCGCGCTCGTACTTACGAAGGTAAGCTGCAAGTAGAGCTGGCTCAGCTTAACCATCTATCAACGCGTCTGGTACGTGGTTGGACGCATTTGGAACGTCAAAAAGGTGGTATTGGTCTGCGTGGGCCGGGTGAGACTCAGCTTGAGACCGATCGTCGTCTACTACAGACTCGCGTCAATCAGCTAAAGAGCAAACTAGAAAAAGTTCGCCAGACCCGTGCGCAAGGTCGTGCCCGTCGCCAAAAATCAGACGTACCGACCATCTCACTGGTCGGCTATACCAATGCGGGCAAATCTACTTTGTTCAACCGTTTGGTCGATGAAAATATCTACGCTGCTGACAAACTATTTGCGACGCTAGACCCTACTCTACGCCGTCTAGACTGGCAGGGGGTTGGTCGTGTCGTCTTGGTCGATACGGTTGGTTTTGTCCGTCATCTGCCGCATGAGCTGGTTGAGTCTTTTCATGCGACTCTAGAAGAAACGCTAGAAGCAGACTTGTTATTGCACGTCATTGACTCCTCTAGCGAGGACATGCACGAGCAGATTCAGGCGGTCAAGGAAGTATTGGCAGAAATCGATAACGATGTACCTGTGCTCAATGTCTATAACAAGATTGATTTGACTGACGAGCCTGCACATATCGGCTATGCTAGCGAAGGTCAGCCAAACCGCGTCTATGTTTCTTCTAGACAGAACCTCGGTATGGAAGAGCTAACGCTTGCCGTACAGCAACTGCTGACAGGTAAATTGACAACGTTTGATTTGACCTTGCCGTATGATGCCGGACAGTTCAAAAACACTCTATATGAACTGGGCGTTATTGAAGAAGAAAGCTATGACGATACAGGTCGTGAATGTCTGACGATTCGTTTGCCAAGTGACCGTCTAAGACAGCTACTGGGTCAAGCCAACTTAAAACCTATCGATGTGTTGCCGCTTGCACAAGCAACACTGCTGATGCCGGTACTAGAAGAGTTTGAAAAAGTTGATGACGTTGAAGAGCCAACCATGACAGAGGCTGAGGAAAAAGCGTTTGACGAGTTTGATGCATTACACTCAGAAACAGCTGATTCAGAAAAATAATCGTTGTTCCTGTAAAATAACAGCTATTATGAATAGTGAGTCATTTGCGGCAGTAATTGAATGAACGTTTGATTCATACTGTTCGACCACAAACCCTTGTATAGTACGTTAAAATAGAATAGACGATATCCATTGATATCGTCTATTTTTTTTGGATATGACCAGTCACGGTGCATAGGCTTTATTAGTTGCTCCACTCTCTATATAATCGCCTGTTATACATTCAATAAATATTGATAGATAGCGCTAATCTCTCGAAAGTGAATCATTGCTACCATCAGTATGCATAGCATCATTTTCTACGTTGTGTTCTTGGTGTGATCACATACTTTGTTTGGTACACCATCCATTTATATCTGACTTGGCCAGAATTGCTTATGAAGCCTGCTCACTCCTCCCATCTCCCGCTATGGATTTCGTTAATTTTAACGTTGACCATGGTTATCGTTGTCCGAGAGACGGCGGTTGTTCTCTGTCAAATGGCAGGCATCGAAAAAGCGGCCAATATTGTCGGTTTGGTTGCGATGTTTGTCATTTTGATGGCGTGGCGACTGCTCAAGGGGTTACCGATCTGGCTCACACAGGCCAGTAATACATTACTAGTCGATAGTGGTTTTGCCTTCTTACCAGTTTCTGCTGGTGCAGGCTTGTTGCTATTTGCTCTAGGAGATGAGCTATTGGGTGTGATGATAACGATGATCGTTAGTACGCTCATACCACTGTGGGGACTGGCATTATTGGCCAATCGTTGGCTTAACCATGCTGCAAACACTGATAGTACGACTACCACTGAGCAAAAGGGACAGCCGTGAGCTGCGGAGAGATATTATGACTTTTGACAGCGTATTTATGGCAACCCTAGCTGCAATATTATTGACATTAGCAGCACACGTAATTGCACGTGTATTAGCACGTAAATTATCATGGTTACCGATGGTCATTACCGCACTTGTCCTAGTACTTGTTTTCCTATTTTTACTGCAGTGGGATTACAACAACTATTACAGCGCGGCAAAACCTGTATTTGACCATCTGTTGGGATATGTGACAGTACTTCTGGCTGTGCCATTGGCGGCGATGAATTTCAAAGGCTTACCAGTTAAAAAACTCACCTTAATTGTCGCTATCGCTAGCGTCGTTGGCGCATTACTGCCTATGTCACTGGCCTATTTATTTTCGCTCAGTCATGAGACCCTATTGGCTTTCGCTACCCGTTCTGTTACGACGCCTATTGGCTTGAGTGTCGCAGATTTAATCAAAGCACCACTGGCAATGGCTAACCTAATTATCATCGTCTCAGGTCTGATAGGTGGTACGGTCGCTCGCTTTTTGTTCCGCGGTATCAATGACGACCGTGCTAAAGGTCTAGCACTGGGGTTAGCGGCTCACGCGTTTGGTACAGTAGAAGCTTGGCAAATCAGTCATACAGCAGGACGTTATGCTGCATTTGGTTTGGCAGTGAACGGGTTGGTTACCGCGGTTTGGGTGCCTATTTTTATCAGTGCTATCGGTATCTAGTCATCACTGAAAGCCTACCTAAACTACTCTTATATTTTTAAAAACCTAACCATTAATAGGCTTATCTACTGTTAATGTCAGATTGAAAATCACCTCGATTATTCAAATGTCATTATTATTTCTTAAAACATTGAGACACTTTATTTGTCTAAATTTATCAACTCAAAAAACCTACTACAAATGGCTCATTAAATCACTTAGAAAAGTTAGCATATTGATTTATCTAAGGTTATTTAATAATAAAAATCTGATTTTACAACTTAGTTTGTCAATCTGATGCGCCAAAAAGTTATTATATGTTATAGTAAGCAACTATTATTTTTTGTATCTATTGCAAGTGGTTCCTTATTGAAAGTGATAATTGCTAAGCTGCTGTCTTCACAGTGGGCTAAATAATTCTGCAAAATCAGTAACCGCTTAAGCGCCTAAATCAATGCATATGTAGGCAAAACAATTTGCTGTTATTCGATAAAAAGTGATTTTACTATGATAAATACGGCTACTTTAATGACTCGCTGCTTATCTCCCCTTTTACTAAGTGCCATTGCTCTTTCGACCTTTTCTGTCGCTGCCAATGCAGGCAACATGTATATCTACAAAGACAAAGGTGGACAAGTGCTGTTGACCAACGTCAATCCTAGTGGAAATTTTGATAAGTTCACGAAAAAAGTAAAAGTAACTTATTATAAAGACTCTAAGATGTATGACGGAAGCAGCGATAGCTATGGTAGCAGTGCCGCTAGCAACAGCGGAAGTCGCAACTCTTACGACAGCTACATTCGTGCGTCCGCTGAACGCAACGGTGTGGACCCTGCCCTAATGAAAGCGATGATGCATACTGAATCAGCTTTCAATCCAAATGCACGTTCACCAGTAGGCGCACAAGGTCTGATGCAGTTGATGCCAGCAACTGCGCGCCGCTTCAATGTGAGCAACCCTTGGAACCCTGCAGATAATATCGAAGGATCAGCCAAATATATCGCGTGGCTCATGCGCCGCTTCAATAACAATGTCGAACATGCTGTCGCAGGCTACAATGCGGGCGAAGGCAATGTCGATAAATATGGTGGCATCCCTCCATTCAAAGAAACACGTAACTATGTTCAAAGAGTGATGAGCCGTTATCATAGCCTGTATAAAAACGATGCCGGACTGTTTGGTGCAAGTATCAGTGCTAACAATCAAACCAGTAGCACTAGTACAAGTAGTGGCTTACAAAATGTCAGTTACGGCACCAGCAGCAATGTGAATAGTGCCAGCTATGCCAACTCAGCCTATGCTGCTTTACGCTAAGCCAATTATCTAAAAGTCAGGCATAAAAAAGCCCATTAATTCGTTAATGGGCTTTTTTATGTTTGGATGCTTTATATCTTGATGCATTAAGAGTAATAAAGCCAAACTGTGAGCCACAATTAAGGACTCACAGCCTGATCCAACACTATTTGGTACTTACTTGTTAGCAGCCTGAGTTGCAGCAACTTCAGCAGCGAAGTCTTCTTGCTTCTTCTCGATGCCTTCACCAACTTCTAGACGTTTGAAGCCAAGTACTTTTACGTTTTCAGCTTTTAGGACTTCGCCAACTTTCTTGTCGTTGTCCATAACGTATGGCTGACGTAGTAAAGTTACTTCGTCTAGGTACTTACGTAGGCCACCTTCGATCATTTTTTCAACGATGTTGTCAGGCTTGCCAGACTCACGAGCTTTTGCTTCGATGATGTCTTTTTCGCGTGCCAATACGTCAGCAGCAACATCTTCGTCATCTACAGCAACAGGGTTGAATGCAGCGATATGCATAGCAAGGTTTTTACCAGTGTCAGCGTCACCACCTTCAAAAGATACAACTACACCGATACGTAGACCATGACGGTATGCAGCGATGTTAGCACCTTCAAGGGTTTCAACACGGCGAATCTGGATGTTTTCACCGATTTTTTGTACTAGAGATACACGTGCTTCTTCAACAGTCTGACCTTCGCCATAAGACAATTCAGAGATAGCAGCAACGTCAGTTACGTTGTTTTCTAGTGCAAGGTTAGCAACTTTTTCTGCAAATGCAGTGAAGCTGTCATCTTTTGCAACGAAATCAGTCTGGCAGTTAACTTCTAACAAGAATGCTTTGTTCTCGCCTTGAGCGATGATGATAGCGCCGTCAGCTGCGATGTTACCCGCTTTTTTAGCTGCTTTAGCTTGACCAGATTTACGTAGGTTATCAATGGCAACTTCAACATCACCGTTTGATTCTTCTAACGCTTTTTTACATTCCATCATGCCAAGACCAGTACGGTCACGCAATTCTTTTACCATTTTGGCAGATACTTTTACTTCTGTCATAAGAGTCACCTTAGTATAGTTATGTATAGGAGTGCTGTATTTCTAAATGCTGTATTTCTATTCGATATCTTAGTATTACTTAAAATCTAGCAGACAGCTCGTCTTGAACGATTACTAATATAGCCATAAATGATGTCAAACAAATAACATCTCTATAATATAGCGATATGACCAGTAGGAACGATAATACTCGCTTAATAGCTGCTCGCTTATATGCATGGCATTATTAATAAGGCTTTATTCAATAACAAGGCATGACGAGTAAAACTACATCATGCCTATTATGAGCTTATACGCTGTTCAAAACATTATATGGATGCTGATAGATACACTATCAAGACATCCTTACAAAGTTAAACTTTTTAAGTCAGCTACTTATTCTGCTGGAGTTGCAGCAGCTTCTTCTGCAGCTGGCGCTTCTTCAGTTGCAGCAGGTGCTTGCTCAGCTTTACCACCAGCTTGAGTTTGTGCGTATTCTTTACCAGCGATGATAGCATCAGCCATAGAAGTTACGTACAAAGTCACAGCACGGATAGCATCATCGTTAGCTGGGATGATGTAATCAACGTTGTCTGGGCTAGAGTTAGTATCAACGATACCGATAACTGGGATACCCAAGTTCTTGGCTTCTTTAATAGCGATAGCTTCGTGATCTACGTCTACTACGAAGATAGCGTCAGGTAGGCCGCCCATGTCTTTGATACCACCTAGTGAACGCTCAAGTTTTTCCATATCGCGAGTACGCTCTAGCGCTTCACGCTTAGTTAGCTTAGCGAAAGTACCGTCTTCTGCTTGCTTTTCTAGCTCTTTTAGACGGTTGATTGACTGGCGTAGAGTTTTCCAGTTAGTCAACATACCACCTAACCAGCGATGGTCAACGTATGGCATGCCAGCGCGAGCTGCTTGCTCACGTACGATACCGCTTGCAGCGCGTTTAGTACCAACAAATAATACTTTGTTTTTCTTAGCAGCTAGGCCGTTTACGTAAGTCAACGCTTCGTTGAACGCTTTTACGGTGTGCTCTAAGTTGATGATATGGATTTTGTTACGTGCGCCAAAGATGTATGGACCCATTTTTGGGTTCCAAAAACGTGTTTGGTGACCAAAGTGAGCGCCTGCTTGTAGTAAGTCGCGCATTTCGATTTTGGTTGGATTCTTTGTAGCCATGAGAATATATCCTATTGGTTGGGTTATGCCTCCACATCACAAAAACAGCCTATTTAGCGACACGCATCTGCTACCGGTTAGTTTTCATTAGTAAAGCACTAACAGATCACAAATTAATCAAGTCGCCAAACACCCAGCAATTTTTTGCCATGATGTGTGTGTCATTGGTTGGTTTAAAAAAAGAAGCTATCGCTAGATTGAAGCAGATGCCCAAATCTAAACTATAAAAAAATAGCTGCGCTGTATTTTATCACATAACGTCTTGGAATCTCCAGCAGTTTGTTCGTAGCGTATCAATAAGATAAAAACAAAATATGGCGATAACAAAACAAAAAAAGCGACACATTTGCATCGCTTTTTTATGATTATCTTTTTAATAGCTATTTTTCAAGCAAGGTCAACACTGTCACTCTTTTATAGTTATCACTCGTTTATAGAGGACTGACTATAACTTATGCAATGCAAATACCAATGACCGCCTTGTAACCACGCCACGTAAATGGTGTGATATAGCTTTGACGATCTTTAGGCAGATAAGACACGCTTGGCGCACTCTCAACAATGTGCGGCGGCGAGATAATAAACTCTGAACCAAACTCTGTCCGAGCGTTACCTGAGATTGTATTGGCCATTTCACCCAACAAATCTTTCATCATCGTGATTGAAGAGTCAGGCTCGCCCATCACTTTGATGACTTCTCGCAACATCACGCTTGGTGCACTGACATAGACGCAGCCTTCTAAAGGGCCCGATATCTTAATGACACCGCTATAATCAAAGCCAATCGCGCTTTTGTTGTTGTTCAAGTAAGGGGTATCAATTGACACTTCCGAGCCATCGATTTGCGCAAAAAATGCATTGATCGAGCTTAGAAATACACCCAGTTTTTCTACTTTAACCATAATATATTAATATCCATCTGTATTACGTGGCAGCATTAGTCTTGCAAACAAACCACAATCTCGCCTACTTGAGAATGCCAAGTGATGGGGATGATAAAAGAACGCTCATCGTTCGGCAATACAATACTTTGCGGCGCACCTTTGAACACAAATGGTACAGAGATATGAAACTCTGAGCCAAACTCTTTGCGTGCATTGCCTGCGATGGTATTGGCCACTTCCCCAGCCAGATCTACATAGTTCTCTTCACTTTTATCGGTTTCGCCCATGCTGTCTAAGATTGAAGACAGTAAGTCACGCGTCGCCGAAAAATATACCACGCCTTTTTGGCCACCAGATATACCAATCACGCCCGTATAATCGTGGACTTTTGGCTGTTTGTTTTCTAGTAAGTAAGGGGTATCGGCAATAAGCTCTTCTCCACCAAACTGGTCAAAATAATTACTAATAATACTTAAAAAAATCTGTAGCTTTTGCTCTTTCATAATGACATCTGCTTTGGTCGATGAATGGTGTTAGTCTTGCATCAGCTCATACAAAGACTCGACAAGCTCCTCTTCTGAGAAGGGCTTGCACAAAAAGCCGCTGGCACCCAATGATAATGCCTCAATGCCGGTGGCTTTATCCGATAACGCTGATACCACTAAAATGCGTACTTCAGGATCAATCGCGATGATTTTTTCAATACATTCTAGCCCATCCATTTGTGGCATGGTTAAGTCCATGGTGATCACATCAGGACGATGGACATTGAACTTTTCGATGGCTTGAACACCGCTGGTCGCTGTCGCAACCAACATGAACTTTCCTGAATCGTATGCGCGCTGAATACGGTTTCTAATAATATTTGAATCATCAACAATCATTAACTTATGCATAACTTATCTACTACCTTTAATGAAGTGCTTGTCGTCCCTGACAATATAATTACTATTTTGATTAAGCTTTAGGTAAAGTAATGACAAACCGTGTCATCTGACCCAGCTCGCTATTTACGTTAAGCTTGCCATCATACTCTTTTACTTTTGCTTTGATGATATCAAGTCCAACACCGCGACCACCATCTTCATCTGCGTGCTCTTTGGTAGAGAATCCAGAAGAGAACAGCTGTTTGAGCAAGTCGCCTTTACTAAGCTGATTTGCCTCTTCCGTACCGAAACGACCTTCTTTAATCAGCTTATTACGGATGCTGTCGTAGTTGATGCCTTGTCCGTCGTCTTGCACAACCAACATAAAGTTTGAACCGTTGTCCTGCACTTCCAAATCTATGGTCCCAATGTCAGTTTTGCCAGTAGTATGACGCACACTTGGCGACTCGATACCATGGACTACCGCATTACGCAGCAACTGAATACTGATTTCTTTGATTGGCTTTGCAAGATGCACTGGAATACTGGTTTGGGTTAGCGTCGTACTTTTTAGCTGTACTTGCTTGCCTTGTCTGGCAGCAATCTCTTTTGTGAATTCATTGTAAAAAGACAATAAATCGTCATCTGCTTCATTGTCTAAGTCGATATCTAACCCACCATCAAAGTCAGCATTGCTAGCTGTATGGTCTGCTACTGGATTTTGAGTAGTGACTGGTGCTTGTACAGTTGACGACTTCGCTGCTGTGGGTGCTGAGCGGTTGATACGCTCACCCAACGTCGCAATCGTGTTCGATAAGCTAAGCAAATCATCCAAATGTACTGCCAATGGTAAGAAGTCATTGCCAGACAACTGACCTTGGTTTTGCAATGCATGTAACTTGTCTTCAGCATCAGAAGCAATCTTCGTAAAGCTGTGTAGTTTTAGTGCTGACGCCTCGCCTTTTAAGCTGTGCATTTCACGATAAATAGCTTTTAATTTGCCTTCAAGCTCATATTGTGAGCTACCAGGATTTTTCAAGATATTATTCATTTTCTCGATATGCGCTTGAGTATTACCAATAAACTCATTAATAATCTTTGGATTCACATTTAAGATAGTCGTTAACATCTCAATCTGCATATCGTTTTGCGAACGCTCTTTTTCTAGGCGCTGTTCTAAGTAGACTGCATCTGATACATCGTTAACGTTGACCAAGATACGAGCAATGTCTTTATTGTCATAAACACGTGAGAATTTAAAATCTAAGAAGCGATTATCAAGACTCTTGTCTTCAGATAGGTTATGTAGCATGACCTTGTGTAATGGGTTAAGTGAATCTACCAGTTTTTCTTTAACGCGAGGGTTATAGAGCTGCTCAATAAATTGCTGGGTGGTCTTAAGGTCTTTATCAGAGATACGACCACGCAAGACATTGGTAAAGTTTTCCCCTGCCAAGCGATCAGAGCCGATGATATTGTTCAGCGCACGAGAATGCTGTTGACCAATATTCAAGTCTTTATCAAGTAGGAAAAGACCCGTATTTACCGTTTCCATAATCTCTTGCGTTTCTTGGCGAGCGGCAAGTGCTTCAGCATCCGTCTCACGTAAACGACGTACAAAGAAGAATACGAAGATTAGGAAGTAGGTAAAGATAGCGGCAACACCAAGTACCTGAATAAGACGAATGGTCGTTGCTTGACGTTCTGCACTATTAAATACGTCTTTGGTTAGATTATCCAAAGAATCGTTAATAAACAAACTTGATGTCTTAGCCTGCTCAACTGCTTGAGTCAATTCATCAGCAGAAGGCACCATGACGTTGTCAGCATCTTTTAAGTATGCTTGAATTTTGGGCTCTAGTGTTTTCCACTGCTCGTTGGCCGCAGCAATATTGGTTTGTGCTTGACCATCAATTTTTGGCAAGTCATAGCTATTACCTTCTGCATCTGTAATTGTACTGCCTTGCTCAATGGCAGTGATAGAGCTGGTGATTAGCGCAGTGTTTTGCTCTAAACGGCTTAGCACTCGCTGTATGTGTGGAGAGTTAGTATCCTCACCATAACTGCTGTCCAAGTCGAAAAGATCTTTAATTACCGCCTGTGCACTGTTTGCCACTTGGTTAGTTTGGTCAATTAAAGCCGTGTTTCTTTCTAATAAGTTTGAGGTATAAAACGTGAACGCTAGCAAAGCACCGATTAGAGATAAGAATAGTGCAATTGAAATAATCAGACCTTGATAGCGCTTATTGTCGACATTAGGTACGGTTGCCATCTTCAGAATTCCTTAGTTCACTTGCTTAGTATTAGTATCAGAATCACTTTCTTCAGCAGTCTCTGCTGCGCCCAACCAACGATTCTCAATCTCTTTAAACGTTCCTTTTTGTTTAAGCTTTGCAATACCTTCATTAACCGTTTTGATAAGCTGAGTATTTTCTTTTGCCATGAGCACCACTTGCTGGGCTGAAGGTGCATCTGCAGCTTCATAGGGTACAATTTTCACTTTATGCTCAGGATAGCCTTTGACGATATATTGCAAGACTGGCATATCGTACAAGAAGACATCCGTATTACCTTGAACCAAATCCTGATACGCCAAAAATGCTGTAGGTCTCGAAATTAGCTCCACTGAACTACCTATCTCTTTTAGCGTGTCTTCTTCTTTAGAGCCTTCTAACGTACCTGCTTTTAGACCTTTTATATCGTTTAAGCCTTTTATATCGAATTTACCCTCCAAATACATGATAGTAGCTGGGTTGAAAAAGTATGGTGTTGATAGACCATATCTCACTGCACGATCGTCTTTGTAAGAAATACCAGAAATCGCTAGATCACGCTTTCCTGATTCGACGCTATCGAACATATCTTGCCAAGTTTCCTTATAAAACTCGACTTTGAATCCCTGCTCTTCACCAATAGCACGAATTGAATCAACATCAGTGCCTTGCATATTGCCATAGTCATCTTGGAACGAAAAAGGCGGCAAATCACCAGTCATGGCAACTTTCAATGTTGGCGCTGTATCAGGTAGCTTACTCACAAAGCTATCTGTGTTTTCCTTTACTGGTGCGTTTGCACTTTCTTGAGTAGCAGAATTACCACAGCCAAATAGGCCAACACTCAACAAAATTGGTAACGCTCGATATAACTGCTTCATAATCTATCCTTGAAACCTAACGTTGTTTTACATTTTAATTAATTGACAATCTAGCAAGGTTAAGCAATGTCTATACATATTTACTTACAGAAAGTTACATTAGATAATACTTACCTAATTTTGCGATTGCAATAATTATGTTTGGTCATTATTTAGAGTTAGTTATATATATAAAATACAGCATATAATTCGGAACAACTTATGTTTGCTAAAGTCTGATAACCGTTGCTACTTAAAGTCTCTATAAGACTTGATCCTTAACTGAATAATTATTCAACACAAAAAAAGCACTCATACGCTGTGAACGTATGAGTGCTTTTTTAAAATACAGTTAACTTAAAATAGAGATGCTTTTACTCTGCATCGTCCAAATTGAGATTACGATCAATTTTCCAAATCAGGAAAGAACCGAAACTCATTAATGAGAACAGGGCAATGCCAACCTTGAGAACTGGGTTGACTGGAAACAGGTTTAATAATAAACCGCCGAAGATACCGACTGAAAACATCAGCGAGCCTTGTAGTGCACTTGCCATACCAGCACGGCGTTTCTGAAAAGCGAGCGCAATTGCAGAAGCATTGGGTTGGGTCAGACCCAATCCTGCGATACAAAAGAAAATACAAGCCAGTACTAGTGGCAACCAAGCATCCGTCCCTAAAAGCAAACCAGTCACGAATAGCACACCCGCAGAGATAACCTGCATCATTGCCCCAAATCGCAAAATACTTAGTATTCGAAAGCGATTGGTAAGCCATTGGTTAAGCTGAGTCAAACCTACAAAACCTGCCGCATTCATTCCGAACAACCAACCAAAATGCGTCGCTGAGACGCCATAGGTATCCATGATTAATTCAGAAGCCGAGCTGATATAGACAAACATTGCTCCCATTAACAATCCGCCACCAATTGCTGGGTAATTAAAAGTCGGATCTTTTAACAAATCCCAATATTGACTGAGCACTTCTCTTGCAGGGCGTACATTGCGATTTTCTTCAGTTAAAGTTTCAAAAAAGAAAAACTTAGTAAGTAGCAAGTTGAGAGCGCCAAATGCAGCTAAGAACCAAAAGATAGAGTGCCAATCAAAAAACTGTAAGAATAGCGCGCCAAGCGATGGTGCCAATATGGGTGCTAAGCCCATCACTAAAATCATGATGGAAAAAGCTTTTGCCGTTTGTTTGGCAGTGAGGCGATCTCGAATCGCAGCGCGAGTAACTACTGCACCGACGCACGCGCCCAACGCTTGTAAAGTACGGCCTGCAAACAGTACGTACTCATTGTCAGTGGTCGCACAAAGGATAGAAGCGATAACATATAACGTCATGCCTATATATAAAGGTTTGACACGGCCGACACGATCACTAAAAGGTCCGTAAAATAGCTGCCCAAATACCAAACCTAAAAAGTATGCAGGAACAGAGTTGGCCATAAATGCCGTTGAAACACCGAAATCATCAGCCATCGATGGCAGTGCTGGCAGATACATATCAATTGATAATGGCCCTACCGCAACCATCAGTCCAAGCATCATAATCCATGCAACAGGCAAATCAGCAGAGCGCACTCGCTCAGAAGCGATAGGTTTGTTTGGAAGGGAGGGTTTTGAAGCAGACATATTTAGACCGTTTTATATAGTGGCTATTATTTTTAATATTTTATTTTTCGACGTTTAATTGCTTGCACGTGTTTTTAGGTAGGCTTTCATCGTTTTACTGGCTTATCCAGTAATCAAAATAGATACCTTTAACAACAATAGTGCATCTTTACCCACATCGGTGCAAGCAGACAATGCTATATCGTGCTATCTGCTTGCATTTCAATGGCTATAAGATATTGGCGAAACAACCGCTAACAATTAAAACTCGTCGAAAGAACTTATCAAAATATGTCTGGTGTTCTTAGATAATAGCCCTCTTACATTAAAGCGAGTCAAATAAAAAACAGAACTAGCAAAGTTGCTAGTGGAAAAAATTTAGCGGAATTGACGTTTGGCAAATAAAGTACTGGCTTGCTTTGCTTTTCTGAGAGCAAGCTTACGATTGCGACCAAGCATCATTTTAAGCTGCCATGCTTTTTCTTTATATAGAGTCTTAGCAGGTTGATCATACATCGCATTTATCACGCGTTTGCTTGCTAGCACTGCATCAGGAGAGCGCTCTGCAAACTCAGCAGCAAGTTTTTGTGCCTGTTCAAGAGGTGCTTCACTACAATGGCTAATCAAGCCTAACTCTTTGCCTTGATTAGCATCGATGATACGAGCGCTCATGGCGAGTTCTTTTAGAGTGTCTTCTCGTAGGACCCCAAATGCTGATTGGGTCAGTCCCATATCTGGCACTAACCCCCATTTAGCTTCCATAATAGATAGTTGACAGTCAGGGTGACTGACACGTACGTCACAAGCCAATGCCAACTGTAGTCCAGCGCCGATACAATACCCTTCCAATACCGCTATGACAGGCACTGGCAGATCACGCCATACCAAGCATACTCGTTGGAACGCACTTTGCCATGGTTTAATCAATTCCCAAAGCGCAAATGCTGTGTTCTTTGGATGATTTAAGTCTCCTAAGTCAATCCCTGCACAAAAAGTCCCCTCTGCCCCATTTAGAATGACTGCGCGTATGGTTCTGTCTTTGCTAATACGACCTGCCAGCTTAATCAGCTCATTGATTACCTGAAAGCTCATGGCATTTTTTTTATGTGGACGATTTAAGGTAACCGTCAGTATGTTGTCTGTAATACTAACTTGTAAGGTCTCATACTGGTAACTTGCAATCGCGTTCATAACAATCCTTATTAATGAATAAAATAAATATGGTGCTGATATTCACAATATTAGCAGGCTTGTCTTTGTTGTACCGTAGTAATAACTGACTGCCACGATACTATAGTCAGTTTCATATACAGCAGATATAGATTGTCTAGTTGATAGCGACTAGCAAATTTAACGAAGTTACTTATCGATCTCTGAACCTGAATGATTCTGACCTTATTACCTCATCTTCAACTTATATCATTTTCCACGTCATGTCATTTTCGCTTAAGCGATGATAATTAAGCTGCGGATAAGATGATAAATCTACCTTTTGCAGGTTGTCTAGCGCCGTTAATAATGCCTCATAATAAGGCTCAATCATTGCAAATTGCACAGGTGTCGTATGCTGTACATTCAGCAGACACTTATCTTCCAAATCTTGGCTGGCCTGACGCAATTGTGGTACACCCGTATATCGACTACCGCCCAATATACGATGGGCAATTTGTGCCAGCATATTGCGGTCATGAGCTTCCCATGCCTGAATAAGCGCCTGTTTTTCATCATTGATAGTATCGATCATCATGATAATAAGCTTGGCCGCCAATTCAGGTTTGTTCGCTGAACGAGTGAGCGCATCTTGCCAATCTAAAATGTTTGAGGTATCGCTTTTGCTTATATTATTTTGGCTAAGGTCATTGTTGATTTGCTCGTGTAGAGTCGAATTAGCGTTAGTTGCACTATCATGAGAGCTTTGGTCTTGAGAGCTTCTATCTGGAGAGTTGTCGATAGATTTTGTTGTTAATTGTAGTAGTGGTGACTGACCTTGTTTTTGTAGACGTAAGCTTTCATAGCGCGGCTGAATATCACGCGCAGTATCTCGTCTATAGCCGTCACGAGGCTGGCTATCACGCAGATAATCATCACGGATTTTTTTCAAGGATAGTGGACGGGTAATTTTCGGCTCGCTACTGACAGAAGTGCTGTTACGATCTACTCCGTCTCCTCTTATTATTGGATAAGTAGAGGTTGAGTCATCTGAAGACATACCTGAACTGGCTTGAGACTCTTTATTATTTACCTTGTTAGAGAGCAAGTCGTTCGATAAATCATTGTCATTGATTGAGTAACCACGCAGCGAGTCAATAGGAGTTAACTCAGCCCCTGTTGGGTCGGTACCCTTTACGTTAGCACCTTGTACATTAGCATCTTGTAAATTATCACTCTGCAAATCTGGATGCTGTAAGCCAAAGCTCTGCAAATCTGTATCGGGCAATGCGGTCAATTGTGGTGTGGTACTCTTGCGACCAAGCCATTTCTGTAGCACTTGCAATAACTGAGGTTGACTAATAGGTTTGCCGACATAGTCATTGATACCGCTGGCTATAAGTTTGTCACGTTCATCTGCCAACCCATGCGCGGTCAGAGCGATAATAGGGATACGACTATCCGCATTTTCGATATTTCGAATCTGCTTAGCTGCCTCATGACCTGACATACGCGGCATTTGAATATCCATAAATATCAAATCAATATTGTCTTTGTCTTGCGTAGCTGCTTTATCGTCAGCGATCGTGTCTTCATGATAGAACGCGCTATTTGCTTTCTTATTTATCTCATCACGTGTTTCTGCTTTAGAGAGTTGCGTTTTATTCGATAGGCTTTGCTTATCGCTCTTGGTAGTTTTGATGTTTTTGGTCTGTTGTTTACTGATAATCTCGATAGCATCAAACCCACTGCTCGCTGTGACTACCTGAATCCCTAGCTCGCTCAGTAGAGCATCAAGCACTAATAAATTAGGCAAATGATCATCAACTGCCAGTACCGTGACCCCTTTCCAGCGTGGTTCCTGCAAGCTTTGCGGTGTACTACGGCTTTGAGTATCGAGCATCGCATAGAGTTGTCTTTTGTCTAATGGTTCGTACAGTATATTGGCATGATAGCGGTTTAGCAGTGCTTGATCAGCCGCCACTTGATAGCCAAACACAGCAAGCTTGCCTTGATAATGCAGACGAATTTGCTTGAGGAGCGCCATCATATCGTCTTGCGTGTCATCATCAACGATGACCCAATCCCAATAATTACCATGCTCTTTTAATGACTCAAGCACACCCGGTAATGAGTTGGCTTGAGTCAATTTAATCGGTAAATATTGCAAGCTAGCCTTTAGTACTTGTATCGAAGCGGTATGATTAATCCAAACCAGTACATTAAATTCATCGGTCTCGCTCGCCAGTGGCGCTAATACTGGCAATTCAATCGTCTGTCCTGTGGCCGCCTCTAGCACGTCGACATGGGCTGGCATGCGAAACCAAAAAGTCGCGCCTTGGTTGGCAATATTCTCTTGCGCATTATCATGAAATCCAATATCACCGCCCATCAAGCGCGTTAACTGTTTGGAGATGACCAGACCCAACCCTGTACCACCATACTGACGCGTGATTGATGGATCGCCTTGGCTAAAGCTTTGGAACAGCATTTTTTGATCTGCCAGAGAAATGCCTTTTCCGCTATCTTGCACACTAATCATCAGATAATTATCACGGTGGTCATCTAAGCTCACACGCACCACCACATCACCACTATCCGTAAATTTAATGGCATTACCAACGATATTGGTCAATACTTGCTTAAGACGTAACGCATCGCCGTTGATGCGCATCGGCACATCATTGTAAAACAGTACTGCCATGCGCAAACCCTTCTCCGCAGAGACAGGAGATAGCATATCAACCACATCATAAATAGTGTCATAAAGATCAAATTCATGACGATCCAGTACTAGCTTGCCTGCCTCAATTTTAGAAAAATCTAAGACATCATTTACCAAAGCGAGCAAGTGTGCTGAGGACTTACGTATGGTCTGTACATACAAGTCCTGCTCAGGATTGAGCTCGCCATGACGTGCCAGCAAGTTAATAAAACCATCGATACTGTTCAATGGTGTACGCAGTTCATGACTGATATTGGCTAAAAACGCAGATTTTGCTTGGCTGGTTGAAATAGCTGCATCACGTGCATTTCGAATAGAGATGTTTTGCATCTCCATCTCATCAAATGCCAAACGTAAATCATCCTCAGTTTGCTCGGCATGGTCTTTGAGCTCTTGAAAGCTTCTATGTAAGCGGCGCAACGTTCTGACTAGATCTTGCTGTAATAGATTCAGTTCACCATCTGACTCAACGGGTACAGGTTGGTATAAATTATCGACATGGGTACGCTGCAACTGCAAACGCAGCTCATAAATGGGGGCAATCCAACGTTTCGAATAGATATTTAGACTCAATAGTAGAATCAGGATAGTAAACAAACCAGTAATCACTAACGCCATCGCAATACGGTAGCGTGCAATGTAGAGCGGCTCGTTATCCATATCGACAAGTAACCACAATGTCTGCCCTTCAAACTCTCCCAATACACTGCCATACGCTGTGCCTACAGGCGTTGGTCGTTGTGACAAAAAGCTTGCGGAATCACTGATTAGCGGCCATTCTTCATTGAGACCATAACCGACTGTTGCTAGTATTTGATTGCCTTCATTAATAATAGCAATGCGCTGTACATGCTGCTCAGACTGCATACGTCCAAGCTTATCTTGGATACCCTCTAGCGTCGTCATTGCCGCTTGCTGGGTCCTCTCAGCACTACTCCCTACTTGCTGGCGCTCTTGTTCTAGCAGCTCAGGAATCAGTTCAGCTATGACTGGTGTATAACGAATAAGTACCGCTTCGGCCAATACTTCTTGCTCCGAGTCGCTTGCACGCATGGTTTCGTGAAATACCAAAATGCCGCCTACTGCTGCCAACACACAGATAGGCAAAAACACCAGTATGATCAGCTGACCATAAGCACTACTGGTATCGAAACGTTTTTTATATGCCATGCTAGGTCTACTCTCTACTAAGGTTCTTGCCGTGAATTTTCGTAATAATGTCAGTATTTGTGATACTTGCAGCGCATCATCTCAGAGCATCTGGGTAAGGCGCTATTTTTAATGAAGCCACTAATTGTTAATAAAGTAATTGGTTCTGATAAGACAATTGATATACAACTCAAGATTATCTTAACAGGATTCTATAAGTTCTGGTTAGGCATTCCATGTGATGAATAACGTTATAATTAGAGTGCCAACCACTCTGTGTTAAAGAGAATATGGCTTTAAGCAATGGTCCTACTTTTGCAACCCTCAACGTAACATTGATATTGACCTGATACAGTGACTATTAATCCTTGATGCGATAAGCGCAGCTGAAAACAAAATGATATAATAAAGCCACTTTTTATTTACCACAATATATCGCTCATAGTCATAACATATGAGAGCGCACTCTAATGCCTTTCGTTTTTAGCTCGCTTATCACCGTAAACCTATAACCCAAGCGACTGTCTAAAATTATGATCAAACAATAAAAACAGCGCTTCCATCAAAAACAAGCCATTAAAAACATATTTAAAAAATAGAAAAGGATACTTTATGTCCACTACGGCCATGTCAAATGCTAACTTTATTACTCAAATCACTACCCTCGCTGATTGCGTTGGTCAAACGCCGCTGGTACAACTTCAACGCCTGCCTGAGCAAGAGCACATTGCCAATGGTGCCACAGTACTAGCTAAGCTTGAAGGCAATAATCCAGCGGGTTCTGTAAAGGATCGTCCTGCTTTTAATATGATTTATCAAGCAGAACAACGCGGTGATATCAAGCCTGGTGATATGTTGATTGAAGCCACTAGTGGCAATACTGGTATTGCATTGGCCATGGTTGCTGCGATGCGTGGCTACCCGATAACGTTGCTGATGCCAACTAACTCTACCCAAGAGCGTAAAGATGCCATGATTGCTTATGGCGCAAAGCTGATTGAAGTAGACGAAGGTATGGAAGCTGCGCGTGATTTGGCATTACAGATGCAAGCAGATGGCAAAGGGGTTGTATTGGATCAGTTTAATAATCCTGACAATAGCCAAGCACATTACCTGACTACAGGCCCTGAGCTATGGGCACAGACAGAAGGTAAAATTACGCATTTTATTAGCTCAATGGGCACGACAGGTACGATTACCGGTGTGTCACGTTATTTAAAAGAGCAAAATTCAGACGTCAAAATCATTGGCCTACAGCCTGACGAAGAAGCTTCGATTGCTGGTATTCGCCGTTGGCCAGCGGCTTATATGCCAGGTATTTTTGATGCAGACTTGATTGATGAAGTGATGGATATCGATCAGCGTATTGCCGAAGTCTATATGCGTAAGTTGGCGAAGACTGAAGGTATCTTTGCTGGAGTATCTTCGGGCGCAGCTGCATGGGCAGCGACCCAAGTGGCAAAAGAAAATCCTAGTGCTGTTATTGCTTTCATTGTTTGCGATCGTGGCGATCGTTATTTATCAACAGGTTTATATAACGTTGATGATAGTAATACGAACAACAGCAGCGCAGAAGTTAATTAATGCATAAGAAATACCATTTAGTATCGTTAATTTAAAAGAAGTGCAAAGCGGCCAAGTGCAGATGTAATACTTCAAGCAAGGTTAATGTTGTCATTCTTTTATAATGAATTAACTATAAGCTCATAAATAGTCAGGATTATCTATGTCACAAGCGCTACCATCCGACCCTATCTTAGTTTTCGATATCGAGACTGTTGCCGATGTCGATGCAGCACGCCGTATCTATCCGCAATTGGCCGATCTTAACGATGCAGATGCGTTAAGCGCGCTGACAGCCATACGTACACAAGAGGCAGGGCACGACTTTATGCGCTTGCCACTACAGCGTATCGTCTGTATCTCAGCTCTGTATATCAAAGATGGTAAGTTATCGCTATTTTCTTTGACTGCCGATAAATTTAGTGAAAAAGAAATCCTAGCCAAATTCTTTAGAGCGTTTAATGACATTGAGACACTGCCACAACTTATTAGTTGGAATGGCTCAGGCTTTGACATACCTGTACTGATATATCGTGCCATGCAATATGATTTGTCAGCACCATGGCTGTTCGAAGAAGGCGAGCGTATTAAAAACATGCGCTTTGATAATTATGTTAATCGCTTTCATACGCGTCATCTAGACTTGATGGATCGGTTTAGCCAGTACGGTGCCAGCCGCCGCGAAGCTATGGATATCGTCGCAAGTCTGTACGGATTACCCGGTAAAACTGACGTGGATGGCAGCATGGTTGGCGCGCTTGTTGGTAGCGGTGACTGGCAGACCCTATCTATATACTGTGAGTCTGATGTGATGAATACTTGGCTTATTTATTTACGCTGGTTACGTCTAACAGGACAGTTGTCTTCACAAGATTTTGATGCTTGGCAGCAGCAGAGCTATGACTATCTGGCAAAGTATACCCAAGCTGACGGTAGTCCGCGACATCAAGAGTTTATCGCTGACTGGTCATCGGCACCCGAATTATAGAATTCGCATTATTAGTAGTTTTTTATTCCCCTCTTCTAGTTATTTATTATTAAGGCAGGTTTATGCAACCCACCGATTCAAAAACATCTACAGCATCTGATATGGCAGCGCAAAACAGTAACGCTCAAACGAATGAAGCTCAAACAAACGACACCCAAACGATTGTCATTCCGCCGAGTAAGAAAAAATCAAAGCCATCATCAAAGACACGTCGTCGTCTAAAAGATGCAGAGCCAATTCCATTCAATATAGATGGCTTATCACATGATGGTCGCGGTGTTGCTGTGTATGGTAATGGTTTTGACGTTGCTGAAGGTCATGCTGAAGACAAGCATGGCAAAAAGATCTTTGTTAGCTTTGCCCTACCCGGTGAGAGCGCCTTAGTAAAAATAACTAACAGCCGTGCTAGCTTTGAAGAAGGCGATGCCATTAATATCACTGCCAACCCAAACCCTGAACGTGCTGTACCACCCTGCCCGCATTTCGGTACCTGCGGCGGTTGTAACTTGCAACATTGGCAACCAGATGGTCAAATAAACTTCAAGCAGTCGGTACTGGCTGAAATGCTGATGCACCAAGCCAACGCGGAACCGGACAATTGGCTCCCTCCTGTGGTCGGCGATCGTCTTGGCTATCGTACCAAAGCACGTTTGGGCGTACGCTATGTCGTCAAAAAAGAAACCGCGCTTGTCGGCTTTCGTGAGCGCTCAAGTAACTTCTTGGCAGAGCTAAATGAATGTCATATCTTGGATCCGCGTATTGGCTTTGAGATTGAAAACCTAAAAACGCTTATTAGCACTTTAGAAAGCCGTGACAAGATTGCTCAGCTTGAGCTTGCAATGGGTGAGCAACTGCCAGAACTACCTGATGGCAATCAGCCAGTTGCGCTCATCGTACGTAATTTAGAACCGTTGTCAGACGCTGATATAGACAAACTAAAAGTATTTTTCGCAGCGCGTAATTGGCAGCTATATTTGCAGTCGAAAGGCGTTGATAGCATCCAACGTATTGCGTTGACAGACGCTGATGATTTGAGCGAGCAATTTGGGCGTTTATATTATCAATTGCCAGAGTATGATCTGACTTTTGAATTTATCCCTACTGACTTTACTCAAGTAAATCTATCTGTGAACCGTCAGATGACCAAGCTTGCCTGTGACTTATTGGACTTAAAAGCAGGCGAACGCGTACTAGACTTATTCAGTGGTTTAGGTAACTTTAGCTTACCGCTAGCGCGCCTCGTTGGCGAGACAGGCTCAGTAGTCGGTGTCGAAGGCAGTGAGGCCATGACCGAACGTGCTGCTGACAACGCTCGTCGCAACGGTATCAACAATACTGAGTTTTATAGTCAAGATTTGACTCAAGACTGTACTGATAAGCCATGGGCTAACCAAGGCTTTGATGCACTGTTGATTGATCCACCGCGCTCTGGTGCTTGGGAGATTATGCAATATTTGCCAAAATTTAATGCTGAGCGCATTGTTTATGTCTCTTGTAATCCAGCGACCCTTGCTCGTGATACAAAAGCATTGTTAGAACAAGGCTATCGTCTGACTCATGCTGGCGTGATGGATATGTTCTGCCATACGGGTCATGTTGAATCTATCGCTCGCTTTGAAAAAGTAGCAGTTTAACGTTATTAATTTTCAAAAATGATTGATAGCTAGAAATGACTGATAGTTGAACCTGATTAAAGAGACATTTAAGCGTTATTACAATTATCTAAGATAACTCAAAGCTTTGATAAGTTTGTGCTAATAAATAGTCATTATTTAGCGTAATTGACCACAGCCGTACAGAGGCTCGCTTGATTTGTCACTTTAAAATGAGATAATAGTAAACAATCTTCCTATGTTTTTGATGATGTTTCCAATCGCTACATAGCAAGCATTTGCACTCATAGCTTTATATATTTTACGCGCATTTTATAGCTGCTAAAAATAACATTTTCAGCAGTTGTATTGGTTTATAGCTGACGCTTTATGGATCGTTAATTCAGAGTGTGTGCATAGTAGATGAGGTTATAATCAATTCAAAATAGCTAAGAGGAGTCGGCTATGGTAAAAATTCGTGAAGGATTACCGCTGGTGGATGGACAGACCACTCAGGCCGATAGTGCAACACTTGCGGCACAACTGGTGGCGAGCCAACGCTCTCACCAGTCAGCCAATAGCTATGCCCAAATTCCCCTCGACATCAAATACCAGTTGGCAACCCACAAGCTACATACTACTTTTGATCGCTCAGCTGCACACACTTATCATTTGCATGACCCTCACACTGAAGACGAGTATTTGGATGATACCAATGCGCTATCAAACAAAGAGCTTGAGGCAGTCGACTTAGACCAAGCCAATATCGATGTACCTACTTGGCTAGATAATGTGGCCAAGCGTATTGGACAAGAGTCAGTACCCAACCTAAGTGCAGCTTGCGAGTTTATTCGCAGTCATATGAATACCAGTGAATCTGAGCGTTCAGGCGCTTATGTGACCGGTATTGGTATGACTGATATTTTGACCTATCTTTATCAAGATGAAGAAGCACTGGTCGCGGCCATGCTGTATCGCAGTGCGCGCAAATCAATCATTAGTCTCGCTGAAGTTGAAAAAAACTTTGGTCCAGATATTTTGACGCTTGTTAAAGACACCCTTGCAATGGGTAAACTGTCGGAGATTATCGAGAGTAACAAGCGCTTAGAAGACCATTTCGTCAATAATCAGCGTGATCAGCTATCAAATATTTATAGTATGCTCATCTCTGTCACCAACGACGTGCGCGTGGTACTGATAAAACTGGCTGAACGTACTTTCGCCATGCGTGAATTGACGTTTTCTAGGCCAGAGCGTCAAACGCGTGTCGCACGTGAAGTCATGACTATTTATGCGCCATTAGCCCATCGTTTAGGTATTGCACAGTTAAAATGGGAGCTCGAAGATTTAGCTTTCCGTTATCTTGCGCCTGACCGCTATAAAGAAATTGCTAAGCTGCTGTCAGAAAAACGTAGCGAACGTGAGTCCTATATTCAGCGCGTACAAGACAAGCTAAATGAATCATTAGCAGATGCCAGTATCGAAGGCGAAGTATCTGGGCGCGTCAAACATATCTACTCTATTTATCGAAAAATGAAGCTCAAAGGCTTATCGTTCGATCAGCTTTATGACATTCGCGCCTTACGTGTGTTGGTCAATAGCCCTTCTGACTGTTATCACGTTTTAGGCCTAGTACATGGCTTATGGCGTTATATTCCTGAGCAGTTTGATGACTATATTACTAACCCTAAGTCTAATGGTTATCGCTCGCTACATACTGCTGTAATTGCGGAAAATAAGTCACTAGAAGTCCAGATTCGTACTCATGAGATGCACTTTGAGGCCGAGCTTGGCATGTGTGCGCACGTTAATTACAAAGAAGGGCTAAAGAACAAAAAAGACAATTATCTGAATCAAAGAATCAGCTCATTACGCCAATTATTATCTATCAATAACGAAACTCGCAATCAGCCACGCTCAGCTGTTGTAGCGGGCGAAGAAATAGATGATATCGAGTTTGACGAAGAAGAGCAACTCGTTGATTTTGATGAGCTAGAACGTATTTATATCTTTAGTCGTGACGGTGATATTACTGAGCTACCAAAAGGCGCGACCGTTCTTGATTTTGCCTACTATGTGCATACTCAAGTTGGCAACCGTGCACAGGCTGCTCGTGTCAATCAGCGCTATGTGCCACTGACGTATCAGTTGAAAACAGGTGAGCAAGTTGAGATTATCACTAAGGCATCACGTGAGCCCAATCGTGATTGGTTGGTAGCCTCGTTAGGTTATATTCATACCAACCGTGCCCGTTCAAAACTGCGCCAGTGGTTCAATAAGCAAGACCGTGATAAGAATATTGAAATAGGTCGCCAAATGCTTAGCAAAGAGCTTGAGCGCCTATCTGTTCATCCTAATAGTATTGATCTGAACGACTATATTCAGCATTTTCATGTCAATACGACCGACGATATTATTGTAGGGCTGGTGACAGGTGATATTGGCCTTAATCAGTTAACCAGTCATATCTCTCGTCAGCTACACCTTGAACCTGAGATACCACCAGAGAGCTTTGTACCTCATGTAGATAATAGAGATACAGGTAAGCTCGATGCGTATAAAATCCATATCGATGGTTTGGATAATATCGAAATCAATTTGGCAGGTTGTTGTCATCCTGTGCATGGCGAACCGATAGCTGGCTACATCACTTTATCGCGTGGCGTTAGCGTGCATAATCGAGGCTGCCCAGAGTACTTACGTCTGGTCGAGCGTGATCCTGAGCGCAAGATAGAAGCCGCTTGGCAAGTACAGATTGGTCGTTATCAGCCTGTTGATATTCATGTCGAAGCATATGACAGACGCGGTTTGCTACGTGATTTGACACAGATAATTGATAAAGAAAACGTCAATATTCGCCAAGTTCAAACGTTAAGTAATGACGACAATATTGCTTTTTTAAAGTTCCATATTGAAGTCTCAGGCTTAGCACATCTATCTAAGTTGCTCGCAAAATTAGAGCAGCAACATGGTATTTTGCACGCACGCCGTGCAGTCGTGTAAATAAAACCTTAAGCCAGTCGTTGTTTATTCCACAATAGAGTTGTCAAAAAATACTATGCCTGAATTACCTGAAGTAGAAACCACAAAAACCAGCCTTGCACCGTTGTTGGGACAACGGGTGGTTGATGTGCAGGTCTTTCAGCCAAAATTGCGTTGGGCGATGCCAGATGACTTGAATGTCTTAATCAATTACACATTAGATAGTGTGGAACGCCGAGCAAAATACCTGATACTTAATTTTTTGCCCATAGTCACCAATGATTGTGCTTCGGTTTCGGCTGATATGGTCACACCGCGTCAACTACTGATACATTTAGGCATGTCAGGCAGTTTACAACAGCATAGCGATGGTACTGATAAGCGCAAGCATGATCACCTAGTGATTACTTTTGCTGATACGGCTCATACCAAATCGCAACTGCACTTCTATGATCCCAGACGTTTTGGCTCAGTGCTTTGGCATGAAGAATATGGTTCTAAGCTACTGGATCATTTGGGTCCTGAGCCCCTATCTGATGTGTTTACCGCAGATTATCTGTATGGCTTAATTAAACGTATTACAGTACTTGATGGAAATGAGCTCGATAGCAAAGCCGATAATACTCAGCCCAATAAACGACGGCAACCCATTGTTCGAGCGATAAAATCTGTCATCATGGAACAGCAAGTGGTGGTTGGTGTCGGCAATATCTATGCAACAGAAAGCTTATATTTATCAGGCATCCATCCTGCCACTCCTGCCAATCAAATCTCTTATGAGCAAATGGTGATTTTGGTTGATCATATAAAGGATATTTTGAAAAAAGCGATCAAACTTGGTGGCTCAACCCTACGAGACTTTACTGTCGCAAGTGGTCAAACTGGATATTTTCAGCAAACCTTAAATGTTTATGGCAGACAAGGAGAAAGCTGTCTGCATTGCAGTACGACGCTAGAAAACATCAAGCTTACTGGTAGAGCCAGTGTTTATTGTCCAAATTGTCAGCCGTTAAAATAGCTAATAAATGATATCCGATTACTTGTGCTGCGTTTGGATTAAGATAATATTTAGATACAGTATCTACTGTTTGAAAGTATCAAATATTGCCAAAGCTATCACTAGATTATTCTCATTTTTGTTGCTTATTAGCGCGCATCTTGCTTTAATAGTGCTAGCGCTTACATAAATAGTGCGTATCATTTATTTTTCTGTAATATTTAGCCTAATTATTGTTGCCGCAAGATTCCTGTGTGAAGATAGCAGCAGCCATTAATCATAATACTATGAGTTTCAGGATATCGTTATGACTGTTAAAGCAAAAACTCAACGCACAGTTAAGCAGAGATTTTTTACTGTATTGGCAACTCTAGGATTGGTAGCTGCAACTATCCAGCCTACTTTTGCAGCTATAGAAATTGATGAAACTGATTTCGGTCCTTCATATGAAACGATGGTAGTCGATACGATTGTTGGCAAACCACTTCAACTCGTTAATGCGGTAGCTGGAACAGCAGCTTATATCGTAAGCCTACCTTTCTCACTTATTGGTGGTAATGCAGATCAAGCACAGCAGAAGCTATTTGTTGAACCTTGGAATGCGATGGGACGTTGTTTAGGCTGCACAGTTGCAGAAGACAACTATTATAAATCTCAAGTTGTTGATAATAACGTAGTACGTATCGTTGTCGATCAACCATCAGAAATTCTGATTAACACCAATGACTATGTAGTGGTTACTCCATAACAATTTGCTTTTAGTAGGCACACCAAATAGTTTACAAAAATAACTGTGACTATTTCATAGAAAAAAAGGCTAACGAGTAGTTAGCCTTTTTTATTGTCAACGAGTTGATAATTTATTTCGTAATACTAGTATTACTTAATTTTGCACTGATTTCGCGCAGCAACTTCACTTCCTCTGATGGCTCTTCTACTGCTTCTTCAATAACCTCCTCTACTTCTTCAGCACGGCGCATTTTATTGACACCTCTAACCATCATAAAGATGATGAAAGCTAAGATTAAAAAGTTAATAAGTACGGTAATAAAACTACCGTAAGCCAATACAGGTACACCTGCTTCTTTGAGCGCATCATAAGTCAAAGCAATACCGTCAGGTGCATCGCCTAAAACTAAGAACATGTTTTCAAAATTTATCTCGCCGCCAAAAATGAAAGCGACAATCGGCATAATAATATCATCTACCAAAGATTTTGTGATGGTAGCAAAAGCCCCGCCGATGATGACACCGACTGCCAAATCCATCACGTTACCCTTGACAGCGAACTCTTTAAACTCTGAAACCATACTCATTGTTTTTTCCTCAAAATTTATCTATAAGCCAATAGATATTTATATAGTTAGTATCACATCTAGCTTTCATGTTAATAATTGAATACATTAATACCACTATTCATTCTGTCTGTATTTTTCCAAGATTACAACATAAAAAAAAGCAGTATAAAGTGAACCACTAATAGCTCACCTTATACTGCTCATTTTTGAATCACTTAGTGCCCTTAGAAACTACTGACACTAAGTGTTCGCGTCAAACATCAATACTATGAATTACTAAGTAACTCACTTATTGATATTAAGCACCTTTCTTACCACGGCCGTGACGTTTACGCTCACTTTCAGTTAAGTAGCGTTTACGAATACGTACCGCTTTTGGCGTTACTTCGACTAGCTCATCGTCTTGAATAAATTCAAGCGCTTGCTCAAGAGTGAATTTCACTGCTGGCGTCAACGTCAATGCTTCGTCAGTACCACTAGCACGTACGTTGGTTAACTGTTTAGCAGTCGTCGGGTTAACAGTCATATCATCGTTACGAGAGTTAAGACCAACAATCATACCTTCATAAACTTCAAGCTGTGGCTCAGCAAACAACTTACCGCGTTTCTGTAGGTTAAATAGAGCAAAACCTAAGCAAGTACCGTTTGCCATAGAAACCAATACGCCATTAGAGCGACCACCAACATCACCGATCTTTTGTGGACCGTAGTGTGAGAAGCTTGACGTCATGATACCGCTACCTGAAGTCAATGTTAGAAACTCAGAACGGAAACCGATCAAACCGCGAGCTGGGATCGTGGCTTCAATGCGCATACGACCTTTACCATCAAGCTCCATATTGGTCATCTCGCCTTTACGTAGACCGACCTGCTCCATGATAGAACCTTGATGCTCTTCTTCAATATCGAAAACAACGTTTTCATATGGCTCTTGTAGCTTACCATCAACTTCTTTTACGATAACTTCTGGACCTGATACGCCCATCTCGAAACCTTCACGGCGCATGTTTTCGATAAGTACAGATAGATGCAGCTCACCACGGCCTGATACTTTAAATTTGTCAGGAGACTCAGTGTCTTCTACACGTAATGCTACGTTATGAATCAACTCACGCTCAAGACGCTCACGAATGTTACGTGAAGTCACGAACTTACCTTCACGACCAGCAAATGGTGAATTGTTTACTTGGAAGTTCATAGATACTGTAGGTTGATCTACCGTTAGTGCTGGTAGCGCTTCAACGTTGTTAGGATCACAAATAGTATCAGAGATGTTTAGCGCATCGATACCCGTGATACAAACGATATCACCTGCTTGTGCATCTTCAACGTCAATACGATCAAGACCATGATAACCCATAATTTTTAGGATACGGCCGTTACGCGTTTTGCCATGCTTATCAATAACAGTCACTGGCGTGTTAAGTTTAACTTTACCACGTTGAATACGGCCAATACCGATTACACCAACAAAGCTGTTGTAATCAAGGCTTGAGATTTGCATACGGAACGGAGCGTCAGCATCAACCTGTGGAGGCTGAACAACGTCAACGATAGTTTTGAACAATGGGGTCATGTCGTCAGCTAAATCATCTGCTTCTAGACCTGCGATACCGTTCAATGCTGAAGCATAAACAACTGGGAAATCAAGCTGCTCATCGTTTGCACCTAGGTTATCAAACAAATCAAAGATTTGATCCATTACCCAATCAGGACGTGAGCCAGGACGATCGATTTTGTTGATAACAACGATCGGCTTTAGACCTTGTTCAAAGGCTTTTTGCGTCACAAAACGAGTCTGAGGCATTGGGCCATCAACAGCGTCAACAACCAAAAGTACGCAGTCAACCATAGACATTACACGCTCAACTTCACCACCGAAATCGGCGTGACCTGGGGTGTCAACAATGTTGATACGGTATTCAGTTTCTGAAGTTTTATCTGTCCAGCGGATAGCTGTGTTTTTAGCCAAAATGGTAATGCCACGTTCTTGCTCAATATCACCTGAGTCCATTGCACGCTCAGCAATGTTTGCACGGTCGCCAAAAGTACCAGACTGATGTAATAACTTATCAACCAAAGTTGTCTTACCGTGGTCAACGTGGGCAATAATTGCAATGTTACGCAGGTGTTTGATATCGTTCGCCATATAAAATGCTCGTTTCGTCTTAAAAAAATGCAGTAGCAGTAAGCGCTGCTGAATAAACTTTCATCATCAATCAGATAGATATTGAATCTAAGATGACGCAAAAAAGAATGCTATCAAATAAAAAAGTTCAATACAATCAAATATCTATACTGACGAATTCATCATACAGATTGCTATGCTAATGTACATACTGTTAATTTACAGAATGTTTGGGTGGCTAGTATAACATTATTGATTCATAAATTTATGTAATAACTCACTTTTCTCAATACATAAATAAAAAAAAGCCACCCAATGGGTGGCTTTTTTTGTAACTGTATATTTTACTATACGGTTATTTTGCTAATACTTATTGAACAACCATATCTTTAGTTTGTTCAACAGTCATTGTTTTGTCACCAGTGATGATGGCATAAACACGACGGTTCATAGCACGACCTTCTTCAGTGTCGTTTGAAGCGATTGGGTTATCATAGCCATAGCCTACAGTTGATAGACGGTTTGGAGCAATACCGAATTCATTAGTTAGCATAGATTTAACAGCAACGGCACGAGCTTCAGATAGACGTTGGTTATAACGTGCTGAAGGACCAGTCTTAGAAGCATGACCTTCTACACGAGCGGTAGAGTTAGGATACTCACGCATCTTCTCTGCTACTTTAGCGATTTCTGGCTTGTACTGGTTTTTGATAGCTGACTTGTCGTTATCAAAGAATACACGTAGTTCCATTTTCAGTTCGTCAGTAATGTCTACTGGTACTGGGCAACCGCGCTCATCAACTACAACGTTCATTGGAGTGCCTGGGCATGCATCGATGCTATCAGGTACGCCATCACCGTCAGAATCAAGATCAGCTTCAACAACAACTACTGGAGTGTTGTCAACTACTGGCTCTTGCATAGGTGGTACTGCTACTGTAGGTGCTAGATGGCCACCTAGTACTACTTCTAGACCGGCCAAAGCCATGCCTTCCCACCAGTTGTTGTCAAAGTTATGAATCGCACGAGCTTCACCACGTAGGCTTAGCGCGTCATTGATGCGATACATAGCACCTAGACCTAGGTTACCAATAGTGTCTTTAGAATTTGATACTTCAGTACCAGCAGCAACTACTTCACCGTTAGAGTTAGTATACTGTTCTTGGTTCTCTACTTTGATTTTAGACTGACCAGCACCTACTAGTACGTATGGCTTAAGTGCGCTATCAGTGTAACCAGTGAATTCTTCAGTACCGATCAAGAAGTTACCAGAAATCATTTCTTGTTCGATGTCAAAACGGTTAGCGCCAGACTTCGCTGAATCTTCAGAAGCCTCGCCATTAGCATCAGATACGCCATATTCTACTTGGAACTGAGTAGAAGGAGTAAGTTCGATACCTAGTGCTGCACCAGTGTATAAGCCACTTTCTTTAGCTACGCCACCGTTATCGTTACCGGCACGATCTGTATTGTTTTGCAGATTCTTACCAGTAGTAAGAACTTCACGCTGCTTGTCAGAGGTATCACTGAATTCTTCAGTCATGTGATAACCAAGTAACAATGGGCTGATAGTAACACCAGCATTAGCTGCCATCGGTGCAGCCGCTACAGCAACAAGGGCTAGAGCTATTTTATTCAATTTCATGGACTTCCTCCAAAGGATAATTTTAGTGATGCATTAAGCAAAACCGATTCTCAAGACGTACTAAGATAGACATCTCTTACGCATTTTAAGTTACAAAGCAAAACCAATTAAGGAGTAGCTTAGCGATTATTAATTCAGTTTACAACTTTTTTCGTTAACGAGCTACACATTATTACACGATAATGTTGTAACTAAAACACAGTAAACAGTCTAAGTTACCCAGAACTAACACACCTTACGCTTCTTATCTTTTACACATCAGTTTGCGATAGATGAGTAGTCCATTGATAGCTATTTTCTTGAAGCATTTTATTACAATTAGAATCTTTTCTCTATTGCTAATATCGTTCTTTCACTAATTGAAACATTTTTTGACAGTCGCTATATATTACATATATATTGTAAAAAACCAATATTCTTCTGAAAATCAAGTAATTAGCAATTACATCTGTCTTATATACAGTTAAGTCAGAAAAAACTTAAAGAATTTGGACAATTGGTGTGCTTAAAAGATAGTCAACACAAGGATGTGTGAGACGTTGTTTTCTACTTGAATGACAAATAGCTATAGGATGTAGCGCATTATGAACTTACTTAGTAAGGTACTGGCCCATTATAAGAGAATAGTCATTTTTACCTTTTGTTTACCTATTTGTAGAAAAGGCAGGTATGGAATTGATAATTTCTTAGCTATTGCATCTAGGTTATTTAATAAACTATTGAAGTTAGTCAGTTATAGGAAATCATCCCTTCAAAATAATAATATTTCAAACGCCAAACAATCAGACGGCTTCACTCTCGTTGAGCTAACTGTGACGACAATGGTATTAGGAATTATTGCAGCTATTGCGGCGCCAAGTATCTTAACGCACTTAGCACGAATGGAAGCCCAAAGGGTCAAGCATCAATTAGAGAACACCTTATCCTTAGCAAAGGCCGAAAGTTATATAAGTCGGCAGGATGTCTTGGTTTGTTTATCGAATGATGCACAGCAGTGCCATAGGAACAGTGATAAAACGCTTCTGCTATTCGTAGATAAAAATAACAACAAGCATTTTGATTCTCAAGTAGATACCTTATTAACTCAGCAATCCTTAAACCTAAGATATAGTACAGTGAAGTTACGAGTTGGCGGTAGGCGTCACTACACTAAATTTTGGGGTGATAGTGGCAGACCGCGAGGACACTTCGGTCATATAAAATATTGCCCTACCTCTTCTTATAACAAGTCAATGTACCAAATCTCTTTTAACCAATCTGGCATCGTCAAACATAAACTTAACGCAGACCATCCTACGAAATGTAATGGGTAATGGATGCCATATATGCAAAACTATTTATACATGGCCTCTTTCATCATTGTCACAGCGCTCTCCAGTCCTACAAACACCGCATCTGCAATAAGTGCGTGACCAATATTTAATTCATATATACCATCAATTTTTGCAATGGCATTCACATTGTCACACCTTAAACCATGACCTGCGTTAATAAGCAATTTATCGTCTATGCTCTGTGCTGTAGCTACTGCTTGTTCAATTCTTTTAAGTTCAGCCAACTGTGCGTCAGTATCATTTGCTAATCCTGCTTCAGCATAAGCACCCGTATGCAATTCTATCGCGTCTGCACTACATTCTATTGCAGCTGCAATCTGCTTATCATCTGGATCAATAAACAAAGAAACCTTAATGTTAGAGTCTTGTAGCTTATGAACATACTCTTTTAGAGACGTGACTTGCCCTGCAACATCAAGACCACCTTCTGTCGTTAACTCTGCACGCTTTTCGGGTACTAGACATACCCAAAAAGGTTTAACTTCGCAGGCAATTGCAAGCATCTCATCAGTTGCGGCCATCTCTAGATTCATTCTCGTCGACAACTGCCCTGCCATTTCATAAACATCAGCATCTTGTATATGACGACGATCTTCACGTAAATGTATAGTGATACCATCTGCCCCTGCCTTTTCGCACAGTAATGCAGCAGCTAGAGGACTTGGATAACTCACACCGCGCGCTTGACGAAGTGTTGCCACATGATCAATATTCACGCCTAGCAAAGGTTTTTTTGAATTGTTTTCAGATGAGGTAGATACAGAGATACTCATAAAAAATCCTTTGGGCAATTAAGCCTAACTTATATAGTTGATACTACGATAATATTTGAGACTTTATTGATAGCGCTGCTGCTGCTGCCATAATAGACGGCTTTGTAGAGGCTGATAATCAAGCAAATGATCAATAAGATGTCGATGTAGTTTGGACCAATGGTTCAGCGTCTGTTCAGTAATACCTAAACGTGCCATTTCTATGATATCCGCACCCTTAAAGACGGTCTGTCCAGACTCACTGGCTAAATGCTCAGACTCTTCATTATGTACCAATACAGGGAGCAAGCCGACATCCGGTAAAAAACGGTAAGTACAATCATACTCGATGGGATCTTCAACGTTGTCATGCGTTAACGTTAAAGTGAATCCTAATTCGGTAAATAGATACTGCTCAAACTGACGTAGACAGAGACGAAGCTCGCTATTACTTAAGGGCTGCTTGAGTTGTTGTAGACTGATTTGATAATGCTGCCACAATACAGGCATTGGGTCTTCAGTAGGTAACAGCCGCCACAGTATCTCGTTTATATATAGTGCGGCATACTGATGTTGGCCGCTGATATTAGCGTAAGGTACGGCTTCTAAGACAGCAGGTGCATTATCTTTTTGAACACCGTCTTTTTGAACACTGTCAGCTTGAGTTGTATCTTGCGAGGCAATATTAATTTGATTAAAGGTCTTTAGGTCGCGTTTACCAGTAGCAAAAAGCTGCAACGGCATAAATAGTGGCGCGCCCTTTTTTCCAACACCATGTATCACACCGTGTTGTTGAGAAAAAAGATAATACAAAGCGCGCTTTTCTTGATAAGGACGCTGATGCAATAAATACCCGACGAGCGCTTCATTACGCATTTTTTATTACCTAAATAGCTAAAAGGCAGACAGTACTTTTGCAGCGTCCGTTCTTAACCGCTATCAATAGCCCAAACTGGTCAACGCACGCTCGTCATCAGACCAACCACGTTTCACTTTGACCCACAGCGTTAACATGATTTTTTTACCGAATAACTGCTCCATATCTTTACGAGCATCCATACCAACTTGTTTGATACGCTGACCTTTGTCACCGATAACGATGGCTTTTTGACCACCACGTTCAACATAGATAGTCGCATCGATGAAAGTACAAGCTTTGCGTGGACGCCCTGTCTTTGGATCAGTATGTGCAGGTTCGTCTTTAAACTCATCAATCTGTACCGTTAAATCATATGGCACTTCATCACCCGCACTACGCATGATTTTTTCGCGAATGATTTCACTGGCCAAAAATCGCTCAGAGCGATCAGTGATTTGCTCTGTATCATAAATGGGAGCAGCAACTGGTAAATGTGAGGCAATCACTTCTTGCAAACGATCTAAGTTTTGATTTTTTAGTGCAGATACAGGAACGATATCAGCAAAATCGAAACTATCGTTGAAGGTTTCGATAAGTGGTAGCACGCTGCCTTTATCTTTTAGAGTATCTGACTTATTGATAACCAAGACGACCGTTAGATTGGTCTCACCAAGCTTTTGCAAGGTCAATAAATCATCGTCACGCCATTGATCTGAATCGACAACAAACAGTACTAAATCTACATCTACTAACGCCGATACCGCCGCTTTATTCATACGTTCATTGATAGCACGTACTTCGTTACGGTGAATGCCGGGTGTATCAACAAACACCGCTTGCATTTCATGGTTTGACAAAATGCCATGAATACGATGACGGGTGGTTTGTGGTTTGCGTGAAGTGATAGACAACTTTTGACCTAATAAGTGGTTCATCAAAGTTGATTTACCCACATTTGGACGTCCAACAATAGCGACATAACCTGCTCTAAAATCATCAGCCATACGAGCATTGCTACTTGGCGCAAAAAACTCTTCAATAGCCATATCATTGTCTAATGCAATATCTTCTGCATCAATACCATGAGTCTCTTCGGTAACTTCGATATTGTTCTGGCTTGAATCAATATCTGTATTTTCACCCAAATTTTGGGTGCTGTCTTCATTGTTTGATGGCAAATCAGTATGATTGCTCATAAGTTAATCCTATAGGGTTTGTGACTAGCCGAACAGTCTTTGATGCTAAATTTATTTAGTCACCATTAAAAACGGGCTAGAGACATTTAAAGTTTTAAAATAAATAATATGTGAGGTAGTTTTAATGTATGTTTTTCAGGCTATAAACCAATCTAAGCTAATACTCTGCATCTAAAAATGCATTAATAGACATCGGCTATACACGTTTTTTGGCAGATCCTGGCAATTTATGTAATTGGTTAATCATAAGCTCTGCTGCTTTCTGTTCAGCAATACGGCGGCTCTCACCAGATTCAGTAATATCAGGGCAATTATTGATATTGACGTGACAACGTACAACGAAAATTTGATGCGGTGCATTACCACGCGTTTCCATGAGCTCGTAGTTGGGCAAGTCAAACTGCTTAGATTGTAGCCACTCTTGAAGCCGACTCTTGGCGTCCTTCAATGCTTTTTGGTCATTAACATTATCAATCAAATCACCATACCAAGAGAGAACACATTTACGAGTAATATCCATATCTTGGCTGTCTAAATAGATAGCACCGATCAGAGATTCTACCGCATCCGCCAGTATGGAAGCACGATTGCGACCGCCACCTTTGCGCTCACCTACTCCTAATATAAGATGGTTAGACAGCTCTAGGTTTTGGGCGATAATTACCAATGACTCTTGGCGCACCAATGTCGCACGCATACGCGTTAAGCGCCCTTCATTTTGACTAGGATAACGATGATATAAAGCTTCACCCACAATCATCCCTAACAGTGCATCACCTAAAAACTCTAGGCGCTCATAGTTCTTTTTACTATCAAATGAGCGATGCGTTAACGCAAGTTTAGGTAGGCTCAAGTCATTAAACTCGTAGCCTAACTTACGCGTTAATACTGCTAACCGCTGAATAAATTCTGAGCTAACAACAAGCGTGTCAACAGACGTACTATTTTTTTGGGAAGTAGGAACCGCTTGGGAATGGTGCGAAGTTGGTTTCATGCGTGGTTTATGGTTATCCCTTCTGCTTGACAGATTTAGTTTAATAATATTATTTGATATATTTTATAAAATAATGAAAGCGCTATGTCGTACTATGATAGCTTACTCTGCTGTTGCCATCTCGATGTTACCTTCGAAACGGTTTACGATGTCGACATTGCTAAAAAAGTTATTAGTCACTGCATATTCTTTATAGATAGCCAATTGACCTGTTTTTTTATCCGTAAAGGTAAATACATCTTCCGCTTTAGTATCGTAATCTGCGTTAATTGATAACTGTTTGTTGACACGTTCAACAAATTGTTTGGCTGTCTCGTTATTATTATTGGCTTCTTTTAGCTGTGCACTTAATACCTTGGTCAATTGATAATCACCAATCTGAGCCGGTACGATAGCTACTATCAACTTAGTCGCAATACCTAGAAGTATAATAATGAGAACAACATTTGTCACACTGGCACCGCGCTGTATAGCCAAACCAGATAATTGCTGCATTATGATATCCTTCTAAAGATAAACGACTATTTTGAATAAGTGTATAAATAATAAATAGCTATTAATTATTTAGCAACGATATTAGCATAAAACCATTATCAACCAGTCAACCTCTAGACAATCTCATAATCTTAATTGATAGTACCATTACGCTCAAAGGTTGGTAGATTAAGACCAGGAGGTTTATGCATCCAAATATAAACTGCCTTACCTGCTAGGTTTTCATCCGGAACGAAGCCCCAAAATCTACCGTCTGCACTGCGATCGCGGTTATCACCCATCACAAAATACTGATTTTCTGGCACGTCAATGCGCCACTCAGTGCCTTCTGACTCTACCACCTCTGGTGATTGTTGTTGTAAAAATGGCGCGTACTGTGAACTGTTCATGCCATCTAAATAGCGCACGAGATGCTTGTTGTCACCTTGTACTTCTTCAAAATATTGTGCCGCATCTTCTTCTTGCTGACCCATTGCAGAAGCACTCTCCTCAGTCAGTACTTGACCTGGACCAACCTGACCTGGTAAGTATAGCTGTGAAGTCAATTCAGCATTTGCCGCGAAATCTACAGACTTAGTCTCAACAGGTACATCATTGATAGATAACGTGCCTTGACTATAGCTTACGGTGTCACCAGGCAAACCGATAACGCGTTTAATATAATAAATGCTCGGGTTTTCAGGATAGCGGAACACTGCTACATCGCCATGCTCAGGTTCACCAGTATCTAGTACCTTATTATAAGTTAACGGCAAGCGCACGCCATATGCATACTTATTGACAGCAATAAAGTCACCCGTATATAGCGTCGGTACCATAGACGATGATGGGATATTAAATGGCTCAATTAAAAATGAGCGTACTATCAATACCACTGCTAACACAGGAAAAAAGTCATAAGCCCAGCGAACCAGTAAGCCTTCTTGACCTCGACCACGAGTTTTGCGCTGTTTGAGCGCTAGCTTATCTAACAGCCAAACAATTCCTAGGACTATAGTTAACGGCACTAAAATTAAATTAAAATCAAAATCCATACCAAATTGCCTATTAACGAGCGGTTTATCTAACACCTTTACGATAAGATCCACTACATTTGACTGTTATCTACAATGACTATCTTAGGTTACGTTTAGCGATTAGCTATCAACTTGCAACACAGCTAAGAAGGCTTCTTGTGGAATTTCCACGTTACCTACTTGCTTCATACGTTTTTTACCAGCTTTTTGCTTAGACAGTAGCTTTTTCTTACGTGATACATCGCCACCATAGCATTTTGCTAATACGTCTTTACGCATGGCTTTTACCGTACTACGACCAATGATTTGGCTACCGATAGCTGCTTGAATGGCGACATCAAACATTTGGCGCGGAATCAGCTCTTTCATCTTAGTAACTAGAGCATTACCACGATAACGTGATTGGGTTTCGTGCACGATCATCGCTAAGGCATCGACTTTATCGCCATTGATTAGTACATCAACTCTCACCAACTTATCGGCTTGATAGCGCTCAAAGTTATAGTCTAACGATGCAAAACCACGTGAGACCGACTTTAAGCGATCAAAGAAATCCATGACAACTTCGCCCATTGGAATATCGAATATAAGCTGCACTTGTCGACCCATAAAACGCATATCAACCTGAACGCCGCGACGCTCAATACATAGCGTCATCACATTGCCTAAGAACTCTTGCGGTACTAAAATCTGACAGCGGGCAATTGGTTCACGGAACTCTTCAATGTTGTTTGGCTCAGGTAGATGTGATGGGTTATCTACATAGATTACATCACCGTTCTTTTTCTCAATTTCGTAAATAACTGAGGGCGCTGTAGTAATCAAATCTAGATCATATTCACGCTCTAGACGCTCTTGGATAATCTCCATGTGCAGCATACCCAAGAAGCCACAGCGGAAACCAAAGCCAAGCGCATCCGACGTATCTGGCTCAAAAAACAGCGAAGCATCGTTGATTTGCAGTTTTTGCAAAGCTTCACGGAATTTTTCAAAATCACTCGAATCTACTGGGAACATACCAGAATAGACTTGTGGCGTGACTTGTTTAAAACCTGGGATACGATCCACATCAGGGGTTTTAGCATGAGTGATAGTATCGCCTACCGGCGCTCCGGCAATATCCTTAATACCCGCAATAACAAAGCCGACTTCCCCTGCTTCTAAAACACCCGTATCTACAGGCTTAGGGGTAAAGACACCAATCGAGCCAACCAGATGTGCCTCTTGAGTCGATTTGATATACAACTTGTCACCTTTACGTATAGTACCTTCACGCACCCGTACCAATGAGACCACACCCAAATAATTATCGAACCAAGAGTCAATAATTAGTGCTTGCAATGGTGCTTCACGATCACCAGTTGGTGCCGGAATAAACTCTACTAGCGCTTCTAGCAGCTTATCAACACCCAGACCAGATTTGGCTGATACTCGCGGTGCATCAACTGCATCGATACCGATAATATCTTCAATTTCTTGAATGACGCGCTCAGGCTCGACTTGCGGCAAATCAATCTTATTTAACACCGCCATGACTTCTAAGCCTTGATCAACGGCTGTATAGCAATTGGCCACTGACTGCGCTTCTACGCCTTGAGCGGCATCAACAACCAATAGCGCGCCTTCGCAAGCCGCTAATGAGCGCGACACTTCATAGGAAAAATCGACGTGACCCGGGGTATCAATAAAGTTAAGCTGATAGCGCTCACCATTTGGATGATCATAAAACAGTGTTACTGACTGTGCTTTGATAGTGATACCGCGCTCACGCTCAATATCCATTGAGTCGAGTACCTGCGCCTGCATCTCGCGATCTTGCAAGGCACCGCACATTTGAATAAAACGATCGGCAAGCGTCGACTTACCATGATCAATGTGGGCAATGATTGAAAAGTTACGAATATTGGCTAATGCAGTCACAAAGCGCCTACTAAATTAAGGGTGATAGAGTAATAAAACTAAAAAATAAATACTGTCAGATGCAATTGATAACGTGCTTGTACTCTTTGAAGGTTAACCGTTATAACAAGCCGATCGGGCTAATACTACCGTCTAAAATCCATAGTCAAGCACATTAACTCTTATGCGTAGACATAAAAGAGTATTCTAGCAGTTTTCCACTGCAAAGTAAGGCGATTTTGTTAGAAGAGATGTGACTTACAGATGAAATGACAAGCTAAAAAAGGATAACGCAACAATCGTTACACTTGTTGAACTTCGTTTCTTTATATAGATACTATTATAATTACTATGACTTCTTAGAAACAAAAGCGAATAAATGACTAGGGTAAATTGGTTTTAGACATATCTACGTCTGTAGTTTCACTGCCATTTTGGTACAGATACTTATACATCCATGGCGATCTGCCATAAAAAGCACCATTTATTTGAGTTTGCTCTATCAAGTACTCACGAAATCTCAAATAAAATTCATTATCTGGGCCCTTAGGCTGCTGCCAAAAATCATCAAGCGGCTTTTGATCTGTTAGCTTAGGAATATCGTAAATTGCACGACCCATAACCTTAGTAGGTTTCTTATGATAAACCGACTGCAAGCCTGTCGTACTGTTAATAGTCACCATGCCAATACTACACTTCATCAAAGTTGGCAGGTGCATATCACAACCATAGAAAACACGGTGAGATACTTGATAGCGCTCAGCTAGGCTAGCTACCAGCTCCCGATAGTCTCTATGACCACGATCCAATGGATGATGCTTAAACACGAGTAACTGTTTTTGCTTAGCAAATTTTGCAAAGCTTGCGATAGACTCATCAATGAACTGTACCACATCACGATAATCACTATGATGGGTAATCTGTGAGTCATTATGCACTTGCAAACTAATCAAAAAGTAATTGTTACTTTCTTGCTTGGTCAGTCTATTTTGCAATTGTTTGTCTGGTAAATACCCTCGAAGCTTCCGCCACGGTGCTTTTAACCAAGCGATGGCCTCTTGCCAGGCGGTCATACCACGATAATGCGAATAATGTGGATAACGGCTTTTATAAAGCCAAGCAATAATGTAATAGACGATGGCTGCGATACTGAGGCGATAAAATCGATTATGTGTGTATAAAGGCTGATCATTGGCTTTCTTAAGCGCTTTAATCTCAGCAGTGTTTAGGCGTGAATAACCGTTAATCCCATGTTCTTGCAAGGTAATATAATCAGGACGTAGATACCCTTCTTCAAAAACAAAAAATGAAATACCCAATTTTTCACTGATACACGCTGCTTGAGTATGATGCGGTCGACAATCGCCAAAACATACAATCGCATCAATGGCATTTTCTTTAATGAACGCCTGCAACCAAGAAGAAAATTGCGCTAATGTATTGGTATATTCGTAGGTATTGTCGTGATGGTAAAAAAAGGCATCGCCTGCATTAAAATTGATTTTGCTTACTTTAATGTCTTGAATTTGCAAGAATGACGAAAAGCGATTAAAAAACCCACCCATTTTCCCTTGTAGTAGCAAGACATGTCGATGAGTAAGCAAGTGAGACATCGAAGCTGCCATAGTACTGGGCTACCATTAAATGAGAAAATAAGAGATAAAAATGAGAAAGGTCATGCAACCGTGCGAAAACACATAGCGTAAAAATGATTATACCGAAAAAGCACCTATTTGTCGCAATGCAATTATACGGTGCTACTCTGGTAAATCAACGAGACATTTTACGCAATTTTTGTTGCCATCGATGACGTTGCTGCATAAAACGTGTGGTCGCGTGACGTTTAAACTTTGTAGGTAAAGACGAGTTCACAGTCTTAGCTGAACTATTTGAAGTACTAGCCATTTCAGATTGCGATTCTTCACTATTCGCAAGCAGATGCGAGTCTTTGAGAGGGTATAAATAATCGATCACCTGTTCTACTTGTGCTAATCCATAGCCATCAGGCAGACGATACAACGGATAACATGTAAGCGCGCCATATATTAGCTGCTCAAAAGTCAAAGGTATATCTCGTTGACGTCTTTTTAGATAGGTAGCTTTTGGTAACGACTGCTCGTCAATATCTATGGTCAACCCCCAACCTGCATAAAATGGTAAACCATAGCAGGTGACGTCCAATCCACGCAGCAACGCTTCAAAACCAGTCAGTGAGCTGATCGTATGAACCTCATCCACCCATTCTAAACAATCAGGCATGGCAGTATCGTAGGCAACCGCTTGAACTTGTTGTAGATGAGCTTCTGATACCTTACCTGCTCTCAATCCTGCTTCGACATCAGGATGCGGCTTATAAATCAAATAAGCGTCTGGGTTATCTTGTCGTACACGTTCGATCAGACCACTGTTTGTCTTTATTGTAGAGCCGCAGTACTGTACTGACAAATCGTCCTCTACCTGACCGATAATAAGAACGCGTCGTCTCCCAGATATTTTGGCATCCTGCATCCACGAATTATTTTGAATGCTAGAAACATCTATACCCGCCCCAACATTGTATTTACTTACCCGCTGATTCAGCAGTTTATCTTGCAGTTTTTTTACGCGAAGACGCTGTTCAGAACTTAATGGCTGACAATTTTGCAGCAATGTTTCTAAGTCTGAAGGTTGGGTCGCATCGTAATAAATACCTTGTTTATCTATGACAACAGACAGTGGCGCCAGTAAAGTAGCACCTAAACCATTTGATCGGATAAACCCATCTTCCATACAATAAATAGCTGGCATATCTAAGCTTTGTTCAGCAAGTTTACTCTGTAGCTTCTTCTGTACTTGCTGGCGTTTAGCCAAACCCCATACCAATAAAGGTTCGCTGAAATTGACACGGAAATGGTCTGGATGTAGAAGGTTTTTTAGACGCGGTTTTGGTTTAACGAATAATGTCGTACGCGGTAGGTCTGTAAAGGCTTTGACAAATGGCAACTTCCAACGACTAAATTCATATACTGTTAAATCGCCTTCAAAGCGCGCTTGCCATCGCCGATTGGTCACTAGCCATTCGATGGCTGCATCGATATCACAAGCTTGTTTCGTTGCTGGATCTACATAACGACTGTAATCAATATAAGCACTATAAAATAATGTTTCTAATGACGTTTCAAGCGTCTTATGTGACGTCGCAGGAAACATTGCTAAGTTCGAAAAACTTTTATTGTTGAGAAGTATCGCAGCTGATGCTAAACGACGTTTCTGAACTGATCTAAGTAGGTTTTTAGGTGCGTTAGTATCATCGGTCAGCCCCCAACCGCTGTACCAGCTGACCCCGAAGCAATGCACCTTTTTACCTAGCATTAATGCTTCAAAGCCCATATGTGAGCTGACAGTATAGACCTCACTTACTTGTTTAAGCAGCTCAATAGGATTGAGAGACTCAGTCAATAACCTAACGTTTTTAGGCAGCTTTAAGTTGGATAAGTAGCCTGATTTTGATGCAGGATGAGCCTTTATCCAAATATGGGCGTTAGGATGGTTGCGACATGCAGATTTTAGCATCTTCTTAAATTGACGTTTATTCGCACCAGCGCCTTTAACAGAGGCATCACCCGCTACTTGGTCAATCAACAGGATATGTGATTGTGCAGCGTTTTCTTTTTCGTTAATATTTTCTTCATTAATCAATTTATCCAACGACGGACAATCGATTATGGAATTATATTTACTCAGTTTTTCTTCGCATATATGTGCCATCAGATGATGAGCACGTGCCTCGCCTGCCGCGCGATCATTGCTAGTACTCTTGGTACGCTCAACAATCAACTGCTCGAGGCGTGAGTGGTGCGTCACATCAAAGTAGATGCCAACATCATCGACAACCACGCTTAAACCATAGCGACTACTAATACCTGAATCCAATGAACGCAAAAATCCATCTTCAATACTTAATGTATTCAGGTCCTGACGAGTGGCAGCTTTATCAGCTCGTTGAAAGCTTTTCTTGTGCCCCCATCCAATAAATGCCTCAAGTTGTGGTTTTTTCTTGCGATTTATCAGGCTTTGTTGCAAGCCTGACCATGGATACCAGCGTTGGATATCAGCTTGCAATACTTGCGAGAGTAGCAAGTTATTGCGGCACATACCTTTACCAACTACTGCCAGTTGCTTTGGTGATTGGTACTGTGACGATGGCGAAAGTAGCGCATGATCAGAGGTGGACATAGTAGATACCTTGATTTCATTCGCTGCTTCTTTTGCCATATCTTTGATACCTTTACTCATTGGTTTTGGTTAAATTCGTTCAACAGTCATCGTTAAGTCATGACTGGCTAACCGTTATAGATCTAAAACTACCTTGGCAGCAATTGCTAACTGATAAACAATCTGTGATAGACCGCGCGCAATCTCCACACGCTTAGTTTTGACTTTCGGTAATACCATAATCTCGTCACCCTGCTGGATACGATACGCAGTATTGACCACTTGGCTCGCTCCATTTTGATGAATAATTAAGATATCCTTTGTATCAGCGTTATCAGAGAAACCACCAGAATTAGCCACATAATCCCCAACGGTATAGTCAGGATTAAAGGTAAGTGCCCCTTGTGCTCGTACTTGACCATTGACTGTAATGACTGATGTTTGGGCTGGTATCTCAATGATGTCGCCTTGTTGCAGAATAATATCTTGCCATGAGTTTGGTACCACAACGATTTGACCATCGGTTTGTACATTACGAGCTTTGGCGACGAACTGTTTGACCAATGCTGCATCATCTTGACGTAGTGCAGCTTCTTCACGAGTCGTTGACTGGGTAGCAAGTGTTAGCTCTTCTAGACGATCGAGCGACTCGTTAATCATGCGTTTTTGTTGTTCAGCAACAGATTCGCGGTAGATTGTTAAATGCGTCAATTTCGCCAATGGGCTTGGCTGTAATTGTGGCACGATATCTTTTAGACGCGCGCCATATGGCACAACCATCGCGCCATTACCAGTATGCGCACCTTTTACCTGTACAGCGATGGTGCCTGCATAACGATCTGAGGTTACTACCATTTGATCGCCGTTATAGACAGGAACGTTTTGGGCTTCACTTAATGAGTAGTACTCTGCCGTTTGTGCGCGCCCTGCACTACGAGTGATACTGACATTAGTAGCATTGGCTGCCGGATTAGACACTTGCAACACGTCACCAATAGTCAGATCACTCACATCGAACTCGAAGGTATATTCGTTTTGAACTTGACCGCTTACCACAAATGTCTTTTTCTGTGGTGCCACGGTGATGACATCACCATCACGAAATGAAAAAGCCTGTAATTTACCTGCTAGCAAAAAGTCATATAAATTGACTTGCTGTAGCATTTGACCATTGCGCTTGATTTGAATGTCGATATAACTACCGCGTGTTGGGTCAACGCCGCCTGCTCTATCTAAATAAGACAATACCGAGTCTGCTGCTAGACCACCGTAATAGCCTGGCTGCTTAACAAAACCTGTGACGAATACTTTAACGGGTTGCGCCTGCTCTAATGAAGCATAAACCCCTACATTCGAGCGGTAGATACGACTGACAGCATTTTTGACCACGTTTTGTAAGCTGCCATTTTGCACACCAGAGACGCGGACTGGTCCAACGTTCGGTAAGAAAATATTACCTTGTGGATCGACGGTCATGGTAGCAGCATACTGGTAAGCGCCCCACATTCTTACTTGGACGTTATCGCCAGGGTTAATCACATAACTGTCATTAAAGGTAGAGCCTGAAGTCGTCGAAAATGCCCCACGGAACAATTGCTCACCGAACATCATATCTTGAGTTTTAATATCTTGATAAGGACGCGTGGTATTAATAACTGACTGACTTGGTAAGCTTGCTGCGTTAACCGCTTCTTGGGTTGTTGCTTGCCCTGGTACTGCCCCAGCAAATGCTTGGGTAGACACGTTAATATTGCTCTGGTTCTGAGATTGACTCATGTTATTACTGCTTGTGCCAAAGCCTGAACCTGATATTTGATCTGCATAACTGCTTGCAGCTGTTGCAGACATACTAGTCGCCGCCATTGCCAAACTTGTCGCTATCACGATAGAACGTGGTTTCATATTCATGAGTTATATTCCTTTCCTGATCTATCGATCATTACTGATATCTGGTTTTTCAAGATTAGCTACGGTGATCACGGACAACTGCCATTACCAAACGTACAAATCCGTATAGCATTAAGAGCAACGCAAGCGATGTCCAAATAAGATACGCTTGGCGCGGATAAGTTGCATCTTCAGCTTCGTAGGGCGTTGAGATCACAATCAAGTTTTTCATTTTCTTGAATGCTTCTAGTCTTGATTTTTCAAGCGATGACAACGACAATTTATACAATTCGGTAGCAAAATCCACATCTGCCTTGATGGTCTCAAACTGTACCGCTTGACGGTTCAACTTGGTTGTATTTGGCGAGGTCAATTTGGTTTGTTCTTGAGTGATTTGCTCTTCAACGGCCTTTATCTGGCTTCTTAGTGAAACCACTTGCGGCGCATCTGGATTTAGATAACTGAGTAACTGGCGCTCTTCGGTACGCAACGAGCTTAATTGTGCTTGTAAGCTACCAATTAACTGATTGACGATCTGTGCATTGGCCTGTGGATCATAGATTTCGTTTTCGTTCTGATAGTTTAATAGCTGCTCTTTGGCATCATTTAGGCGCTCTTCTGATTCATTTAACTGAGTTTCTGCAAACGCCAATTGATCACGAGCTACTTCTTGCGAAATACGGTTTACGAACTGTTCAGACTCTCCCAAGATAGCTTTGTTCAGCTCAAAAGCATACTTTGAGTCAAAGCCTTCTGTTGATACCGAAAGCACATAGCTCTGCTCATCGAGATCAATGTGAACCCGTTTCTTGAAGTATTCGAGCAAATCTTCCTGAGTCGCATCAGGATCGATTTCATAAATAGGGTCTGAACCATCAACATGGTAAGCTTCACGAAATTTAAACTTATTATCGAGTCGCTTCACCATATCATTCGACAAAATATACTCTGTCAAATAGGTCGCATCTTCTTTACTGGTACTATTAACGCCCAATAGAGCTGATAGTCCGCCACCAGATGGTACGCTAGACTCGCTAACCTGCTTAACCACTACATCTGCAGTAGAAACAAATCTTGGGTGGGCTATAGTCATGACATAGAATATCACCAACACCCAAGGCAAAATCACTAAGCCGATGAAAAGCGAAAAATTGAGTATGTTATTTTTTTGCTTTGTGGACATGCTTTTCATAAACTTTAATCGCTTCTGTTATATCATCAAACACATGTGCTGTCTGATCCATTAATACAATACCAATGTCGCAGCTTGCAGTTATATCTTTTAAACTGTGAGATACCATTAGTACTCCAGACGTTTCTTTTCGAGCCTTCAAAATCTCTCTTGATCTTTTTTTGAAGGCTGCATCACCAACAGCACCCACTTCATCAAGCATATAGTAATCAAAATCAAAAGCTAAACTTAATCCAAAGACAAGCCTTGACCTCATACCAGATGAGTAACTACGTACAGGCATATCGAAATACTTACCGATATCTGCAAACTCTTCGACAAAACGAATTTTTTCGTCGATATAAGGACCGCTTGAATAAAGACGACAAACAAAACGTACGTTTTGACGACCGGTCAAACTCCCTTGAAAACCACCTGCCACCCCTACTGGCCAAGAGATGGTTGAGTCGCTAATAATTTCACCGTGGTCTGGCTCATCAAGGCCACATATAATACGTAGCAAGGTTGACTTGCCCGCACCGTTACGACCTAACAAACCAACACTTTGCTTATCACCAATGGTTAGATTCAAGTCTTTAAACAGATAATGCCGACCTTTTGTAGTCATAAATGACTTTGAAACATTCTTAACTTCAATCATTTATTTACCATAAATTATCAATAACATGAATAAAATATCGATTAAATTTCAATCTACTTACTTAGAACGTATCAGATCTTTTTCAACTGCTTTATACATCAGAAGCCCTAAAAAATTTATACCAATTGTCCACTCTAAAAAATAACCTATATCAATGTGATAGGAGGGATAATTTGGGGCTAGAGAGTGTTTTATAAGCTCCAAATTGTGCACTAATGGATTATATAACAAATAACTAAAATAAGGTTCTGGAACAATAAGTAAAGGGAAAATAACACCTGAAGTAAAATATAGAATTGTAAAAAATATTGTTATTACTTTAGATATCTCACCACCATAATGTCCAACAACCATCATAATAAGCGCTGTGCCAAATCCAAATAAAAAAAGTGTTATCCAGCAAAAAATAACAATATGTAAGTTACCTAGACTTGGAAATATACCGAAAAAAGACAATCCAGCTAATAATAAGATAAAAGTAAAAAAATAAATAATAAGTTCAAGAAATGAGCGAGCAATAATAACATCTATATGCCGAATTGCTCTATATATAAGCAAGCCACGATTACCTTCGACAGCACCTAGCGCTCTCGTTGCCATCTTTTGGAACATACGAAAAGGTACCATGCCTGCTACTAAAAATAACGAGAAATTCATACCTGGTATTAGGCGCTCACGAAAGGCACCGAAAATCACCAAGAATATTAGAATTTGAAAAATAACCTCTAACGGCGCCCATAAATAGCCCAAGCGATAGCCGCCGAAGCGCGTTTGGAGCTCACGCATTAGTAAAGCATGAAATGCGGCACCCATGACTTTAAGGCCACTACGATGCTGAACAGGACGATAAGGAGGTAATTGTATAGACATGGCGTTACAGGACTTTACCGAAAACAGCCCCTATGATAAGTAAGCGCGACATAAGTTACAAGAATTAATCTGTACTTAGACAGATAAATCTATGATTTAGTAAGAAATCTATGATTTAGTAAGAAATCTGTAAGTAAATCACACCTAAAACGCTATCTATCAATTGCTTCTAGTTTATAAAACCACTTATTTTAGGCAAAAAAAAACCAATCTCGATAGATTGGTTTTTTTCGTACTGCTATATATGGTGGCGATGAAGAGACTTGAACTCTTGACCTCACGATTATGAGTCATGCGCTCTAACCAGCTGAGCTACATCGCCGTTTTAGGCTGCACATTATGCCCAAGCTGTTGACTGCCGTCAACCCCTAATAAGCATTTTTTGCAAAAAAATGAATTTAATTCAGATTAATTGCAACTATTACTATAACAAACAATAAAAAAGGTTTGGTAAACCGATAAGCCGGGTTCTGTCGTGGACGATCATTCCTCTAGGCGTATCATCGCTAATACGCTCAAGCAACCTACCCGCATCGAACGCGGGCCGCGCCATGCCGATGCCTATTTGGTCTTGCTACGCGTGGAGTTTACCATGCCGTGAGATGTTGCCATTCACGCGGTGCGCTCTTACCGCACCCTTTCACCCTTACCGATAATATCCTAAGATACTAAAGGCGGTCTACTCTCTGCTGCACTGGTCGTCAAGTTACCCTGCCCAGCCGTTAGCTGGCACGCTGCCCTATGTAGCCCGGACTTTCCTCCCCTGCTCATCTGTTGCCAGTGTGCAGCGGCGATCGCCTAGTCTACCAAGCGCGCTAGTATAGCAAACTTATGACTGCCTGCGCATGTCTTTTGGATTTATTTTTGTGGACAATATAAATAAGCTAAACAAAATTTTCTGGCAGTGTTTCAATATTACCGACCACATTATCTTTTAGATATGGTATCTGTAGCCAATGCGCTGCGGGATAATGATTGTCCAAATATTTTCGTAGAAATTCAATAGTGCTATTTGCGATCTCAGTATCCGTTTGCTCAGCATCATCATGAATATGATTATAAATTACGCTATGTACTATTAATCCGCGCGACTTTATAGCTTCTAAACTCAGTAAAGTGTGATTGATGCTGCCCAATCGACCAGAGGTGACCAAAATAACTGGATAGCCTTGCTCGGCAATATAATCTAATATCAGTAGATTCTCTGTAATCGGCACAAGTAAACCACCTGCACCTTCTAGTAGTACCAGCTCATACTCAGATTGCAAACGCTTGGTGGCGTTAGTAATCATATCAGGATCAAGTGTTTCTCCTGATAATTTAGTAGCCAAATGAGGAGACGCAGGCTTCTTATAACGATGAGCACAAGTCGTAAAATCGAGGTCACATGGCTGCAGAGGTATGTCCATTAATTGACGATGCGTAATAATATCATCAGCAATATTCATCTCACCATTATCTGGATTTATCGATACGCCCGTTTGTACTAGCTTTTGAGTAATGACACTCACACCTTGTTGCATAAGCGCTTTGGCAAGCAGTCCAGTAGCATAGGTTTTACCAATATCGGTATCGATACCAGAAACAAATAAAACACTCATGGTTGACCTCGGTTTTCTAAATACGTACGCACTACTTTTAGCAGTGATTGGCATAAGGTAGTCAGCTCATCATCAGTAATCACGTAGGGTGGCATGATATATACCAGCTTACCAAATGGTCTGACCCAGATACCATTATCAATCAATAAAGACTGAAATGTAGGCATATCGACTGCTTCATGCAACTCAATGACGGCGACTGCACCCAAACAACGTACCTCGACAACACCGTCTAATAACGCAGCAGGCGCTAACTGCTGTTCCATAATAGTCTGCATGTTTGCGGTACGCGCTTCAATATCATAAGACATAATCAAATCAATCGATGCACACGCAACTGCACAAGCCAGTGGATTGCCCATAAAGGTTGGGCCATGCATAAGGGCTGGATAGTCACTATTATGAATGGTATCGGCAATTTTGCGGGTACATAACGTTGCGGCAAAAGTCATATAGCCACCCGTTAGCGCCTTGCCAATAGTCATGATATCAGGTCTGATGCCAGCATGTTCACACGCAAACAATTTACCACTACGGCCAAACCCAGTGGCGATTTCATCTGCAATCAATAGTACATCATGCTCATCGCACAGTTGACGCAGCAATTGCAGATATTCAGGACTATAAAAACGCATCCCGCCTGCACCCTGAATAATTGGCTCAATGATAAAACCCGCCAGCTGCTCACCATACTCTACAAAAAACTGAGCCAGCGTCTCACGTTCATCTACTGTCAATGCGCGATCAAAGCCAATGGGCGGCGCAGGGACGAAATGCTGCATCGGTAACTGCTTGCCATATAGGCTGTGCATACCATTAACAGGGTCACAGACACTCATGGCATGCCACGTGTCTCCGTAATACCCTGAATGGGTTGATGCAAATTGTTGCTTGGTTGGACGCTTGGCAGCTACTTGATATTGCAACCCCATTTTTAGCGCCACTTCTACCGCAATACTGCCACTGTCCGCATAAAAAATCGCGTCAAGTCCAGTAGGGACAATGTCGAGCAGTTTTTTGCCCAAATCTATCGCTGGCTGATGAGTCAATCCACCAAACATGACATGCGCCATTTTACCCAATTGCTTAGTCAATGCTTCATTCAGTTTTGGATGGTTATAACCATGAACGCTCGCCCACCATGACGACATACCATCGATCAGGCGCGTGCCATCTTCGGTAATGAGATAAATACCTTCAGCTCGATCGATTACGATATTAGAGTAAGTAGGTGGCAGGCTGGCATATGGGTGCCAAAGATGTTGCTGATCAAAGTCGTTTGTGACTTGGATAGATTGCGTGGTTGTTGTTTGCGTGGTCATCGTGTTGTCCCTAAAACGTTGTAAACCCAGACGTCATCAATCGCTTATAAGTACTCTATTGACCCGTAATACGTTTGTATTTAGATAGCAGGTCGCTTTCAGTTTCGACATGATTGGGATCGTGAGGAATACAGTCAACTGGGCAAATCACAACGCATTGTGGCTCGTCAAAATGTCCGACACATTCTGTACATAGATCAGGGTCGATGACATAGATATCATCCCCTTCTGAGATGGCTTCATTGGGGCAAGCAGGCTCGCACACATCACAGTTGATGCACTCATCAGTGATTAATAGTGCCATGAACTGTTCCTTATATTTTTGCTTATATCAGTCATATATGGCTGCTCCTTACTGTTTTAGCAAGTGCTAGCAGCATATCTTTGATGCAACATCTTTTATTTGATATTTAGCTTTTTATCAAATGCTTGCAAAACACAAGGTGGAACGAATTTATTGACGTCACCGCCAAGCTTGGCAATTTCGCGAATCATGGTAGATGAGATAAATGAGTAATTTTGAGATGGGGTCAAAAACACTGCCTCAAAGTTTTCATCAAGCTCGCGATTCATATTGGCTAGCTGAAACTCGTACTCAAAATCTGACATTGCACGCAAGCCACGCAAAACTGCCGTGGCGTTTTTTTCACGCATAAAATCAACAAGCAGCCCTTCAAAACCAATGACAGATACTTGCGGTAAATCAGCAAATACGGTTTCGACCAAAGCAACGCGTTCTTCAAAATTAAACAAGGGTTTTTTATGATGGCCTGAGGCAACCGCGATAACGACCTCATCAAATAGCTTGACGGCGCGTGTGACCAAATCTACATGACCGTTGGTAATCGGATCAAAGGTACCAGGGTATAGAATTTTGGTGTGTAGCTTTGAGGAATTAGGAGAAATAGAGTGGCTCATAGCATGGCTAATATAATCGGTGATATTAGGCCATATGCTAGCAAATTTTGCTCAAACTTAATACTTATCTGCTACATTTGTCCTAACAGCTGATTTACCTTTTCACTAGAGGCTTTGATACAATAGGCAGTTCGACTCATCCATCTCATAATCGAAATAAAAAACAAGACCAGTTATTGGATTAGGATGAGGAATTAGTGGGACTGATTAAATAAGGAGCCTATGTCTTAGGTCATCCTTATGGAGAAATTATGTCAAAAAAATCAAAAAAGCCAGATAATCAGATTTGCGCCAATAAAAAGGCGCGTCATGAGTATTTTATCGAAGAAACCTTTGAGGCAGGACTGGCATTACAAGGTTGGGAAGTCAAAGCCATTCGTGCAGGAAAAATGACGATTACTGAAGCGTACGTCATATTCCGTAATAACGAAGCCTTCTTGTTTGGGGCGCACATTCAGCCATTGCTATCGAGCTCAACGCACGTTAGTCCAGACAGTATTCGTACCCGTAAACTGCTGCTGAACCGTCGTGAGATCGAAAAACTATCTGGGGCAATCAACCAGAAAGGCTACGCTTGTGTACCGTTGTCTTGTTACTGGAAAAACTCACTGGTGAAATGCCAAATTGGCCTAGCCTTGGGTAAAAAGCAACATGATAAGCGTAAAACACTAAAAGATCGTGACTGGGAACGTGATAAGCAGCGCGGTTTCAAACAGCATTTAGATTAAGCACTATTTAATCTATATAAAAAAGGACGGCTCAATATTTACTGAGCCGTCCTTTTTTGTTGTTTGTGACGTTTAATAAAATAGTAACCTTTATAATATCTAGCCAGTGGCTTTCTATGCCATTTGCTCTTCTAGAGATGCTGCTGTCTTTCTACTAGCCTGACGCAATTGCTTAACACCATGAGCAATCAGACATGCAATACCTAGCCAAATCAGACCATAGCTATAGATCATCGCTGACTCAAATGGGTTGCCTAGTACGGTCACTGCCAAAATAAATAGCAACGCTGGCTCTAGATAGCTCATCATGCCATAGACATTAACTGGTAGCATTTGACTGGCATCAATATTGGTCTTCATCGCCAAGACACTGAGCACACCCAAACCTACTAGCATCATGATAAAGAAACCAGAGCCACTAACCAATGCCAAACTGCTTGGAGCAAAGAAGAACAAATAAGCCAGCGCAAAGGGCGCAAATATCGTTAAATCAACCAATAATCCGGTCACGGCACCGATTCCCTGCAGTCGGCGTAAAATGTAGTAAACGGGATACGTACCGCATACCCATAGCGTTGCCCAAGAGACACTTTGGGTACGGATAACTTCACTACCCACACCTAACGCGGCAAAGGCTACTGCCAACCATTGCAGGCGGCTTAGTTTTTCGCCAAAGAGGACACAACCAAACACTACCATCATTAACGGGAATAAGAAGTATCCCATCGCGGTTTGCACACCTTGCCCATTCACTGGCGCCCACATAAATAACCAAAATTGACTGAGAAATATCGGTGTAGGTAGTAGCAGCCAAGCCCATTGCTTAGCGCCTTTGAGCACTTTTAATTTATCAATGTGCAATCCCAGACGTCCACTGACCATTAAGTATCCGACCAACGCTGCCCACATCGCGAGCATGCGCCAGATAAAAACTTGCGTCCCTGATAATGGCGCTAAAAAACTGCTATAGGCATAGAGGACGCCAAATAGCACATTGGACAATATGGCAAAAGACACCCCTAATATCAGAGTGCGTTGTTGTGCACTACCTGTCGTCCAAATCGCAGGTAGTGGCAAACGTGCAACAGTTGTTGCTAGCGTATTAGCGAATACATTGGAGAGCATTGAGATAGACATGATAAGCACCGTAGCTATTAATAGATGATAAAAAACCAATTGCTAGCTCTTTTTTTAAAGCAGCTCTGATTGGTACAGTCTATTTTACTAGGGTGCTTTGATATATTATCTCTATATAGACGTATTTATGAATAATATTATCAAGGTAATATCATATAAATAGCTATTTTCTTACGTTAGCAATTTTAGTGATAATATTTATAAAATACAAAAACTTCGCTATTAAGGATATCCTGATATGAGCCATACTTTAGATAATATTGATAAAGCTATTTTGAACTTGCTGCAAGATGATGCGACATTACCGCTCAAAACTGTCGCAGAGCGAGTACATGTATCCATTGCGACGGCGCAGCGGCGCATACAGGCGCTGATAGATAGTGACGTGATTACCAAACAAGTCGCCATCGTCAATCCTGACAAAGTGGGCTATGGCCTGACAGCCGTAGTGATGATAGAAATGGAGCGCTCTAACACTTCAATGCAACATCGGTTTGAGCGCTTGATGGATGCGCAATCGCGAATCATGAGCTGCTATGAAGTATCAGGTGATTTTGATTTTATGTTGATGGTCAATGCAAAAAATATGAGCGACTATCATCAGTTCACGCGCAGCTTACTGACTTACGAAAATAATGTGCGCAATTTCAAAAGCCAGTTTGTGATGAACTTTACCAAGAGTGGAACCAAAATCACGCTAGATTAATTATAATTTAACAGTCTCAGCTACACTTACCTATCATATGACAATGGATGATAAGTAGCTAAGTTACATATAAACACTGTACGATATTCACCAGACATCCGAGAAGAAATAAAAACTCGATAGTTAATTTCGTAAGCCCATTTGTTAGACAAGGAAGCCTAATCATGATTGACCATACAAACGCTGATAACAACAACATGAAAGCGTTACTAAAACCGTCAAATTCAAAAAAGGTAATAGCAGGCGCTTTGTTTGCTACGGTACTAGCCAGCTCAGGCTGTGCGACCAGCTCGCTATTAGACAATAGCGGACACGTCACCACAAACACGACGAAGCAAATTCTGTCTGAAGATCAAATTGTTGCTTTTGGTCGTCCTGCGCAAGCGTTACCAAAAATACCAAACGCGTCAATGGTTATCGTAGGAGAAAAGAACAGCTACGTTCTCACCCAAGGTGGGATAGAAATGGTGAACTTACTGAGTAACCTCACGCAAAAAAACATTCAAGTGGATAACGACATGAGCTTTCATGTACCCAATAACGATGGGTACTTCCAAGGTGAGATGAAACTGTCTTATGCTAAATTAAAAGATGAGTTTGGGCGCTCAGACTATCAGTTCTTTTTGCAAAACAACGGTAAAGAGTGTACCTCAGCGAGCGATCAACGTATCAATGCTCAGCGCTTTTGTTTTAGCGTTCCTGTCAAAGGCGCTATCTATCCGCAAGTTAGTAACTTGGGGTTAATTCAGTCAAACTATCGCGCATTGACCAAACCATATACGGTGAGTTTTTATACACAAACTCAGCAAGATGTCGTCACTCGTAGCGGTCCAAATGGCGCACAAAAACTGGTACTGCTACCCTTTGCCCTCGCCTTTGACGTGGTTACTTTCCCGTTTCAGCTATTAGATTAGATAGTTAACTATTATACCGCTCATCGTCTAGTATCAAGTTTCAGGCTACGTCATGAAAGCTACATCTTGAAAGCTACATCTTGAAAGCTACGTTATAAAAGCCCCTTTATATAAGGTACGTTATCGAAAGGTATTCCATACTAAATCGTAACGTGCCTGCTTAATATTTTAGAATAACTTTTCGACCAGTGTTTTCGGGTAATTTTGTTTTGCCTTCTCTGCCGCTCGAAACATCATCTCATCTGCTTCGACAGGTCCTGTAACATCGCATAAGCATACATAAGCCAACTGCATCAAATTATTTAACAGGTGCTCATTATCAGGTACAGACGGGCGATTGCCTTCTAAAAATTGACTAATGTTAAGGCTATGCCCTTTGAAGGTGCGCTCTTGCGAAACAGTTTGGTGCATGGTCAGAAATAGATTGCGACTTTCTGTTTCTGATAGCTGACTGCGCAGCGCTTCTATGACAGTATAAAACGCCAAAACCAACTCAGAGACAGGAACTGGCACTTTGATTGCTTTATTATGGCTATTGTGACTATTATAACCATTGTGACTATCAGACTCGACTGTTTGCTGACTGTCCGTTTGCAACGTAGCCCAAAAGCCTTTCCTAATATCAGACTTATAAACTTGCAGCTCAGGATAGCGCCTTGTCGCATCCAAGACGCACTGTTGCATCATTTTTACAGAGACAGTCGAGTATCGCTGCCACTGCGATTTAAGCAGTCGCACCTCTTCAGGATGTAGATAATCGGCAAGCACTTCTGCCATCGCAGTCACAGCTTGGTCTACGGATTGAGTATCAATATTCATCAGCTCTCTCCTATAAATGCCGCTCGGTTAAACTCTTGGAATCAAACATTTGCTTCTGAAATTCAGGGTAACCAAGCTCTGCATGCTCGGTATAGTCAAGACCGCGCTGCTCATGTAAGCGGCTTGCTTTTAACCCAAAGCTTAGATCGATAAGCTTATACATTACCAGCCCCAATCCCAGTCCCCAGCCTAACGCCACGCCGACGCCCAACGCTTGTACGCCTAGCCGCGATAAGTTAAATAAATCTCCTGTATAGAATAATCCTGCTGCGAGCGTACCCCACGCCCCGCCAAAGCCATGTACTGCCACTGCCGAGACCACATCGTCTACTTTGAATTTTAATAACGCTTGCGACGATAGGATATACACCACGGAAGCAACCGCACCGATGATGATGGCAAAGACAGGCGTTGTGGTCGCACAACCTGCAGTAATCGATACCAGACCAATCAAACTGGCATTAACACTATCGCTCAGCAAAATGGCTTTGTTAAGCGATCGGGAGATCAGCATGTAGCTCACCACCGCACTGACTGCTGCGACAAAAGTATTGATTGCGATTAGACCAATATTGCCAGTGATAGACAATGTCGATCCAGCATTGAAGCCGAACCAACCAAACCATAAGATAAATCCGCCAAGCGCTAGCAACGTCATGTTATGCCCTGCAATTAGCCTTGGCGTGCCATCAGGTGCGAAGCGGCCTAGCCTTGGGCCAATGACTAAGATACCTGCCAACGCCAACCAACCACCGATAGAATGCACGACAGTAGACCCAGCAAAATCAATAAAGCCAAGTTCAGCTAGCCAACCCGTGCCACCAAAATAACCACCCCATACCCAGCTGGCAAACACAGGATAAATAAATAGACAAATCAAACATGCCGCTACCGCATAGCCGATAAATGAAACGCGCTCTGCCATTGCACCACTTGCAATCGTCACCGCTGTCGCTGCAAACATCATCTGAAAGAACATCAAAGCCCAGTCCATATTGGACAACGCGACTGGCATAAAATGATCCGTGCCGACGAATCCTGAATTATTAGTACCCATCATCAGCCCAAAACCCACCAAGTAGAACGCCAGACCGCCGATACACATGTCAGTGTAATTTTTCATCATCACGTTTACCGCGTTTTTCGCTCGTACTGATCCGCTCTCAAGTAGAGCAAAACCTGCCTGCATAAAGAACACCAATACCCCGCCCCAGATAATCCAAGCGACATTTTGATATTCGAGCAGCTGTGCCACGGTCAATGTGTCAGTCTCAGCGGCTTGGGCGCTACCCATTGCTGCAAACAATACTGTACTTAGTACCAGCCTATTACTTAGCGATGACTGTGATCGTTTTAACAATGTCTTTATCGTGTCTAGTCCTACAGATGATGCTCTCATTTTATCTCCAAACACTTATCCAGCTATTCAAATGTTATCGATGCACTATTTTTACTCATTGATGCACACAAATAAGCCCTAACAGGGTTGGAGCAAAACCTGTACCAAAATCTATTATTAGCAATTAAAGCAAGTTAAAAATGCAAGAGAACAAATGACCAGTTTCAGAAAAAACAGTATTTTGATAATTATGCTTGCAACGATATGAGCATAAATTGAACTAGGACAGAGAATGCTCGTTAACAATAAGTTTTATGAAGCTGATAATGACCTTTATAGAATTAGTGATGAAAATAACAGCGTGACAGTTATAGCTAAGCTATTTTTACTATTATCTCGTGGTGCTGGCAGCTTACTTTGCATGAGCAGTTTATCTCACGCTATCAATAACTTATCGGCAATCGCCACTCATAGAATAGGTCGCATAGTGAAGGCGATTCATGTTAAAATGAGCGCTTTTAAATTCGCCTTTATTATCACTGGGTAATAAGGGCTGTATTTTTAGTGCCATTTTTCTAATTAACAGGTCCGCCCATGTCTGCCGATACCATCGCCCGCACTGCCTTTAAACAAGGCACCAAGCCACTTTACGATTATGACAAACACTGGGCGAGCTGCTACGAGCCAGCGCCTTATCTGCCGATGAGCCGCAAAGAGATGGACGATCTAGGCTGGGATGCTTGTGACGTCATCATCATCTCAGGTGATGCCTATGTCGATCATCCAAGCTTTGGTATGGCGATTATCGGTCGCTTGCTTGAGTCGCAAGGCTTTCGTGTTGGTATCATCGCGCAGCCAGATTGGAAGAGCAAAGACGCCTTTATGGAATTGGGCAAACCCGTCTATGCGTATGGCGTGACCGCGGGCAACATGGACAGCATGATCAACCGCTATACCGCAGATCGTAAAATCCGTAGCGATGATGCTTACTCTCCTGGCAATGTAGCAAACAAACGCCCTGACCGCGCAGCTATCGTCTATAGCCAGCGCTGCCGTGAAGCCTATCCTGATGTGCCAATTATCTTGGGCGGTATTGAGGGCAGTCTACGCCGTATCGCTCATTATGATTATTGGTCAGACAAAGTCCGCCGTAGTATCTTGCTGGATGCGCGTGCTGATGTCTTACTATATGGTAATGCTGAGCGTGCGATCGTCGATGTGGTACATGGTCTGTCTAAAGGCTATAGCTTTGAGCAAATGAGTAAACTGCGTGGCACCTCTTATCTGTTGACACCGACTCGCCGTCATTGGCAATCGGACATGACAGAAGTCGCCAGTAATGATGTTGATACCGTTGGCCGTGTCGATCCAATCATCAACCCTTATGTGATGACAGAAGATGTAGACCAATGCTCAATCGAGCAAGAAAAGCCATCTGACTCCCCTGTTGGGCAAGCCATGCCGTCGTCCATTTCATCAATGTCGTCACAGTATCAGGGTTTTGTCGCTGAGCCAGTTGCCAATAAAGTCATCAACGCCAATCAAGTAGACACCGACACGCAAGTAGTGCAAATGCGCGGCTTTGATAAGCCAAAGACCGCACGCAAGCACAAGATCAAGATGCCGCCCCGTGAGGAAACGGTGATTCGTCTGCCTGATTATGAGCATGTCAAATCTGACCCTGTACTCTATGCCCATGCCAACCGCATCTTGCATCTAGAGACCAACCCAGGTAACGCGCGTGCGCTTGTACAACGTCATAGCAGCGGTGCTGGTAACTCGCATACTTCTATCGATGTCTGGCTGAACCCGCCACCGATTCCACTCTCGACAGAAGAGATGGACTACGTATTTGACTTGCCATATGCCCGTCTACCGCATCCAAGCTATGGCGATGCGCGTATCCCTGCTTATGACATGATTAAGTTTTCGGTCAATATTATGCGCGGCTGTTTTGGCGGTTGTACCTTCTGCTCAATTACCGAGCACGAAGGCCGTATTATTCAAAACCGCTCAGAAGACTCTATCTTACGTGAAGTGGAAGCCATTCGTGATACCGCGCCTAACTTTACAGGTGTGATCTCTGATCTGGGCGGACCAACAGCCAATATGTATCGCCTCAATTGTAAAGACGAGACGATTGAAAAGAACTGCCGTAAGCCGTCTTGTGTCTATCCTGATGTCTGCGAAAACTTGCTGACCGATCATAGCAACTTGACCAAGCTATATCGCAAAGCCCGTGATATCAAAGGCGTGAAAAAAATCCTGATTGCCTCAGGCTTGCGTTATGATTTGGCAGTAAAAGATCCTGAATACGTCAAAGAGTTGGTTAGTCATCACGTCGGTGGTTATCTCAAAATTGCGCCTGAGCACTCTGAAGAAGGCGTGCTATCAAAGATGATGAAGCCTGGCATGGGCAGTTATGATCAATTCAAAGCTATGTTTGAGCAATTCAGCCAAGAAGCGGGCAAAGAGCAATATCTGATTCCATACTTCATCGCCGCCCATCCGGGTACCAAAGATGAAGACATGATGAACCTTGCACTTTGGCTAAAAAGTCACGGATATCGCGCTGACCAAGTGCAGGCATTTTATCCAAGCCCGATGGCGACTGCGACCACCATGTACCACACGCACAAAGATCCGCTACATAAGGTCAGCCGTAGTGAAGGTGACATGGATATCGTCAAATCTGGCAAGCAGCGCAAACTGCATAAAGCGTTCCTCCGCTATCATGACCCAAAAAACTGGGTACTACTACGTAAAGCCCTACAAGACATGGGCCGTAGTGATTTGATCGGTAAAAACCGTGGTTGCTTGATTCCACCATTTAATGCCAGTTTAGAAGGCCGTGATGCAGCGCAGGACAGCTATCAATCAGCGCGCAAAAAGAATAGCCGTGTTGGCAATGATTCAGTGAAGCGCAGTAATGGCTCGTCAAACAACAGTGTGTCAGCTAAAGGTGCAGCAGGCAAAGGCATGGCGGGTAAGAAGAAAGTCAGCAAAGGCAATTTCCAGACTCAGCATACGGGTCTGCCACCGCGCAAAACCAAGTAGTATTCATAGCAAGTAATGTTCATAGTATAAAAATACATGCTCAATCTAGAGCATGTTAAGTAAAACAAAAAGTCGCCTATCAGCCACTCGTTGATAGACGCTTTTTTATGCACCAATTTTATAGACGCGCACTTCATAGCTAACACGGCTTACTTTTCACCATGTCGCAAATTGCAAGTTACATTAGACAGCGGTTGGGTAACGAAGCTAACAGGTAATGAACAATTTCTAACATTGAAATGGTTCGTTTTCGCTACTATAACCCTCATATGCTAAACGCATCATTAAGAACAAGTAAATGACATCAGCGAAAAGCTTTGGAGAGCACTATGAAAATGATAACTAAAATTGCGACCACCCTACCAGTCCTTGCCTTATTGAGCGCTTGTGCGACTACCGCACCCACTACCCCAGATGCAACTGATACGCCAGTTCCAGAAAAAGTAACCGCTGCCTATGATCGTATGGCACCAGCACCATACACCTGTACCGATGACAGCAAAATCATGGCAAAGCAATCTATCAACAAAGAACAAGTGATGCTCAACGCTACCTTACCAAAAGTAAAATGGGCAGAGCAGCCAATCATCCTAAACGGTAAAGTGAAAGGCGAAGTCGCAAGCTATGTAAACGACTCAAACCCAGAAGTCGTCTATGCATGGCACATGAAAGGTGACAAAGGTATCTTTGCGATGAAGTGGGCTGATGGTAAAGAATACCAAGTAAACTGCCAAATCTAATCAATTAAAGATAAGCTCATATCGTAATAGACAAATAGTCGTAATAGATAAAAAGCAGTCATTAAATAGTGGCTGCTTTTTTATGCGTGTTCGTTTGATACGTTTATAAAGACGGCTATAAAAACCAGTTCCAAATAGACGGTTGTACAGTCAGTTCAATATAATTTCGATAAAAGGAAACCGAGTGCAAGTTATACATTAGTATGCTTAGCGAGGATGACGATGTAGCGGATTTATATAGACTTGACTATATGGTTGATTCAATTTAAAAGTAGTACAAGGCAGCCGAGTGCAGTTGTAACTGTGATACTTTAAGCGAGGTTAACGCTGTCATTCTTTTATAGAGGATTGACTCTATCAAAACTTACCATCTGATGTATTTCGCTAGAGAAGCACCAAGAAAGCTGTCAAAATAGCAGGTAAAGCAAATCAATCATGACCAACAATCAAAAGGGTAACTCGATGGCGAAGCGTCTGATAAATATGATGGTAATTGCAACGGCAAGCATGTGGGCGCTGACAGGCTGCGATAACGCTACCGATTCTGTCGATGCCGCTGAGCAAACTGCGGAGACAACAGCAGATCCATCCGCCCCAGCAGCCGACACCATCGACTGGTCACTGGTAGATAGCGGCGAAAAGCCTGCTGACCCTACCAATTATAAGTATCCGTTTGCCATCGACAGTCAAAATGTCCGAGACTATGCAGATTACTTCAAAGTGGACGCTGCGACCGCTCAGCATAATCTGACGGTGAGCATGGCAAGTAACGAAGCGTTATCGAAAGCCTTGGATCAACTCAGCGAAACCTATGTCTCACACGAGCTAACCGATGGTAATGAAATGACGCTTATCATTCATACCACGACCGATGTTGCTGCCAGTACCTACGATTATGTGCTGTCTGATGACTTTGCCAAAGGGCTGGTATTACCTATCGTGATACAGCCAGATGGTAAGAAAGGTGACGCAAAGGCGCATGGAGAAGTACCATAATAGCGTATTTACAAATTTAAAATAATAAAATTGCTCAAAGTGAAAGGTGTGCGGAATACTACTTGTGACCACTAAGTAAGTCTACTTTATAGGAAAAAATCGATGCAAGATGACTATCCGAAATTTGCCACTGAAGAAAACTTTAAGAAGTTCGTCGCAAATTTGAAGGGGATTACTGACTTAGATGAAGTAACCAAAACATTTTCAGATAAAGAAAAGGTTGCAGATTACCTTATTGATAATTTGCTTGTCATTGAACTAAAAACCTTAAAGTCCAATCCACGAGATAAAGTTATAGGTTATGTGCAAAGTGAAACAGATAAAATTAATCAAGCTGAGGGACTTCCTGTTTTTTATGGGCAACATAACTTTAGAGAAGCTACTCAAATACTACAAGATGGCGAAAAACTTACAACTAAGTTGGATAACCTGTATTTTAGACAAATAGAAGAAGTAATGAGGAAGGCAAACAAACAAATAAAATCAACCATCAATAGCTTCGGCATGACTCATAATACATATGGATTTTTAACTATAATTAATGAGCGTGCTGACTTCTATCAGCCTGAAATTTTGGCTGGTTACATTTGTAGAGAGCTTCTTAAAACGAATGTAGATGGAACGCCTAAATATTCAAATATACATCAAGTAGCATTTATTCAAAGTTCGTATAAGGTAAATGATATTAGTGACAACATACTAATACCCTGCCATTTTATTAAGAATTCGTTATTAGTAGATACAGAGTTAAGTAAAAAAGCTGAAGAAGTTATGATATTTTTTTGGAGTGAATTCGCAAGGTTCGTCGGAATTGAAAACTTTCATATCAAAAATCCTAGAGATTTACCAGCTACAAAAATTATTTAGAAGTAGTAATTTATTATAGTGTGCACTCAACGGCGCCATATAATGTATAGCAAATAACTGAAATCAATCCCTCGTGTAGACTATTTCACATATTTATCAGATAAAACTTATAGCCTAAAAACTCTTTTTGTAAAAAGTACATGAAGTGAATTCTACACCTCTACAATGTCTACCTTATCTCTATACAAGGCGATAGCCATACGCGAGGGACGAGCGCCGAGTAAACCATTAAAGAAAGACGGCTCATGACCCGCATATTCGCCCACTATTAAAGTAAGCGATGCTGAGGCCATGCTTTTAAATCTTTTGCTCTTGCGCTAGGGACGGGCGTGTTATTAAAGTATGACCTAACCAGAAAATCCCCTCTAAGGGATTTTCACTTGCGAACCTAAAATTGCAGTGCAATTTTTTAACGGTTCTCATCCCCAACCATCGCCAAAAACTCGTCCTCACCCACCACTTTCACACCCAACTTCTCAGCCTTCGCCATTTTTGAACCTGCTTTTTCGCCTGCTAGTAATGCCGTGGTTTTAGCAGAAATACTGCCCGAAACTTTTGCACCCAATGCTTGTAGCTTCGCCTTGGCTTCATCACGCGCCATGCTATCGAGCGCACCTGTGATAACCCACGTCTGCCCATCGAGTGGTAGACCTTCGGATGCAATTTGCTCGACCTTATCCCAATGCACACCAGCCGCGCGTAATGCCGTGATGACTTCGATATTGTGCGGCGCGTGGAAGAATTTATAAGTCAGCTCGGCAGTGATTTCACCAACATCTGGCGTTTTTATCAAGGTCTCAATATCGGCAGTCATTAATGCGTCAAGATCACCAAATTGCTGCGCAAGGTTCTGTGCGGTGCCTTCGCCAACACCGCGAATACCGAGTGCATAGATAAAGCGAGCCAATGTCGTATGCTTGCTGGCTTCGATAGCGTTAATGATATTTTGTACCGATTTTCCACCCAGTTTCTCAAAGGTGACCATCTCATCCGCATGATTGTGCAACTGATAGATATCAGCAACGGTTTTGACCAGACCATGCTCAAAGAAGCTAATCAGCCAACTTGCACCAAGTCCATCGATATCCATCGCACGACGCGAGACAAAATGGATAAGCGCTTCTTGCTGCTGCGCTGGGCAAAACAGCCCACCCGTACAGCGCGCCAATGCTTCATCTTCAGGCAGCACGACAGGAGAGTCACAGACAGGACAAGTCGAAGGTAGCGTGACCGGCTCGCTATCGGCTGGGCGCTGATCGTGCCAGACACGAGTGACTTTGGGGATGACATCACCTGCACGGTGAACGCTGACCGTGTCGCCTGCGCGCACATCTAAACGCTGAATTTCGCCAAAGTTGTGCAAAGTGACATTACTGACAGTGACGCCGCCGACTTTGACAGGCTCAAGCTTACCAACTGGTGTGATTTGACCCGTACGGCCGACTTGCCATTCGATATCGTTGAGACGCGTCATCACCGTTTCGGCAGGGAATTTATAGGCAGTCGCCCAGCGCGGCTCGCGAGATAAAAACCCAAGCTGCTGCTGTAACGCAAGGCTGTTTACCTTAATCACCATGCCATCGATTTCAAATGGCAGATCGCTACGCCCTTCTATCACTGACTCATAATAGGTCTGCGCGGCGCGTGGATTTGCCACCACTTCTACGGCGCTGACTGTAAATCCAAGCTCGGTAAGCCATGCCAGCGCCCCTGACTGAGTGTCGATAGTATCTGGCAAACCTTGATTGACCGAATAGCCATAGAATGCCAGTGGACGACTGGCTGCTATCGCTGGATCTAGCTGACGTAAGCTACCAGCAGCGGCATTGCGCGGATTAGCAAAAGTTTTACCTTCTTTCTCTTCTGCCAATCGATTAAGACGCTCAAATCCTGCCTTTGGCATCAATACCTCACCGCGTACTTCTAGCAACTCAATGTCAGCCGCATCGGCTATCCATAGTGGCAAGTTACGAATGGTTTTGGCATTTTGAGTAATATCTTCACCCGTCTGCCCATCACCGCGCGTGACCGCTTGGACAAACTTACCATGCTCATACTTCAGTGAGACAGCCAGTCCATCAAGCTTTAGTTCCATCTCATACTCAGGGTTTTGCTGCGACACGCTAAGACGGTCATTGACACGGCGCATAAAATCGCGCAAATCATCATACTCAAAGACATTGCCCAACGACAGCATTGGAATGTCATGCGTGACTTGGGTAAAGGCAGATAGCGGCATATCGCCGACTTGATTAATTGGGCTATCTGGCTGCACCAAATCTGGATATTCTTCTTCAATCTCAAGCAACGAGCGACGCAACTGGTCGTATTCACTGTCTTCTAGAATTGGATTGTCCAGCACGTAATAGGCATAGTTATGCGTCTTAATCGCTTCAATAAGCGCACGCATTTTTGAGACAATCTCTACACTATTATCCGTACTACTATCGGTAGGACTGGGTATATTAGAGGTCGCAGGCGCTTGGTTTTCTACTTGAGCAGATGGATTTTTAGAATTATTTGATGAGGTAGAGTCAGTCATAGTCGGCGTCTTTTTTGCAATTCAAGATGTCGATATGATAACAAGTTTGTAGGAAGCTCGGTATAGTCAATCCTATATAAATCAAATACCATGTCAGGCTTGCTCAGTCTACTATGGTTAGCATTTTGCAGAAACTATAGCTCATTAAAAAAGGCAAATAACGTTAATCGCTATTTGCCCTTTTTATGATTTCTGCTATTAAGCAGCTCTCAATATGTATAGCTTCTAACTTTCGTAGCTTTTAAAACGTTAACCCTCATAATCACGAACTTGGTTACGCAGTTGTTGCTTGTATTCAGGCGTGATTGGTTCGTTCTCTTCATCAAGCATAATTGCATCAAGATCGCTTGCCATCATATAAGCAATGCTCATCATACTATCAAAGCTGCGCACGGCTTGTGGATGCGGCAATGACAAGAACACGACGATACCGTTATAGGTGTTGGTCGCAACACTATGCGGATCAAACGGTGCGATACCGCTATCAGTAATGCCCATCATACTAAACCACAGCATACCCGTGCCGTCTTTTTGCTCGTAGCGATGGAACATATTCATCGCGCCATAGCGTAGACCGTATTTATCAATCAATGCTAACAGATCACGACCACGGATAATCGCCGCTGGACGGTCACGATATTGGTGCGGCAAGATGGTGATATTGATATTGTCTTTGGCATTAATCAACGGGCCGTTTTGCGCATCATCACCTGACTCTGATAGATGCTGATCCAGTATCGGGCTATTATCATCGAAGCTTGGCTCTTCTGCCGTATCAATGGTTGGCATCAGACTATCGGTCGCTGACATTAGGCTAGAGAATGCATCAGGCTCTTGCTCGATATGCATCTGATCTGCGACTTCTACAAACTCAGCACTATCGGCACGGCGCTGCTCTTCTTGCCAGCGCGCGTAGTCGGCTTCATCGATGACGTCATGGTCGTCAGCTGCTATATGGTCACGCTCAGCCGTTAGTTGAGCGTCAACGTTGGTATGCGCTTGCGTCAATGGCTCTTCTTCAACCACAGCATCCAAGTAACTACGATCTGGACCGATGCTCGTCTCGCCTGCGACCGTATCATCAAGGTCTGGCTGATCGACGATATTGCGCTCGTGACGCGGTATGATCGGAATACCATTTTTATCATAATTGACCGCAGCAGCTTCGGTAGCACCGCGGCGCTTAAAGCTACGAATGACCATAAACAGCCCTGCGAGCACGATAAACGCGGCAATGGCAATCAATATAAACTGAATAACGGTCATGATAAATACATCCTAGTATATATAACAAAAGGGAATACACAAACGAGCATAAATGGCAATATTCTAGCATGGCTGACCTATATCGTCACCACATTGTGTACTTTATAACCAGTATGCTGGACTGAGGTCAAGCTTATTTGCATTTATGCCAATTGATTGATTATATTTGCATCGCGCTGATTCTCATAGCACTTTTAATGTCGACTATTTCACGCTTAGCTCTCTACGTAACGCGCAGCTTCATCAAGCGACACACTGACTAGTGTAGAAATGCCTGCACTTGGCATGGTAATACCTTTTAGCTCATCAGCAATTTGCATCGTCAGTTTATTATGACTGATAAAGATAAACTGCAAATCATCTGCCAGCTCATGGATGAGACTGGTAAAGCGCGCAACGTTTGCATCATCAAGCGGTGCATCGACCTCATCAAGCACACAGAACGGTGCAGGATGCTGCTTAAATATCGCAAAAATCAAACTCAATGCAGTAAGGGTTTTTTCACCACCCGATAATACCGCTAAGCGACTATTACGTTTGCCCTTTGGCTGCGCCATTAAGGTAAGCCCTGCCCGCCATTGTTCGGACTTTGGCGTATTGGCTAGCATCTCATCAGTGTTCAACGTCAGGCTAGCTTGTCCACCGCCAAAGACTTTGGCAAATAAATTGGCCAGCTCATTATTGACCGCATCAAGTGTCTGCATAAACAGCGTCTTGGTCGTCTCATCAATAGAGGCAATCGCTTCAGTCAATGTCTGCATACTGGCCGCGATATCTGCCGTCTGCTGTGCGAGTGGCTCTAGGCGTTCGTTCACCTCAGCCAACTCTGCGACTGCTGCCAAATTCACTGACCCAATCTTACTCAATTGCTGGGTTAACTTGGCGCGCTCGGACTCTAGCTCAGCGATTTTGTCTGGACGGACGCGGCGATCATGAGCGATGAAATCTGCTAGCAAGTTTGAGACGCTTATGCTTTGTTGCGGTTGCTCTGCTTGCGCTTTATATTTATGACTTACACGATAATAAGCATCTAAAGCGCTCTGCGTGTGTGCGCTAGCATCCTCTAACCGTGCCGCGCTTAATGCCAGCTCAGTAGCATGATGGGCAAGCTCGCTTTGCTGCTTTTGCAATGTATTTTGCAATGTATCAAATGCCGTCTGCTGCTCAGCGTACGTTTGTTTTAGTGCTGTTAGCGCAGTATCACGCTCATTCAATAGCACTTGCTGCTCATCGCGCGTTATTTGGGCAGACTGTAGCGCTGCTTGTAGCTCTGGCAGTTTAGTTTGCTGCTGCTCATGACGCGTCTGTAGACTTTGCTCATTCTCTAACGAGTTGTCGTGTTGCTCAGTTGCACGAGCCAGACTGCTAACACTATGTTCTAAACGCATCTCGTATTGCTGAATACGCAGCTGCAATGCTTGCCAAGCATCATCATCAGCTTGACGCGCACGGTTTAGCTCGCTGCGCTCAGCTTGCAGTTGCTGAGTTGTCGCTCGTGCTTCTGCTATTTGCGGCGTTAGCGTAGCAATCTCGCTTTCAATATGCTGTTGTTCTTGTTCAAGGGTTTGTTGCTCTTGTGCCAACTCTTGCTTTTCTTGCTCAAGCGTTGCTTTATCAGCGTTCAGGCGTTGGCTATCCGCTTGCAAGCGCTCGGCGTTAGCTCTCTCGGTAATTAATTGCTGCTGGTATTTATGCTTATCACGGGTTAACTGCTCGGCTTGCGCGCGCGTTTCTTCCAAGCTAACCATCAACGCATCATAATCGCGCTGATTTTTTGCAATAGATTTTTGCTGCTCTTGTATTTTGCTTTCAAACTCATCAAGTAAGTCTTCTAACGCTTGCAAACGCGTACGCTGTTGCAGACGCTGCGTGAGGAATTGGCTATTGCTATCGTTTTGCTCATCCTGTGCACCAGCGAATTTGCTTAAGTTAATGGTTCCATGACGACTGATGAGCCAACCATCTGCGGTGAGCAATATCGCTGATGGTGGTAATGACTTTAGAACATCAGTAAGTGTGTCAATCTCATGCTGCTGACTGGTCTCAAACTGCGCTGTATATATATAGCACTGCTGCCAAAGCGCTAATGTAGGCTGTTTAATCAACTGCGATAATGGCAACACTTTATCAATCAAACTATCTGGCAATTCGCTGATAAAGTCATGGTCACTAATATCATTTTGCGCCGTAGGCAACCATAGGCTATGACCTGTCTCTATTAGAGCTTTATCATTTGCACTGGCAGACGTGTTTTGTGCCGTTTGATAAGTCAGTAAATCTGTAATGTCATGCTCAAGCGCTTGCCATAAGCTATCAGCACTTTGAGAAATACCGTTAGCGTTATTAGCGTCTGATTGCTTAATTTGATTCGCTTGTTGGTTAGCAACCAGCACATGGCTGTCTAGCCATAATGCTAGGATACTATCGAGTAGCGGCGCATACTTCTGCCCTTTTGCACTTAGCTCAATCTGCTCACGTAGCGTTGCAATAGCTAACGGCTGATGATGTATGCCATCGCTATCTGCATTATCTGTCTCGATAACTTTCGACTTTGCTGATTGCTTTTGTGTAGGTTTCGGATGCAGTATTTGATGCAGGGTATCGTATTCGCCTGCCAGCAGCGCATGACGCTTTTCATTATCGCTCAGCTTGCTCTGCTGTGCGTTTAGTCTCTGCTGCAAGCTGTGCGCTTGCGGTTGTATCTCAGACAAGCGTTCATCGACGGCTTCGCGTTGACGCTCAACTTGCTGCAACTGTGTGTTTAGCTCAGTGACTTGTTGTTCTAGCAGTTGACTTAGAACTTGCTCATCATCCGTTTTACTCACATCAGCACTGTCAGATGCAGACGGCGCTATAGACTGCTGTAATTGCTGCCACAGATTTTGCCAGTTTTGCTCACGGCGTTGCCATTTATCATAGCTTTGCTGATGGCGTTTCTGTGCTTGAGCGTTAATGGCTTGCTGCTGCTCAAGCGAACGGGCTTTATCTTGTAAGCGTGACAGATTATTTTGCGTTTCATGCCACACGCGTTGTAGCGGCTGCTCATTGCGCTTATAGTTATCGCGTTTATCAGTTAGCTCAGTCAGCTGCGGGCGTAACGCTTCTAGCGCTTGATTCTGCTCAGCTTGTTCAGCTTTTAGGCGTTCAATATCAGCGAGTGATTGCGCACGCTGTTGAGCCAAGCCAGACAGTTGCTGCTCAATAGCTTTCAGCTGTGACTTAGCATCACTTAGCTTATGTTCCGCTTGTTGATAGCCGAGCTGCTGCTGATAGTGAGCGCTTTGAGCATCGTCTTTGAGCCATTGCTCTTGGTTGATACGAGCAGTGAGCTTGTCTTGCTGAGCTTTGAGCGTGTCATAATCGGCCTGTAGCGTTGATACTTCAGCAGCACTACGCTCATGCGCTACTTTCTGCTGTTGATGCGTTTGCTTAGCTTGATAGAGCTGCTGAATAGCGAGCTGCTGCTCGATATCAGCTAGTGTTAATGCCAACTCTTCATAACGCTGCGCACTAGCCGCCTGTTTAGACAGTGACTTTTGTTGGCGTAATAGCTCGCTTTGCATATCGTGCAGGCGCGCTAGATTGTCTTTTGTTCTCTCTAACTTCTTTTGTGTTTCTTCACGGCGCGCCTGATAGCGCGAGACACCTGCCGCCTCTTCGATAAACTCACGCAGCTGCACGGGACTAGACTCAACAATGCGCCCAATCATGCCTTGCTCAATCACCGCATAGCTACGTGCACCCAGCCCTGTACCTAAAAACACATCGACCACATCACGGCGACGACAACGCGTACCATTGATAAAATAATCTGAGCGGCCATCTTTATTTACCTGACGGCGAACCGATAGCTCTTGGTACAAGTTAAACTCGTGGCGAATGCCAGTCTGCTCATCTTGGGTATGCTCAAAAGTCAGCTCAACACTGGCGACACTTTTTGCTGTCTTATCCTGCGTACCAGCAAAGATAACATCACTCATCGCCCCGCCGCGTAACTGCTTGGCTGAGGTTTCGCCCAGCACCCAGCGGATAGCATCAATCACATTGGATTTGCCACAGCCGTTCGGCCCGACGATGGCGGTGATACCATGACGAAAAGTAAAAGTGGTTGGATTGGCAAAGGATTTGAAGCCTGCCAGCTTTAGGGATTTTAAACGCATGAAGAGTCAATAAACTTAGCAAAAACAGGCGGCTATTCTACCTGAAATTGTAGTGGGTTTTTAGGGTTAAACTGCTAAGTGCATAAACGATTTTGATTCTAGGCTTTGATGGAACCCTCGTAATAGTTTTTGCTCCACTTGGCAGACGCTATTTTCTGCTAAGTAGCGATTATTAAACTCGATGAAGGCTGACCAAGAGATACTTGCTACTTCTAAGTGATCGACTATTTCTAACAGCTCTGGTCTTAGCAAATGCTGATACTTTCTTGGCCGTTTATGACATAGAGCCAGCTCCCGATCTACGAGCGTTTGCTTGTTTTGCTTTAGCGCGTCACCACCGATAAATAACAATAAAAACTTTGCCCCTTTATCGATAAAGCCTTTTTCTAATAAGTGCTCATACATCAAACAATACTTTAGGATTGGGTCTGGGTTTTTCCGACCAGCGAGTTTTAACTCATTCGCTATCAATACATTCCCCTGATGGTTATAGGCTAGGTTGTCCATATACATGGCTTTTAGCTCTGTACTGTTTTCAAACATACCGCTATTACCATGTGTCGACCATGATCCACTCGGCTCAAAGCTGATAAATTGCTGATAAAATAAGTTCAGATAAACATCACTGCACAAACTCAAAAAGATATCGAATTCTTTATTGAGATAGTCTTCAGAAAAGAACGTTACGCGGCGCACGGCTTCTCTCGCATTACAGATACCCATCGTTTGCGTTGAATACGTCTCTAGCTGCTCAGTTTCATTCATTTTTGTATTGAGCTTTTTGATGACTGATTGCTCAATCTCCTCTATATTTTTGTCCTTTAACTCTGGGTGGGCCGCCCATTCAATGATTTGGCGTACGTATTGCTTTTTAGTAATACCTAAAATACGCTGCGGCTCCCATGCCAAAAACTCTACCATATTAGAGAGACCCGTCGTCCATGATAACTGGTCTTTTAGATGATTCATTGAGCCGAAAACACGGCGGTATTTTTCTGCAGCTTTCATACTAATAATGTCTCACGGTTTGCATACTAATTTTATAAAAACTCATTATTGCTATAAAACACCCAATCCACTCAGTAACAACTGCCCTCCAGCAAATATCAATAATATGCCAAATGCGCGCTTAAGCATGAGCGCAGGTAAGATATGGGCAAGCTTGGCGCCCACCTTTGCCATCGCAAAGCTGGCGACTGAAATAAACAAAAATCCTGTGACATGGACAAACCCTATCGTACCCTCAGGCAGGTTGACCACGTCTTGACCGAACCAAGCAAAGCCCGCTGCTCCAGCCAAAGCAATTGGTAGACCACATGCCGCTGACGTGCCGACTGATTGTTTCATCGGAAGCCCTGCCCAATTTAAGAAAGGTACGGTCAAGCTGCCGCCGCCAATGCCAAAAATAGAGGACGCCATACCAATGCCAGTACCTGCACCAAACTGGATGCCGGCCGATGGTAACGGTTTGCCCACCTGCTCTTTATTCGAAAAGAACAGCATTTTTAGAGCGACTAATAGCGCACCGAAACCAATGATAGCCTGTAGCGCCTGTCCATCAATCATATCCGCGATACCAGCGCCAACCAAACTACCGATGACCAACCCAAGCGCCATCTTGCGCCATACTTCCCAGCGCACGCCGCCACGCTTGTTGTGTGCAGTCAATGAGCTGATTGAGGTCACTACGATAGTTGCCAGTGACGTCCCGATGGCCAAATGGGTGATTACTTCTGGCGAAAAGTCATAAGCGGTAAAAATCCAAACCAATGCGGGCACGATAATCATACCACCGCCGACGCCAAACAGTCCCGCGCTGACACCTGCAAACGCGCCTGCAATCACAAACCACACATATAACATCATAGAACGAACCTTTTATAATACTGACTGGCACTATAGTACTCACTAGCGCTTAGGCGTGCTTAATTGTATTTGCCAAATCTCAACGCGACCTTTATGCTGTTTACTCGGTACTGTCTGACCGCAACAATCGCTCAGTATATCAAAGTTTCCTTTAACCACATCGACTAAACTTATGCCGCCACTCACTAGTTTTTCTACCTATTTATCCGAGCTCAATCACCGTCATGTGGCTAGTAGCGCCTCGACCAATAGTGAGCTGATAGAAGCCCTGCAAAACGGGGCGTTAGATGTCGCCACCGTACACGTTTTGACCGCGGAAACCCAAAGCGCAGGTCGTGGACAGCACGGGCGCTCGTGGCAATCACCGCGCGGCAATGTCTATCTGTCGCTATACCATCCTGTGCATATGCCAATCAGTGGCTTATTATCGCTCATCATTGGTCTTGAGCTGGCAAAAATGCCCGTCATTCAGATGTTGAACGAGCAACTACAAGCGCAGGGACTGACGCCAATTGGTGTGAAATGGGCAAATGACTTGGGTTTTTATCAGCAAGCTCAGAGCCAATCTAAAGAACAATCCAAAGAGCAATCTATGACGGACAGCTCGGTATTGGATTCCGTATTGGATAGTGATGTAGCAAATCAGCGTACGCTACCCTTTAATAAACTGGCTGGGATTTTGATAGAGCCAGTGACGAAGGCTGGTAGGTTGATCGGTGTGGTGCTAGGTATTGGCCTAAACGTACAGGCAGCACCAAAGCTCACCACACAAACGTCTGAGGGCATGAGTTACCAAGCGATTAGCTTACAAGACATTAATGAGATGCTGTCTTTAGAGACACAACCTGCGAGCCTACCAGACCTACCAATGCTCTATCAGCAGATGTGCAAAGCATTGATGGCGGCGATGACACGCTTTGAGCATTTGGGCATAGAACAGCCAACGGGTCATACTTATTATTTGGATAGTTTTTTGGAGCAGTTTGCGACGATGGATGCGCTATCAGGTCTACATTTGCGCGTCACCCAGGACTATAATAACGAAGAAAAAGTCGTGACAGGAATCGCTTGCGGTGTCGACACACATGGCTGTTTGCAATTGCGCCAAGATAACGGTAAGATTTCTACGCTTTTTACTGGACGCATCGACGTTATTTATTAGGCTTAGACAACTATATTGATGAACATCATCATTAACGAGCACTATATAAAGGGACTTTTATGCTCTGGCTTGATCTTGGAAATACCCGCCTAAAATACTGGCTCACCGATGATATCGGACAAATAGTCGCGCATGATGCCAAGCAGCACCTGCAAGCGCCTGCCGAATTACTTATGGGTCTGACGGATCGCTTTGAGCGTTATGCGCCTGACTTTATTGGTATCTCATCGGTATTGGGTGACAATCTCAATGCCAAAGTATCAGAGACACTCAGTCGTTTGAATATTCCGTTTGAGTTTGTCCATGTCGATGCCGCACATGCGCTGATGAAAAGTGCTTACAATGATCAGCAGCTCGGCTGTGATCGCTGGCTACAGATGCTCGGTGCGGTCGATAAGAAAAAACGCCAGTGTGTGATTGGTTGTGGTACAGCGGTAACCATTGATTTGATTGATCATGCTGAGCATTTGGGCGGTTATATTTTCCCTAGCATCTACCTGCAACGTGAATCACTGTTCTCTGGTACTAAGCAAATCACTATCTCGAACGGTACTTTTGATAGCGTCAACCAAGGCTTAACCACTCAAGACGCGGTACATCGCGGTATTTTGCTCTCTATCGTCGGCGCGATCAATGAGATTAGCCATCGTCACCCTAATTTTGAATTGATTATGACAGGCGGTGATGCAGCTATTATTTCGCAGCACGTTAATCGTCCAGTGCGCTTACGTGATGATTTATTACTAAATGGTTTGGCAAGATACTTTGATTATCGCAATAAGTCTTAACCGCTTATAGATAATTCGGTTTAACGTTGACACAAAAAAAGCAGCACGTTTTGAACGTGCTGCTTTTTTATTTTACTATTAGAAAATAGCTAACGTGTTTCTAGTTATTGCCACAATACTTTCTTATTTGGTCTCGTTAAACAGCTCACGACCGACTAGCATACGGCGAATTTCACTGGTACCTGCGCCAATCTCATACAGCTTGGCATCGCGCCAGTAGCGACCAAGTGGATACTCGTTGGTATAGCCATTACCGCCAAATATTTGAATACCCTCGCCTGCCATCCATGTGGCTTTTTCGGCACACCATAGAATCACACTGGCACAGTCTTTACGCACTTCTCGACTATGACCAGCACCGCGCGCGTCCAACATATCGAGGTTTTTACCCACGGTATATAGGAAGCTACGACCGGCTTGCAGTATGGTATACATGTCCGCAACTTTACCTTGGATAAGCTGAAACTCACCGATGGCTTGACCAAACTGCTTACGATCATGGATATAAGGCACAACATTGTCCATCACTGCTTGCATGATACCAATAGGACCTGCAGCCAATACAGCGCGCTCGTAATCTAGGCCACTCATCAATACCTTAACGCCTTCATTGAGACCGCCCAAGATATTTTCGCTTGGTACTTTTACATTATTAAAAGTCATCTCGCCAGTATGGCTGCCACGCATGCCGAGCTTGTCTAGCTTTTGTGCGGTACCAAAACCTTCCATACCTTTTTCAACGATAAAGGCCGTCATGCCTTTTACACCCATCTCAGGGTTGGTCTTGGCATAGACCACCATTACGTCAGCATCAGGACCATTGGTGATCCACATTTTGCTACCGTTCAAAATATAGCTACCGTCTTTTTCTTCAGCTTTTAGCTTCATACTAACGACGTCTGAGCCAGCGCCTGTCTCACTCATTGCCAATGCACCGATGAATTCACCGCTGATTAGTTTCGGCAGATATTTCTGCTTTTGTTCTTCAGAACCATTACGTTTGATTTGGTTAATACATAGATTAGAGTGTGCACCATAGCTAAGCGCTACCGATGCCGAAGCTCGGCTAATCTCTTCCATCGCGACCATATGGGCAACGTAGCCCATGTTGGAGCCGCCGTACTCTTCAGGAACGGTAATGCCATGTAGACCGAGGTCACCCATCTTCTGCCACAGATCCATTGGGAACTCATCACTGCTATCAATCTCAGCAGCACGTGGAGCGATCTCGTTTGCTGCAAACTGCTGTACGACATCACGTAGGGCGTCGATATCTTCGCCAAGTTGAAAATTCAATCCAGGTAAACTCATAACTATTCCTTGTATATAAATATTTTTAATATCTTGAATTTTAATCTGTTTTTTAAAGCCAATATAACTGTATTTTTGATACCGTTTTTAATGTCATAGTCAATTTAATGTGAAAGTATGGCAAGGCAACCGAGTGTAGATGTATATCGAATACTTCAAACGAGGTTAACGCTGTCATACCTTCACAGTGCATTGACTATACTAATTAAGACTGGCGTTTATTAATGATGGCACGTGCCACATTTGAGCCATTCGGACGCTTTAAGAACGCACTGATACGCTCGCCTGCCACGACCAATTTTCCCAAATCGATACCTGTGCTAATACCCATGCCATGCAGCATATACACCACATCTTCAGTCGCGACATTGCCCGTTGCGCCTTTAGCATAAGGACAACCGCCCAAGCCAGCGACAGAGGTATCAAACTCACTCACACCCATCTGCAAGGCAGCCAAAGTATTGCTCAATGCTTGACCATAAGTATCATGAAAATGACCCGATAGCATAGAGATATCGGCATACTCAAGTGCTGCCTGCAAGGCTCGTTGTACTTTGAGCGGTGTACCCACACCGATCGTATCGGCAATGCCAATCTGCTCTGAACCGATCTCAATCAAACGCTTGGTGACATACGCTACTTGGCTAGGGTCAATCTCACCTTCATAAGGACAACCAACCGTACAAGAAATCACGCCACGTACTTTGATGCCTTGCGCTTTTGCCGCAGCAGCCACTGGCGCAAAACGTTCGATACTCTCATCAATACTACAGTTGATGTTTTTTTGACTAAAGGTTTCACTGGCTGAGCCAAAGATGACGATTTCATCAGGGCGATGTACGATGGCATTTTCAAATCCGCGCATATTGGGCACCAGTACCGAGTAGCAAACGTCCGTCTGCCGCGTCGGTGCTAGTGCGTCGAGCAACGCGCTGTTATCGCCCATTTGTGGCACCCACTTTGGCGAGACAAAACTGGTCGCCTCTAACTTCTTGACACCCGCCGCAATCAAATCATTGATAAGCGTTTGCTTAACCTCAGTCGGCACCGTCATGGATTCGTTTTGTAGTCCATCACGCGGACTGACATCAACGATGCTGACATGGCTTGGATACGAATGGCTCATACTTGTCGTCCTTTTTGTTATTTGCCCTTTTATGAGACTTTTTTATTAGGCTTCGTCAGCTATGCGCTTTCGCTATCGATGCGCAGTAGCTCATCACCATCAGCGACCAAGTCACCTGCTGCAAATAATAGCTCTGCTACCACACCATCTGTCGGTGCGGTAATCGTGTGTTCAATTTTCATAGCTTCGATGACGGCAAGTGGTTCGCCTTTTTTCACAGTATCGCCAACAGCTACTTTGAATGCAACCACTTGTCCTGGCATTGGTGATTTCAAACTGCCAACTGCTGCTGTGTCTTCGCCCACATGTGCCATGATATCAATAAGCGTAATTTCATCACGTCCGCTATCTGTGAATACGTAGACTGTCTCGTTATTTACCCAGCTTTGGGCACTGATACGTGCACCATCTAACCATAAAGTATGATTGTGCGTGTCACTGCTATCATAGCTGATCTGACCTTCATAAACCGTTTCGGTCTGAGCAGCCACATTGATATTGCTATCATCCTGCGTATTCGCGATTTTTTTACCAATGACGAGCGTAAAACTACTGAGATTATCGCCGCCTTTTTTGCTATCAGTACAACTCGCATTATGCCAATTACTGATACGAGCGCTATAAGCCTGCTCATCATAAGCCAAGCTAAATGAACGAGCATAATCGCTGTAAGCACGGAAACCCGTTGGCTTGCTAAATGGATCTGAGCTCTCCGTGGTCGCTTCGCTCGCAAGCTTCTGAGCAATAGCAGTCACCACAAGCGTCGATAATCCAAGCGGATGCTGATCAAAAAGCTTATCCTGCTCACGTTCTATCAATGCCGTATCAAGATTGGCGTTGCTAAATGAATCGGTATTTAAAATATAACGCAAAAATGCCACGTTATTTGGCAGACCAACGATACGAGTCTGTGCCAATGCATGGTCTAGTCTCGCCAACGCTTGCTCGCGCGTAGGAGCATGCACGATAAGCTTGGCAATCATAGAGTCGTAAAAAGGACTGATCACATCACCCTCACGTACGCCATCGTCGATACGCACATCGGTAATGTTAAAGGTACTATGCTCAGGCTTTTGATAAGTGAATAAAGTTCCTGTCGCTGGCAAGAAATTATTGTCAGGGTTTTCGGCACAGATACGCGCCTCAATAGCATGACCATTGATAACCAGATCGTCTTGCGTTTTTGGCAATGGCTGACCCGCAGCAACCAACAGCTGCCACTCGACCAAATCGACACCCGTAATGGCCTCACTAACTGGATGCTCAACTTGCAAGCGCGTGTTCATTTCCATGAAATAAAAATTCATAGAGTCTTCACGCTGCTCAACGATGAATTCAACCGTACCTGCACCCACGTAATCAACCGCACGTGCTGCTTCGATTGCCGCTGTGCCCATCGCTTCACGCATGGCAGTATCAACACCGGGCGCTGGCGCTTCTTCTAGTACTTTTTGATGGCGACGCTGTACTGAGCAATCACGCTCAAACAGGTGCACATAATTACCATGCGTATCACCGAATACTTGGATTTCGATATGACGTGGTTTTAGCGCGTATTTTTCAACCAATACCTGATCATTGCCAAAACTGGTAATCGCTTCTCGGCGACAGGAGTCTAGCAGGTCAATAAAATCGCTGCTTTTTTCAACGATACGCATACCTTTACCACCGCCACCTGCACTCGCTTTAATCAAGACAGGATAGCCAATACTATCGGCCTGCTGCTGCAAAAACTGTGCATTTTGGTTGTCACCATGATAACCGGGGATCAGCGGCACGCCAGCCGACTCCATCAAGCGCTTAGACTCAGACTTACCGCCCATAGCGCGAATAGCATCTGCCGATGGGCCAATAAATACCAAGCCAGCATCTTGGCAAGCCTGTGCAAAATCAGCATTTTCACTTAAAAACCCATATCCTGGATGAATCGCTTGGGCGCCCGTCTCAAGCGCTATCGCAATAATAGCATCGCCTTTTAGATAACTGTCTTTCGGTGCCGAACCGCCTAAATAGATAGCTTCATCACAGACAGCCACATGTTTGGCCTCACGATCCGCATCGGAGTAAACAGCAACGGTACTGACGCCAAGACGCTTAGCAGTCGCGGCCACTCGGCAAGCAATTTCACCACGGTTGGCGATTAGAATTTTAGAAAACATAACTATCCCTGTGTCTTGTCGTTATTATTTGACGTCTTGTCTATTTACCCATTTGCCTATCATTGTTCTGCTACTAGTTAGTCTGCCATTAGCCAATCAGGTTTACGCTTTTGCAAAAAGGCTTGCACGCCCTCTTTGCCTTGCTTTGATGAGCGGATATCAGCGATACCTTTGACCGTGTCAGCAATCAGCTCATCTGTAATAGGCGCACCCGCGACATCGTGTAATAGCTGTTTGCAGGTTTTTACCGCATCAGGGCTATTTTTGACGACCTTATTACAGAATGCAGCCACTTCATCGGCCAGCCCTTCTTCGCTAACACGCTCATGGATAAAACCAAGCTGACGTGCCTTTTTGGCATCAAATACTTCAGCACTTAAGAAATAACGCTGCGATGCTCTAGCACCTAGCGCTCGGATAACATAAGGACTGATAGTGGCAGGGGCCAAGCCCAAACGCACTTCACTGAGGCAGAAATTAGCAATTTTGACCGCAATGGCTACGTCGCAAGCAGCGACTAGACCCATGCCACCTGCGTATACATCGCCTTGAATAGCCGCGACTGTTGGCTTAGGGCATTCATAAATAGTCTTAAGCATTTGCGCCAATTTATCAGCATCCGCTAGATTCTCTTCATAGCTATAATCTGCCATGGCACGCATCCAATTGAGGTCAGCGCCTGCACAAAAAGCCTTGCCAGCAGCGGCTAGCACAATGACACGTACCTCATCATCAGCACCAAGCGTATTGAACGCATCGGTTAGCTCAGCAATCATTTCATCATTAAAAGCATTACGTATCTCAGGACGATTTAAGGTCACTGTCGCCACGTGCTGCTCGACGTTAACCAATAGGCTTTTATAATTTTTATTACTGTCTTTTTGCATAACTTTCTCTATATTTTTTATGTAAATACTCAAACAAACTCTTGGTCAATCCATAATAATGTTAATACAAAGAAACCAAGTGCAAAGACTAAGCGTAGATGTACAAATCGTACTTTAAATGAGGTTAACGCAGTAGTCGCTTATTATGGGGAGACTTTAGAACGCTTACATTCTAAAGACACCAAATTTCGTCTCTTCAATCGGCGCGTTATAAGCCGCACTTAATCCTAACGCCAATACATTGCGCGTATCAGCAGGGTCAATCACGCCATCGTCCCACATGCGCGCGGTAGCATAATACGGATGACCTTGCTCTTCATACATTTCACGAATCGGCGCTTTAAATGCGGCTTCGTCTTCGTCGCTCCACGCTTCACCTTTGCGATCAAAGTTATCACGTTTGACCGTTGCCAGTACTGACGCTGCTTGCTCACCGCCCATGACAGAGATACGCGCATTTGGCCACATCCATAAGAAACGCGGGCTGTAAGCGCGGCCACACATACCGTAATTACCAGCGCCGAACGAACCACCGACGATAACCGTGAACTTTGGCACTTTTGCATTAGCCACTGCCATTACCATTTTGGCGCCATGACGAGCGATACCTTCATTCTCGTATTTGCGGCCAACCATAAAGCCTGTGATGTTTTGCAGGAATACTAATGGGATTTTGCGCTTACAGCATAGCTCGATGAAGTGCGTACCTTTTTGCGCTGACTCACTGAACAAGATACCGTTATTGGCAATAATACCAACAGGCATCCCTTCGATATGAGCAAATCCACAGACCAGCGTCGTACCAAAGCGTGCTTTAAACTCATCAAAGGCACTGTCATCAACGATACGCGCGATGATTTCTCTGATATCAAATGGCTTGCGCTTGTCCGTTGGAATCACACCGTATAGCTCTTTGGCGTCATAACGCGGCGGACGCGATGTGATTTGATTAGGAATGTTTTTTGCAGGGCGATTTAGATGGCTGACGATATTACGGGCAATTGATAGTGCATGCGTATCGTTTTGCGCTAGATGATCGACCACGCCCGACAGTCGGGTATGTACATCACCACCGCCCAAGTCTTCTGCCGTGACCTCTTCACCCGTCGCTGCTTTGACTAGTGGTGGACCACCCAAAAATATCGTACCTTGCTCTTTGACGATAATAGACTCATCACTCATGGCAGGAACATAAGCACCACCAGCCGTACAGCTACCCATAACCACAGCTATCTGCGGAATACCTGCTGCACTCAGATTTGCTTGATTAAAAAAGATACGGCCGAAATGTTCTTTATCCGGGAACACATCATCTTGGTTCGGTAGGTTTGCACCACCTGAATCAACCAGATAAACGCACGGTAGATGATTTTCTTGAGCAATTTCTTGGGCTCGTAGGTGTTTTTTGACCGTCATTGGGTAGTATGTGCCGCCTTTTACCGTGGCATCATTACAGACAATCATACACTCGATACCATTGATACGGCCGATACCTGCAATCACGCCAGCAGCCGGAATCTCTTCGCCATACATATTATGTGCAGCCATCGGTGCCACTTCTAGGAACGGCGTGCCTACATCCAATAAACGCTCGACGCGCTCACGTGGTAACAGCTTACCACGCGCTAGATGCTTGGCTCGTGCGCGCTCTGAGCCACCTTGGGCAACTTTACGCAAGTGTACATACAGGTCATCGACTATCTCTTGCATAGCGGCACTGTTTTGCTGAAAATCGCTTGAGTTTGGACTCAGTTTACTGGTTATGATAGCGCTCATGATATCCCTTTTTTTCTTATACATAGATACGTAGATGTGAGTAGCTTTTTATATAAATGATACTAACTACTATTTTTAAGCATTGCTCACATATAGTCGATTCAATTTAAAAGTAGTACAAGGCAACCGAGTGCAGATGTATGTGTGATACTTCAAGCGAGGTTAACGCTGTAATACTTTTATAGTGAAATGAATATGGTTAGTCTTTTGTTTTTTAGAGCAGATAAGTAAGCTTGCTACAAACCCAACTCTTCTTTCATTTGCTCAATGATTTTATATTTTTGAATTTTTCCAGTGATGGTCATTGGATATTCAGTCACAAAGCGATAGTAAGTCGGCACTTTATAGTGAGCGATATGCTCACTACAGAACTCGCGTACTTCCTGTTCAGTCAAGCAGCCAGGCTCTTTCGGAATAATCCACGCTGCCAGCACTTCACCATAACGCTCATCTGGTATACCCACGATTTGCACATCACGAATCTTAGGATGACGATAGAGATAATTTTCAATTTCTACTGGATAGATATTTTCGCCGCCGCGAATCACCATATCTTTACTACGGCCGACGATTTTTACGTAGCCGTCTTCGTCCATTGTGGCCAAGTCACCCGTATGCATCCAACCATCTTGAATCGCCTCACGCGTTTTAAAGCGGCTGCCCCAATAGCCTTTCATCACGGAATAGCCTCGTGTAAGCAACTCACCCGTCTCACCCAACGGGACAATTTCACCTGTTTCTGTATCGACGACTTTGACCTCAAGCGCAGGCTGTACCAGTCCTACTGTCGAGACTTGTTTATCAAGTGGCGTGTGCTCATTGGTCTGGCAAGATACAGGACTGGTCTCTGTCATACCATAGGCAATAGTAACTTCGCTCATGTGCATCTTATCGATGACGCGGCGCATAACCTCAATCGGACAGCTAGACCCAGCCATGATACCCGTGCGCAAGGTCGATAAATCAAAGTTTTCAAACTCAGGATGGTCAAGCTCAGCGATAAACATCGTTGGCACGCCGTGCAGACCTGTACACTTTTCTTCTTCGACTGCCTGCAATACGGTCAATGGCTCAAAGCCGTCGTTTGGATATACGATACAACCGCCATGCGTGAGAATCGCTAGATTACCAAGCACCATACCAAAGCAATGGTACAGAGGTACTGGAATACACAGTCTGTCCTCTTCAGTGAGGTTCATGGCTTCACCGATAAAGTAGCCATTATTTAAGATATTACGATGGCTTAAGGTTGCACCTTTTGGTGTACCTGTCGTACCACTGGTGAACTGTACATTGATAGCATCGGTGTTTTTAAGCTGAGCTTGACGCTCAGCAACACGCGGATCGTTGGCATCGCCCTCGCTCATCCACGCAGAGAACTTTTGCATAAAACCGAAGGTCTCATCCGACTCTGGCTCATCAATCCAGATGATGCGTTCAATCGTCGGAATCTCAACCAAATCAAGCTGAGTGTAATCTTTATGGTAAATTTCAGGACATAGCTCACGGATTAAACTTGCGTAATCACTGGTTTTGAAATGACGCATAAGCACGAGCGCTGAGCAGCCCAATTTATTTAAGGCATATTGCAACTCAAAAGTACGGTAGGCAGGATTGATATTAACGAGGATGACGCCGACTTTTGCCGTGGCCAACTGCATGAGTAACCATTCAGCATTGTTGTGCGACCATATACCGATACGATCACCAATCTCTAATCCCATCTCAATCATACTACTGGCTAGCTGATTCACTTGCTGCTGTAGCTCACGATATGTCCAACGGATATTTTGATGGCGGACGACCAGTGCTTCGCGCTCAGGATATTTGGAAACAATAGCATCAAAAAAGTCACCGATTGTCGCTTCAATCAGCGGTACATCAGGACCTTTATCATAGCTTTGAGTAAGTGGTGCATTGGCTGAGCGTGCGCCCATATTGATACTAGGAATATTGTTTAAAATAGTATCGAAGTCAACGCGAGTCGAATCGAAATCAGGAGTTTGAGTCATAACGAGTCCTTTCGTTTTACTTTTTATAGTATTTATAAATAGCACTTATTAATAGCCTGCGTGCAAACCTTCTTCCTTGGGCAGGTCTTACATAGCATTCAGCTACTATAACGCCATCAATGAAAGCCTGTCAATAATATCAATACATTATGTATCATTTAATTGGATAATCTGCCTTTCTACTTAGTAAAAAGTAACATAGAATCATGGCAAATATTTGACATAAAAAAGCCAGCCACATCATAAGGAATGGGCTGGCTTAATTATCAACACTGTCGTTTATCTAAATTGTCTGGAAAGCATCTAATAAAGGACATCACTTATAGATGATGTGCTTTTATTAGTTTTTCTAAAGACGGTACTGCAATCGTTATACTTTAGAAACTGCAGGCGCTTTAATCGTTACTGTTGCGCTAACAGCTTCATTATCATCGAGCAAATCCATGATTAGCTCATCATCATTCTCAGTCTTCACTTGCCAATTGCCCACTGCTTGCGGTACACCCGTCACCATCACAGAGATGGCTTTGTTCTTAAGGCGAATCATTGGCGGCTTATGATCATAGCCACTATGCTCATGACCTAAGATATCATCAGCGATAGTCGCGGCCTGCGCGCGTAATGGCGCAACATAACGACAAGCGACCCCATTGATAGACATACAGTCACCGATAGCATAGATATTCGCTGCATTGGTACGCAACGTCGCTGCATCCACCACGATACCCGTACGGCGATCGAATTCCACACCAGCCGCAGCAGGTAATTGCTCATCGACTGTCAGACCTGTGCTGGCAATCACATGATCTACAATCAGTGGTTCAAGCGTCTGAAGATCAGCATTGTCTGAATCCGGTGATAACGGTGCATAGTCTACTTGTAGTTTCTCGGCATCTTCGCTGTCATCGTTATTGTCATCGTCATTGACGCGAGTAACAGCTGATACTTGATAACCACCTAAGAATTGAATACCTTGCGACTCGATCGCTTTGGCGATACGTGCGGTTGCTTTTGCTGGTAGCATCTGCGAAAGCGGTGCATCGTTTAAATCAATCAGTGTTACTTTATGACCAGCCTTGAGTAGGTCTTCTGCGATTTCTGTACCCACCATACCAGCACCAACGATCGCAACGTGCTGACTACCTGTTGCTAGCTTCTCTTGTAACTGACCAAAGCGCTCGATATGATTGACGTGCCAGACCAAATCTTGCGGCAGGCTTTTAGGGAAAATAGGATGCGCACCCATCGCTAGTACCATTTTCTCATAGCCGATAGTCGTCAGTGTGTCATCTGACTGCGCAGTAGATCGCACCTGTACGGTTTGGCTCACTGGATCAATATCTGTTACTTGCGTATTGGCTAGCAGCATCACTTCTGCTGTCTTCGCCGCTTCGCTACCAAATGCCCGTACCAAGTCTGATGCTCGTTTGTTTTGGCTGATTGCCATCGTCAACATCGGCTTATGATAACGGTCGCCACTATCAGCCGTGATTAATGTGATTGGAATCTCTGTGTCTTTGGCACGAATGGCATCAATGACATGCCAGCCTGCCAGTCCTGCACCAATAATAACCACACCTTTTTTTGCTGCTGTGCTCGATGCTACAGATAGGTTTTCTACGCTCATACAAACTCCAATATGGTTTATGAATTATTTTAATTATCAAAAATATTGACCGCTATTGTATCAGTAAACAGCCATTCACTCACCTATCTAGCAATTCACTTAGTCAATATCGAACTCCATGCGATGCGCTGTTGCACGCATGGTTTCACTATCTATTAATTTTTCTATACAGTATAGACTTGCATGGATTCCTGCACTTATCCCCGCTGATGTGATGATATTACCAGTATCATCATTAGCATCTACAAAACGCGTATGCGAGATCACATCGATATCAGGATAGGATGCTAAATTATCCAAATCCATCCAGTGCGTGGTTGCTGACTTACCAGTTAATAAACCTGCCTTAGCCAACAGCAACGCTCCTGTACACACTGAAAGCGTCAGCTCTGCCAAACTTGCTTGAGTGTTAATCCAATCAATTACCACCTTATTATATATTTCTGTTTTTTCGGCACCGTACCCACCGGGAACAATTAATACATCAATGTCTGGATGATTGGCAAAACTATAGTCAGGAATGACTTGTAGACCGTTTCTAGCAGATATCGTTGCTTGATGCTCAGCAATAGTGATAACCTTGAAGTGCTTATCATCACTAGCAGAGGTAGCATTTTCAGCCAACGAAAACACCTCAAAAGGTCCTGCAAAATCCAATACTTCTACTTCATTGAATAGTAGTATGCCGACGGTTCGTTTTAGCGTCATATTCAATCCTAATTAAGTTAATAACGTTAAATTAAATTAAACTCATCTATATTATGACTACTATCTTTTCAAACTTGTTTGGTTAATCAGATGAGCCATTTCATCTACCTTTGCCGTTTGCAACCTCTCTAATCATGCGACTATTCCCGCTCTATTTTCAGCGGCTTTATAGTCTCAAAGCTATCTTATTCAAATTCCTTGTGTGTAAACATCACAAGCTCTAAATTGTTTTTCAAATAGCTATATAAAGAAAGCTCAATACAAAGCGCCCTATTAAAGATAGCGTTTAACTGTCTTTAATAAGGCGCTTTAGATAATTATTAGCAGTGGAAAGAAAAGTAAGCTTTAGAACATGTCTTTATCTTAGAAATACTGCTATAAACAATCGTAAATTAAAGTGTATTTAATGATTTAAAATCTTCGATAAAAACATCTGCGCACGGTCACTTTTCGCGCCTTCAAAAAACTCATCCTTACTACAGTTTTCTACGATATGACCTTCATCCATAAAGATAATACGATTGGCCACCTGACTGGCAAAGCCCATTTCATGCGTCACACACATCATGGTCATACCATCACGAGTTAGCTCGACCATTACGTCTAGCACTTCTTGAATCATCTCAGGATCAAGCGCAGAGGTTGGCTCATCAAACAGCATTGCGACGGGATCCATGGCCAACGCTCGTGCAATTGCAACACGCTGCTGCTGACCACCAGAGAGCTCCGCTGGATATTTTGCCGCTTGTACTGTCAGACCAACACGGTCGAGATAAGCCATCGCTTTTTGTTTGGCCTCAGACTCTTTACGACCCAATACTTTGATTTGTGCCACGGTCAAATTATCAATAATAGTCAAATGTGGAAACAACTCAAAGTGCTGAAACACCATGCCAACACGACTGCGTAACTTAGGTAGATTAGTCTTTGGATCACCGACAGAGATACCATTGACCATGATGTCACCTTTTTGAAAAGGCTCAAGTCCATTCACCGTCTTAATCAAAGTTGATTTACCACTGCCCGATGGACCACAAACGACGACGACATCACCTTTATGTACATGCGCCGTACAGTCAGTCAGTACTTGAAAGTCTCCATACCATTTGCTGACATTAGATATCTCGATGACCATCTCATCACTAGCATGACCACTATTGGTAACCAGCCCGCCAAAGGCATTTAAGTACGTATCAGCATTGCTCATCACTGGCTCCTAACCACATTATTTTCGATAATCATTATTTAAAAAGTTAAATCAAATACTCAAGCTCTTAACACTCAAAAGCGCAAGCGATAGCCGTATTAAAATAACTATACTAAAACCGCAAACGCTTTTGTAATTGTTGCACACCAATAGAAGCACTTAAGCTAATCACAAAATAGACAGCACCAGCACCTAAGATATACGGCGTGAGTAGTCCCATTAGTTCACCGCGAACATAGGCTGCGCGGAAAAAGTCGGTCAAACCAATGGCAAATACCAGTGTCGTATCTTGGAATAAAATAATACATTGCTGCAAAATCAATGGCAGCATCTTACGAAAGGCTTGTGGCAAGATGACCAGACGCATGGTCTGCCCATAAGTCATACCGAGCGCTTTTGCCGCATTGACCTGCCCGCTACCAATCGATTGAATACCAGCACGCACCACTTCTGAGAAATAAGCGGCCTCAAACATCATAAATGCGACCACACAGGACGCAAACGCAGCATCGAGCTGCAGGTACTTACCCGCTACCCAAAGATAAATCATCGGTACGGCAAAGTAGAACCATAACAGTACTAATAACAGTGGCACAGAGCGGAAGTAATTGACGTATAGCTTTGCTGGAATCTCAAGCGCTTTGATACCTGACAAACGCATCAATGCCAGTACAGTTCCTAAACTAATACCGCCCAAAATAGCCAAAAACAGCACTTTTAAGGTGGTAAGCATGCCACCCATCAAACCAGGATAGGCTGTTGCCAATTCGGTCATATTCATTTCTGACCTCCCGCAATAAGCCCAGGCACACGCAATTTACGTTCAATCAATCCCATAATAGCGATTAAGGATAAATTGAAAACCAAATAAATAATCGTCGCGTAAGTATATATCTCGATACTATTTTGAGTGTATTCGCTGATGGTTTTGGTTTGGCTAATCAGCTCCATTACCCCCACTAGCGAGGCCACAGAGGCGTTTTTAAAGCAGTTAGTCAGCTCAGAGCTGAGCGGTGGCAAGATAATACGAAATGCTTGCGGTAGCAGCACTTCTTTATAGACTTGTGGAATACTAAACCCTAACGCGTAGGCTGCGTTAATCTGTCCATCAGGTAATGACTCTATACCCGTCCGTACCTGTTCCACGATACGAGCAGCAGTAAATAAGCCCAAACCAATACTGGCTGATAACATGGCTGAGGTATTCGGAGACAAATCCTTATACCACCATTCTTGTATCGTTGGCGTGAGCCAGCCAGGGGCGATATAAAACCAAAAGAACAGTTGAACAAGCAGTGGGATATTACGAAAAAATGTCACATAAGCCGTACCGATTGCACGAGCGGTCTTGTTGGGCAAGGTACGCATGATACCGAAGATGGTACCAACGACCATCGCGATGGCCCAAGCGATACTGCCAATCAATAGCAGCCAGCCAAGACCAGTGATCATCCAATGGATATAGAGCTCGTTGCCAATACCAGTCTGCTCAAAGAGCACACCCCAGTTCCAGCTATAATTCATGGTTGTCTCTCCGAGCAACGATTGATAAGCCTATACGTCAAATAAAATTACTGGCTATCTGAACGTATAGGCAAGCTATGTTGAGGGACAATGAGCGTTACTGCGCTGCTGCTCCTTTAGGCTGAGCGCTGTCATGCGGATTGGCAATCAAGGCCTTTAAGTTGTCTGACATCTCAAAGTTTAGATTGACGTTCTTCGGTGGGATTGGATTCAAGAACCACTTGTCATAAATGCTATTGATTTCGCCTGAGCTAAACACATTAGCAAGTGCTTCATCGACCACAGCTTTGAATTCAGGATCATCTTTACGCATCATACAACCATAGATTTCAAACGATTGCGGCGTACCGACGATGACCCATTCATCAGGATTTTTTGCCTTGGCTTTTTCGCCTGCGAGCAATACATCATCCATCATAAAGGCATCAGCGCGACCATTCTCTAGCATTAGGAAGCCTTCACCATGATCTTTTGCTGAAATGATATTGGTATCCATTTTATTATCATCGTTGTACTGACGGATATAACGCTCTGAAGTCGTGCCTGCTGTCGTTACCAGAGTTTTGCCTTTTAGATCTTCAAAATCTTGAATACCAGAGTCTTTTTTGGTCAACAGACGCGTACCGATTTCAAAGAAACCGTTTGAGAATGCAACTTGCTTTTGACGTTCTTCGTTATTGGTGGTTGAGCCACACTCAAAATCTACCGTGCCGTTTTGTACCAATGGGATACGAGTTTGCGAAGTAATTAGGTTATAGCGAACGTTAAGGTCTGGCATGTTTAGCTTTTGCTTAACGGCTTCAACCACTTTCATTTCCAAGTCGTGAGCATAACCAATCGGCTGATTAGGATCATCAGCGATATAAGAAAAAGGAATAGAGGAATCACGGTGACCGACGACAATAGTGCCAGAGTCTTTGATTTTCTGTAACGTGCCGTTGGTGGTGGTTTCTGTCGTCGTTGCATCATCTGCTGGCGCATCAGTGCTGGTCTGGCTGCTGTTATTACATCCCGCTAAGCCTAATGCCATAACAGCAGCTAAAGTCAACGGTTTGGAAAATGAGTATGTCATGAAATACATCCTTTTATCGCAAGATTGAGTGAGTGCTTGGACGACATAGGTCTGATTGACCAGACTGCCCCGCATCCGTACGGTTGTTGCTGTTGTTTATCACAATGCAACTTAATGTTACTGTACAACAAATTTGCAGTAGAGGGTGAATTTTTTTTGAGAGAGTACATATTTATGAATATATTTATATTCTGGCTACAAAATGTTGGCTCATAACGGTTATCTACTCAGAGCTTTGTACAAACAGCCGCTTGGTTGTTTAAGCTCGTTATTAACCTTTACTGCTCATAATCGTCAAAACAGTCTGCTAAGTGAGATTGATAAATCGGCAGTAATCCCCATAAAGCAAACAACTTCTCTATACTACAAATGACTTATGACTCAAGATATCCAAGTCCCAAATACGGACAGCCAAACTACTGGCAACCATGGCAGCAACGACATTCGCCAACGTTTCTTTGTTGAAGACTCTCCAGTGCGCGGTGATGTAGTACGCCTATCACGCAGCTACGCGAGCACGATTGCACAAAAGCCCTACCCTGAAGCCATCAAACGCTTATTGGGTGAGATGCTGACGGCAGCGAGTTTGCTAATCAGTACGGTCAAAATCAATGGTCGCCTATCTATTCAGTTGCAGTCATCAGACAGTGACAGCTTACTAAACTGGGCGATGGCAGAATGCGATCAAGACGGTATCATTCGTGCGCTTGCTAGCTGGAAAGGCGAGACGGATGAGCAAGTACAAGCGTGGGACAATATGACCCATGCCAAAGAAGCGTTTGCTGAACTTGGTGCGATGGGACAAGGCGTATTGTTTATCAATATTCAGCCTGATGGCGGTGAACCATACCAAGGTATCGTTGAGCGTAGCCATGACAATCTAGCGGATTGCTTAGCGCATTATCAAAAGCAATCAGCCCAGATTCCAACGTTGATTAACTTGGCATCTGATGGTCTGCAAGCCGGTGGTATCTTGGTACAAATGCTACCGCGTACTGCTGAAGAAACGTCTGAAGTTGAGCAAAACCAAGACGCAGGTATCGACGATGATTTATGGACGCGCTTGTCTGTATTGACACGCACGGTAAAAGCAGAAGAACTAACGACACTGGATGCTAACGAAATACTCTATCGCTTGTATCACGAAGAAAACATCGTGGCACCTGAGCCTGCGCCTCTATCATTTGGGTGTACTTGCTCACGCGAGAAGTGTGAAATGGCAATTGAGCAAATCGGCGAAGCGGAAGCGTTAGATATCGTCGAAGAGCAAGGCGGTACATTTGAGATGGATTGCGGTTTCTGCGGTGAAGTCTATAAGTTTAATAAAGATGATGTAGCAGCAATATTTGCTGAGTAAGTTTTCTTACTTACTATAAATCAGTGTTTATAAAAAAACCCTCAAGCGTCATGCTTGAGGGTTTTTTGTTTTTCACATTAAATCACTACACCGCCACATCTAAACTTCTAGGATAAGAGTGTATGCGCGGACGTCCGGCGTAGTCACTTCGACCATTATCAAGTAGCCATTCAACAACCTGCTCGCGCACTCGTCTACTATGGATTAAGTTCATATGATTGATGCCATAAAACACTGCTTTATGACCATCTGGCACAAACAAGGCATGCTCAGCGTCATCTTCACCCAACGCTGAAGCCACTGATACCAAACTGTCTCCTAGCAGATCCGTTACCTTAGAATCATAATGCGTCTCAAGCAACGCACTGGCGACAAAGTAAGTTTTGATACCACTTGGTAACCGTGCAGGATGGCGAAAGTCTTGTGGTAGTACGCTACGTCCTTCTAATGCTTTCCAATCTGCATCACGAATACTGCCATGACGCAGATCGATAATACCGGCACTGCGCATATCACCGAGCTTGGCCAGTGAGCCTGCAAACGGTAGCTTGGCAATGACGTCTTGCACATAATTACCGATACGCTCAAGGACTGCCCCATGATGCGGCGAACCTAGCGTGATGAGATTGCCCACGCGCTTGATCCAGTCTAGGCGATCTTGCTCACCATAGAACAGTGCACTGCGAGAGACCAAACCGCCCATACTATGTCCAACAAGATCTATCTGACTGATATTTGGGTTGTCAGCGACCAGCGCTTGTAGCAATTGAGAGAACTTACGGCCGCTACGCGAGATACGGCGACCTGTGTTGTAATCCAAATATAACACCGTGGTATCAGGCTGGCTGACATGAATGGCCTCGCCTAAATCATTATCCGCTTGGGCTTGCCAGCTTAAATGACTCATACATAAACCATGGCACAAAATAACGATGCGACCTGATAGCACCTCACCTTGCGGCTTGCCGTCTTGAGTGTATAGCATCATCGGAATGGCAAGCGCATTTTGATTATTGACCAGATGATCACCCATGACACCATTTAAGACGTTGACCAGTTTTTTCAGTGAGTCTGGTAGTGGCTGCACTGACTTTTGGAGAATCAGGTTTTTATATATGCGTAGTACAGACGCTAGGTTATTACCGACCATTTGCATGACATGACGTATCGTGCCATAGATACGTCCAGTAAATCCGCGCGACCATTTATTTAAATGTTTGTCATTGAAGCGGCCTAGCGGACGCAAGATAACTTCACGGTGGATGGCTTCTACGATTTCTGTAATCTCAACCACACCCACGGTAGCAAGCTGCGCCAATCCTTCAAAAAAATCAGCCAAAGATACAGGTGTTTTGTTGATTTCATCACTGTCATCCGCATCTGCTAGTAGCTTGACCAGCTCATCCATATCGATGGCTTCGAGTTGGTCGATTTGCTCATATAGATGACTATGTAGCGGCACACTCGCATCTGGGACAAAATGCGCGTCGAGCTCATGATGAGTACGAGTATAGCTGCTATCATTTTGAGCGTCGCTGTCACTAACACCGTCGTTATAAAACACCTTTGGACTGCTCATAATATTTGCACATTCAGCGAAAAAAGTAATGGTCTATATTATCCTGTAACGGCAGCAAAGAGAAGTAAATGGTTTGACTTTAGAGCGGGATGACGACTAGCAGAGCCAAATGAGTGATAGACGGTCTCTTTAACCATCAGATCAATATGATAATAAAAAATCCCAAGCCTTAACTTGGGATTTTTATGGTTGTGAGCATTTTATTTGTTTCTATTATCCGCCTATAGCTTATCTATCTATGTCGTGCTATCAGCTGTATCAAATGATTCTGCCAGTATGACATCACCATCCTCGCGAGTAATCATCACAGTCGCTGAGCGAGGTATACTACCACCAGCGACAGCGCCCCATGTGTTGCCTGGATGCTGAATATTGATAAACAGCGTCTTAAAATCTGGTGCCATAGTGATACCTGTTACTTCGCATCCTTCAGGACCGACAAAGAATCGTTTGATATTATCATTGCTGGCAGATATGCCAACTCGGGTTGACTGCCCTGCCGATGTGGTCGTCATCGACCCATCACTGACCTTGCCTGGCAGAGCCGCGAGCAACATACAGCTACTAGTATCGGTGTAAGCGCCGTCATCTGTCTGAATCCATAAGACACCGCGCGGGTCAAAATACAGTCCATCAGGTGAAGAGAAGTCATTATTGTCATTTAGCTGAGATAAGTTTTCTGCCGATAAATCACTTGGCGCACCAAATAGATAGATATCCCACTCAAAGCTCGTTGCAGCATGGTCGCCGCCTGCTTCTGCCCAGCGAATAATGTGACCATTGTCATTACCAAGCGCTTTTCCGTTTGATTGATAGCTACGCGGATTGGAGGCTGAGACAGGCTGGTCGTCACGTACGCCGCGATATTTGTTATTGGTCAATGTCACATAGACATCACCCGTCATAGGACTGACCGATACCCATTCAGGTCGATCCATCTTAGTAGCACCAGCGGCATCGGCAGCTGCACGGGCAAAGACCAATACTTCATCTTGTCCATTGAATGGCAGTACACTATTAAAAGCATCCAGTCCATTTTGACCATGGACGAGAGCTTTCCATTCACCGCTACCGTCCTCATTAAATACCGCCACGTATAGCGTGCCGTCATTCAGATATTTGTCACCTGCTTTTAGTCCGCCGCCGATGTCCGAGTTTGACCACATTGCTTTGGAGACAAACTTATAAATATACTCACCTCGGGCGTCATCACCCATATAGAACACCACTGGTTTGCCTTGCTCAACAGGAGCATACGCGCAGTTTTCATGAGCGAATCGGCCCAGTGCAGTGCGTTTCTGCGGTATAGAGTTTTGGTCAAATGGGTCAATCTCAGTAATATAACCAAAAGTGTTGAAGCCATAGCGATAATCTTCAGCAGCACTGGCACCAACAGCGGTCATGTCCCAGCGTGAGAACTCGTCTGCTATTTTGGCATCCTTTGCCTCTGGGGTATGCCATAGATACTCCCATCCTGGGAAGTCCTCCACCGCACCGTAGCGCTCGCGCGCATAGTTATCACCAGCGCTCAATTGGCTGGCATCTTGTCCACGGGCAAACACCCCCAAGAAGTTCTCTTCGGTAGTCAGATAAGTACCCCAAGGTGACAGACCTGCGCCGCAATTGTTATTGATACCGCGAGTCTGATAGCCTGTCGGATCAAACTTGGTCTTGACCAGAGCAGAGCCTGCCACAGGGCCAGCCAATTGCGCTGTTGTACTACTGGTGATACGGCGATTGTATTTAGAATCAGGTACCATCTCATAACCCATACCATCTGCACGGCGAGTTAACTCAACGACTGAGACCCCATGACAGTTGACTTCACGGCGTACATCGCTCGCGAGACGGCGGTTTTGAAAAATAGGTGCAGCATTGTTATCTTGGGTGACGTAATAGCCAAATGGGCTAAGCTCACTGCTATTGACGTATTCATGGTTCATGACTAGCAAGCTATTTTCTGACGCTTTGGCATCGTAAGCGTTACCGTTTTTGCCAAAGAACCACATTCCATCATGGTTGTCACCCATACGCCATTCAAACGACTCTGCTGATTGCTCACGATTGTCTTTCCAATCCTCAATACCAGAGTTCAGCGGTGTACCCAGCGGTAATATCATCTCTGCCTTGTAGCCCGCTGCTACGGTCATCGTATCAGCTGTTGAATGCGCGACTGCTTCAAACTTTAGGGTATCAGGACGCTTTAGATCACCTTGTGCAGGGATAGCGGCATTATTGTCATCACCAACAATACTGCTATCATCGTCTTCACTACAACCGACCAAAGGTAATGCGCCAAAAAATGCAGCAGCCGTCAACCCTGTGCCACCCTTTAAGATACTACGGCGGTTCAATCGACGATTGATAATCGTCTGAAAGTCAGTATTATTAGTAGGATTGGAGTCTTCAACCACTTCGTGGGCAAGCGTTCGCTCATTGTTCAATAATGTCATTATCAGTCACCTTGCTGTTAGGCTAGATTGGCAGAGAGTTGATCGCGGCTTTATCATTACGACCACAAAAATACGAATTCCGCTTAAGTCTACTCAACCTTTATGACAGCACGCTGAACAATAGGTGACAAACTGATGACAATCGAATGTACTGACGATTATTGAAAAATAGAATGATTAGATAGCTAGCATTGTTTGGCCGTTAGCAAATTTTAGAAATAAATATAAAGTCTTAAAAGCAAAAACCCCAAGCAATTGCTCAGGGTTTTTAATATGCGTCTGTTATTGCAATCAAGCTCACTGTACTTGTGATACCCACTCATGAGCACCCAGTTTTAGCTTAAGCTGATCGCCTGCTTGCAACACACCAACGCCGCTTGGCGTGCCAGTCATAATCACATCCCCTGCTTGCAAGCTGAAGGCGTGACTGATATTGACCAGTAATTCATAGACAGGAAATAGCATTAAGGCACTATCGCCATCTTGCGTTAATTTATCATTGATAGATAGCTGATACTGTACATTCTGCAGATTGCCAAACGCTTGTGGGTCGAGCCAATCAGCAAGCACGCAGGCTCCGTCAAAACACTTAGCACGCTCCCACGGATGACCTTTTTCTTTTAGCTTGCTTTGCAAATCACGCAAGGTCAAATCCAGTCCCAATGTCACGCCACCAATCGCTTGCTGAGCTTGCTCAACTGTCGCCATAGATAAGTCAGCTGATAATTGAATACATAACTCGGCCTCGTAGTGAGTCTCACCAAATAACTCTGGACTTGGGCGAACCACATCACTACGAATAGAGACCACTGAAGACGCAGGCTTCATAAATAGTATCGGCGTGGTTGGTACTTCATTGCCCAACTCTGCAGCATGTGCCGCATAGTTGCGACCAACACAGACGACTTTACCAATAGAAGCACGCAATCTTTCATTATGATTGATAGCGCCCTGCTCAGCATTGACACCAGCTGCAATGGCGTTCGCTAGTGACTCGTGTGGTGATTGGCTCATACTAAACTCTCCCTGTAAATGATGGCTATTTTATCAGCAGTCCATACTATGCTGTCTACAGTGACTTTGACGATTTTTAGTTGCTAACTGCTATTTGCTAACTGCTCACTATGGAATCGTGTTGGTCACGACATCTGGTGGTACATAACTGGCGTGGCGGTTCATACGTTTTTCAAACATTCTAAAGCTAAACAAGATAACCCACGACAGCAATAAATAGACGATACCAGCGGCAAAGAATAGCTCCATCAAGGTATAGGTACGCGCACTAATCGTACGAGCCACACCTGTGATATCCATCAATGCAATAGTTGAAGCGAGCGCACTACCTTTTAGCATAAAGATAACTTCGTTACTGTACGCTGGAATCACAATACCAAATGCGCGCGGCAACGTAACCCGTGTTAGCTTTTGCCATTTTGACATGCCAAGCGCATCAGCAGCTTCAAGCTCTCCAATAGGAATCGTCTGAATCGCACCGCGTATAATTTCGGCTAGATAAGCACTGGTATTCAGGGTAAAGGCGATGATGGCACACCAATATGCTTGGCTAAGTACCGGCTCCCACAAGAACGACTCGCGTACGGCCTCAAATTGACCTAAACCGTAATAAATCAGGAATATCTGTACCAATAGCGGCGTACCACGGAAAAAGAAAATATACAGAAACGGTAGTATCTGTACCACCCAATTCTTAGACAGTCGTAACAACGCCAACACCAAACCAAACAGCAATCCAATCACACCTGAAAACAAAACCAGCTGTACGGTCAATACCGCGCCGCCTAGTAAATCAGGGATATGGTCAAAAATGACCTGCCAATTCCAATCCATAGTATCTCTCCTCTACCCTATGGTCGATTGACTGTGAGTGGATTGACGGCTTATCTTTTTGGCATAGCGTGCCGCAGGATTGGCGCGCCACTCAAGCCACATCATAAAGCCAGTAATCAACATGGTCAGACCCAAATAAATAATCGCTGCTGCCATATAAAAGGTAAATGGCTGCTGTGTAGACTGTGCCGCACGCGATGACTGATACATGATGTCTTTGAGACCCACGACCGATACCAATGCGGTATCTTTGAGCAGTACCAGAAACAGATTACCCAAACCTGGCAAAGCAATCTGCCACACTTGCGGCAAAGTGATGCGATAAAAAGTCTGAAAAGGACGCATACCAATCGCTTGCGCAGCCTCTCGCTGCCCTACTGGAATCTCTTGAATGGACATGCGAAAAATTTCAGTCGCATACGCACCAAAAGCAATAGACAGTGCCATGACACCACCCCAAAAAGCGCTAATCTCGACATAGTCGTTATAGCCGAACTTTTTGAGGATGCTCATCAATAAGATAGAGCCGCCATAATAAATAAAGAGCACCAATAGCAGCTCAGGAATACCGCGCATCGTCGCAGTATAGACAGTCGCAAGTTTACGCAGCAACCAGATATTGGACATCTTTGCGGTTGCGCCGAGCAAGCCTAAAGCCAAACCAATGATTAAACTGGTCACAGCTAGCTGTATGGTGACGGTAGCGCCGCTTAATAAAAGCGCGCCAAATCCTTGTAAGTCAAACACGATTATCCACTCAGTCTCTTTATATTAGCAATTAAGGCATGTCTTCAATTCAATCGATAGACATCTAAATGGTTTAAAAACGGCTAAATCTTGCCAAACGGCGTCAAATAGCTGACTAATATCTAGATATTATTTGCGCTATTTTCCTTGTTTGACTGCAATTTATCTCATTTTTATTACCATTTTTAAAATGAAGACACGCCCTAGCAAAATATGAGTTAAAAGAATCAGCATCAATAGCTGAACGCGGCAAAACACCGTATTTTATACCAAATCAATAGGGATGGTCGGCGTCAAAAAATGACGTCAGAAGAATACGATTAACGCTGCGATAATTGACACAGTAGAAATGAGCGCTGATTTTATCATATTCACTCGCCGTGATGTTAATACTGACGCGTAAAAGCTGCGCCTAAACCGTACTTAAACAGACACTTGCCTCTAGAGACATACAATCAGCCGACTAAATTTGAGCAAAATTGATAGGCGGCTATTATGTATATTCGTTGCTATAACGACAAATAAAAAAGGACATCACCATGAAGGCGATATCCTTTTATTGATCAAAACACGATTTTTTGACTGCTGTCTTTGACTACTATTAGCTATTCGCTATTAACTAACGTTTTCTGTCGCTGGTTGGTCGGCAGTATTTGTATCTGTGCCTGTATTTGCGTCTTCATCAACTGTGCTCGTTGCAGACGCTGGCACCGCAAAGTACTTTTGATTGATTTTATCGTAAGTACCATTAGCTTTTATATTAGCAAGAGACTGATTGATCTTTGCTTGTAGCGGATCGCCTGGGCGTACTGCTATGGCAAAGTTATCATTGATATCGATCTCATCACCTTTTAGCGCATATTTGCTACCAGCATTTGAGCTCAGCCATTCTATCGCAGGCAGCTTATCAGAAATCATCGCATCGACACGGTTTGAACCAAGATCCAAAAACGCATTGCTCAACGTATCATAAAGCTTCATATCGGCTTTTGGATACGTGTCTTCTAGCCACTGCGATGAGATAGTTGAACGCTGTGCAGCAATAGAATACGAGTCGATATCGCTGTTGTTACTAGGGTCAAAGCTGCTGTCTTTTTTGGCCAAAAAAACCAAGGCATTGCTAAAGTACGGATCGGTAAAGCTCACCTGCTGCGAACGCTCTGGAGTAACGGACATCGCGGCTACGATTGCATCGTATTTACCTGCTTTTAGGCCAGGGATAATACCGTCCCAGTCCTGCGCTACAATCTCACAGGTCACCTGCATATCCGCACAGAGTGCATTTGCTATCTCAACATCAAAACCACCCAGTGTCCCATCGGCATTGGTATAGTTAAAAGGTGCATAGGCCCCTTCTGTACCGATGCGTAATACATCACCTGTAGACGCTGCCGTTGTTTTGGTAGCCTCTGGATTGGTATCAGCTGCACTCTCTTGGCTATTGCTACAGCCAGCAACGGTAAAGGCCGTCGCTAGTGCGAGCAATGACATAGACAGACGACTGGCTACAGTAATGTTAGATTTGCCAGTCGTGGTACAGATTGGGGCACAATGGTTGCTCATGATCATCCTTGGTTTTTTCTTGAGTAAACAACACGTCTTTAAACAACAGCAGTAAAACTGCTAGATATCGTATTAGTTAGCTGGCGCTTCTTCTTCAGCGACCATTACTTCTTCGACACTATCAGTTGTTGCTACCGCTTTTTGTGCTGCAGCCGTTGAGCTAGTACCAAAGTAGCTACCCGTGATTTGATCATAGGTGCCGTTGTCTTTTAGTTCAGCCAATGCTGCATTGAATTTAGCAATTAACGGATCGCCTTTACGGAAAGCAATACCCATTGCATCATCATTGGTGCTGATTTCTTCACCTTTGACTTCGTAGCCTTTGCCTGCGTCTGTTTTTAACCAGTCAATACCTGTGACTTTGTCAGACATCATACCGCGCACGCGACCTGAGGTCAGATCTAAATAAGCATTGTCTTGCGTATCGTATAGTTTGATATCAGCATCTGCATGCTCGTCTTGTAGGTATTGCGAGGCAACAGTTGAGCGCTGTGAGGCAATTGGTAGACCTGTTAGTGACTCAACGCTTAAGTCATCACCTTTTTTACCGATCAAGATGATACCGCTATGGAAGTAAGGATCACTGAAATCAACCACTTCTTTACGCTCAGGCGTGATCGACATACCTGCGATAGCTGCATCAAATTTCTGTGCGTTAAGCCCTGGAATCAAACCATCCCAATCTTGAGAGATGACTTCACACTCAGCTTTCATTTGTGCACATAGTGCGTCAACCAGCTCAATCTCGTAACCAATCAGCTTGCCATCTGCATCAGTGTAACTGAAAGGCTTGTAGCTTGATTCTGTCGCAATTTTGATATTTAAAGGCGCTTCAGTAGCGGTATCAGCTTCAGCATTTTCTGCTGGTGCTGAGCTATTGTTGCAACCTGCCAGCATTAGCATTGCTGCGCTAAGCGGTGCTAGCCACAATGCTTTTTTGCTCATTGATGATGTCATTGAAATTGTCATAAGTTTTATTCCTTAATATATTTACCAGCTGTATCGTCAATCACTGCTTGCTGATTTATGCTTATAAACACTGTTTATTTGAAACATGCCCAGTTTTAAGCATTACTTGCATCAAACATTATTTGTTCTAAGCATAAATCTTCAGTGAGTCATTATTGACCAAAGTTCATCTGCTCAAGACGTGCAAGCTCACCGTTACTACGGATTTCGCTCAATGCTTTGTCAAAGTCAGCTTTGAGTGAGTCACCTTTACGTACAGCAATGGCAATATTGTCATCGTTATCAATTTCATCACCAACGATACCGAAGCCCGCTGCGTTTTCTGCTAACCATGATTTGGCAGAAACTTTTTCAGCCAATACTGCATCGCTACGACCAGATTTTAGATCTAGATAGGCATTGTCATAGTTGTCATACAACTGAACGGTGTTGCCTTCTTTGCCTTCGTAGTTATCCTGTAGATAAGCACCTGGCGTAGTAGAGCGTTGACCACCAAGCGTTGCGTCTTTGATCGCCATAGGATCAAAACCACCATCCGTATTGGTTAGCCATACCATTGTATTGGCAAAGTACGGCTCGCTGAAATCAACTTTTTCTTGACGCTCAGCGGTGATAGACATACCTGCAATCACAGCATCATATTTTTGTGCCAATAGACCTGGGATAATACCGTCCCAATCCTGTGCAACGATTTCACACTTGGCTTGCATTTGATCACACAAGGCATTGGCAACATCGATATCAAAACCTGCCAAGCTGCCGTCGGCGTTGGTGTAGTTGAATGGAGGGTAAGCGCCTTCGGTGGCGATACGAATGGTTTTACCAGTGGTTTCTGCTGCAGGGGCGTCAGCGTTGGTATCGGTTGTTTCATCGGCAGGTTGGCTACAAGCGCTCAACATCAATGCAGCAGTAACGGTCATCGATGACCACAATAGGCGAGAATTCGACATCATACGTTCCTTAAATTCTGATGGGTTTTACATAAGTTTTTGACAGGATTTTCTGACTTAGGGTGCTGATATTTTGTTCTCTGACGTCCCTGCCAGACAAGCAATATAGATAGCAGAATAACAAGCAGCCACGAGACATGACGGCCTATAAACCTTTTGATAATACCTGAGTAAAATATCAAAAACAAACGTTTTGCATACTCATAGTTATCATCGGGCAATAAACAGTCAACAATGGTTACGTTATAGTGATTTTACGTTTGGCAGGATAAATGGTGGCAAGCGTGTTGCCACCATCTGTATTGGACATGATATTAGACATGATACTAGGCAAAAAACTAATAACTAAGTAGGACGATGTGATGCCATAAAGTCTTTAACGCGCTCAGAGGTAGGGTTATCAAAGACTTGTTCAGGTGTGCCAATTTCTTCGACCACACCTTGATGTAAAAAGACGACTTTACTTGATACTTCACGGGCAAAGCGCATTTCGTGAGTAACGATAAGCATCGTACGACCCTCTTCCGCTAGCTCTCGCATTACTGCAAGCACTTCGTTGACCAGTTCAGGATCTAGCGCAGAGGTTGGTTCGTCAAATAATAGGACTTGTGGCTGCATAGCAAGCGCACGGGCGATAGCAACACGCTGACGCTGACCACCAGATAAGTTGGCAGGATAAGCATCTTTCTTGTCGAGCAGGCCGACTTTATCAAGCAGTTTTTCCGCATCGCTAATCGCTTGGTCTTTTTTAATCTTTAAGACCTGCGTTGGCCCTTCGATGATGTTTTGTAGAATTGTTTTATGCGGCCATAGGTTAAAGTTCTGAAAGACAAATCCCACACGAGCACGCAAGCTTTCTAGCTGCTTCACGTCTGCTGCTTGTAACTCACCTGATTTGGCAGGTTTTAGCATTAGCTCTTCATTACCGATCAAGATACGACCATGATTGGGGTTTTCAAGAAGATTAATACAACGCAGCAACGTCGACTTACCTGAGCCAGATGAGCCCAAAATAGAGATAACATCGCCATCATAGGCAGTTAGGGATACCCCTTTTAATACCTCTAATGAGCCGTAGCTTTTATGGATGTCTTGTAAGTCTAGGGCGATAGGCCGAGTCGGGTTTTTTGCAGTATCAAGCATGGTTCAGCAGACTTCCAATAAATATGAGTGAAAACACGAATAAAATAAGAGCTATATCTATATATAGTACAAGCATCTAGATGCATTATCGTAATATGCCTGATGAGGCAAAGAGAAAAATGCCATATTGTCTCTTATTACGCAGTAAAAAGGCAAATATTGTATTTAACCAACGGGTTAATCAGCTTCTAACAAACTGCGAGTACAAAAAAGCCCAGACTGCATTTATCGCTCTGGGCTTTATTTTATCACTTTAGAATACGAGACGTTGTGTTATCTGATAACTGCCTATTTATAGTATGTGCTTAGTACATTTAATATGTCGCTAGTACATTCTATAGTATGCGATTAGTACGTCGATACATGCTCTGAGTCTTCAGTGCCGTCCATCATATCCGCATCTTCTGCTGTCGCCACTGCCACATCATCGTTATTGGTAACGTCCATACCCTCATCATCGGCACTAGCAACGGCAACATCGTCATTGTCGCTCGCTGTTGCACTTTCTTCTACAGAGGTTTGAGCGTCTACAGTAGTGTCAGCTTCAGTTTCCATCGGTGTATCATCTTTTTTGCTACAAGCGCCTAATGCTAGAGCACCTGCTACCAAACCAACCGTTAACCAATTTTTGTAAGTTGTATTTTTCGTAGCCATGTTCATTCTCCATCACTCATCATAATAAGATTAAGTACTATCTACTGATAGCCTTGCTGTTTTAATGCTTACTATACTGAGGATATCTCGCGGCTACCTTAGTATTTACAACGCAATTCTGTTAAAAACACGTAAAGATATAGTGTAGTACTGATAACGCGCCTATCTTAAATAAATACCGCTTAGCATGAACAATATTACTTTGAATAAGCCCTTACAAGAGCGTTGCAAAGCGGATTCTGTTCACAAAATCATCTTTACTATCGTCTCAATCTGCTCTATGTTAAATAGCATAATGACCTACCGCTATCTAAGTAGGCATTCAAAACTTCTTTTTTTGCGACATTTTTCGCCTTTTTAGGTACTTTTACCTATATAAAATTGGGCGCTTTTAGTTATAAAAAACTTGTATCACATAAGGAAAATAATTTATGAGTCAATCGAATACTACGGATATTACGACCTATATGCAGTCTGTCGGCAAGCAAGCACGAGCTGCTTCTCGTGCGCTAGCTGCTGCCAACACTGGCGATAAAAACTCAGCACTATTGGCCATTCATGATGAGCTGGTCAATGCCAAACAAGACATCTTGGCAGCTAATAAAATCGATATGGACAACGGCCAAAAAAACAATCTTGATAGCGCACTCCTCGACCGCTTGGAGCTGAACGAAGCACGATTTAGCGGTATGCTACAAGGTCTTAAAGATGTCGCTGGCCTTCCTGACCCAATCGGTGAAGTCACTGACATGACCTATCAGCCATCAGGGATTCATTTGGGCAAAATGCGGGTGCCACTTGGTGTGGTCGGTATGATTTATGAGTCGCGCCCTAACGTAACATTGGAGGCTGCCTCACTGGCACTCAAATCAGGCAATGCTATTATCTTGCGCGGTGGTTCTGAGGCATTTGAATCTAACCAAGCCATTGCCAAATGTATCATTAAAGGTCTTAGCCATACTGATCTATCGGAACATAGCGTGCAAGTGCTACAAACGACCGATCGTGCAGCCGTTGGTGAGCTGATCACCATGACTGAATATGTCGATGTCATCGTGCCACGTGGTGGTAAAGGTCTGATTGCGCGTATCAGCAACGATGCCAAAGTACCTGTAATCAAGCATCTAGACGGCAACTGCCATACCTTTATCGATAGTGATGCGGATCCTGAGATTGCGATTAAGGTCAGTGTCAATGCCAAAACACATCGCTACGGCACTTGTAACACGATGGAGACGCTACTGGTCGATGAAACAGTCGCAGATGAGCTATTGTCTAAAATAGCAGAGGCCATCGTCGCTGCTGATGATGCAATGCAACTACGTCTTGATGACAAATCACAAGCTATCCTAAATGAAAACGCTAAGCTTGAAGGTCATTTATCCGCTGCCACGGCTGAGGATTGGGATACTGAATATTTAGCTCCTATCCTAGCGGTAAAAGTGGTCGCAGGTATTGACGAAGCCATTGAGCATATCAATACGCACGGTAGCCATCATACCGATGTTATCATCACTGACAACTATACCAAATCGCAACGCTTCATCCGTGAAGTGGACTCAGCCAGCGTTATGATTAACGCTTCTAGCCGTTTTGCTGATGGTTTTGAATACGGTCTCGGTGCTGAAATTGGTATCTCAACGGACAAAATCCATGCCCGTGGCCCTGTCGGTCTCGAAGGTCTGACGTCGCAAAAATGGATCGTTTATGGTCATGGCGAAACCCGTGCTTAATCATACTAGCATCGACTATCAAAACGAGTAATCAGAAACGTCAGCAATTATGCTGGCGTTTCTTCGTTTGAATCATAAGTATTTTAGTTAAGGCATTTAAATTATAGGGAGCGGTACGACCATGCAAAGTGGCAAGATTAAGCACTGGAACGAAGATAAAGGCTATGGCTTTATCGATGTAGACAATCAAAATGAAGATATGTTCTTTCATATTAGCAAAGCAAGACTGGCGAAGCCTATAACAGTTGGTCAAAGTGTCTACTTTAACAGTGCCCGTAACGACAAAAATCAATTGAGAGCCACTGAAGTGACCTCGTCTTCGTTGAGCCTTGACCAAGATACTGCATCAGATATTCCAAGCTATACCCCTACTAATGCTAATAGAAATAGCAATCAACGCACTCGTAACTCAAATCGTAGCAGTCAAAACGGCAGACCAAATAAAAGAAGCTTAGGCTCTACGCTATTTAGCCTTATCGCTATCATCGCCGTCGCTTTCTATTTCTTTGGCGATTTAAATTCGACATTGTTTGCTGATAGCATCGAGTCGACAACGGTATCGCAGGACGTCACTAATAATACGAGCCAAACCATTACTGCTGGTATAACAGGTGATGCACAGGTCGATAACACGATTGCGCTTATTCAGCAAGGCGGCCCTTTTCCGTATCCAAATAAAGATGGTACGACGTTTTATAACCGTGAAGGCAGACTACCCGCTCAGTCACAAGGCTACTACCGCGAATATACCGTACCCACCCCTGGTGTCTCTCATCGCGGCGCACGGCGTATCGTCACAGGTGGTAATCCGCCTACCGTCTATTACTTGACTGTCGACCATTATGATAGCTTCCAAAGACTACAGGTGCCTTAATATGAAAAAAGCTGATATGAATCGAGACAGTATAAACCAAGCAATCCACTACGTTAATCAAAGCCATATTAATCAAAACCACATTAACCAAAACGGTACAGCACTGGGTACTAGCATTCCTGCGCAGGCTGTTACTATAGCCGTAGGTGACACGCTCGAGAAAACTGAGTTATTGACGAGTTTGGCCAAGGCCTGTGACTTTCCTAGTTATTTTTCACACAACTGGGACAGTGCATGGGATTGTCTAACAGACAGTGAGGCAGTTCATTTAAGGCTTGATTTAACAGACGTCAAAAGGATAAATACTGAGGACTTCAATGTCTTTAAAAGCATCATTGAGGATGCCTTTAGAGAATTTGGCAAACCACAATTGTGGATCATCGTGCCATCTGAGGATGAAGCTTATAAGTTAGAAAGTTAGTCGTTGAAAGCCTATATTGCAAGCTTGACCGCCGATAGTCACCGATAATTATTCGTCATCATAGAAACCTGAATTCGAGATAAAGCCATATTTATCCCGAATTCAGGTTAATTTACTTTACAGAAAGGATTAACCTATGGAGATTACCTTAAACGGTTATTACACCCTGATATTGGCCACCTTAGTGCTGCTACTTGGGCGGTTTTTGGTGCGACGAGTCAAGTTTTTAGAAGATTTTAATATTCCAGAACCGGTTGCTGGTGGTCTGGTCGCGGCGATTGTTGTCTATGCTCTCAATATGGTTTGGGGATATAGTTTCAACTTTCATCAAGGACTACAGACCGCCACCATGTTGATGTTCTTTGCATCCATCGGTCTGAGCGCTGATTTTAGTAGACTAAAAGCAGGCGGCACACCATTATTGATTTTTACTATCGTTGTTTCAGTGTTTATTGTATTGCAGGACGTCGTGGGTGTGGCCATGGCAAGTGCATTGGGACTTGATCCTTTGCTCGGTCTGGTGACAGGTTCTATCGCTCTAACAGGTGGTCATGGTACAGCAGGCGCTTGGGGCATTACGTTAGAACAAGACTATGGTGTGGTCGGTGCGACGACGCTTGGTATCGCGGTTGCTACTTATGGTTTGGTCGCGGGTGGTATCGTTGGTGGTCCTGTTGCCCGTCGCTTGATTAACCGACTTGGCCTAAAACCAACGCCAGCCAACCCTGATCCTAGCGATATCGAAAAAGTTGCTGGTGCACAGTCGTTATATAGTACCAAACACGATGAGGAGTCTGCAGGTAGTAATAAAGATATCTTTGAAAGGCCTGATAGCATGCGCTTTATCACCGCTTCTTCTACTATCGAAACCTTGGCACTATTCGCAGGTGCTTTGGCTTTTGCCGATGTGATGGCCATCGTTGCTGAAGGTACATGGTTTGAGCTGCCTACTTTCGTATGGGCATTGGCAGGTGGTGTTATCATTCGCAATGTGCTAACGATGGTCTTCAATTTTGATATGTTTGACCGCTCAATTGATGTACTTGGTAATGCGTCTTTAAGTCTATTTTTGGCGATGGCATTGTTATCATTAAAACTGTGGCAATTGACCGATTTGGCAGGCCCTGTGCTAGTCATATTGGTCGTACAGACCATCATTATGATTATCTACGTGTACCTGATTACTTTTAAAATTATGGGTAAAGACTACGACGCGGCTGTATTATCAGCGGGGCATTGTGGTTTTGGTATGGGTGCGACACCGACTGCAATTGCAAATATGCAGGCAGTCACCGATCGCTATTTGCCTTCACCTAAAGCATTCCTAATTGTACCAATGGTAGGTGCGTTCTTTGTTGATATCGTCAATGCCACGATATTGCAGATTTTTACTAAACTGCCGTTTATGTAGGCTGATGCTGTTACAGATCAGAACTTAACAGCTATCTAGCAAATAACAAATACCAGCCATCGAAAAGCCCGCCAAGACTCATCTTGGCGGGCTTTTTTAATTATCAAGTTATAATAGAGTGTTCAATCGAACCTATTATTTATACTTCTTAATTTCACCACTTTTCACACGCGCTATGAAAGAATTAACCTCTCTTTTCACAATTGGCATCAAGAAGTACAGACCTATGATGTTAAAGATAGCCATAGCGAACAGAGCCGCATCTGAGAAGTCGATAACGAAGCTGAACTGTACGATAGTACCGATAACAACGAAGATTAAGAAGATAAGTTTGTATATCATCTCGCCGCCTTTACCTTCACCGAAAAGGTAAGTCCAAGCTTTTAGACCATAGTATGACCATGAAATCATCGTTGAGAAAGCAAATAACAATACCGCAACCGCTAGGAAATACTGGAAGATAGGTGCCGTTTCCATAAAGGCTGCACGGGTTAGATCCACACCAGTAAGCGCTTGGGTTTGTAAGTTTGCGGCAGTGTTCACCCCAGAGATAGTAATAACAAGCGCCGTCATCGTACAGATAACAACCGTATCAATGAAAGGCTCTAATAGCGCTACTAAACCTTCAGTAGCAGGCTCTTTGGTTTTTACTGCTGAGTGAGCAATAGCGGCTGAACCAACACCCGCTTCGTTAGAGAAAGTGGCACGTTTTAAACCTTGAATCAATGCGCCAATAAAGCCACCAGCTACACCAGCACCAGTGAAGGCACCCGAGAAAATCTCGCCAAATGCAGTGCCAATATGATTAAAGTTAGCAATCAGTACGATTACCGCCATAGTAATGTACAACAAGGCCATAAAGGGTACGACTTTTTCGGTAACGGTTGCGATGCGCGGCATACCACCAATGATAACCATACCGACTAAAAACGCTAAACCAATACCAAAGAATACACTGTAATCCGTTGGAATGCTAAAAGTAGAGCTCATGACTGCGAAGGCCTGGTTACCCTGAAACATGTTACCAGCACCAAAGGTCGCCAATATACACATAAGTGCAAAACCAACAGCCAGGAACTTACCTAATCCGCCCATACCACGTTCAGCCATACCGCGGCTTAGGTAGTACATAGGGCCACCTGATACGACGCCAGATGGTAGTACCGTACGGTATTTGACACCTAGCGTACATTCTACAAACTTAGTCGCCATACCGAATAGGCCGACCATAATCATCCAAAAGGTAGCGCCAGGTCCACCAATAGCAAGCGCTGCACCAACGCCTGCGATGTTACCAAGACCAACGGTACCTGATAGAGCAGTAGCTAAGGCTTGAAAATGGCTGACCTCGCCTTCTTCTTTATTGGCGGGATTTGGATCGGTATATTTGCCTCTGACAATATCTAGAGACAGGCCTATTTGACGAAACTGAATAAATCCAAAGTAAAAAGTGAATACGAGTGCGGCAACTAATAACCAACCCACAATGAGGGGGAAGCTGACGTCTCCAAGAGGTACTGAAAAGAAAATAAGGTCGACGAACCAGCCAAATATATTGGCCATAAAGCCATCGAGACCTGCTCCAAATGCTGCTAAACCTGATTGTTCTGCTGCTTGCGCAAGAGTCGTGCTGAGTAATAGCATCGTTGCGACTAAAGATTATTTTTTCATGTAAATCCCTTTAGTGAAAATAACATTTATATAATTATTCAATCAATTACAGCGATACTAGGGCGTGTTGAACATTGGCGACAAATTAATGGCAAAAAAAATAGCGAACGGTTAATCTTTAAGCTCTCACACAAA